>JAFVRG010000014.1 GCA_017504405.1 Clostridia bacterium | reverse complement strand
GTACGAAAGGCGCAAGGCAACTATGGACGCTATCAATGCGTGCGAGTCGCTCACCTGCGTAAAAAACAGCGGCGCTCTCTACGTGTTCCCGAAGATTGATAAGAGATTCAAGGTAACAGATGACCGCATATTCGCAAGCACGCTGTTGCGTGAGAAGCACATTTTGCTCGTTCCCGGAAGCGGATTTTCCCACGTAACGCCCGACCATTTCAGAGTAGTTCTTCTGCCCTCCCCTGAGGAGCTTTCAGGAGCTATCAAGGCAATTGACGAGGTGCTCTGCGAGCATTTCCTGTAATACAAGGCATTCTGCCGCCGTTAAATCGGCGGCAGAATTAAGTATATCCGAGGTTGCTTATGGAAAATTTACATAAGGTTTTAGAGGCAAACAAACGTGTTTTCGACCTTCTGAGAAAAACAAAGCTCGAGGGACTTACCGAAAACGAGCTTAAAAAGATAATACTCTGTGAATACAAGAGCTTTCTTGGCAGCTTCACCTTCAACGGTGACATAGTTGCGGGAAAAAACAGCGCAGTAGGAGAGGGCACGGGCACCGACTACGTTATCAAGCGTGGGGATGCTGTTATTTTAGACCTTCTGCCCTACAAAAATAAAAAATGTGCCGATACCACGAGGACGTTTTTCGTAGGTGAGCCGAGTGCACTGCAACGAGAGGTGTACAACACCGTAAAGCACGCACTGTGCGAGGTTGAGAAAATCCTTATGCCGGGCATAAGGGCGTGTGATGTATACCGTGAAATGAGGGAAAGGTTAAAGCCCTTCGAGGACACCTTCTTTCATCACGCAGGACACCTGATTAAAGCCCGACGGCTGTGCCAGCCGCAGTTTTTACCGAACAAAAGTGCAAGACTGCGAGTGGGTGACGTCGTCACTCTCGAGCCGGGAATTTATATTAAGGATGAATTTGGTGTCAGGCTCGAAAACAACTATCTTATAACCAAAAACGGATGCAAAAACCTTTTTGAATACCCACTTGAAATAGAAAATTTTATATCTGAAAAGGAGTAATAATCATGAAAATTACCGACGTAAAAACATTTATTCTCAGACAGGGAAAAATCGAAATAATCGGTGACGGAAGCCAGGACACCATCGTCGTTGTGGTTGAAACCGACGAGGGCATTAACGGTATCGGCGAAATAGATTCCTCGCCCTACATAATGGATGCGATAATCAAGTCCCCCGCATCGCACATGGCGTGCTTCGGACTTCGTGAGGTGCTCATCGGCGAGGACCCTCTGGACGTTGAAAGACTCTGGAGAAAAATGTACGACAAGAGCATTTATTACGGCAGACGTGGAGCTGCTATTCAGGCGATAAGCGGTATTGATATAGCACTCTGGGATATAATCGGTAAGAAATACGGCGTTCCTACTGCAAAGGCTCTCGGCGGTGTTTACAGAGATAAGGTAGAGGCATACTGCTCTGTTCTCATGCCCGGCACGCAGAAGGAAATCAACGAGCTGGTTGAAAAGCACATGAAGAACGGCAACTACAAGGGCATTAAGCTCGGTTGGGGTGCGCTCGGTGAGAGCTTTGAGAAGGATATTCAGCTTGCTAAATGGACACGTGAGGCTCTTGGCGACGACAAGGAGCTGATGATTGATATCGCTATGAGATGGAAGGACGTCAAGGGCGCTATCAAGACCGTCAAGGCATTTGAGGAATACAACGTATACTGGGTAGAGGAGCCCTTCCACCCCGACAACATTGACGGATATGCAAGGCTCAACAGGGAAACCACCACGAGAATCTCGGGTGGTGAGGAAATCGGTACACTCCAGGAGTTCCGTGAGCTTCTTGAAAACAAGTGTGTTGATATAGTTCAGCCCGACCTCAGCCGTTGCGGCGGACTAACAGTTGCACGCAAGCTGGTTGACCTCGCTGAGCAGCACAATGCGATAATCATTCCTCACGCATTCAAGACCAATATTCTTATGAGTGCAACCCTTCAGTACATAGCATCGCTTCCTACCTGCTGGTATCAGGAGTTCTGCGAGCAGGAAACCATCCTTCGCAAGACTCTTACCTACCCCATTCTCAGAATCGACGAGGAAGCAAGAGTTGTTATTCCTATGGACAAGGGACTCGGCATCAACCTCAACTACGAAACAGTAGAAAAATATCTTGTAAAGTAATCGGGTGAACTTATGAAAAAGCTTTCAGGTGCGATAGGCGTTACGGTAACCCCTCTTCTTGAGGGCGACAGACCGAACTATGATGAGATAATAAAGCAGGCTGACGAGCTTGCCAACAGTCCGATAGACGGTTTCTTCCCCTGCTCATCTACGGGTGGATATGCGAGACTCACCGTTGAGGACAAGCTGAAAATTATGGAAGTGGTTGCAAAAACCAACAATGGCAGAAAGGTGCTGATAGCAGGTGCTTGCGCCGTTTCACTCGACGAAATAAAGCTCTATATTGATAAGGCAAAGGAGCTCGGCTACGATGCGTGCCTTTCCTGCCCGCCTTACTACTATCCGCTATCACAGGGCGAGGTGCTCAACTACTATAAGGAAATCTGCGAGTATGCGGGCGATATGCCGATAATTGCGTACAACGTGCCCTTCTTCACCACTGCGATAGAGCTTGATACCTTCAAGGAAATGCTCAAAATCAAGAATCTTGTCGGTATGAAGGACTCGTCGGGAAATATGAAAAAAATCTCGCACGAGTGCGACCTTGCACGAGAAATAAACCCCGACTTTATTATGTACACGGGAACCGACGACTGCCTTCTTCCTGCGCTGGTCGCAGGCTGTAAGGGCAGCATGACCGCCTTTGGCGCTATATTCCCCGAAATTATTAAGAATATCTACGGATACTACGAAAACGGCGATATGGCGAAGGCACAGAGCGAACAGTATAAGATTCTTCCCATGCTCCGCCTCGCAGACGGGCTCATGTTCCCCGAGGGGTACAAGCTCGTGGCTAAGGCTTGCGGACTCAAAACGGGAGATTTGTCCCCTATGTGCGACGCAGAAAAGGCAGCGGCTCTTTATGAAGCTATGACCAAGGAATTAGAGAGGATTTTCTGATGAAAGCAGTTTTATGGAAGGGAAAAAGAGATATTTCCTATACTGATATTCCCGAGCCCTCTCCCAAAGAGGGACAGGTAAAGCTCAAGGTTTTAGCCTGCGGATACTGTGCAACCGATTATCACATAATGACGGCTCAGCTCGATATATGCGAGCCCCCTCACGTGCTCGGTCACGAAATCTGCGGTAAAATCATCGAGGTCGGCGAGGGTGTTGACGAAAAAAATCTCGGAAAGAGAGTTGTCGTTGAAACCTACGTTGGCTGTGACGATTGCGAATACTGTAAAAATAATATGAAGCATCTGTGCGATGCAGGCGAGATAGGCTATCCCCCTCATCAGGGCGGTGAAGCTGAATACGTTTGCGTTCCCTATTCCTGCGTTCATTTTCTGCCCGACGAGGTCAGCGATGACGAGGCGGGAATTATGGAGGCTGTGGTTTGCCCCTTCGGCGCAATTATGACCTCCGACGTTAAAGACAAAACCGTTCTCGTTATCGGCGCAGGCGTTGCAGGACTTTCCTTCATTCAGGCATCTAAGGCATACGGCGCAAAAAAGGTTATCTGCGTTGTCCGTAATGATGAAAAGAAGGCGCAGGCATACCACTTCGGAGCTGACGTGGTGATAGATACGAGAAGCGAGAATCTTTTCGACAGAGTAAAGGAGGAGACCGACGGCTACGGCGTTGATTTCTTCGCCGATGCTACGGGCTCTATACGGGTTATTGAGGAGGGCTTTACCTGCCTTAAAAAGGGTGGAAAGGTTATTCTCTACGGTTTGCCCGAAAAGAGCGCAAAAATTTCCCTCTCGGTATTCGACATCGTTCTCAATCAAATCAGCTTCTGCGGATACACGGGCAATTCTGATGCGTGGGATAAGGTTATTGAGCTAACCGCAAAGGGTGTTCTTAACCTTAAAGATATGATTACCTGCAAATTCGACCTGAGGGACACCGAGAAGGCGATGAATATGCTTGACGAAAAGCCGAAGGATATGATTAAAATCGTCCTTCACCCTTAATTACCAAAATAAAAACCACCGAAATCGGTGGTTTTTTGTTTATACGGTTTGGGGCTTTTTCTTGCCCCTCCAGATGATAAGATAGACGATAATTCCGATTATCGGGAAGAGGGCTCCGACGAGCATTCCTGCCTTCATACCAACCTGCTCTGCTGTTAATGAAAGAGATGTCGCAAGTGACTGCGCAAAGGATGTTGCCGACACGGCGTCGGTTACTATTCCAACGAGCTGAGGTCCTACCGAGGCACCGAGGTCGCCGCCGGCCGCCATCATAGCAAATATGAACACTCCGCCGTCGGGGATGCGCTCCTGACCTACTATAAGGCTACCCGGCCACATCATAGAAACGCAAAATCCCGTGAGAGCACAGGCTAAAAGTCCTACTATCGCAAACGGTGAGAGC
>JAFVRG010000013.1 GCA_017504405.1 Clostridia bacterium | reverse complement strand
TCGGGGTTGTCGGTGTTAACCCACGTGTAGGTCATATCTGCCGAAACAATAACCTCGTTTACGGGCTTATTTGCCTTGAGCTTTGCGTCGTACTTTTCATACGAGATGGGGGTGACCTTCAGAGTGCCGGGGACGATGGAGTTGTAAAGCATAATGCCGTACTTCTGAAGTCCTGCGGTAACCTTTGCCTGAATGTCTTCCTCGGGAACGTACTTGTAAGAGTAACCACTCTTACTCTTCTGGAGAACGCCTGCCATATCGGCAATCTTCAGAATTTTCTGGTGCAGCGTCATATCTTTTGTCGTTGCCATTGGATTTACCTTCCTTATGTATTATTTGAAACCCTTAATTGGGAATTTCACTGTTTAAGAGTTCGATGGCAAGTTCAACGTGGTCGTCTGTCAGACCGCCGTTCTCGTCATAAAACTCAGTTTTGATTACCCTCGATTGGAGTCCGAGTTCCTTAAAATCGAACCATTCGTCGTCGAGAATAATAAATGAATCTACTTCGTGGGCTCCCACCCACTCGATGATGCCTTCGCCGCGACATTCAGAATTCGCTTCACTGGTTTTATCAACTGCGGAGAGCAAATACTTTTTAAGCTTTTGGTCGAGGTAATCACCGTATTTGTTTTGTTTGTCTTTGTCGAGCGGCTCCCAATCGTGCTTCCACGAAGATGAAAGAACGATTTGAGCGCCAGTTGCTCTGACAATCTTTCGGAGTTTTGACACGAGCTTATCCTCGATGCCAACAAACCCCTGAAAGACTTCAGATGTGTCAACACTGTTGAGAACGCCGTCTACGTCAAGAAAAATGACTTTCATATTGCCTCCTTAGAAACTGCTATAGAAAGTAATGTAGAAGTCTTCCTCGTTGTCTTCGAGCATCTCAATCATTACCAGCACATTTCGATAAAGTTTAACGAGCTTGTGTCCGGCAGCGAATGTATTGCTACACGACGGGGTGAACTCCGTATCGTAAAACCTTTCCACGAACTCCTGCGGGTATCCGTTATCTTCGTAGTAAGCAATCTGATTGTAGTTGAACTTGTTAAGTTCCTGTGCAATCGGCTCGATTTCTTTAAGCAAATCCTTGAGATTGTCTTTGGTTACGATAACGTCGTAAGGATTGTCTTCCTGAACGGGAGCACAGTGTTGAAGCATCCATTCGTTTAAGTTGAAATACTTGCGGAAATATGCAAGGCTTATTTCAACTTCGGGGTGGTTTTTGAAATGTCCCATAAATCTGTTGTCAAGTCCCATCGTCACTCCTCCACGATAAAGGTGCGAATAATGCTGTAAATATCCTTGTCACAGGTGCAATAAACTTCGCTCCATTCCATTGTGTACATAGCGCCGAGAATGGACTTGGCACTGACCGTAAGATTGTTACCGTCAGTAAGATGCACTTCGGCTGCAATAGGGCTGACCGCATTTACGAAACCTTTGATATCCGATAGCGTATCAAGTCTTACCTTAACCTTCATTCTTCTTACCTTCCTTTATGTAAGTTGCACTCTCGTCGGCAACGTGAAGAAGCCAAGCAAGAGGATACTGCTCATAAGCGGCACCGACGGAATTGTTGCCGTCCCAGCAGCTCATATGACAGTTGATTGCCACCGCTTCCTCTGCGGTAATCTTCATATAGTTTTGAAGAATAAACACGGATTTACTACCGTGACCGCCGTAGTGGAACTTCTCATCAGAAGTGTAGGCGTCGTAGCTTTCCCATCTGCCATTCGCGTCCTTGCGGTTACGCTTCTCGACCCCGTACATATTGACTTTGCACAGGTCGTGGAAGATAGAGATAATGATTGCTGTCTCCTCAGAAGTCTTAACTTCGGGATATGCGGCAAGCAATCTTACGAGCTCATCGTAAACATTCAGCGAATGCTCAAGAAGTCCGCCGGCATAAGAACCGTGGAATCTTGTACTTGCGGGAGCATAGAAGAAGTCGCTGGCTTCCAACCACTTAACGAGGTCTTCAATGCCTTCTCGTTTTACCTTGGAGCAAAGCTCCAAAAATCTTTCTTTGTTGGTCATATAGACCTCCTTAACTGTCTAATTGTGTCTTGTGCTTGCTGAAAAAGAAGCGGAAGATTTCCGCAAATATAATAGGTGAAAATAAGATGATGATTTTCTTTGCCGTCAACTTGAAAATAATGTCGGCAAAATGTCGGCAAAGGGCAAAAAATATACCCCTATCGTCTAAACAACGATAGGGGTAATTTTCTTAAAAACCCTTATAAATCAAGCCTTTGAAGCTTCTTCAATCGCAACGGCAACTGCTACAGTCATACCGACCATAGGGTTGTTACCTGCTCCGATGAGTCCCATCATTTCTACGTGTGCGGGAACTGAGGAAGAGCCTGCGAACTGTGCGTCGCCGTGCATTCTACCCATAGTATCGGTCATACCGTAGGAAGCAGGGCCTGCCGCCATGTTGTCGGGATGCAGGGTTCTACCTGTACCGCCGCCCGATGCGACCGAGAAGTACTTAACGCCGTTCTCGTTACACCACTTCTTGTAGGTTCCTGCAACAGGATGCTGGAAACGGGTGGGGTTAGTGGAGTTACCTGTGATAGAAACGCCAACGTTTTCAAGGCGCATTATTGCAACACCCTCGGGTACGTTGTCTGCGCCGTAGCACTTAACCTTTGCTCTGTCGCCGTTGGAGTATGCGGTTTCCTTAATTACCTTAACCTCCTCTGCGTAGGGGTCAAACTCGGTCTGTACGTATGTAAAGCCATTGATTCTCGAAATAATCATAGCCGCATCCTTGCCAAGACCGTTGAGGATAACACGCAGGGGCTTAACTCTTACCTTATTTGCGTTAAGAGCGATTTTGATTGCGCCCTCTGCTGCTGCAAAGGACTCGTGACCTGCCAAAAAGCAGAAGCACTCGGTCTCCTCGGAGAGGAGCATTGCGCCGAGGTTTCCGTGGCCAAGACCAACCTTGCGGTTTTCAGCAACCGAGCCGGGGATGCAGAATGCCTGCAAACCGATACCGATAGCTGCCGCTGCGTCAGATGCCTTTGTGCAGCCCTTCTTGATTGCGATAGCTGCGCCGACGGTGTATGCCCATTTTGCGTTTTCAAATGCGATAGGCTGGGTTTCCTCTACAATCTTGTAGGGGTTGATGCCCTTTGCATCGCATATTTCCTTACATTCGTCAATAGAGGAAATTCCGTATTCCTTGAGAGCTGCGAGGATTTTCGCCTCTCTTCTTTCATATCCTTCAAACTTAGCCATTTATATTTCCTCCTTACTCTTTACGGGGGTCGATGTACTTAACAGCGTCGTTGAATCTGCCGTAGGTACCCTTCGACTTCTCGTATGCTTCGTTAGGCTCCATACCCTTCTTGATGAAATCAGTCATCTTGCCGAGGGATACGAACTCATAGCCTATAACCTGATTGTCTGCGTCGAGCGCCATTCTGGTGCAGTAGCCCTCAGTCATTTCGAGGTAACGGACACCCTTTGCCTTAGTACCGTACATAGTACCAACCATCGAGCGCTCACCCTTACCGAGGTCCTCCATACCTGCGCCGATTACAAGACCGCCCTCAGAGAATGCGGACTGCGAGCGTCCGTAAACTATCTGAAGGAAGAGCTCTCTCATGGCGGTATTGATAGCATCGCAAACGAGGTCGGTGTTAAGAGCCTCGAGAATGGTCTTACCGGGCAGAATTTCAGCAGCCATAGCCGCAGAGTGAGTCATACCAGAGCATCCGATGGTCTCAACAAGAGCCTCCTCGATGATACCGTTCTTTACATTCAGCGAGAGCTTGCAAGCGCCCTGCTGGGGAGCACACCAGCCCACACCGTGAGTGTAAGCGGAAATGTCCGAAATTTCCTTTGCCTTAACCCAGAGTCCCTCCTCGGGAATCGGAGCGGGACCGTGATGAGGACCCTTGGCAACAACGCACATATTCTGCACCTCGGCAGAATAGATGATGTTATCTGTCATAATATATATCTCCTTTAAAATTTTTTCTGTTTGGTTTTTGACTTTAATGGGGAACTCCCAAAAACGCCGATTTGGTATTAAATCAACCCTGCGGGCGCACGGATTTTGAGTGATTTTTGTCGTTCTTCACGCCGAAGCTGTATAGAATACAGCGAGCTTGCGGGAAAACGGCGAAAAGCGCCAAAATACGAAGCCCTATTATTTAACTATCGTACCGTATACTTCTCCAAATGACGCTGCCGCATTGCATTCGTCAGTGTCGATGTGCATAGCGAGTGAGAATTTGGGGGAAACACGTACTACTACGTCGTCAAAAATGAGGGGGCGTGCGGTGTTAATCGCAACCTTAACAATTTCCTTGTCGGAAACGCCAAGCTCGGCTGCGTCCTCGGGTGTCATATGTATATGACGCTTTGCAATGATTACACCCTTATCAATAGCGATTTCACCTGCGGGGCCCTTGAGCAGCACGCCGGGGGTGCCGTTAACGTCGCCCGACTCACGAATGGGGGCGGTTACGCCGAGGTTTCTCGCATCGGTGAAGGAAAGCTCTACCTGGCTGTCAGGTCTCTCGGGGCCGAGAACCGAAGCGACGAGGGTTTTCTCTACCGTTGCTCCTGTTTTTCTGTCAATTGCCTTGTT
This sequence comes from Clostridia bacterium, assembly GCA_017504405.1. Lineage (GTDB taxonomy): Bacteria > Bacillota > Clostridia > Oscillospirales > CAG-272 > UBA1740. The sequence goes on along the minus strand of JAFVRG010000013.1, from coordinate 42,261 downwards.
TACAACCGTAACTCTTTCCTCACATGCAAACTGACCGGGCTGGGACAAATCCTTCTTCTTCGTGAGGGTGTGTCCTGCGCCGAAAAGTGCCTCAACTGCCTCTTTTGAGAGGTGCACGTGGCGGGCAGAGGTTTCTACAAGAATTTCTTTCATACTGAAAACTCCTTCTGTTTTTTATTCCACCGACTATTATAACACAAAAAAATCGGTTTGTAAATGTATAAATAAAAGATTTACAACAAAAAATACCTAAAAATTATGTTTTTCGAAGGAGAATTTTCAAAATGGCGGATAAAAACAACCAAAGCGGCGAAGAAAACGAGGCACTTGACAGTATAATAGAAACGGGCAGCACGGTTACCGACTCGGGCGATTATAAATTTTACTGTCTTTCAATAATCGGGCAGATAGAGGGACATTACATCTCCGACGAGAAGCAGAAGACAACAAAATACGAGCATCTCATTCCCCTGCTCGTGGAGCTTGAGGAGAGCGAAAAGATTGACGGAATACTCATAATTCTGAACACTATGGGCGGTGACGTTGAGGCGGGGCTGGCGATTGCGGAGCTTATCGCCTCTATGAAAAAGCCGACGGTGACGCTGGTTATCGGTGGCGGTCACTCGATAGGCGTACCGCTGGCGGTATGCGCTAAAAAAAGCTATATCGTGCCGAGCGCAACCATGACAATACACCCCGTACGCACAGGGGGTACGGTTATCAGCGCACCGCAGACCTTTGATTATTTACAGAAGATGCAGGACAGGATTGTCGATTTTATAGTGAGAAATTCAAGCGTTCAGCGTGAATATCTTGAAAGCATTATGATGAAAACCGAGGAGCTTGCCAACGACATAGGCTCGGTGCTCGACGGCGATGCGGCGGTGGAATGCGGACTTATCAACGAAATCGGCGGTCTTTCCCACGCCCTCGCCGCCCTGAGAGAAATGTGCCAGGATAAAAGCAAGTAAGAAAAGGGGCTGCTTCATTTCGGCACAACCGTAAACAAAAAAGGTGAAGTACGAAAAGTGCCTCGCCTTTACTTTTTCCCTTTGCAAAAGTTTTTGCTAAGCTTTTTTCAAAAAGCGTCTGAGTCTTATAAGGAAGAAATTCTCACGAATTTCTTTGATTATATCGGTCTTTTTGTTTACTATCGCCGTTTTCGCCCTCTCGCCGTACCCTCGTACGCCTTCGGGACGAAAAACAGCGATTTCTGCTCAAAATTAAGCGAGCCCCGAAGGGGACTTCGCACTGAGAACTCAGAGAGCCTTTCATTTTTAGCTTGGCTTGTCCCGATTTTGCTGAGTTCTCAGTGACTAAGTCCCTTAATATTATTCCTTATCATACAGCGTTCTGTATTTTTTGAGTGCATAGTGGTAGTAATTGCGCATAAATATCCCAATTCTTTTCGGAGAAATTATCAGCGCATTTTCTCCGAACCTCTCAAAATAGTATAGCACCTGACTTGCCGAGCAATCAAAGGTGTACACATCACCGTCAATACTCACGGGGGTGGGGCGGTAAAGGTATATTTTTTTGAAAAGATTTTTCCCTTTCTCGGTCAGGCGCACCCTTATCGGCTCATCATCGGTTGAATACATTGGGTACTGCACTCCGCACACAACCTGCCTGTCAAACAGTTTTCTGTTTTTCTCGGGAATGTGCGCCCTATCCGAAAGAACGGCGACTATATCCACAGATGCGAGGCGGACTGTATGATTTCCTTTACTCGAATATGCGAGAACATAATTGAACAGCTCATCCTTTGACGGGGCAACGGAATAAACCGACAACCCGTTCATAACCTCGCCGTTTGAAAGAGTAATGCATACCTTCATCCCCCGTTTCTCCGCGTGTCGCAGCAGCTCGTAATTTTCCTTATGTATTATTCTCTCCCTCTCGTCCTTCGTTTTTCGGGAATACGAAACGAGCATACGGCGATAAAACGAGGATTGAGATTCGCTCGACAGCAAGAGATTTTCTATGTGAGATACCTCTCTTCTCGAGCTTTTCGTCGGCTTGAATGCCAGAGTAACGCTCCTGCCGTTTTCTCCAAGGTAGTCGGTGCGTCCCGAAAGCAATTTGATTATTCCGTCAAATGCTCTCTGCTTATACGCCTCGGGTACTGAGAATAGCGCCTCTCGTACTCCGTCGTGAAGGCTCTCTGTGCTCGCCGAAAACTCCTCAAAGAAATTTACAATTAAAAGATTGATAAAGGCATTCATATTAGGAGTGCCGTTTTTCTTCAGAATTTTAAAATCCTCACAATCCTTATTCAGGAGCTCACGTACGCCCTTGGGCAGACTTATCTTAATTTTTTCCTCCATAAAATCACCTCTTTTGATATATTGTACACTAAAAGGGGGCATTGTGTCAATATATTGTTCCTATAAAATATGGGTTTTTTGTAAAAAACAGGGGGCAAAAAAATAATGAAATCTGCCAATTGTAATAGGAAAAAATCGGTTGTATAATGTAAGGGAAGAATAAAAGGAGGGCAAGAAAATGGCAGAATTTAATGGAAGAGCAAAAGAATCAAACGAAGAGGAGGAAAGGTTTTCGATCAGGGGTTGGGAGCTATTTCACACCGATGCACAGGTGAAGGGACGTGATGACCGAGTGGACCAGGTTTCAATCGACAGATTCAACAAAAGGTACGTGCTCGATATAAACATCAGCGACTTGAACACCGACGGGTATGACGAATACTACGAACCGATTGACTCACTCGATGTCAGCCGTGCGGTTTTTGACATCATTGTGGAGGGGCTGAGACTTAACGGATACGTCCGAATCGGAGACATGGAAAACGTTTTTAACAACAAGGAGGTATAGACATGAATTACACATTTGACAGTATCGCAGGATACGAAAGAGAAAAGACGGAGCTGAAAAATCTCTGTGAAATTTTCTCTAACAGAAAAAAATATGAGGAAAAAGGAGGCAGACTACCGAAGGGAATCATTTTCTACGGCAGAGCCGGCACGGGAAAAACGTTGTTTGCAAAGGTTTTGGCAAACGAATGCGGATTGAAAATTAAAAAGGTAGATTTGGGGGATGCAACCAGGGAATCCTCGATTTGCAGGCAGTTAAAAAGAGCGTTTTCATCTGCGAGAAAAAGCAAGGTGCCTACTATGATATTTTTTGACGAGCTTGACAAATTGCTTCCCAATGACGACGAGGAATACTATACTGACCGCTCGAAGAGCATACTCGCTCAGCTATTAACGCTCATCGACGGCATGGACAGCACGGCGAACATCGTTTTTGTGGCTACCTGCAACAGCTACGGTTCGCTGCCCGAAACACTTGTACGACCCGGAAGAATTGATAAAAAAATCAGTATCGAAAGACCTACATACACCTCTCGGGTAGAGATTATCAATATGTACATAAGTCGCTCCTCCTGTCGGTTTGGAATGAAAGCCGAGGAAATGGCAAGAATGTGCTCTGGATTTTCCTGCGCAGCTCTCGAGACGCTTATAAACGAAAGCGTTCTTCATTCCGACGACAATAATTTTGCAAGTGAGGAGCTGATAAGGGCTGTTTTCTCGGAAATCAAAAACGAGGACATATCGAGAAAGGGCTCACAGGTGGAGGACGTTGTGTATGCTTGCAGAAACATAGGTCTTTTATCCGTGGCACGTGAGCTAAATCACGGTGAATACGTGCTGAGTCTCGAGGAGGACACCGTTTGCAATGACTATTACAACAAGCTGATTGCTGAAATCGACGACGATTATGAGGACGATTACGACGGCGATGACGAAATGGACGAATGCGAGGAGGAAATGAATAACAGCAGCGTGTTCTGCCGTGCGGATTTGATGGATGCTATAACTGTTATCTACGGCGGATATGCAGCCGAGGAAATAATCCTCAACAAAACCTACGACAACCTTTACTATCAGCTCCGCATAACCGACTGTCTGATGCAGAGAATGCTCGAAATGGGCATGCTCGGCGTGGATATTCAGTATAGAGAGGCACGTGCAAGAGATATACCGTATTCGCCTGATCACATTGACCAGATAAACGAGATTATGGATAAAATAACCTCCGAGTGCTATTGCAGGGCAAAGGAGTTAGTGCTGAAGAATAAGCAATTGATAAAATCGCTCATTCCTCATCTTCTTGAAAGAAGAACTATTGACAAAAAGGACTGTGAAGCTCTCATAGAGGACATAAGTAACAAAGTCAAGGCATAAAAAGGGCTATGCGCTGCCGTTGGGCAAGGCGCATAGCCTTTTTGTTCGGTTTTTCCGATTGTTTTGATTATTTAGTTCCGAAAAGACGGTCGCCCGCATCGCCAAGACCCGGGAGAATGTAGCCGTTTTTGTTCAGGCATCTGTCCAGGGTGGACACGTAGATATTTACGTCGGGGTGCTTCTCCGCTACGAGGGACACGCCCTCGGGCGCTCCGATGATTGCCATAAACTTGATATGCTTACAGCCCCTCTCCTTCAAAAGATTGATTGCATCGCACGCACTGCCGCCCGTTGCCAGCATGGGGTCTACCACAAGAACAAGCTTGTCCTCTATGCCGTCGGGGAGCTTGCAATAATAGGAATGGGGCTCGAGCGTTTCCTCGTCACGGTACATTCCGATATGGCCGACTCTTGCGGACGGGAATAGCACGTGTATTCCGTTCACCATTCCAAGTCCTGCACGCAGAATGGGGACTATGGCGATAGAGTTATCCTTCACCACCTGCTGCTTGCATACCTCAAGCGGAGTTTTAACCTCAATTTCGGTTGTGGGGACTCCCTCTTTAAGGCACTCGTAGGTCATGAGCGTCGTGATTTCCTCAACGAGCTCACGAACTTCCTTCATGCTCGTTTTTTCGTCACGCAGAATTGCGATTTTGTGTCTTATCAGCGGGTGGTCAAATATGATAACGTTATCGTAGCTTTTCATTTTATTTCCTCTTTTAATCCTTTTTTTCGGGCTCCTTGCCGAGCTTGCTCTTTTCCAGTCTTGTGAGTATAGCGTTAACTACTATACCGAGAATGAGAGCGGTTGCTATTGAGGTTACCTGAATTGTTTTGAGAACTGCGCCGTTTGCTGCGAGAGCATAGGGTATCTTTATTGCCAAGCCTCCGATACCCGAAATGAGTATTGCGGAAACGACGAACAGGTTCTTGTTATCCGAAAGGTCAAGGTCCTTGAACATTTTAAGTCCCGAAACGGCGATAAATCCGTAAAGTGCGAGGCAGGTTCCGCCCATAGCACAGGCAGGAATCGTCTGCAAAAGCACCATTATCGGGCTGATAAACGAGAGCACCATACACATAATTGCCGTAGTGGTTATCGTAACGACCGATGCGTTTCTCGTAATAGCGACACAGCCAACCGACTCGCCGTATGTAGTGTTGGGGCATACGCCGAACACAGTACCTGCGATAGAGCCTACGCCGTCACCGAGAAGGGTGCGGGAAAGACCGGGGTCGCTGATGAGGTCTCGCTCGATTATGCTCGAAAGGTTCTTGTGGTCTGCGATATGCTCCGCAAACACAACGAGAGCAACGGGCAAAAATGCTATAACAACCTCTGCAACACCGCCGATGTTTATGAGCGTTGCTCCCTTATTAGCTGCCGTGATTTCGGGAGCGAGCTCGCCTGTGGCAAGCTCCTTGATGCCCTCAACGAGTGCAAAATGAGGATAATCAAATATTGCCTGGATTCCTCTGAACGAGCCGTCAGCGTTAACGAAGTTGTCTACAAGGGGCTTGAAGTTTACTATCATAAGGTAATCAGCGCCTGTAAGAGAGCCGATGAGCGTGAAGATAGCGGCAACTGCGTATCCGACGCCTATTCCTATAATAAACGGAACAAGACGGGGCATCATAAAGCGCTTCTGTGTTGAGCAGATAACAATTGTGAGGAATGTGATAAGACCGCAAATGAGAGCAACGAGGTTGTAGGATGCGTTAATCTCTGCTCCGCTCGCCTTCACTATATCACCCATAGCGGCGCCTGCGAGGGAAAGACCGATGAGGGTAACCGTAGGGCCGATGATAACGGGGGGCATAAGCTTTGCAACCCAATCGGTGCCGACGAAGTGAATAATCACTGCGATTACTACATAAACAAGACCCGCTACAACCGAGCCGAGAACGATACCGCAATAGCCGTATGCGAGAGCAACGCCGAGCGAGCTCAAAAATGCGAACGAGCTACCGAGGAAAACCGGGCTCTTGAAGCGAGTGAAGATCTGATAAACCAGAGTTCCTACGCCTGCGCCGAATATAGCGGCAGGTATCTGAGTAGGTACGCCGATAATTGTGGGAACTGCGATTGTTGCCGCAAGGATTGCGAGCAGCTGTTGGAGAGCGAAGATGAGCATATTGCCAAACTTCGGTCTGTCGTGGATGTCATAAACCAGATTTTTAGCCATGATAAGCCTCCAAAATTTTTAGGTGAAAGGGCAAAACGTTAACAAGGGGCGAACAAAAGTCCGCACTCCCGTAGCTATTTAACCGTTTTCTGCCTATTGGCTATATTTTACCACGAAAGATGTGCAAAGTCAACAAAACTTTTCATTTTTCGACAACTTTTTTGATTTATTTTACAACCTCAACAAGAAAGCTGACGGGACGAAAGCCGTCGTTGCAGGACAGCATCGCAGATTTTTCGTTTTTCATCCAACCGTCAAAGAAATTTCCACCGCCGTTTGCCAATTCGAGAACAAACGGATAGATGCTCTCCCACGCACTGTCGCAAAGCCCATTGGGCTTTTCTGCGTTTTCGCAGAAAAAGATCTGCCCCTCGCACAAATCGCAGGCGTGCTCTATCGGATTTTCGTATTTTTCGATAAGGTCGTTATAGCACGCCTTACGCATCACCGTAATTTTTATTTTTTCCATATCGTCTACCGTCGCTTCTGAGCGCCCTTTCATTTAATTATCTTATACTGCATTATACCAGAAAACACATATTTTTTCAACATATTCTTAACGTCAAGCCCTCTTTTTCCGTTTTCAAAAGAAAAAGCGTTCTCCTTGGAGAGTCAATTTTTGTTGATTCACTCTCCAAAGAGAACACACTAATGAGCATATGTTACCTGATTGTCAAGCAAGAGCGTTACCCGATATTTACGTGCTCAAAACAGCTTGACTCTATAAAACCGCCTTGAAATTATAGATAGGTCTTATGTGACAAATAATATCTGCGGTAGGCTGGATATTTTGCACGATATCATCCAGACTCTTATAAGCCATAGGTGACTCGTCGAGAGTGGTAGGAACCACGCAGGTAGAATAGATTCCAGCCATTTGCTCCTCATACTCCGCCATTGTAAGACGCTCAAAGGCGGAAGAACGGGACATCAGACGTCCTGCTCCGTGAGGTGCTGAATAGTTCCAATCCTCATTGCCCTTACCAACGCAAATCAAGCTACCGTCACGCATATTTATGGGGATGAGCAGTTTCTCCCCGAGTCTTGCAGACACAGCGCCCTTACGAAGAATCATCTCCTCAATGTCAATATAGTTATGAACCGTATGGAACGCAAAAGAGCCATTAAGTCCGCTTTTATCGAGCAATATCTCTGCTATTTTCTCACGGTTTACCGTTGCGAATTTTTGGCAGATATCCACATCGTGAAGATAGTCGTCCATAAAATTTCCGTAGAGATAGCAAAGGTCGCTTGGCAGAGTAGGCTCCTTCGCCTTCCACTCCTTATCCAATTGCTTGAGGGCATTCTGAATCTCGCCCCTTCTCCCCTCAGCCTTATAAGAGCAGATAATCTCATCTCTCTTTCTGAAATACTCCTCCTTGCCGAGATTTAGCTCCACAGCCATCTGCTGATAATGCTCTGCAACCTGCTTGCCGAGGTTTCTGCTTCCTGAATGGATTACGAGGTACTTATTTCTCTCATCATCCTCGTCAATCTCAATAAAGTGATTACCGCCACCAAGTGTGCCAAGGCTGCGCTCCAATCGCTTTGAATATTTGAGATTGCGATAGCAACGGAGCTGCTGAAGGTCAAATTTCTCCTGTCTTCCCTCCCAAATGTCTCTGCCTGAAGGAATATAGTGAGCTACCTCGTCGAATTTTTTAAAATCAATATCTATCTGACCGAGTGAAACGGTGTACATACCGCAACCGATATCTACGCCAACCATTGAGGGCACTATCTTATCGGTTACGGTCATGGTAGTGCCAATGGTACATCCCTTGCCTGCGTGAACATCAGGCATAATTCTGATTTTAGAATCAGAAAACGCCTCAGTGTCACAAACCATATGTATCTGCTCACGAGCACTATCCTCAATCTGATTGGTAAAGCACTTTGCAGTATTGTGCTCTCCTATTATCTCTATCATAATAATTCTCCTTTAATAATTTTTTCGGTCGGGCTTTTTTGTGCTCGCAGGAATGCCCGACCGAATGCTTGAGTCAAGCCTTATTGCTTCTCAAAATTCCTGTGAGCTGTGAAAGAACGTCTCCGCTTCCGTTCAGAGTAATGTTGCCCACGTTTTCGCAAATGCGCTCAACGTACTCAAGCTCCTTGAGCTTATAAAGAGTCTGATTATCATCCATAAGCTTCGCTGTGTTCAAGAGAGAGCGGGTAGATGCAACCTCCTCACGGCGGGTGATGACGTTAGCCTGCGCACGCTTCTCTGCAATGAGAACCGTGTTCATAATCTCACGAATCTCGCCGGGCAGGATGATATCCTTTACACCCGCATCCGTAATTTCAACGAACAGCTCCTTCTCCTTTTTCTGCAGCCTTTCAAACACAAACTTTGACATCATATCCTTGTTTTCAAGAATCTCATCAAGCTTGTATTTGCCAACGTATTCACGCAACGCAAGCTGTGCCGCAACGTGTATCTGCTCTGCAAAGTCATCAATCTCGGTCAGAATCCTGACATAATCGGTAACACGGTAGTTGCAGACAAAATTAATGCGAAGCGACACCTTGTCGGCAGACAGAATTTCCTGACCGGTAATATCCATTTGCGTCAGACGTGTATCAACAAAGCCTACGTCGATTTTGACGGGCGTTTTCCAAAAATAATATGTACCCGCATCAAGAATTTTCTCAAGCCTTTGGTTGAAATAGAGCCTCGCCTTCTGATATTCAGCCACCTCTACCTTGGTATAGTATATCTGAGAAATTTTAGAAAAGATATACTCGGGCACAGATTCATCAACCGTAGGAGTTGAAATATCCACAAGCTTAAAATCGTGCTTATCCACCACTGACCAGAATGCGTGCTTACCGCAACGGAGCACGGATGAGAATTTGCCGTTGACGTAGTGGAGCGCAAGCTGCTCGTCATCCACCTCCACTAACGACACCTGCCTCGAAACGCTTTCATCCGCAAGCAATGTGTCAAGAGCGCATTTGTTGCTGACAAGAGGCTGCTCCAGATTGCAAATTTCAATCTCTCTGTCCCCGAAAATACGGTATTTACCTGCGTTGAGCAATTTTACGTATTTGCCGTTTTTGAAGAGAAAGCCCTTCTGATTTTCATTAATAATTACCTTTTTCATAATATGTATCCTTTCATCTGATTTGATTTATGTTGATGCTCCCAAGAGCCTTTGATGCGTGCCGTCATCATTCATGCAAAAACGGCGGCTGAATACTTTAGTGCATCAGACACGGCACGGAAAGTAACCTTTTGGCGCCGATTTTAATAAACACGGTATCTGTTTTCAGGCAAGGCACGTTTTCGCATTGCTTCTGATATCAGAGCTTATGCCCGATATCTTAGCCGAATGATTACGGATCTTTAAATTGTTCTTTAACGCTTTTATGCGTCACTTAGTCCGAAGGACAAAACCAATCCACTGGCGATATGCCAAATAGCACACGGCGGGATTCGAACCCGCGTAAGAGGTTCCCTTTTGAACCGAAATCAGTTTAAGCTGTAGGGCTTATCTGAAGAGGAGCAAGTGATCTTCTGACATACACCTTGGAATTTCCTTGTGCACCGCGGTGAAGGATGTAACTCAAACACACGCCTGAAGTAGCCTTGCAAGAATATTTTACCATTCAAAAAATCTCTTTTCACGGAAAAAAAGCTGCGAACTCAAAAGAATTCGCAGCTAAAATAGCTTTTTTATCTCAAATTGCAGTTTTTTTGCCGTATCAGCCTGTCCTTTATCAAATTGACAAAGCGGGACGGCTCGGTCACTCTGACAAGAGGTCCGAACGAAAGAACCCGAATGACGATCTCCGACTCATCGTTGCTGTCATATTTGATTTTCACCGTGTACCGATTCCCGTCAAGCTTCTCTGCCCTTTTCTCAAAATGCGCAAAATGAAGCATAACTCGCTCCAGCGCATTGCGCTCATCAGTGATTTCCATTGTGACAGTCCTATACTGCACATCACGCTGATTTGTGCTGATTTTATACTCACCGTTGTACCTTGAGCAGGACGTGACTTTCGATAAATTAATAACGGGAAGGAAATGACATCCGCCTGTGATCAATCGGAATTTGTCATCCTTTTCGGAATACTCCAGTCTTATGGGAATACATTTCGTAAAGGTACTATTACCGTCTTTATTGCTTAAAGCTATTTTTATTGGCGCTCTCTCTCGAATAGCCGCCAAAATGAACCGAAATCGGTTGATATACCCCTCATCATCAAAGGGATCGCCGTCGCTGTACCTATCGTATATTAAATAATCATTGGCGGTAAACAACGGCTCCACACCGTCAAGCCCCTCAAATTCAACTCCAAAAAGCTTAATACGCAAATCGAGAGAAATTGCTTTTAACCAACGCCTTTGAAGCAACGTCAGCGGCATCGTCGGCTTCCGTGAAATTGCAGTCGTCATATCGGAGCGCATCAGCTGCCATTTCTCGCCCTTTAGTGCGGGCAAAATCGTCAGCGCACTCTCCCCGAATGCCTTTTCGGAAACTATCTGATGCAGCTTTTTTTCGTCGTTTTCTCCGTCAAGGAGTCTTGATATAATACTCGCAACCGTATTATAGTATGCAGAATAAAGCTCGCTGAATATCATACGTCCGCCTCGATTCCGTACATACGGTACATTTCTTTAATATCGCTCTTGAAAAGGTTCTCCACCGTACGGTTAGAGAAGCTCATATGAGTAATGCGACAGATAAAGGTTCTCAGCCACGGAATCATCTCATTTGACTCATAAACGTCCGCCGTGAAGCGATACGTGAAATCATCAAGCCTTTCAATTTTCCCTATGCGCTTCTCACGCTCAAGACGCCTTACAATATAGTCCTCGCCGCTCTCTACTCTGACGGTAAATTCAACGTGCTCAAGCTTCTCCTCACCGTGACGGCTGCGCTTGATATTAACGCCCCACATTTTACTCTGCATGCCGTCAAGCTGCGCCCGAAGCTCATCGAAGCGTGGCGTTGGCTCCTCGATTCTCACATCCGATAAGAAATCTATGCGAAATGATTTTATGCAGTCGAAATCGGGCTGATATGCAAGCAAATGCTGCCTGCCGTTTTGCACACTGATAAAAATGCGCAGGGGAATAATTCTGTTACGTCTTGGCTCATCGCACTTACGGCTGAGATTGGAAACAGTCACGACACTCTTTTTCTGCATAGCGTCGAGCAGTCCCACCAGAACACCGCTGTCCATAGCGCTCGTTATGTAATGATGCTTAAAGGTAAAGGACTCCGAGTGAGCGCCCCCCTTATCCAGCAAAAACGAGCCGATAACGCCGCAGGGGGCTACCTCAGAATAAAAATCCAGCACGTCGCCAAGAGCTTCGATATCAGGGCTTTCGGTTCTGTGATAGAAAACCTTTCTGCCCTGCTTTTCGGTTGTTATAATACCTTCCTCACAATATTCCTTCAGCTTTTTGCGTACCGTTGATTCGTCAAGCATCAGCGGTGAGGAAAATCCCTCCAGATACTCCCCGTCAATCATTTTCATTATATCCGAGAGCGTGTAGCGCACCTCGGGAGAGTAAAGGATATCGAATATTATGAAGTGCAGCGTGATATCTCCGTCAGTAAAGCTCTTTGCCTTCCAGGCATTGTAAAAGGGATTATGCCTTGAGCTGCGGCTGTCGATGGAAATGAATACGTTCTTTCCCTCGGGCGTGCGGACAAAGCTCATATGCTCGCCGAGCCAGCTTTCCATACGGCGCCGTTCATCGTCATAAGAGCGTGCGCTCTTTCTGTTATAATCATCTCGGCTCTTAAAGCCGTAAACGTAGAATTCCCGCATATATGCGCGTATGCGCTCAAAGCTTTTGACAAGCTCGCTGTATGCTGACATAGCCTCCCCCTTTCTATTGACCTAAAATAAACAGATTTTCTGCAACAAATTACGGTAGCAGCTCCAATTTTTTCAAACGCTTTCTGACAGCGCCGTATGAGCGCTGAAGCAGAGAAGCGATTTCTGTTATGCTCTTGCCCTCGTTAAAGGCAGAAATCATAATCTGATTTTCCTCATCCGTCCACGGCTTGAAGCTTCTTTCCGATGCGCTTGGATACTGAAATGCCACTAGGTCGTCTATATTGTCAAGAACGAACTGCTGCGCCTCGGGAGTAAACATTGTAATACAATAGCTTCCGTAACTACTCTCGCTTACCTTGCAGTACATTCCGATTTCCTCACCCATAGGAGTAGGACACTTACACTTTCTTCCCCGTATCTCAACTTTTTCTATAAGTCCTAATTGTTTAAGCCATTTGTTGAGGGTTGTCATCTTCAACCTGGGCTCACCCTCGGGAATTTGATTATTTATCAATCTTGTAATCGTGCTTCCGTTGACGTCCTCAGCATACGGTTTAAGATTTAGACGCATTTCATCGGTTACGACCATTTCCCTCTTTTTCTTTGCTTTGGCTTCAGGCTTTTTGGCGGGAATCCCGCCGTTATCTATAACCTTGCGTAAAATATCGGACACGAAGAATAAGCACCTTGAAAGGCGCACGTTGTTTATAACGTCTCCGTCGGGTATCGGGCTGTCATCAATCGGGTTAATTCCGTTTGCAAGCTTGTCTATAAAGGATTTTGCATATTCAATGGTTTCAATTTCCGTCATACTCTTTACCTCGGTAATACTTAAAGCTTACTAATGCCTTCGTACTTTATATTGTATCACAGCTCGCCGTGAATTTCAATATCTCATTTTTTAGTGCGCTTTTACGAAAAAATGAAAAGGGGCAAAGATCTCTTCGCCCCTTCGGGTGTGCGGCTTCACCGCACGGATTATTTTATATCGCCGTCAGGCAGCATCGGCAAGGAGCTGCGCCCTTTTGCGGTCGTGCATACGGGTAAAGATTTTGCAAATCTCAACAACGGGGATAACCGTGATTGCGAGTGCAAGAGCTATACCATATTCCATAAGGTCGAGGTGAGCAAGGTCGAATGCTCTTGCAAGGAACGGAACCTCGATAACGACAGTGGTGAGAATGAGCGAGAGTGCCGCTGCGCCCCAGAGCCACTTGTTCTGATGCTTCATCGTGAAGATTGAGCCGTGCAGTGAGCGCATATTGAAGGAATGGCAAATCTCCGCCATTGAGAGCGTCAAGAATGCCATCGACTGTCCGAGCTGCTCTGCCGAATAGGTGCCTGCCAAAATTGCCTCGTGGTGGAAGCTGTCTGCGAGCCAGAATCTACCTATAATATAAGAAGCAATAGTGAGCAGAGTTACGAACACGCCCTGATATACAACTGCAAGACCAAGACCGCCTGCGAATATTCCCTCTTTTTTATCCCTCGGATTTCTGTCCATTATATCCTTTTCGGGCTTTTCCATACCGAGCGAAAGGGCGGGGAGAGAGTCGGTTATGAGGTTTATCCACAAGAGGTGTACGGGCTTGAATATCGTCCAGCCAAAGAGGGTGGTGAAGAATATCGCCAGAACCTCGGAGAGGTTGGATGCGAGCAAGAACTGAATAGCCTTACGGATATTGTCGTAAATTCTTCTTCCCTCGCCGACAGCGGAAACTATCGTTGCGAAGTTATCGTCAGCCAGAACCATATCGGCAACGTTTTTGGTAACGTCGGTTCCCGTGATACCCATACCGACACCGATGTCGGAGTTCTTTATCGAGGGGGCGTCGTTTACGCCGTCGCCCGTCATAGCAGTAACCTTACCCTTTGCACGCCAAGCGTTGACAATTCTCGTCTTGTGCTCGGGCTGAACACGGGCGTATACCGAATATTTTTCAACTGTGGTTTCAAATTCCTCATCTGAAATCTTATCGAGCTCAGCGCCGGTAATTGCCTCGTCAGCCGAGGTGATGATGCCGAGCTGAATTGCTATTGCAACCGCCGTATCCTTGTGGTCGCCCGTAATCATTATCGGTCGGATGCCTGCACGGCGGCACTCCTCAATTGCGGGCTTTACCTCCTCACGGACGGGGTCTATCATACCGACAAGACCGATAAAGGTCATTTCGTTTTCAAGTGCCTCGGGGGAGAAGTCGGCAGGAGCGATTTCGTGCTTTACCAAAGCAACTGCGAGAACACGCAGAGCCTTATCAGCCATTGCCTTATTGGCAGAGAGAATTTCATCTCTCTTGGCATCGGTCATTTCAACCTCTTTGCCGTCAACGAGAACCCTCGTACAACGGGAAATAACGACGTCGGGCGCACCCTTTGTATACTGGACTATACCGTCGCTACCCTTGCAGACGACACTCATCATCTTTCTCATAGAATCGAAGGGCGCCTCGCCTATACGGGGGTACTCGAGCTTCTTTGCGTTTTTGCCGACTCCGAGCTTCTCCGCATAGTTTACGAGCGCACACTCGGTGGGCTCGCCGACAGCATCCTTTTTCTCGGTGTCATATTCGGCATCCGAGCAGAGCGACATTGCAACTGCAATGAGCCTCTCGTCCTCTCCGAAATGCTCGACAACCGTCATCTTGTTCTGCGTGAGCGTACCTGTCTTATCCGAGCAGATTATCTGCGTACAGCCGAGCGTTTCAACCGCCGTCAGCTTGCGGATTATAGCATTGCGCCTTGACATATTGGTAACGCCGATAGAGAGAACTATCGTAACAACCGTTGCAAGTCCCTCGGGGATTGCCGCAACGGCGAGCGACACCGCTATCATAAAGGTATCAAGCACAATTTCGCCCGAGAAATCACCCGAAGCTGCCGCACGTATAAGGTTTACGCCGAATATAACAACGCATATACCGATAACGAGGTAGGTGAGGATTTTTGAGAGCTGACCGAGCTTCATCTGCAGGGGGGTCTTGCCCTCCTGCGCCTTTGTCAGAGCATCCGCAATCTTACCCATCTCGGTATCCATACCGATGGCGGTAATTACAGCCTTACCTCTGCCGTAAACGACGGTGCTGCCCATAAATACCATATTCTTGCGGTCACCGAGAGGCACTGTGCCGTCGGGGGCGTTTATCGCCCTCTCCGTCTTATCAACAGGGACGGATTCACCCGTGAGCGCCGCCTCCTCAACCTTCATAGATGCGCACTCGATAATTCTCGCATCTGCGGGGACGGAGTCGCCCGCCTCGAGGATTATGATATCACCGATTGTCAGCTCGTCACTCTTAACCGTCTGTATACGTCCGTCACGCAAAACCTTTGAGGTCGGGGCGGATATCTGGTTAAGCGCGGCAACTGCCGCCTCTGCCTTGCTCTCCTGGAAAACGCCGAGCACGGCATTGATTATAACGACGGCTAAAATGATTATAACGTCCGAGGGGAACTCACGCTCTACAATAGCGAGAACTCCCGAAATAATAGCCGCCGCAATGAGTATGAGCGTCATCGGCTCTGCAAATTGCTTTAAAATCTTTGACAAAAGGGATTCCTTCTTACCCTCCGCCAGCTTGTTTTTTCCGTGCTTTTCAAGTCTTGCCGCCGCCTCAGCGGAAGAAAGCCCCTCACGGTCAGCCGAAAGCTCGGACAGAACCTGCTCGCTATCCTTTAAATACTCCTTCAATTCTAAATCCTCCGTAATAGATTTCTGAAATGGGCGTAATACGAAAAAAGAGACCTATCGCCCGATAAGTCTCATCCGTTAAGGTGACGCCAGCTCTCAAAGAGGGCGGTTGTTGACAGTCACCGCACAAGGTGCCGATTACTCCCTTATTCTTATATATTTTAACACCTTTATTTTGAGTTGTCAATATTTTCCCGCATTTTTAATTTTTTATACATAAACTGAAAAAGTATTTTCAGCACTCGGTCGGCGAGGGGATAGCGCCCGACGAAAGCAGAGCGCCTGCAACGGCAGAACAGGCAACGCTTTAGGCAGAGGCTATAGCGCTCGGTCGAGCGCACGTGAGGACGCCTCGTTGTCGGGCATAATAGAATAGACGCAGAATTTTCCGCTGACACGCACGAATGCGCCGTCAAGAGAGGAAAGCCCCACCTCCCCCTCGGTTTTAATACGAATTTCCTTCACGGTATCAATGCGTAAAAGGCACATTTTCGCCACCTGCTCCGCCTCGCTGTGGCTGTTGCACAAAAATATCCCCAGCTCGTAAACTTCATCGCTCCTTGACGAGAGATAAACGCAAAAGGACAAAACGTGCTCCATTTCTCCCCCGTCACGGGTGCAGCCGTAAAGGCTCTCTATAAGCCTGTCGGACACGTAGCCGTCCTCCCATTCCTTTTTCTCGCTGTCGTAGAGCGTGCCGACGGGGAGCTGTCCGTACTTATCCACAAAGGATTCGTACACCCTCTGCGGTGTATTGCCGCTTGAGCAGGCAGAGAGAAAAAACAGTGATATTATCATAATCAGTACAACCGCCCTTTTCACCCGATACACCTCACTTTTCCCTGTATTTTCCAATATATTTTCTTTTTTACAAAAATATAATTGTTTTTTTGAAGTTTTTGTGCTATACTTTATCTACTGTAATTACGCATTATTTTAATCAGGGTAGCAGAATGAAAAAATTTTCGCTTTTTCTTATTCTTATTTTTATATTATCAGCATCGCTTTGCGCTTGCACACCCACCGAGGATGACGGAAAAATAACCGTGGGTGTCACGGTTGCGCCCGTAGCCGCCTTTGTCCGAGAGGTATGCGGGGATAGGGCAAACGTGATTGTCGCCGTTCCGTCGGGTGCGAGCCCCGAGAGCTACGACCCCACACCGAGGGAGATTTTAGCACTCGCAGAGTCTGACGTTTATTTCGCAATAGGACTTCCGAGCGAGAAAAACGTCCTGCCGGCGCTCGGCGAGGACACGCTCACGGTAAATCTACACGAGCGTGTGAGTCAGGAAATTCCCGACCTTATGCAGGGCGAGGAGCGTGACCCGCATATATGGCTCTCCGTCAAGCGGGCAAGGCTGATGAGTGAGATAATATGCGACACTATGTGCGCCCTCGATGCAGAGGGGGCTGAGGCTTATACTCAGGGGGCGGAGGCGTTTAAGAGTGCACTCGACAGCACAAGCGCACGGATTGAGGAGCTTTTTTCGAGCCTTTCCTCTAAAAAATTCATAGTATTTCACCCAGCATTCGGTTATTTCGCAGACGAATACGGTCTTGAAATGCACGCCCTTGAACATGAAGGCAAGGAAGTGACTGCTAAGGATATGCAGGCGCTCACCGACCTCGCACGGGAAAACGGCATTAAGGTGATATTCTATCAGGCGCAAGCATCGCAAAGACAGGCAATGGCATTTGCCGAAGGGATAGACGGAGGGGCGGTTATGCTCGACCCCCTATCCGAAAATTATATTGAAAATCTCATAACAATGGCAGAAAAAATAGCAGGGGTAGGGTGATACAGTATGGAAAAGCACAGTGCCTGTGAGCACGAAATACACAAAACACACGGCTTTTGCGACGAATGTGAGGGATGTCACGGCGAGCACGGTCACGACCACTCGGTACACGGCGGCGGCATCGCACACGTTCACGGCGGACACGTTCATATTCACTATCCCGAGCCTTCAACCGAAAAGGTTATTGAGGTTAAGGGGTTGACGGTCTACTACAAAAACACCGTTGCGATAGAGGATATAACGCTCGACGTGCACAGGGGCGAATTTCTGGCGATAATAGGCCCTAACGGCGGCGGTAAAACCACCCTGCTCAAAGCAATTTTAGGTCTTTGCGAAAAGCACACGGGCACGGTAAAGGTGCTGGGCGGCAACGGCGGACGTGAGAAAATAGGCTACGTGCCGCAATTTTCCTCGGTGGACAGAAAATTCCCCATATCGGTCATAGAGGCTGTAATGTGCGCCTTTGTCGGGCACGGCATACACCCCTTCGGCTATTTCAAGAAGGCTGACAGGGAGAGGGCTATTGAATTTCTCAAGCGGGTAGGGATAGAGGCTCTTGCGAAAAGGCAGCTGTCCGAGCTGTCGGGCGGTGAGTTTCAGCGCCTATTGATAGCACGGGCTCTTGCGGTTTCACCCGAAATACTGATTTTGGACGAGCCAACCGCCAGCGTAGACCCCGCATCGAGGGCAAGCATTTATTCTCTGCTCGACTCGCTCAACCGCGAGGGTATGACTATAATACTCGTAACGCACGATTTGCTTGCGGTATCCAGCGCCGTCGGAAGAATTGCCTGCCTTAACAGACGTCTGGCGTATCACGGCGAGCCGAGGCTCACCGAGGAGGTATGCAACGAAATGTACGGCTGTCCTATCGACCTCATCGCTCACGGTATTCCTCACAGAATACTCGGTGAGCACAGCCACGGGGAGGGTGAGTGTAATGATTGACGCAATTCTTAACTATGAGTTTATGCAAAATGCGCTCATAGCCTCCCTGCTTGCAGGTATACTTTCGGGAATCGTGAGCATAATTACCGTTGAAAAGAAGCTCACAATGATGAGTGGCGGCATAGCTCACACCGCATACGGCGGTGTCGGGCTCGGATATCTTCTCGGTATCGAGCCGCTTATCGGTGCGGCGGTATTTTCCGTCGGCGCATCCTTTGGCATCGGTTATCTGAGAAAAAGGGGCGGTGCGAGCGTTGATATAATAATCTCTATGCTCTGGGCACTCGGAATGGCGGCAGGCGTCGCCTTTATCGCTCTTATGCCGGGATACCCCCCTGACCTCAATTCATACTTATTCGGAAACATTCTCACAACGACCAAGGTAGATATTATCACTATGGCTCTGCTGACAGCACTCGCCGTTTTGCTCGTCATAGTTTTCTTCGGAGATATACGGGCGTACCTGTTTGACGAGAGTTTCTCTGCTATAAACGGGCTGTACGTCAGAGTTATTGAATACTCCCTGCTCGTTTTGATATCGCTCTCGGTTGTCGTTCTTCTGCGTGTTGTGGGCATAGTGCTCGTAATAGCACTGCTCTCAATACCCGCCGCCTGCTCGGCGCTTCTCTCGCAAAATCTTCGCAACAGAATGATAATTTCATCTACGTTTTCAACGCTGTTCTGCGTTGTCGGTCTTACCCTATCCTTTTATGCGGATATACCGTCGGGAGCTACGATAATATTTGTGGCATCCCTCGTCTATCTCGCCCTGCTCGCCTATAAGAGCATCAGCGAAAAAATAATCAAAAGGGACTGATTTATTTGTATATTGACAGAAACAAAAAATACGCCCTCGTTTTAGAGGGCGGCGGCGCTCGTGGCGCGTACCAGGTGGGCGTGTGGAAGGCACTCGACGAGCTCGGTATTAAGTACGAGGCAGTATCGGGCACGTCTGTCGGTGCGCTCAACGGCGCAATGATGGCTATGCGTGACCTCGACCTTGCGCTCAAAATATGGAACAGCATCACCTTTTCAAAGGTTATGGACGTAAACGACGAGGGTATGCGTGAGCTATGTAAGGGCAATTTCCGTCCGCAGATGCTCGGTATATATTTTGATAAGCTTAAAAGCATCATAAAGAGCCGAGGCGTCAGCACAAAGCCGCTTCGTGATATGCTCGAAAGAATGGCTGACGAGGAGAGGATAAGAAACTCTGACGTCAATTTGTATTTCACAGCCTACTGCACAACCGACAAAAAGGGCTATGAGCTTGACGCTAAGGAGTTACCGAAAGGAAAGCTCCACGATATGCTCCTCGCCAGCTCCTGCCTGCCGATATTCCAACGGCTCTCCTCGGACGGCAAGGAATACCTTGACGGCGGCTTCTTCGATACCCTGCCGATTCACGCCCTCGTTTCGAGGGGGTACAAGAATATTATCGTTGTCCGTCTTTTCGGCTTTGGCGTGGTTCGCCGCACAAAAATACCGAAGGACGTGAATATAATAACCTTGAAGCCATCAAAAAAGCTCTGCTCGGTAATCAATTTCGACACACAAATCAGCCGTGACAATATAGAGCTCGGCTACAACGACACTATGAAATTCTTTGAGGGAAAAATCATAGGATAAAAGCAAACGCTTTTTGAAAAAAGCTTAGCAAAAACTTTTGTAGAGGAAAATCAAACGCTTTCCCAAAAAAAGCTTGGCAAAAGCTTTTGTAAAAAGATAAAAAGTGAGGTTTTCGAAACCTCACTTTTTTGTTTAAGGCTGTGCCGAAAGGAAGCGGCCCATTAGTTTTGCTTGCCGAGCTTGACTGTGCGCTTATAGGATGCGGACAGGGTGTTTTCGATTATTTTATCAAATTCCGAGCCGTCAAGAACCTTTACGCCCTCTATCGTGCTTCCGCCCTTACTGCACACCGCATCACGCAGGGCATCGGGCGTTTTGTCCGAGGAAAGCGCAAGGCGAGCCGCTCCAAGCGTAGTCTGGCACGCATACATCAGCGCCTTTTCGTAGGAAAGCCCGCATTTTTCAGCTCCGTTGGCAAGCGCCTTTATAAAGGTATAGACAAACGCAGGTCCGCAGCCCGAAAGAGCGCAGGCGGCATCAATCAGCCCCTCGTCTATATAGTCGAGCCTGCCCGCCTTTTCCATTATTGTATTAAACGCAATTTTAGTATCCTCATCAACATTTTTATCGGGAGAAACCAAAATCATTCCCTCTCCAACGTTTACGGGAGTGTTGGGCATTATACGGATAACAGGTGTTGCGAAAAGCTCGGAAATGCGCTCACACGGCACGCCTGCGAGCATGCTGACGAGCGTGGGCTTTTTATCCCTTTTCGCTATATAAGGCGAAAGCTCAGAGGCAACCGCACCTATTATCTGCGGCTTTACCGCCAAAAAGATTATATCGCACTCGGTGGCAACGCTTTCCCTGTCGGTAACGTGTACGCCTGTATCTCTTGCGATTGCCTCTGCCTTCTCAGTGTTAGGCTCAAAGACGTATACGCTGTCGGCGTACCCTGCACGGGCTATTGCTCCAACTATTGCGCCGCCCATATTTCCGGCTCCTATAAAACCAATTTTCTTATCCATAATCTTCTCCAATGCTGTAAACAAGAGTTTACATTTGCTTTTTGTAGGCTTTTACGGGCAGCTTGACCGTGTGATGTTTGCCGTCCGTGATTGCACTCGCCTTTATCGGGTTACCGTCCGTACATCAGCCACACGGAGCTGTGTTCCGTTATCTGACCTGTCCGTTTCCGTGAACTATATACTTATATGTTGTCAGCTCGGATATACCCATAGGGCCACGGGCGTGGAGCTTCTGCGTTGATATTCCCATCTCACAGCCGAGCCCGAACTCGCCGCCATCGGTAAATCTCGTCGAGGCGTTAACGTAGAGCGCCGCACTGTCAACCGATTTTGTAAATTTATCTGCGTTTTCTTGGCTCTCAGTTATAATAGCCTCGCTATGCCCTGTCGAGTGGCGGGATATATGCTCTATCGCCCCGTCCACGTCGGAAACAACGCCGACAGCTAAAATATAATCGAGAAACTCGGTATCAAAATCCTCATCGGTTGCGGGTGTGCCGTCTATCATCTTGGCGGCGGTGCTGTCGAGGCGAAGCTCGACGGGAATTTTTCCGTTTTCAATTCGCCTGTCAACCAACGCCCTCTTGATTTCGGGCAAAAATTTATCCGCTATATCCTTATGGACGAGCAACACCTCCTCGGCGTTACACACAGAGGGGCGTGAGGTTTTCGCGTTTTCTATAATCGAAAGAGCCTTATCAAAATCAGCCGATGCATCAACGAATATATGGCATATTCCCGTGCCTGTCTGTATGCAGGGGACACGTGCGTTTTCAACGCACGCACGGATGAGCCCTGCACCGCCACGGGGTATGAGTAAATCGACAAGCCCTACCGCCTCCATAAGCACCCTCGCACTCTCACGGGTTGTGTCCTCGACAAGGCTCACTGCCTCACGGGGAAGCCCCGCCGCCAGAAGTCCCTTACGCATAGCCTCAACTATTGCGTATGCGGAGTTGTATGCCTCCTTACCGCCACGCAGAACGCATACGTTCGAGCTTTTGAGCGCAAGCGCCGCCGCATCCGAGGTGACGTTTGGGCGACTCTCATAGATTATTGCCACGACGCCCATAGGGGCAGCGGTTTTTTCTATTACCATTCCGTTTTGGTGCGTATGCGAGGCTATAACTCTGCCCACGGGGTCGGGGAGCGCCGCTACGTCCAAAATACCCTTCGCCATAGCGTCAATGCGCTCGGGTGTGAGGCGCAGTCTGTCTATCATAACCTCGGATATAACGCCACGTGAGCGCTCTATATCCTTTTCGTTCTCTTTAAGAATTTTATCCTTATCCGAAACGAGAGCCTCTGCCATTTTTTTCAGCGCCTCGTTCTTTTTCTCGGCGCTAAGGCCTGCGATAATGCCCTTGACACTCGCAGCTCTTTTAAGAATTTCTACCGTATCAATCATTTCTCTTACCTACAAATTTAGTGCCGACGGGGGTGCCCTCTGCCGCCTTATAGAGATTTTCGGGCTCCTCGCCGTTTGCGATAATCATATCAACGCCTGCTCTCATACACATATCAGCCGCATGGAGCTTCGTTGCCATTCCGCCTGTGCCAAGGCCTGACATACTGCCCTTGCCGAGAGCTATAATTTCCTCGGTCATAGCATCGACAACAGGTATCAGCCGTGCGCTCTTATCTGTGTGGGGGTCGCCTGTATAAAGTCCGTCGATGTCCGACAAAAGCACGAGCAAATCAGCGCCGATGTTGGTCGCAACTATTGCCGCCAGGGTATCGTTATCTCCAACCTTGATTTCATCGGTTGTAACAGTGTCGTTTTCGTTTATTATGGGAATTACGCCAAGCTCGAGCAAACGGCTCATCGTGTTGACGAAGTTCTCACGCCTGTCCTCGTGGTCTATGTCACTGCCTGTGAGAAGAATCTGTCCGACGGTGTGGTTGTAGTGCGAGAAAAGCTCGTCGTACTTGTACATCAGCTCGCACTGACCGACTGCCGCCGCCGCCTGCTTCGTGGGAATATCCGAGGGGCGCTCCTTAAGCAAAAGCTTACCGACGCCCATACCGATAGCACCCGAGGACACTAAAATTACCTCGTTGCCTGCGTTTTTCAAATCCGAGAGAACACGACAGAGCGATTCGACTCTCCTTATATTAAGTCTGCAAGTAGGATACGCAAGAGTAGACGTACCAACCTTCACAACTATTCTCATAATGCACCTCTGTTTAATGGTTATATACCTTAATTTTCGTTTTCGGAGCTGTCACGCACGCCGTTTGCGTGCCAATGGAGCTTTCCGACTGCTTATTATAATATGATAGCACAAATATTTTAATAATTCAATAACTTTGAGAAAAAAGTATTGCGCACAAGAGAAAAATGTGTTATTATATATACTAACTTTTAAAACGGAGTTTTTTTATGAGCTTTAAGCGAGTTTTGACGTTTCAGGATTTATCCTGTGTCGGACAGTGCTCTCTCGGTGTTGCACTGCCCATTATATCGGCGTGCGGACACGAAACCTGTGCCCTGCCCTCTGCCCTGCTCTCAAATCACACGGGCAGTAGCTTTTCAGGCTATACCTTCACCGACCTGTCGGCTGACACGACCCCGATATGCGAGGAGCTTTCCCGCCAAGGAATAGATTTCGACTGCTTTTATTCGGGGTATCTTGGCAGTGTAGCGCAAATTGAGTATGCGAAGGCTATGATGAACACCCTCTTGAAAAAGGGCGGTGTGCGTGTGGTTGACCCCGCAATGGCAGACCACGGACGGCTGTATGCAGGCTTTGATATGCACTATGCCGAAAAAATGCGTGAGCTTTGCGCTCTTGCCGACATAGTTATCCCCAACATTACCGAGGCGGCTATGATGAGCGGCATCGAATACCGAGAGGATTTTGACCGTGATTACGTTGAGAAAATCCTCGACACCCTATGCGATTTAGGCATGAAATGCATCGTTTTGACAGGTGTTTCCTTTGATAAGGATAGGCTGGGCGTTGCCGTGAGGGAAAACGGAAAAACCGAGTATTATTTCCACGAGCGTCTCGGCTATCTCTGTCACGGAACGGGAGATATATACGCATCGGCTTTTGTCGGCTCATATCTCAATCAAAAAACCTGCATCGAGGCGGCGAGCATAGCCGCACGCTTCACCCTCGCATCTATCCTCGCAACCGAGGACAGGGACACCCACACCTACGGCGTGCGCTTTGAGAGAGCTATTCCCTCTCTCATAAACGAGCTGAAATAAGGTGAAAGAAAAGATAATACGCTTTTTGAAAAAAGCTTAGCAAAAACCTTTGTATAAAAGAAGAAAAGAAATGGCGCTTTTTGAAAAAAGCTTGGCAAAAACTTTCGCAGAAAAAAGGTTGAGCGAGGGATTTATAAAAAATGAGCAGGAACAGAGGTTTTACCTTTGTTCCTGCTTGTTTTTTGATTATTTTTCAAGCTCGCTGTCGTTTTCGTTAAACTCATAAAGGGATAGCCCCTCGTTGTGAGATATTGCCCAATCTATGCTCCACGAGCCTGTGAACAGCAAAAGATTTTTGCCTCGGAAGTCCTGAACCCAACGGGTGTCCGAGGTGAGCCTGAGCATTTTCGGGTCAACGTCCTCGGGCACACGGCGCACAAGCTCGTAGGGGAGCGCCGAGCGGCGCACGTCTACGCCGTACTCGTTTTTGAGTCGGTATTCAAGCACCTCGAACTGAAGCACGCCGACAACTCCGACAACCACACGCTCAAGACCTGAGCCCGGCTCGAAGAATATCTGTATAGCACCCTCCTGAGCTATCTGGTTCATACCCTTTTCAAACTGCTTACGCTTCATACTGTCGGTCTGCTCAACCATAGCAAAATGCTCGGGCGCAAAGGTGGGTATGCCCTCATAGCACACGTCCATTCCCTTTGCACACACGGTATCGCCAATCGAGAAAATACCCGGGTCGAATACGCCGATAATGTCACCCGCATACGCCTCGTCTATAACCGAGCGCTCCTCTGCCATCATCTGCTGAGGCTGGGATAGACGCAGCTGCTTTTTGCCCTGAACGTGCAAGTATTCCTGCGAGCGCTCGAATTTTCCCGAGCATATACGCATAAATGCGATACGGTCACGGTGCGCCTTGTTCATATTAGCCTGAATTTTGAATACAAAAGCCGAGAACGGCTCGCTTGCAGGGTCAATCATTCTGTCACCCGACTTGCGTGGCAGGGGGGTAGAGGTCATAGCCAAAAAGTGCTCCAAAAAATACTCAACTCCGAAATTGGTAAGAGCCGAGCCGAAGAATACAGGGCTGAGCTTACCGCATCTGACCTTCTCTATATCAAAATCAAAGCAAGCGCCATCAAGGAGCTCCACCTGCTCAATGAGGGGATTGGCGGAATACTCGCCTATAAGCTCGACGAGCTTTTCTCTGTCATTTATATCGCACTCAACGGCGGAAAGCCTCTCCTTACCCCTGTGCAAGTCGCCAAAGGAAAGAATACGCTTGTTTTCCCTGTCGTACACACCCTTGAAATTCACGCCGCAGCCGATAGGCCAGTTCATAGGGTACGTGCCGATACCGAACTCCTTTTCCAGCTCGTCAATGAGGTCAAACGGGTCACGTGCCTCACGGTCCAGCTTGTTGATGAACGTAAAAATCGGGATATTTCGCATAGCGCAAACCTTAAAGAGCTTGCGTGTCTGCGGCTCGATACCCTTCGCCGCATCTATAACCATCACGGCGCTGTCCGCCGCCATCAGCGTGCGGTAGGTATCCTCCGAGAAGTCCTGGTGTCCCGGGGTGTCGAGGATATTTATGCACCTGCCGTTATACTCGAACTGCATAACCGACGAGGTTATGGATATACCCCTCTGCTTTTCCAGCTCCATCCAGTCGGATACGGCGTGGCGGTTAGCCGCCTTTCCCTTAACCGCTCCTGCCGTCTGTATTGCGCCTCCGTACAAAAGCAGCTTCTCAGTCAGCGTCGTTTTACCTGCGTCGGGGTGGGAAATTATGGCGAAGGTGCATCTTCGGTTTATTTCTTCTTCTAAGCTAAACACTTCTCTTTTCCTTTTCCTTGGATTTACGCAATTTCTGCGCACACGGTCATTAGTATACCACAAAAACAGCCCTTTTGCAAGTAATAGATGCAAATAATTGGCGTTTTTGCATTTTTTATTGACTTATGGCGGATTTTGTTTTATAATTTTTACATAAAACAGAGGTAACGGATATGTTTATATGCAGTAAATGTAAAAAGGAATATGCAGGATACCCGAAGGTTTGTCCTGAATGCAGATGCGAGCTTGACGGCGCACACAGGGTGCGCTCCGAGCGGGCTGAGTGCGCTCCACTCGCAGATTTGCTCTCAAAATACGACACTCTCATCGCCTTTGATACCGAGACAACAGGGCTTGATTTCAAGGGGGATAGGGTGATAGAGCTCTCCGTCGTTCTCTTTTCGCAAAGGGGTGGGGTGGCAGAGCGTGAGCTGGATTTGCTCATAAAGCTGCCCGAGGGTGAGAAAATACCGCCCGAAATTGTGAAGCTGACGGGGATAACCGACGAGATGCTTTTGCGTGACGGAGTTGACGAGAGCGAGGCAGTTAGAGAATTTTTGTCGCTTTTCAGGGGCAACCGCCACCTGCTCGTTGCTCATAATGCGCAATTTGATATGAATTTTCTCTACCGAATGCTTGCCCGTCACGGTGCGGCAGGAATTTTGTGTGATTGCGATATGCTCGACACCCTCACGGTTTATAAGGACAGGCGTGAGTACCCCCACCGCCTTGAAAACGCAATTGATGCGTACAAGCTGACGGGAAAGGTTAAAAATTCTCACAGGGCTATTGACGATACCCTCGCCCTATTTGAGGTGATGAAGGCTATGGATGCCGAGCGTCCAGACCTCGGCTCGTACATAAATTTATTCGGCTATAACCCGAAATACGGCGTGAGCGGTGCGAAAATAGGCTCGGTGAAATATGTCCCCCAGCCGTACAACAGCCGTCTGCCGCTATATTACAAGGTCGAAGAATAATGAAGGGCTGCTTCATTTCGGCATAACCGTAAACAAAAAAGGTGAGGTGCAAAAAGCGCCTCTCCTTTATTTTAACAAAAATCCGACATTATACCAAGCAAAAGGTAAGAAAATCTGCGATTTTCATTTCATTTTATTTTTTTGTTTACTACCGTCGTTTTCGCTCTCTGTCGTACCGAGTACGCCGACGAGTGCGAAAACGGCGGTTTCTGCTCAAAATTAAGCGAGCCCTTTTATCAGACTACCTTTACGTTTACGTTGCCCTCGGCATAGCAGTCAGCGCCTGTGTAGATTTCAATTTTACCGGGCTCGACCACACGCTTATTCTCTGCATTGTAGAAGGAGAGCTGATTAAATCCGAGAGTGAACTCAACCTCACGCTCCTCGCCTGTGCCGAGTGTTACCTTCTCGAAGGCGCAAAGCTCACGTATCGGGCGCATCATTGATGCTACCTTATCTCTGATAAAACACATAACGGTTTCCTTACCCTCACGGTTGCCTGTGTTTTTAACCTTAACCTTGACGGTAAACGCCTTGCCCGAATTGATTTGGTCGAGCGAGAGCTCGGCTGTATCAACCACGGGTGCGCCGTATTCAAAGGTAGTATAGGAAAGACCGTAGCCGAAATGGTAGAGGGGACAAGCGCTCATATCATCATACATATTGTTGTAGCCGTAGATTTTCTCATCATCCCCGTTAACGAAGCGGCCGCCGTAATATGCGTCGCTCGTGCGTCCGCTCATGGTTACGTTGTAGTAGAGAGGAATCTGTCCTGTCGTTGCGGGGAGAGTCATTGCGAGCTTGCCCGACGGGTTGACGTCACCGTAAATTATATCGGCAACTGCGTTACCCGTTTCACAGCCCGAATGCCAGCCCCAGAGTATTGCATCAAGGTACGGCTCAGCCTCAGTGAGTGCGAGGGGTCTGCCCGCAAGCACTACGCCGACAACGGTATTGCCCATACGCTTGAGTCTCTTGACGAGGTCAACCTGTCCTGCTGATATCTCGATGCTTTCAACGCTGTGGTTTTCACCCGTAACCTTATCACTCTCGCCGAGCACGACAACAACTGTCTGCTTTCCGTTTCTGGGTGCGAAGCGTAAAATTTCGTCTTGCACCGACAGCTCCCGTCTGTCGTTGCTGAAACACACCTTATCCGACTTTGCGCTCATACCGTCGGCAACCGATACCGAATAGGAGAGGTCGCCGTCTGCCGCCCAGCTGCCGTTAATTATACGCTTGTCAAACGCATAGGGTCCGCACACATACACGGGTGTATCCTTTGACAGGGGGAGTGTTGCGTTTTCGTTTTTGAGAAGCACCATACACTCGCCTGCCATTCTGCGTGCGAGGGCTCTGTGCGCATCCATATCATACTCGATTTTCTGCTCGCAGGAGTCCTTATCAAAGTATCCGAGTGCGAATTTGACTCGCAGGACACGGCGTACTGCATCGTTTATTATATCCTCGGATACCTTTCCCCCGTTAACGAGGGCAACGAGGTTTTCGCCGAATGCGTCATCCGCCATATCCATATCAAGACCTGCATTCTTTGCAAGCGCTGCCGCCTCGGCAATATCCTCTGCCACTCCCTGACGGATAAGCTGATAGATTGCGAGCCAGTCAGCAATGACGAAGCCCTCAAAGCCAAACTCGTCCTTGAGAATTTCTTGCATAGTATGACGGTTAGCGGTTGCGGGCACACCCGATATTTCGTTAAATGAGCTCATTGCAGAGGCAATACCGCTCTCAGCCGCACTGCGAAAAGCACGCAAATATACGTTACGCAGGGTGTATTCGGATATTTCCGTACGGTTGTAATCTCTGCCGCCCTCCGATGCGCCGTAGCCTACAAAGTGCTTTGCACACGCACCGAGCGATGTGTCCTTTGACAAATCACCGTCCTGAAAGCCGTCAACTATTGCCTTTGCCATAACCTCGCCGACGTACGGGTCCTCACCGGGTCCCTCTATACATCTGCCCCAACGGGGGTCACGGGAAACGTCGAGCATAGGAGCAAAGGAAACGTCAACACCGTACGCCTTTGCCTCCTCTCCGGTAGCACGGTAGCACTCTCTCACCATTTCGGGATTGAATGCGCTCGCCTGCGCCAGAGGAATGGGGTAGGTCGTGTGCATACCGTGAATTACGTCACGGCAGGTGAGCAGGGGAATTTTCGAGGGGGAGTTTTCAAGCGCAAAGCGCCTCATCTCATTGATTTTCTCACGGCTGACTCTGACAGCCTCCGCCTCGCCTGCGAGGGCGTTGTCAACGAGGAGCATAGCTCCCGCTCCACCCTTTTTGAGCCAATTTTTTATTTTATCGGTGAATTCACCGCCGTAGTTTATAGAATGAAGCTGTCCGACCTTTTCTTCAAGCGACATTTTTGCCAAAAGGTCGTCAATTCTTTTCTCTATTTTCTCATTGGTCAGATTTTTCATATTATCCTCCTAAAAAACGGCAGGCAAGATACTATTCGCTTTTCTTGCCTGCCCTTTTTATTTAAAACTCAAGTCTTTTTTCGATATAGTCACGAAGCTCGGATACGGGGATTCTCACCTGCTCCATAGTATCTCTGTCACGCACGGTTACGCATCCGTCGTTCTCGGAATCAAAGTCGTAGGTGATGCAGAAGGGAGTACCTATCTCGTCCTCACGGCGATAACGCTTACCTATCGAGCCCGTTTCGTCAAAGTCAACGGGGAAGTATTTTGCCAGCTCGTCGTATATCTCGCCTGCCTTCTCCGACAGCTTCTTCGAGAGAGGAAGAACCGCCGCCTTGAAGGGCGCAAGTGCGGGGTGCAGACGCAGCACGGTACGGACATCGCCCTCGCCTACCGTTTCCTCGTCATACGCATCAACGAGGAATGCGAGCGCAACTCGGTCAGCGCCGAGAGAGGGCTCTACAACGTAGGGGGTGTAGTGCTCGTTGGTTTCGGGGTCAAAATAGGTCATATCCTTACCGCTGTGCTTTGCGTGCTGAGAGAGGTCGTAATCGGTTCTGTCCGCAATACCCCACAGCTCGCCCCAGCCGAACGGGAAGAGAAATTCAAAGTCAGTCGTTGCCTTGGAATAGAAGCAGAGCTCCTCGGGGTCGTGGTCACGCAGACGCAGATTGTCGCCCTTCATTCCGAGGTCAAGCAGGAATTTGTAGCAGTAGTCCTTCCAGAACTTGAACCATTCGAGGTCGGTTCCCGGCTTGCAGAAAAATTCAAGCTCCATCTGCTCGAACTCACGTGTTCTGAACGTGAAGTTACCGGGGGTAATCTCGTTTCTGAAGGATTTACCTATCTGGCATACGCCGAAGGGCAGCTTCCTTCTCGTGGAGCGCTGAACGTTCGAGAAGTTAACGAATATACCCTGTGCGGTTTCGGGGCGAAGATATACCGTGTTGGTGGAATCCTCGGTAACGCCGATAAAGGTTTTGAACATAAGGTTGAATTTCTTTATATCGGTGAAGTCGTTGCCGCCGCAGTCGGGACAAACGATGCCCTTCTCCTTGATAAAATCAGCCATTTGCTCAAAGGTCCAGCCTGCGGGGTTGTCGTTTGTGCCATTCTGGAATGCGTATTCCTCGATGAGCTTATCCGCTCTGTGACGTGCCTTACAGCCCTTGCAATCCATAAGGGGGTCGGAGAAACCGCCCACATGTCCCGATGCAACCCATGCCTCGGGGTTCATTATGATAGCGCTGTCAAGTCCTACGTTGTACTTGCACTCCTGCACAAATCTCTTCCACCACGCCTTTTTAACGTTGTTCTTGAACTCAACACCAAG
This sequence comes from Clostridia bacterium, assembly GCA_017504405.1. GTDB lineage: Bacteria > Bacillota > Clostridia > Oscillospirales > CAG-272 > UBA1740. The sequence continues at coordinate 11,262 of JAFVRG010000013.1, read as the reverse complement.
AGGGCCGTAGTCCCAAGAGTTTGCAAGACCGCCGTAAATCTCGGAGCCGGGGAATATAAATCCTCTGCCCTTACACAGCGCAACGATTTTGTCCATAGTTTTCTGCTTGTTGTCCATTTTTCTGTCTCCCAAAAAATATTATCCTTTTATTTTACAATTCAAAATTTTTCCGTCACGGCTAAGCGGCGTTACGGTGAGCGCCATACCTCGTATGTCGGTGTCGCTCTCTGCCCTCACCCGTATGTATTCTGCGCTGTGACCGAGGTACGAGCCGTCCTCGCAGGTTTCAAAAACAACCTGCATCTCTCGTCCCTCTGTAACCACGCCGTCGAGCAGCTGACTGCTCATTTCGTCACAAAGTGCATACAGCCTCTTTGACCGAGCGCCCTTTATATCCTCGCTCACCTGGTCGGGATAATCTGCGGCGGGCGTATTTTTTCTTCTCGAATAAGAGAAAATATGCATATCGAGAAATTTCGCTCGGCGCAAAAACTCAACCGTCTCTTCAAAATCCGCATCACTCTCACCGGGAAATCCCACCATTACGTCGGCGGTGAGCATAACGCTCGGCATCTGTGAGCGCAGTCTGTCTATACCGTCAAGTGCCATTTTTGTGTTATATCTGCGCCTCATCATAGCGAGCGTGCGGTCGCAGCCGCTCTGCACCGACAGATGAAAATGCGGTGATATTTTTTTAAGCCTTGACACCCTGTCAACAAAATCCGTCCTGAGAATTTCGGGGGTGAGAGAGCCGAGGCGTATTCTGCCAACGTCGGTTTCCCTCTCTATCCTCTCCAATAAGTCAATGAGGCGGAAGCCGTCAAGGTCGGAGCCGTACGAGGCTGTTTCTATACCCGTCAGCACGATTTCATACGTGCCGTTTTTTACAAGCGTGTTTATCTCCCCGATTACGGCGTCGGGCTCCTTGGAGCGCACGTCCCCTCTCGCACCGGGTATGGCGCAATAGGTACACCTGCATTCACAGCCGTCCTCGATTTTTATATACGCACGGGTTCTTGGCGCATGCGTTATCCTCATTTTCTCAAAGGGTGCGCCGTCAAGAGAGCCAACCGAAACGGCAGGCGTACTCGGACGCTCGGAGAGCATCGGAATTACCGCATCGCAAATTCCGAGCTTCCCATTCGTTCCGCATATATAGCTGACACCGTCTATTTTTGCAATTTCGTTTGGCGAGGTTTGCGAATAGCAGCCGCACACCGCAACTATCGCCTGAGGATTTTTCTTTATCGCACGGCGGATGAGCTGACGGGATTTTCTATCGCTCTCGGCGGTGACGGTACAGGTATTTATCACGTATACGTCACATTCTTCCTCAAAATTGCACACAGAGAAGCCCCGACAAGAGAAGCTCTCGGCAATAGCCTCGGTTTCGTACTGCGAAACCTTACAGCCCAAAGTATAAAGACCTACTCGGTACGTAAGAGCACCCCCTTATCGTATATTGACTTATTATACCATACTTTATTTGCTTTGTAAATATATTTATCTTCAATTTATTAAAAGTTTTTTACCAAAAGGTATTCCCATTTCCCTTTTGATATGTTATACTTGTATTAACCGAAAAATTACGCTTAAAGAGGTAATGTTTATGGCATTGTTTGGAAAGAAAAAGAAAACCGAGCCTGCACGCAAGGCGTTTTTCGTCGCTACCGACGGAAACGACCAGAACCAGGGCACGCTTGATGCCCCCTTTGCAACCCTTGACACGGCTATCGCTATGTCGAGAATGAGCACCGAGCCTACCACTGTATTCATAAGAGGCGGCAGATATTTTCTGACCTCAACCGTTGAGCTGAACGAAAAGGACAGCGGCCTCATCATTTGTGCATACGAGGACGAGGAGGTAATCCTCGACGGCGGCGCTGTGCTCGACCCGTCCGACCTCACCCTACTCAGCACCGAGGAGAAGAAGAGGATAATTGATATGAACGCCCGTGAGCGTATTTTCAAAATAAATATCAAGCCGTACAGACTCAGCAAGGGTATCTACGGCACGAGAGGCTTCCGCCGTGCGTACGTAAATGCGCCCAACGAGCTGTTTGTTGACGGAGAGACGTATACCGTAACCTCTTATCCCAGACGTGACGAGGAGCCTATATACATTACCGAAAAAAATCTCGTCGATGCGGGTAGCAGACCGTATGACAAGGATTTCACCCTCCGTCCCGCAAAAATAAAGATACCCTCCGAGAAGGCAAAGGCGTGGAAGGGTGCAGACGATGCGTATATTTGCGGATATTTCGGCTCGAGCTATGCTGACGATGCAATAAAGCTGAAGGAAATAAACGATGCCGATTCCACAGTCACTACAACGCTCCCGCACATTTACTCCTTTACCGCAGGCGACGGACACCATTACAGGATACTCAATCTGCTTGAAGAAATCAGCCGTCCGGGCGAATACTACGTCGATACGCAAAACGATATTCTCTACCTGTATCCGAAGAAAAATCTCTCGATGTCACTAATACAGATATCCTCTCTTGACAGAGTTATGATGTCGGTAGAAAATGCTACCAATATTAAAATTCAGGGTATAATCTTTGAAAACGGACGCAACAGCGGTCTTTATATCGAGGGGGGCGACGGCGTATCGGTTGAGGGCTGTACGTTCAGAAACCTCGGCGTTCTCGGAATACAGATAGGCTGCGGCGCAACGGCTATGCCCGAGGGCAGACACACCGCTCACGGCGAGCGTGACGGCGGAGTGCCCACTCCTGTAAACCTGTCGAGGAATATGGGCAACTGGCACGAATTTCTATATGAATTTGCCGCCTGGAACAACAACGGCGGTAAAAATCACAGGATTGTGAACTGTAAAATATACGACACGGGTGCGGGAGGTATGCTCCTCTCGGGCGGCGACCGAAAGTCACTCACCCCAGCTCACAATACGGTGTACAACTGCTATTTTGCACGCAACAACCGCCTAAACCGCACCTATGCGGGCGCTATAAACGTTATGGGTGTCGGCAACGTAATCACGCACTGCGAAATCGAGGATCTACCCTCGGTTGCTATTTACCTGCACGGAAACGACCACGAAATCTCCTACAACAGAATACACAACGTTGTAAAAGAGGTATCGGATATGGGCGCATTCTATATGGGACGTGACCCGTCCGAGGTTGGAAACGTAATTCACAACAACTTCTTCTACGACATTATGTCCTCGTATACAAAGGGATTTGGAATAACCGCTCTCTATTTTGACGACCAGGCTATATACAATGCGGCGTACGCCAACGTATTTTACAGGGTTAACACACAGGGGACGTACAATTTTGACGTTATTCACACCAATATGGGCGGTATGGTCAGCGTGTCGAGCAACTACTTTATCGACTGCGCCTGCAATCCCACCGCAAAATATTCGGGCAACGCCTATATGGATATGAACAAGCGTCCGCTGTTTATGAAGAGGGTGCACACGAAGGATCCAAACGATTTTTCGGGTGTTGACGTAACAAGCTCTGTATGGAAGAAGAAATATCCCTACCTCTATCGAACCTACAAGTATAACTATAATGCGGGAACTCTCTACTACAACAACGAGTATATAAACCTCGCCGACCGTTACGGCAAGGACGTGAGGGGCGAGGGCTTTGTCAGTGTTAAGGATAAAAATTTCAAGCTGACGGATAAGGAGACAAGCGCCAGACGCACACGCAAGTCGGAGGTATACGTAACCGACCCCGTTTTAGGATATAAAAACGAGCTTGTCCCCTTCATAATCCCCGATTTTGAAAATATGGGAATGATTGAAAAATAACTGCGAGGTTTAATTATGTCAAAGCTATGGTATAACAAGGCGGCTAAAAACTGGAACGAGGCTCTGCCTATCGGAAACGGCAGGCTGGGCGGTATGCTCCACGGCGACGTCTTTTGCGACAAAATACAGTTGAACGAGGACACCCTCTGGTCGGGCTATCCCAACAAGGATTCTCATAAATACAATCCCGACGACCTGAAATACGTGCGAGAGGCTCTTAAAAACGGAGACTATGTCGCCGCAGACGAGGGTGTTCGCAAAATGATGCAAAACAAGCGCTCGGAATATTATCTCTCACTCGGCAGTCTCACGTTTGAAACGCTCTGCCCCAATCCCGTAGATTATATACGTGAGCTTGACCTCTCCACGGGAATTTACAAAAATACCTATATATTAAATTATGGGGAGCCGTTTTATATAACAAAGGAAGCGTTCTGCTCCTTTGCCGATGACGTAATGGTATACCGCTTCTCCTGCAACTGGGACTGGAACACGGTTAATATAAAATTCAATCAGATGCTGAAGGGCGAAAAGACTATTGAGGGCGATACGGTAACCGTAAAGGGACGTTGCCCTACAAATATCACCAACGATGGCGATGTGTTCTACGAAGATGACAAGGAAAGCATTGAATACTGCGCAAAGGTTAAAATTATAACCCCCGCTAAAATAAACAACCACGGCGAGTTTTTGCGCATCGGACGGCTGGGTGAGATGACGGTCATTGTGTCCGTCGGCACCAGCTTCAACGGGTATGACAAAATGCCGATAAGCGAGGGCAAAAATGCCGAGGCTGAATGTGAAAAACGTCTTCAAAATGCCATTAAATATTCCTATGAGGAGCTTAAAGCTCGCCATGTTGAGGCGTATAAAAAGGAATATGACGCCACCTCTGTAACCTTTGAGGGTAACGACGGGCTTGAGCTTTTGCCTACCGACGAGAGAATCAAATTGCTCGGAGAGGGAAAAAGCGATCCCGTGCTTGTCAAAACCCTCTACGACCTCGGCAGATATATGCTCCTCTGCTCCTCAAGAAAGGGCACGCAGTCGGCAAATCTGCAGGGGATATGGTCAAATGACGTAATTGCGCCCTGGAACTCCAACTACACAACAAACATTAACGTGCAGATGAACTACTGGGCGGCTGAGCAGGCAGGACTTTCCGACTGCCATATGCCGCTTATGGATATGCTCTCGGACTGGTCGCATAAGGAAAATCATCTCGGCATGCGTGGCTGGTACTGCGCTCACAACTCGGATATATGGCGCTTCAACCTTGAGGCAACCAACGCCCCCCACGGCTTCTGGCAGATGGGCGGAATATGGACCTGCCGCCACGTATACGAGCACTATATGTACACCCAGGACAAAAAATTCCTCGAAGAATATATGCCAATACTCATAGGGGCTGAGGAGTTTTTGTCGGATTTGATGGTTTACGACAGTGACGGATACCTCACCACGTCCCCCTCGGAATCCCCCGAAAACGGATTTATGTATAACGGAAAATACTGTCAGATAACGACGGGCACGGGTATGGATATATCCCTGATTTGCGATTTCTACATGAACCTCATTGAGCTGTGCGGTTATTTGGGCAAGGATGCGTCCGAGTATGAGAAAAAGCTCGAAAAAATCCGTCCGCTGAAAATCGGCTCTGACGGCAGACTGCTCGAATGGGATGCCGAGCTCGAGGAAAACGAGCTCGGTCACAGGCACATATCGCATCTGTGCGGATATTTCCCGTGCAGAATGTACGGCGAGGACTCGCCCTACTTTGACGCTATGAAAAAATCTCTTGAATACCGTCTCGCAAACGGCGGTGGCGGCACGGGCTGGTCAAATGCGTGGATAACGAATATGTATACCCGTATGCGTGAGCCTGAAATTGCCTACTCATACATAGTAAATATGTTCAAAAGGTCGATGTATATCAATATGTTTGATGCTCACCCCCCGTTCCAGATAGACGGAAACTTCGGCGTTTGCTGCGCTATATCCGAGATGCTCGTGCAGAGCCACAGGGGCGTTATCGAGCTTCTGCCCTGTCTGCCCAACGAGCTGTCAACGGGTAGCGCACGCAATATACGTGCCCGTGGCGGTTACGGCATTGATATGTCGTGGGAGAACGGAAAAATCACCGCCCTTGCTATCTACGACGTGGACGGCAAGGAGTGCTCCGAAAGGCTCATTGCCGAGGGCAAGGTTGTAATTTAGGGGCTTTCGCCTTTTGGCATAACCGTAAACAAAAAGAGGGTTCTTTTTAAAGAGCCCTTTTTGCTTATTTTTTTCTTTACAAAAGTTTTTGCCAAGCTTTTTTCAAAAAGCGTCCGTTACTTACAAGGAAGAAAATCTGCGATTTTCGATTGATTTTATTTTTTGTTTACTATCGCCGTTTTCGCCCTCTCGACGTACCCTCGTACGCCTTCGGGACGAAGAACGACGATTTCTGCTCAAAATCCGTTTGCCCCGGCTGCCTTTCGGCACAGCTGCAAGAAAAAAGCATATTTTGTTGAATATTTTGTTAAAATAGCTCTTTTCAACTATACCTTTTCGGTGATATAATGAATACAAGAAGCAAATACTTCTTAATAAAATTAAAGGGGTTTTATCATGGCTACTATGGAAAAATGGGCGAGAGCTAAATACTGGCCGTGCTTGCCGTTGGGAGCTGACGGAAGAAGAGTTACGGGCTCACCCGAGCATATTCAGATTTCTCTTGAAGCAGCAAGAGAGGGCGCAGTCCTGCTCAAAAACGAGGATAATATTTTACCTCTGAAAATCGGCACACGTGTTGCGGTTTTCGGTAAGGCGCAGATAGATTACGTCAAGGGCGGAGGCGGCTCGGGCGACGTACACTGCGAATACGTGAGAAATATATATGAAGGACTTCAGCTGAAAGAGGATAAGGTTGAGGTTTTCTCTCCCCTCTCGGATTACTACGCAAATTACGTAAAAGAAATGCTCGCTGACAAAAAGCAGAGCGGTATGTTTGACGAGGCAGAAATACCTGCCGATTTGCTTGCAGACGCAAAATCCTTTGCTGATACAGCAATAATCACAGTCAATCGCTATTCAGGCGAGGGCTGGGACAGGCACGCCGATGACAGCGATTCATATTTCAACCTCTCCAAGCTGGAAAAGGATATGGTCTATACCGTTTGCAACAGCTTTGAAAACGTTATCGTGCTGCTTAACACAGGCGCAATGATAGACACCTCGTGGTTTGCGGATAACAAGAAAATTAAAGCCGCACTGATGATATGGCAGGGCGGTATGGAGGGCGGTCTTGCCTGTGCGGATATTCTGGTCGGCGACGTAAATCCGTCGGGAAAGCTGGTCGATACCTGCGCTATTGATTGCTACGATTACCCCTCAACCGAGGGCTTCCACGAATCAGAGGATTATGTAAAATACACCGAGGATATATTCGTAGGCTACCGATACTTTGAAACTGTGCCGGGCAAAAAGGAAAGAGTTGTATATCCGTTCGGCTACGGACTTTCCTACACCACGTTTGAAATAACCGATACTGTGGCAAATGAGCAGGACGGAAAAATAAATATCAGCGTAACAGTTAAAAACACAGGTACCCTTGCGGGTAAAGAGGTTGTTCAGGTTTATTTCTCTGCTCCGTCCGTAAAGATTACAAAGCCATCGCTCGTCCTCTCTGCATTTGCCAAGACAAGGAGCCTTGCTCCGACAGAGGCACAGACGCTTACGGTGTCATTTGACGTTTCGGATATGGCGAGCTACGACGATACGGGCGCTATTCAGAAGAGCGCATACGTAATGGAGTCGGGAGAATACAAGCTCTACATCGGCTCGTCCGTGCGTGATATAACCGAGATTGATTACAAGTATACGCTAAAAAAGGATACCGTTATCAAGCAGTTAACGGAATACTGCGCTCCGAAGCGCCTCGGCAAACGCTTGTTGGCAAACGGTGATTATCAAGCGGTAGAGAACAAGGATTTTGACCAGAAAAAGTTTGAATGCACCTATAAATGTGAGAAGAAATATCCTCAGTCGGAAAGTGATATCAAGAAGCTCATAGACGTATATGAGGGAAAAGTCAGCATAGACGAATTTCTGACTCAGCTCACAGACGAGGAAATAATGCAGATGCTGACGGGTACGCCAAACGCAGGCGTATCGGAAACGGGAGGCATAGGCGGTCTTTGCAAATACGGCGTACCCACAATGACTACCGCCGACGGTCCCGCAGGAGCAAGACTGAAGCCTCAAACGGGCATCAGAACCACAGCCTTCCCGATAGCAACGATGCTGGCGTGCAGCTGGAACACCGAGCTTGTAGAAAGAGTAGGTGCCGCAGGAGCTCTTGAAATCAAGGAGAACAATGTGTCAATTTGGCTCACTCCTGCGCTCAACATTCACAGAAGTCCTCTGTGCGGCAGAAACTTCGAATACTATTCGGAGGACCCGTTCGTCGCAGGAAAAATGGCGGCGGCTATGGTTCGTGGCATACAGTCGCAGGGTATCGGCGCAACGCCCAAACACTTTGCGTGCAACAACAAGGAGGTCAATCGCAGAAACTCCGATTCCGTGCTCTCCGAGCGTGCTCTGCGTGAAATATATCTCAAGGGATTTGAAATATGCATAAAGGAGTCCGACCCCTGGCTCATAATGACGTCGTACAATATAATCAACGGTGTACGCTCATCCGAAAATGCTGAGCTCCTTCGTGGCATACTTCGAGGAGAATGGGGCTATGAGGGATTGATAATAACCGACTGGCTCAATACCGGTAATAAAAGAAAAGAAGCCGTAGCAGGAAACGATGTCCGTATGCCGTGGCATCCCGACACCATATTCTCAGGAGTCAGCAGAGGTATTATTGCAGAGTCTGCACGCTATGTGCTCCGTATGATTCTTAAGATAGATTAATTAAAACAAAAAGCATAATTTCCAAATCCCAAGAAAAAGGAAATTATGCTTTTATTTTTGTGATAATCCCTGCTTATATTTAGAGGGGGTTGTGCCAAAGCGGCGCTTAAAGCACCTGCCGAAGGTATTGAGATATTCGTACCCGACCTCGCTCGCTATTTCGGATAGGCTCATATCCGTCGTTTTCATCAGGTGTGCCGCCCTGTCGCAGCGAATCCCGGAAAGATATACGTTGAACGGAATCTTCAATCGGTCGCAGAACAGATGCGTTATATAGGACTGCGAATAGCCGAGCTTCTCCGACAGATAGCGTATGCTGAGCGGCTTGTTATAGTTCTTCGATATATAGGAAACTATTCTCGGCGCCAGCTCCGACCTTTCGAGTCGGCTCCTCGGATATAACGGAATTCTTTTCAGCAAATCGGATAAAATTATATACGTCCAGCCGAGCAGCTCAGCACTCTCGTCGGTATCCCAGACCTTCAAAAACGCCCTCGCCATTTCCTCGGATACGTTCTCACTGCTTATTACAGGGTTGTAGGGCAGCATCTCGGTTATATCGGGGAAAACGTAGGACAGCATTGACGCCTTGCACACAATTACGACAGCCCTCGTCTCCTTGACGCTTTCGGGGCGTCCTATTTTATACTCGTGCATAACGTTAGGGAAGATTACAGCCGCTTCTCCCTCGCTCACGGTATACTCCTTATCACCTATAACTACACACTGAGAGCCTGAAAAGCAATACACGATTTCCACACGGTCGTGAATGTGCGCCTCGAAGCTATGCTCCTCCAAACGCTTAACCCTATAAATATCCAGAGCCTCGTTTTCATAATATCCGAACACCCCATCACCCCCTTTTCAAGATATCTGTTATCATTATATATTTTTTTAAAATTTATGTCAAGGTATATAACAAACGCTTTTTAAAAAAAGCTTAGCAAAAACCTTCGTAAAGAGAAAAAGTGAGGCACTTTTTGTACCTCACCTTTTTTGTTTACGGTTATGCCGAAATACGGCATCCCCGTTTTTATTTGTGTGAATTATTCTTATGCTTAATAAGAATTACTCAATGATCTCGGAAACAACGCCCGAACCAACCGTTCTACCACCCTCACGGATAGCGAAACGCAGACCCTTCTCGATAGCAACGGGAGTGATCAGCTCAACGGTCATGTTAACGTTATCACCGGGGCGGCACATCTCTACATCAGCAGGGAGACCAACGATACCGGTAACGTCGGTTGTTCTGAAGAAGAACTGAGGACGGTATCCTGCGAAGAAGGGCTTCTGACGTCCGCCTTCCTTCTCAGTAAGAACGTAAACCTGTCCTACGAACTTGGTGTGAGGATTGATGGAGCCGGGCTTGCAGAGAACCTGACCTCTCTCAATCTCGTTCTTCTGGATACCACGGAGAAGCGCACCGATGTTATCGCCTGCCTCTGCGTAATCCATCATCTTGTGGAACATCTCGATACCCGTAACAACGGTGGACTTTCTCTCATCGGAAAGACCTACAATCTCGACGGTCTCGTTCATCTTAATTACACCACGCTCTACACGACCGGTAGCAACAGTACCACGGCCGGAGATAGAGAATACGTCCTCTACGGGCATAAGGAAGGGAGAATCTTCGTTTCTTGCGGGAGTGGGGATGTAGGAGTCAACTGCATCCATGAGCTCCTTGATGGGAGCGTACTCAGCAGCGTTAGGATCTGTGGAAGTACACTCAAGAGCTACACGAGCGGAACCGCGGATAACGGGGATATCGTCGCCGGGGAATTCGTAGGAAGAAAGAAGGTCACGAACCTCCATATCAACGAGGTCAAGAAGCTCCTCGTCGTCTACGATGTCGCACTTGTTAAGGAAAACAACGAGTGCAGGAACGCCAACCTGACGAGCAAGAAGAACGTGCTCGCGGGTCTGCTGAAGGGGTCCGTCAGTACCAGCAACAACGAGAATTGCGCCGTCCATCTGAGCTGCACCTGTAATCATGTTCTTTACGTAGTCAGCGTGGCCGGGGCAGTCAACGTGAGCATAGTGACGAGCGTCAGTCTCGTACTCAACGTGTCTGGAGTTGATTGTGATACCACGAGCTCTCTCCTCGGGGCAGTTGTCGATCTGGCTGTAATCAAGGAACTCAGAGCCGTTAGCGAGCGAAAGAGTCTTGGTGATTGCAGCAGTAAGGGTGGTCTTACCGTGGTCAACGTGACCGATAGTACCAATGTTAACGTGGGGTTTGGTCTTTTCAAACTTAGCCTTTGCCATTTTAGTAATCTCCTTAAATTTATTTATTTTTTTAAATTTTTATTTATCCAAAGCGGCTCTGTCACACACGGCAAAGCCGCAAAAGGAAGCCAAGTTACGCTGAAATTACTTTGCAGCGCGGTTCTTGATTATCTCCTCCTGAATGTTCTTCGGAACATCCTGGAATCCGTCGGGCTCCATTACGTAAACCGCACGGCCCTGAGACATAGAACGAAGAGTGGTTGCATAACCGAACATCTGTGCAAGAGGAACGTGAGCGTATACTCTGGTAACGCCGGGAGCGATCTGCT
>JAFVRG010000012.1 GCA_017504405.1 Clostridia bacterium | reverse complement strand
CCTGTAATCATGTTCTTTACGTAGTCAGCGTGGCCGGGGCAGTCAACGTGTGCATAGTGACGAGCGGTTGTCTCGTACTCAACGTGACGGGTATTGATTGTGATACCTCTTGCTCTCTCCTCGGGAGCGTTGTCGATCTGGTCGTAAGCGAGGAACTCGTTTGCGCCGTTAGCAACAGAAAGATACTTAGTGATAGCTGCAGTAAGGGTTGTCTTGCCGTGGTCAACGTGACCGATTGTACCGATATTTACATGGGGTTTTGTTTTTTCAAACTTAGCCTTTGCCATTGTAATATCCTCCTTAAATTTATTTTTTTATTTTTTATTTTTCGTGCTCTCGCACATTTACACAAAAATTAGTCGTTCTTTACGCCACGGGACTTGATAATCTCTTCCTGAATGCTCTTAGGAACTTCCTGGAAGTGGCTGGGCTCCATGGTGTAAACTCCACGTCCCTGTGTTCTGGAACGAAGAGCGGTTGCATATCCGAACATCTCGGACAGCGGTACCTTGGAAACTATCTGCTGACCGCCCGATACAGGCTCCATGCTCTCGATAGCTCCACGGCGGGAGTTAATGTCACCGATAACGTCTCCCATGTAATCGTCGGGAGTGGTAACGCTAACCTTCATAACAGGCTCGGTGAGTACGGGATTTGCCTTACGCATAGCCTCCTTGAATGCCATTGAACCTGCAATCTTGAACGCCATTTCCGAGGAGTCGACCTCGTGGTAAGAACCGTCGTAAAGAGTAACCTTTACGTCAACTACGTTATAGCCTGCAAGGACACCGCACTGCATAGCGCCCTGAATACCGTTATCAACTGCGGGAATGTATTCCTTCGGAATAGCACCGCCCGTAACAGCGTTGATGAACTCGTATCCCTTGCCCTGCTCGTTAGGCTCAACCTTGATCTTAACGTGTCCGTACTGACCCTTACCGCCTGACTGACGTGCATACTTGGTATCCTGCTCAACAGCCTTGCGTATGGTCTCCTTGTAAGCAACCTGCGGGTTACCTACATCTGCCTCAACCTTGAACTCACGGAGAAGTCTGTCTACGATGATTTCGAGGTGAAGCTCACCCATTCCTGCGATGATGGTCTGTGACGTTTCATCGTCGGTGTAGGTTCTGAATGTGGGGTCCTCCTCAGCCAGCTTTGCGAGTGCGATACCCATCTTCTCCTGACCTGCCTTGGTCTTGGGCTCGATGGCAACACGGATAACAGGCTCGGGGAATTCCATTGATTCGAGGATAACGGGGTGCTTCTCATCACAGAAGGTATCGCCCGTTGTGGTGTATCTTACACCGATAGCGGCTGCGATATCTCCGGAGTAGCAAACGTCGATATCCTTTCTGTCGTTAGCGTGCATCTGAAGGATTCTTCCGAATCTCTCTTCCTTATCCTTGGTTGAGTTGTAAACGGCTGTGCCCTTTTCAACGTAACCCGAATATACACGGAAGAAGCAGAGCTTACCAACGAACGGGTCGGTCATTATCTTGAACGCCAATGCCGAGAAGGGCTCGCTGTCCGATGCGGGACGGGTTTCGGGCTCCTCGGTCTTGGGATTCACGCCCTTGATAGCCTCGATGTCGGTAGGTGCCGGCATGTAGTCGATAACTGCATCAAGAAGCTTCTGAACGCCCTTGTTCTTATAAGATGTTCCGCAAACTACGGGAACTATCTGGTTTGCGATGGTTGCACGGCGAAGTGCAGCCTTCAGCTCCTCAACGGTGATTTCCTCCTCGTTGAAGAACTTGTCCATGAGAGCCTCGTCGGTTTCGCAGATTGACTCAACCATTGCGTCGTGATACTGCTGAGCCTTTTCCTTCATATCCTCGGGAATTTCCTCAACTCTCATATCCTTACCGAGGTCATCGTAGTAAACGTCCGCCTTCATCTCCATAAGGTCGATGATTCCGCGGAACATATTCTCGGCGCCGATCGGAAGCTGGATCGGAACAGCGTTTGCGTGCAGACGGTCCTTCATCATGCCAACAACACGGTAGAAGTCTGCACCTGTGATATCCATCTTGTTTACGTATGCCATTCTCGGAACGGAATACTTATCAGCCTGACGCCATACGGTCTCAGACTGGGGCTCAACGCCTCCCTTTGCGCAGAGAACGGTTACAGAACCGTCAAGAACTCTGAGCGATCTCTCAACCTCCACGGTAAAGTCAACGTGACCGGGGGTGTCGATGATGTTGATACGGCAGGTGTTAGCCTTAGCCGCCTCGGGATCGTTATGGTAAACTGACGGAGCCCAATAGCAGGTGGTAGCAGCGGAGGTGATGGTAATTCCACGCTCCTGCTCCTGTACCATCCAGTCCATTGTTGCGGTACCGTCGTGAGTTTCACCTATGCGGTGAGTTCTACCCGTATAAAACAAGATACGCTCGGTTGTAGTAGTCTTACCTGCGTCAATGTGAGCCATAATACCGATATTTCGGGTTCGCTCAAGGGGATATTCTCTTGCCATTTTTTATTCTCCTTTCTTGTTTTATGGGTTATCAGAACTTGTAATGTGCGAAAGCCTTGTTAGCTTCAGCCATACGGTGAGTTTCTTCCTTCTTCTTGAATGCTCCGCCCTGACCTGCCTTTGCGTCCATTATTTCAGCAGCAAGTCTCTCCGCCATGGTTCTCTCGCCACGGCTTCTGGAGAACTGAGTGAGCCAACGCAGACCGAGAGTCTGACGGCGCTCAGCACGAACTTCCATAGGCACCTGATAGTTAGAACCGCCGATACGGCGAGCCTTTACTTCAAGCACGGGCATTACATTCTCAAGCGCTGCCTGGAAAACCTCAAGGGGATTTTGTCCCTGCTTTTCCTCTACGATAGCGAATGCATCGTAAACGATTTTCTGAGCAACACCCTTCTTGCCGTCCAGCATTATGTTGTTCACAAGCTTAGTTACGAGCTTGGAACCGTATATAGGATCCGGCAATACGTCTCTCTTGGAAATTTGACCTCTTCTTGGCACTTTTCCTTCCCTCCTTCATTAATATTCTATGATATCATAGGTACTCTAAGGGCACAAAGCCCTTCGTTCAGTGCACGTCAAGCAATAATCTAAATATATAAACATTTATAATCACAGCAATAAGACGGCACAAGGCTGTAATGATTTACAGCTTACTTCTTGGGGCGCTTAGCTCCATACTTGGAACGGCCCTGCTTACGGTTCGCAACACCCTGTGCATCCAGAGTTCCGCGAATGATGTGGTAACGGCAACCGGGAAGGTCACGTACACGTCCGCCTCTGATGAGGACAACGGAGTGCTCCTGCAGGTTATGTCCGATACCGGGAATATAAGTGGTAGCTTCCATTCCGTTCGTAAGTCTTACTCTGGCGATCTTACGCAGAGCCGAGTTAGGCTTCTTAGGGCTGGTAGTAGTTACCTTGGTGCAAACGCCTCTCTTCTGAGGTGCGCTGACATCAGTCGGCTTATTCTTTATAGAGTTGAATCCTCTCTGAAGAACAGGCGACTTGGACTTATACTCAGACTTCGTTCTGCCATTCTTAACAAGCTGGTTAAAGGTTGGCATATCTCTCCTCCTTCTTTAAAAATTATAATGTTTATATACTCGGCTGAAATTCAGCCGCTATATACACGCATAAAAATGCAAATGGGCAGAATACTCCCATTTACACACTTACAGCTTATTTTATCATTAACAATACGACTTGTCAATAGTTTGTCAAAAATATTTTTTACATTTTTATTATATTTATAAGGAATTTTGGAATTTTTTTACTCAAATGAGCATTTTTTCAAGCTCCTCTGCGCTGTCCACGACAAAATCCGCCCCCAGCCGTAAAAATTCGTCACGGGAGCCAAAGCCCCACGAAACCGCCGCACAGTCCATACCGTTTGCGTGAGCGCCGATTATATCGTAGCCGGTATCTCCGACCATCAGGCAGTCGGACGGCGACAGACCTGCCTCGAATAGCGTTTTTTTCACAATATCCGCCTTCTCCGACAGACCGTTTTCAACGTCAGCCGCACCTATATAGTCGAAATATTTACCTATTTTAAAATAATCGAGCAGGGGCATTATATGCTTTTCGGGCTTTGAGGACGCTACTGCGAGGATTTTTCCCGCAGCCCTCAGGCGGGCGAGCAGCTCGCATATTCCGCCGTACAGGCGTGCCTCGTATATCCCTGTTTTCTCGTAATATTCACGGAAAACGTATTCGAGCTCCATTCCCCTCTCACGGGGAAAGCCGTAATAACGCTCAAAGCTCTCGGCGAGCGGCGGCCCGATAAAGCAGGTAAGCTCGGATAGAGGCGGCGGCTCTATGCCGTAACGCCTGAGCGTATACGCAACTCCCCTCGTCACGCCCTCCGAGGAATCGGCGAGCGTGCCGTCAAAGTCGAAAAACACAGCCTTATAATTCTTCATTTTATTTCCTTATCTTTTGATTACAGACTGCGAAGCAAGCCTGCTATACGTGAGGCAATCGCACGCATACCTGCATCGTTCGGATGCAGCCCGTCGGGCATTTTGCTCTGCCTTTGCGCCGTGATAGCGGGGTATATACCGGAGCTCTTCCACAAATCTATCACGGGGACCGAATAGTATTCACAAATTTTGAGCATTGCGTCACGCACCTCGGCAAGAGTTACACCCGTGCTGTAGCTGTTTACCTCCTCACAGCACCTGTGCGTAGGGGTGAGCGCTATTATTGTTGCTGTGGGATATTTCTCCATCAGCTTGCGGAAGGTATAGTTGATAGCGCCGCATATAGACTGCGGTGTTAGCTCACGGACGTCACCGAGCGCAAACACCGACGAGGTGAAGTCGTTAGTGCCGCCGAAAACGACGATAACGTCGGCGTCGGCATCCATCTCGTCAACACGCTTCCAGAACTCATCGTAGCCGTTGCAGGGGCGTGCAAAGCCCGAGCCGGGGCCGCCGTAATTGCGGACCTCTGCGCCCGTCATACCAGCCACGAGGTCGGGGATACGCATTTCGTCACAGCTCGCTCCCACTCCGTAGGTGATGCTGTCACCGAGAAAATTTATCTTCTTGCCCGAAAGCTCCATATCAAAGTCCTCTCAAAAAGCCTGCCAATCTCTGTGCCAAAAGTGCGTGTCCTGCATCGTTGGGGTGCAGACCGTCGGGCATATACGTAACCTTGCTCACCTCAACGTTGGGCTGAATTCCACCCATTTTCCAGAGGTCGAGAACGGGGATAGAATACTTCTCCGCCATTCTTACTATTATATCAACAAAGGTTTTGAGCACAGTATCGTCGGGGCGTCTGTCCGAGGGCAGGTCCTCTCCCGTTCTGTGGAAGGGCGTGAGAAATACTATCGTTGCGGCAGGGTACTTCTCTATCAGAGAGCGCATAAGAAAATCGCACGCACCGTAGAAGGTGTCGGGGGTGGTGTCACCGGGCGCACCTACGGGCGCATCTCCGTGACCGTAGTCGTTAGTACCGCCGAAAACAACGACAACGTCAGCATCGTCATCCATCTTGTCAAAGCGGTCGCAGTAGCACTCGCCGTACGGATTGTCGCCGTGCTGTCTTGCAATTCTCGTTCCGCTGATGCCGTAGTTGCGCACCTCGGTTTCAGTGATTCTTCCAAACACCTGAACGTACATATTTTCTGCGGTGGACGCACCTACTCCCTGCGTTATGCTGTCGCCGAGAAAATTAACCTTTTTGCCTTTAAGTTCCATAATAAAGTCTCCTTATTTTCTTAACCCCTTGGGGTAATAATTTTTTGCTGTATTATCCGCAACCTTCACACCGCCGAGCACTGCGCCGTGATAGGTGACTGCGGCATATCCCTTAACACCTAAAGCGGCAAAGGTTTCGCCCGACAGGTATTTTTCGGCTGCGCCGTCAATGTGTGTCAGCTCTATTTTGTTTATAAAGTCACCGCCGTACGCCATAAAGAAACGGTGGTGGGGGATAACCCTGCCCTTTTGGACTGTTCCAATCTTCACGCCCGCCGAGAAAACTCCGCTCTCGCCGAGGCTAGGAATGGCGGGTATATATGCTCCGTCTGGGCGGAGCTCTATGGGGAAATCATCTCTGCCTAGGCACTCACGCAAAAATGCACGCACGCAGTCGGTGTCACGCATAGCCTGCGCATTCGGCTTTTTGGCGTTTTTCTGCGCCTCTGCCTTGGTCGCTTGCGTGTTCCTTTTACCGTCAGCTTCACGCCTTCCGTCGGGCTTGCGCTCCTGCTTTTTTGGGGCGGGTGCGCTCTGTCCGTCCCTCTCGAAAAGGGCGAGGAACTGCCCCTCTCCGCCGCTGATATGCGGATAGAAGCGGCGGCAAAGCGCAATATCGGCTGCCGTACAGCCGTCAAAGGAAATTCCGTCAGCGGAAATATCGGAAATCTCGGCTTTTACGGGAATTAGGTGAAAATCGGGGTGGCGTGATAGAAATTTGTCAACCACGCCCTCGTTTTCCTCAATCGAAAATGTGCAAGTGGAATATATCATCCTACCGCCGCCCTTTACGGTGTCATAGATGTTTTCGAGTATCTCAAACTGTCTCTCGGCGCAAGCGAGCACGTTTTCCTCGCTCCATTCCGATATTGCCAGCCCGTTTTTACGCATCATACCCTCGCCCGAGCAGGGCGCATCGACGATTACGAGGTCGAAGCGTTTGTCAAAGGTCTTACCAAGTGTCTCCGAGTCGGTATTCATAACAACTGAATTTTTGAGCCCGAGACGTTCTATATTTTGCAAAAGTATCTTGGCACGGGAGCTTATAATTTCATTGGAAACGACAATTCCGTCGGTGTTCTGAGTACCCGCCTGCGTGGACTTGCCCCCGGGTGCGGCGCAGACGTCAAGTACGTCCCAGTCCCGCTCAATATCAACCGAGGCAACCACCGCCATAGCCGACGGCTCCTGAACGTAAATTGCTCCGCTGTGATGCAGGGGGTGCGAGCCGATATGCTCGCACTCAAAGGTGTACGCCCCGTCTATATGCGGTATGCGCTCAATCGGAAAATCCGCTACACGTTCAAAATCCTCAGCACTCATCTTGAGGGGATTTACACGCAAGGCTCGCACAGGCGGCTTTTCATAAGACGCCAAAAAGGCATCGAAATCCGAGCCAAGCAAGACGGCCATTCTGTCAGCAAAAGCCTTTGGCAGCTCCATACTCCCCTCCAAAAACAAACATCAAGAGAATTATAGCACATATAAGATAGAAAAGCAAGAAAAAACAGGTCGCTTTTTGAAAAAAGTATAAAGGTCGCTTTTTGAAAAAAGCTTAGCAAAAACTTTCAAAGAAAGGAAAAGCAAAAAGGGCAGAATACTCTGCCCCTGCGTTAGTTTCTTTCGTTATAGCGCTTTGCCGCTTTGGCAATGCAGGCCTCGCACAGTGGGAACGTTGCACCGTCACAAATCCTACTGCGACACACCTTGCAAAACGGCTCAGAGGACCTTACGGTGATGCCCTCGCCTGCGTCGAGAAATTCTACCTTTACCCCCTCCGTTAAACCGTACCTTCGCCTCAGCTCAAACGGAATAACTATTCTACCAAGCTTATCAATCCTTCGCATAATACCTCCAAAAATAAAAAGTGCACCAACCGAGGTCGGCGCACCGAAAAACGCAAACTCCGGTTGCTGCTAAACAAATCTTAACAAAATAGGATATTTTTCAATCTTCTTCGCCAAGTGGAATTTGCATTTTTACCAATTCTAAAAGGCGAAGAGAAAAGAAGGTATAACATCCCCACGGAAAGATACCCCGATTTTGTTATTAGATTTGTTTAGCAAAATTATTATAACACAGCTTTGGCAATTTGTAAAGGTGTTTTAAGCTATTTTATCCAAAAAATGTAAAAACAAGCCTTCCCCTGTGTGGGAAGGCTTGTCGTTTATGCAATTTTCACTTATCTATAAAATACGAAGTCCGTTACTTAACGAGGTGGCGCTTTATCTTACGGGAGGTCGTTTTCTCGAATTCCGTGTCACGGAATTCAATATCACGAATCTGCTTGAAGCCTGCAAGCTTTTTGTTCAGGTGAGCTATATCCGCTCTGATTTTCGCCTGCAATTCATCCTCTGTCATACCGTCGAATTTATCGTATGCGGGGTAGCAGATTGCGGTGAGGGTTACGATGCCCTCGCTGTCGGTGCGACCGACAACAACGCTCTCGGCGATGCTCTCTACGTTTTCAAGGTACTCCTCGATTTCCTCGGGGAATACGTTTTTACCGTTTTCAAGGACTATAACCGACTTCTTTCTGCCCGTGATATAGATATAGCCGTCGCCGTCCATATAGCCTATATCGCCCGTTCTGAAATAACCGTCCTCGGTAAATACCTTCTCATTTTCCTCATCGTTATTATAGTAGCCTATCATAACGTTAGAGCCTTTTACGAGGATTTCACCGCTGACAAAGCCCTTTTCATTGACCTCGTCACCGTCGATTTTAACCGTACAGCTGTTTACGGCAGGTCCTACCGAGCCTGACTTAGGTGCAAAATAGGGGCTGACCGATACGAGAGGCGAGCATTCGGTGATGCCGTAGCCCTCGCTTATGTATATACCGAACTCCTCAAACTCCTTAACCATCTGAGGGTTGAGGGGTGCGCCGCCGCAGACAATCTTCACGAGTCTGCCGCCGAACGGGTCACGCACCGACTTAAAGAGCTTATAACGAAGGTCTATGCCGAATTTGCGCAGGAAACGGGAGAGCTTAATTGCGAATTTCAGAAATCCGAGCTTACCCTGCTTTTCTGCCTCGGACATAATTTTCTTATACATAGTATTAACGAACAGAGGAACGAGGACGAGTCCTGTGGGTCTGAACGTGCCGAAGTTTTTGAGCACCTTCTTTATCGAGTCGTTGAGTGCTATCGTCATTCCGTAATTCATTCCTGCGAGCATACAGCAAAGCTCATAGGTATGGTGCAAGGGAAGCACGGAAACTATCGTATCCTCATAGAAGAACTCAACGCATTCGCACGCTGCATTCATACTTGAAACAGTGTTTTTCTCGGACAGCCATACGCACTTGCTCGTGCCCGTCGTACCCGACGTGAACAGCATAGTTGCAAGCCTTTCGAGGTCTGTTTCGGGGAGAGTATAGCCCTCGGCAAGAGAAGCCTTACCCAGCCCAATCATTTTATCGTAGGAAATTACGTTGTCAGCAACCGTATCGGAATCAATGGGAACGAAGTGCTTAACGTACTTGCCCTCCTTGATTATATCCGCAAATTTATCGTTAAAGGTCTTTGAATATACAATAACCTCAGCCTCGCTGATTTCGAGAAATCCGCAGAGAGCATCTATGTCAAGCTCCTTATCAAGAGGAATAGCAACTCCGCCCGATGCGAGGGTCGCAACGTATGCGCTGACCCACTGATACGAGGTTTCGCCTACTATCGCAACACGCTTTTTATCAAGTCCGAGCGTGTCGAGCGCCGCAGCGAACGCCATAACCTTGCCCTGGAATTCGCCATAGCTCATATCAACGATTTCTTTACCCTCAAAGTAGCGGAAAAGAACCTTATCTCCTCTTTCGCCCAGCATTTGCACATAATGCTTCATATTTTCAGCAGGAGTGTAAATTCGCTGTGTCTTCTTTCTTTTCATTTTTAACCTCTCATTAAATTATAATTAAAACAATTATATAGCACAATTCGATTTTTGTCAACACGATTTAACACTATTTTAACATTTAAGCAAAAACAAAAAGCCGTCCAAAAAGGACGGCATTTCGTTTTCGGTTGTGCGAAAAGGCACGAGTCAACTGACGCTGCGGGTTTTAGGTCAGATTGCGTCATCACGCACCGAAGGTGTATAGAATACTCCGAGGTAAGCGAGGGCGTGATATGACCAAAAGACGCAAGTCAGGATTACAGTTCTGCGAAGTATTTGATTGTTCTAACCATCTGGCTGGTGTAGCTGTTCTCGTTATCGTACCAAGAAACAACCTGAACCTGATAGGTATCGTCATCAATCTTAGCAACCATCGTCTGAGTTGCATCGAAGAGTGAGCCGTAGCTCATTCCGATAACGTCAGAGGATACAATCTCGTCGGTGTTGTAGCCGAAGGATGCAGAGGATGCTGCCTTCATAGCTGCATTGATGCCGTCAACGGTAACGTCCTTACCCTTAACAACTGCAACGAGAATGGTGGTAGAACCGGTGCAGGTAGGAACTCTCTGAGCAGAGCCGATGAGCTTGCCATTGAGCTCGGGGATAACAAGGCCGATAGCCTTTGCAGCGCCGGTGGAGTTAGGAACGATGTTCTGTGCGCCTGCACGTGCACGGCGGAGGTCACCCTTTCTGTGAGGACCGTCGAGAATCATCTGGTCGCCTGTGTAAGCGTGAACGGTAGTCATGATACCGCTCTGGATTGCTGCGTAATCATTGAGTGCCTTAGCCATGGGAGCGAGGCAGTTAGTGGTGCAGGATGCTGCGGAAATAATCTGGTCATCAGCGGTGAGGGTGTTCTCGTTTACGCTGTAAACGATAGTCTTGAGGTCCTTACCTGCGGGAGCAGAAATAACAACCTTCTTTGCGCCTGCGTTGATGTGTGCCATCGACTTATCCTTCGAGCAGTAGAAGCCTGTGCACTCGAGAACAACGTCTACGCCAAGCTCGCCCCAAGGGCAGTTAGCTGCGTCCTTCTCTGCATAAATCTTGAGGGTCTTACCGCCAACGGTGATGGTGCCTGCCTCGTCATCAGCAGATACGGTATCAGCGAGAGCGTACTTACCCTGAGCGGTGTCGTACTTAAGAAGATGAGCGAGCATCTTAGGGCTGGTAAGGTCGTTGATTGCAACTACCTCATATCCCTCTGCTCCGAACATCTGTCTGAATGCAAGACGTCCGATACGGCCAAAGCCGTTAATAGCAACTTTAACTGACATTTTGTTTTCCTCCAAAATATAAAAAATTATTTTTAGTATTTACCAATGTTATATTGTAGCACACTATTTTGAATTTATCAAGTAGATTGAGAAAATTTTATCAATTTTGTTTAATTTTTCTACTTTTCTCCCTGCTTTTACGCCTTTTTGAACGTCTTTGTACAAAAACCGAAAAGAAAAAGCGGAAAAGTGCGGGCAGATTTTTGAGCCTTTTCGGTTGGAGCATCATTCTCCACGCCCATTCAAGTCCGATAGCGGACAAAGCCTTCGGCGCACGGCGCACCCTGCCCGCATAGACGTCAATGCTGCCGCCAAGCCCTATAAAGACACAGTCGGGACATTCTTTCATATTTTCCGCTATCCATTTTTCCTGCATAGGAGAGCCAAGGCAGACAAGAGCGAAGCGGGCGCCGCTCTCCCGTATCCTCTCCGCAGCTCCCGACAGCTCGGAAAAGCCGTCGCACGTGCCGACAATTTTCAGCCCGTCAATTTTTTTACGCAAATTCTCTGCCGCACACAAGGCAACTCCGCTTTTTCCGCCGAGCAGGAAAACGCCCTCGCCCCTCTTTACGCACTCACGCATAAGGGCAAGTCCGAAATCAACTCCCGAAACCTTCTCTGCTTTTCGACCGTACAGCATACGGGCAGCGAGTGTTACGCCCGAGCTGTCGGGCAGATTAAGGCTTGCGCTGTTGAGGATTTTTCTAAACTCGAAGTCCCCTCTCGCCCTGTCAATCATAACGGCGTTCGGCGTAAAAATACACCCGCCGTCAAGGGCGAAAGCCTTTTCTACCGCACCGTTCATGCCGACAAAATCTACTCTGACATCTAAAATTTTCATACAAAATCCCCCTTTCTTTATTTTTACAAAAATGAGGAAATATATTCACAGGGGGAAAGCAGACGCTTTTTGAAAAAAGCTTAGCAAAAACTTTTGTAAAAAGGGCAAGCAAGAAACTTGGCAAAAACTTTCGTAAAAGGGAAATTAAAAGACAGGTCGCTTTTTGAAAAAAGCTTGGCAAAAACTTTCGTAAAAATGGTAAGCAAGAAACTTGGCAAAGCTTTTACAATGGAAAAAGCAAAGGTGAGGCGCATTTGCACCTCACCCTTTAGTTTAATTTTATGCCATATGGCATTCTGCTTTTTATTCGGCAGCCTCTGCCTCGGCAGAAACCTTTGCAATATCAATATTGCGATATCTGTCAAGACCCGTACCTGCGGGAATGAGCTTACCGATAATAACGTTCTCTTTAAGTCCGAGAAGTCTGTCGTTCTTGCCCTTGATTGCCGCATCGGTGAGAACTCTCGTTGTTTCCTGGAAGGAAGCGGCGGAGAGGAAGGACTCGGTAAGGAGCGACGCCTTCGTGATACCGAGAAGCATAGGCTCGGTAACTGCGAAGCGGAGCGTTTCCTCACCTGCCTCAATTCTCTTCTGCACCTGCTCGTTCTCGTCACGGATTTCGAGCATATCCGCGGTAGTGCCCTCGAGCAGACGGGTGTCGCCCGGATCTACTATGCGGAAGCGGCGGGTCATCTGACGTGCGATAACCTCGACGTGCTTATCGTTAATCTCAACGTCCTCACCGCGGTATACCTTCTGTACCTCACGGATAATGTAGTCGTATGCCGCATTGATTCCCTTGATACGGAGAACCTCGGTAGGACTTACGTAACCCTCTGTCAGCTCGTCGCCGGGCAGCACCTGCTCGCCGTCCTCAATAATGAGGCGCATACCGAAGGGTATCTCGTAAACAACCTCGCCGTTAGGAACGTCGTCGCCACGGACGATTACCTTGTTTATCTTCTTATCCGTAATTATATGAGCTGTACCTGCGTACTCGGTAACGATTGCGCTCTTCTTCGGCTTACGAGCCTCGAAGATTTCCTCGATTCGGGGAAGACCCTGCGTGATATCCGAGCCTGCGACACCTCCTGTATGGAAGGTACGCATCGTAAGCTGTGTACCGGGCTCACCGATTGCCTGCGCTGCGATAACGCCGACGGACTCACCAACCGATACGGGGTTGCCCGTAGCAAGGTCACGTCCGTAGCACTTAGCGCACACGCCCCTCTTGGAGCGGCAACGGAGAATGGTACGTATTTCGAGAGAGGTGATGCCTGCATCGATAATCTTATCTGCGATTTCCTCGGAGATAATATCGTTTGCGGAGCAGATGAGCTCACCGTCAACAACAACGTCGTTTACGGGATATCTGCCTATAATTCTTTCCTTGAACGGTTCGAGAACGTTCTTTCCGTTTATGATATCGCTGACGATAATTCCCTCAGTCGAGCCGCAGTCGTCGTCACGGACGATAACGTCCTGAGAAACGTCAACAAGACGGCGGGTGAGGTAACCAGAGTCTGCCGTACGGAGAGCCGTATCCGACAGTGACTTACGTGAGCTCTTTGCTCCCGTAAAGTACTCCAGCATCGTGATACCCTCACGGAAGTTGGACTTAATAGGAATTTCTATCGTCTTACCGCTGGTAGCAAACATAAGTCCGCGCATACCTGCGAGCTGACGCATCTGCTTGATGCTTCCTCGAGCTCCCGAGGTAGCAATCATATTTACTGAGTTGTACTTATCAAGGTTCTTGGTAAGTGCCTTAGCAACACGCTCGGTGATGTCCTCCCAGACCTTGATAACTCTCTCGTATCTCTCGTCGTCGGAGAGCTCACCCATGTCAAAGCAATCGTGAATCTCGTCAACACGGCGCTGACCCTCTGCAAGAAGGTCCTTTTTCTCGGTAGGAATCGTCATATCGTAAACCGATATGGAGATACCGCTCTTGGTTGAGAACTTGTATCCGAGAGCCTTGATGTTATCAAGAACGGTTGCAGCCTCCTTGAAGCCGTGACGGAGAATTGTGAGGTCAACTATCTTCTTCAAATCCTTGCTCGTGAGAGTTTTGCAAACCTCAAGCTCGAAGGGATTTGTTCTGTCCTCACGGAAGCCGAGGTCCTGAGGAATGTTGTTATTGAAGATAACTCTTCCGAGGGTTACGCTGTTAGCACCCTTGACAACCTCGCCCTTTTCCATATCAAGACCGATGATTTTCGACTGCATCTCGCCGTCAACCTCACGCTCAACTCTGATAGCGATAGGTGCGTGCAGACCGAGATTTCCTCCTGCGTAAGCCATCATAGCCTCGTTGAAGTTTCTGAATATGCTGCCCTCACCTGCCTCGCCAGCCTTATCCATAGTAAGGTAGTAGGAGCCGAGAACCATATCCTGCGAGGGAACCGCAACTGCGTGGCCGTTCATAGGCTTTAACAGGTTGTTTGCAGAGAGCATAAGGAACCTTGCCTCTGCCTGTGCCTCTGCGGAGAGAGGCAGGTGTATAGGCATCTGGTCGCCGTCGAAGTCGGCGTTGAATGCGGTACAAACCAGCGGGTGGAGCTTGATAGCTCTGCCCTCAACGAGCACGGGCTCAAATGCCTGAATAGAAAGACGGTGGAGCGTAGGCGCACGGTTAAGAAGAACAGGGTGGTCCTTGATAACGTATTCGAGAGCGTCCCAGATAATCGGGTCGAGCTTCTCTATCTTCTTCTTCGCGTCCTTTATGCTGTTAGCCTGCTGAGTTTCGATAAGGCGCTTCATAACGAAGGGCTTGAACAGCTCGATAGCCATCTCCTTCGGTACTCCGCACTGGAATATTTTCAGCTCAGGGCCGACAACGATAACCGAACGTCCCGAGTAGTCAACACGCTTACCGAGCAGGTTCTGACGGAAGCGTCCCTGCTTACCTCTGAGCATCTCGGAAAGAGATTTCAGAGCACGGTTGGATGCGCCCGTAACTGCCTTGCCCCTTCTTCCGTTGTCGATAAGTGCGTCAACGAATTCCTGGAGCATTCTCTTCTCGTTTCTGATAATGATTTCAGGAGTGTTTAGCTCCATCATCTTTTTCAGACGGTTGTTTCTGTTTATAACTCTGCGGTAAAGCTCGTTTAAGTCGGAGGTTGCGAAGCGTCCGCCGTCAAGCTGTACCATAGGACGAATATCCGGCGGAAGCACGGGTATTACGTCAAGAATCATCCACTCAGGGCGGTTGCCCGAGCGCTTGAACGCCTCAACGACCTCAAGGCGCTTTATGAGTTTAACCTTCTTCTGTGCAGAGGCTGTCGGCAGCTCTGCCTTAAGCTCCTCAAAGAGCGCATTGACGTCGAGCTCAGCCAGAAGCTCCTTCACTGCCTCAGCACCCATGCCCGCACGGAAGTCGTCGCCGTACTTTTCACGTGCATCGTGGTACTCGTCGTTGGTGAGAAGCTGCTTCTTTTCCAGCGGTGTTACGCCGGGGTCTATTACTATATATCTTGAAAAGTAGAGAACTCTTTCAAGGTGTCTTGGTGTTATGTCAAGCAAAAGTCCCATTCTGGACGGAATCGCACGGAAGTACCAGATGTGAGATACGGGCGCTGCGAGCTCGATATGTCCGAGACGCTCACGGCGAACCTTCTTCGAGGTTACCTCAACTCCGCACTTCTCGCATATCTTGGGCTTTGACGCATTGACACGGATTCTCTTATACTTACCGCACATGCACTCTCCGTCCTTGGTAGGACCAAAGATTCTCTCGCAGAAAAGTCCGTCACGCTCAGCCTTCAAGGTGCGGTAATTTATGGTTTCACCCTTCGTTACCTCACCGTGAGACCAGCTGCGAATCATTTCGGGAGATGCAAGACCGATTTTTATTGAATCAAAATTTGCCATATTTATATGCGCTTCCCCGGTGTGCAGGGAAGCCTATCCCCTCTCAATTAAAGTTTTTTCGGTTTACTCGTAATCATCGTCGGATTCGTCAAATTTGCTTGCGAACTTTTCAAACTCCGCATCGTCAAACTCGTCCTCGTCCATATCGAAATCGGGGTCTACATCATTTTCAATGTAATCCTCGCCGTCATCGTCTTCCTCGGAATAATCCTTGTCAGCCTCGCTGTCTATCTGGCTCTCAAGCTCGTCGAGATTTTCAACCGCAGGAGCGTTAGAATCCTCAACCAGCTGTGACAGCTCGATTTCGTTGCCCTCCTCGTCAAGGCACTTAACGTCAAGACAGAGAGCCTGAAGCTCCTTGACAAGAACCTTGAAGGATTCGGGAATACCGGGAGTAGGAATGTTCTGACCCTTAACGATTGCCTCGTAGGTCTTTGTTCTTCCGAGCACGTCGTCACTCTTGACAGTGAGTATTTCCTGAAGCGTATATGCGGCACCGTATGCCTCGAGCGCCCAAACCTCCATCTCTCCGAAACGCTGACCGCCGAACTGAGCCTTACCGCCCAGAGGCTGCTGAGTTACGAGAGAGTACGGACCGTTGGAACGTGCATGAACCTTATCGTCAACAAGGTGATGCAGCTTGAGGTAGTACATTATACCTACGGTTACGGGGTTGTCGAAGGGCTCGCCCGTTCTTCCGTCATATACGGTGGTTTTTCCGTCTATAACTCTGAGGGTTTCGGTTTCCATAAGCTTTGCAAATGCCTCGGAATCCGAAACTATCGCATCGTCCACACGCTGGAGGTCACGTCTGCCGTCCTCAAGAACAACGTCCTTGAACACCGCCTTACCCTTAACCGACTCGCCGGGGCGAATCTCACGGGCATAGCCTGCCTTACGCATCTCCTCGAGAATATCCTTCTCGTTTGCGCCGTCGAATACGGGAGTCATTATCTTGTAGCCGTTCTTCTTCGCTGCGATACCGAGGTGAACCTCGAGCACCTGTCCTATGTTCATTCGGGAAGGAACGCCCAGAGGATTAAGAACTATATCGAGCGGTGTACCGTCGGGCAAAAAGGGCATATCCTCAGGAGGAAGAATGCGTGAAACGACACCCTTATTTCCGTGACGTCCCGCCATCTTATCTCCGACGGATATCTTTCTCTTCTGCGCTATGAATACACGGACTACCTTATTTACGCCGGGAGCTAACTCCTCTGCGTTCTCACGTGTGTAAACCTTAACGTCAACTACGACACCCGATTCACCGTGAGGGAGCTTGAGCGAGGAGTCTCTCACCTCTCTTGCCTTCTCACCAAAGATTGCACGGAGCAGTCTTTCCTCGGGCGTAAGCTCAGTTTCGCCCTTAGGCGTAACCTTACCTACAAGTATGTCGCCTGCACGCACCTCAGTACCTATTCTGACAATACCGTCAGCATCGAGGTCCTTGAGCGCATCCTCTCCGACGTTGGGGATTTCACGGGTTATTTCCTGTGCGCCGAGCTTGGTATCCCTCGCCTCAATCGAGTACTCCTCGATATGAATAGAGGTATACATATCCTCACGCACGAGCTTTTCATTAAGAAGAACTGCGTCCTCGTAGTTATAGCCCTCCCAGGTCATAAATCCGACGAGCGCATTCTTTCCGAGGGAAATCTCGCCGTTGTGAGTTGCGGGACCGTCTGCGATAACCTGTCCCTTCTCAACTCTCTCGCCCTCATCAACTATGGGACGCTGATTTACGCAGGTGCCCTGGTTGGAGCGCTTGAACTTAACGAGATGATAAACGTCCTTACGTCCCTCATCGGTGAGGATTACTATTTCGTCAGCAGTGGAGCGTTCAACAACACCGCCCTCGGTTGCAACTACTACAACGCCTGAGTCAACAGCCGCCTTATACTCCATACCGGTTGCAACGATAGGAGAATCGGTTTTCATAAGAGGAACAGCCTGCTTCTGCATGTTCGAGCCCATGAGCGCACGGGTGTTATCGTCGTTCTCAAGGAACGGAATACATGCGGTAGCAACCGAAACAACCATCTTCGGCGATGCGTCCATATAATCTACAATGGATGCGTCAACCTGAACAATCTCCGACTTATCTCTTGCAATAACCTTCTCGTTTACGAATACGCCGTTCTCGTCAACAGGCTCATTTGCCTGAGCGATAATGTAGCGGTCCTCAACGTCAGCGGTCATATATTCAACGGTATCGGTAACCTTGGTATAGGTCTTTCCGTCCTTTTCGAAATGCTCAACCTTACGGTAGGGTGTTTCGAGGAAGCCGTACTCGTTTACGCATGCGTAGGTAGAAAGATAGGTAATAAGACCGATGTTCGGACCTTCAGGCGTCTCAACGGGACACATTCTGCCGTACTGAGTGTAGTGAACGTCACGGACGTCGAAGGACGCACGGTCTCTCGAAAGACCGCCGGGGCCGAGCGCAGAAAGCCTTCTCTTGTGAGTGAGCTCTGCCAGGGGGTTATTCTGGTCCATAAACTGCGAGAGAGGCGATGAGCCGAAGAACTCTCTGATTGCAGTCGATACGGGGCGTGTGTTGACGAGCGACTGAGGTGTGAGCTCGTCGTTGTCGTGAATCGACATACGCTCCTTGACGTTCTTCTCCATTCTCGACATACCGATTCTGAGCTGGTTTTGGAGAAGCTCTCCTACACAGCGCAGACGTCTGTTACCGAGGTGGTCTATATCGTCAAGCTGACCTACTCCGTGTGCAAGGTTGAGCAGGTAGTTGATAGATGCGAATATATCGTTTTTGGTTATATGCTTGGGTGCGAGCTCGTCAATTCTCGCTCTCACCTGCTCCTTGATTGCATCGACGTCGCCTGCGGCGCTCTCTGCAATCTCACGCAGAAGCTCAAAGTCAACCTTCTCCCCTGCTCTTACTCCGCAGTCGGAAAGGTCGAAGCCGAGGAAGTCCTCGGGACGGACGGTGCCGTTAGAGAATACCTTAACTCTCTCTCCCGCCTCGTTTTTGATAACTACGTCGTTGATGCAGGCACGCTCGATAGCCAGAGCAAGCTCACGGCTGACATACTGACCTGCCTCTGCAACAACCTCGCCCGTTACGGGGCTGACTACATCCTCGTCGAGGACAAAGCCCGCAATACGCTCGGGCAGAGCTACCTTCTTATCGAACTTATAACGTCCGACAGGAGCGAGATCGTATCTCTTGTGGTCGAAGAAGGTGTTGCTGACGAGCTGCTTTGCGCTCTCTACGAGCGGGGGATCGCCCGGACGCAGCTTCTTGTATATTTCCTTGAGAGCCTCGTCGCCGAGAGTGGAGCCGTTTTCGAGCGCCAGCTTGGCACACTCGTCCTTGGCAATAGTGGCATCGAGCATTCTCTCGCTGCCGAACATTCTCTCGATAGCCTCATCGCTCTCAACGCCGAGAGCACGGATGAGCACCGTGATAGGAAGCTTTCTCGTCTTTGCGATTTTTACGTAGAATACGCCGTTGGAATCGGTTTCGTACTCGAGCCACTCACCTCTGTACGGGATAACCTGCGCAGTGTAGCTGTGCTCGCCTGCCTTGTCAATATTGCAGTCGTAGTACATTCCGGGGGAACGCACGAGCTGTGATACAACGACACGCTCTGCGCCGTTGATAACAAACGTTCCGCTGTCTGTCATGAGCGGGAAATTGCCCATAAAGACCTCGGATTGCTTCACCTCTCCCGTTTCCTTGTTAGTGAGTCGAACCTCCACTCTGAGCGGAGCCTCGTAGGTGGTATCCCTGTCCTTGCACTCTTCAACGGGATACTTCGCAGCCTTCTCGTCAAGGCTGTAACCGACAAATTCGATTATGAGGTTGCCCGAGAAGTCAACGATAGGGGATACGTCGTGCAGGACCTCTAAAAGTCCCTCACGCAGAAACCACTCGTAGGATTTGCGCTGAACCTCGATAAGGTTAGGCATCTCGCAGACGTCGCTGAGCTTCGAGAAACTCATTCTCTCATTTGTGCCGAGCTTCTGGAGTTTAAGCATAAGTAATTGCTCCTTCAAAATTATATTTTGACAATAAGTTTCGCTTATATCGGACATAAGAGATTTCTATAAAAAACGGTGTTTTTTCCTTTTGTTGCCGACAAAAAAGCGATTGTAATGCAGTTTACTATTATACCACTCAAGGATGGGCTTGTCAATACTTTTTTTCATTTTTTTAAATATTTTTGATTAAACGTAAAAGCAGTGATTTAAGACGTAAATTATTCCTTTTTTTCAAAAAACCTTGACCTTTTTTGAAAAAAGTGCTATAATGTAAATACGGGATTGCTGTGGCAATTCACGAATAAATTTACGGAGGCATTTCATGAAGGCTATGAAACGTTTACTCACACTTTGCACAGTTGCAATGCTTCTTGCAACTATGCTCATTCTCACCTCCTGCGGCGGCAGCGACGTTGAGAAGGCAATTAACAAGCTCGCAGAGGCTGAGAGCTACACCTACGAGAGCGACAACTACGTACGTAAGGTAGATGTCAAGAACCGTGTTGCTTACGAAAAGTACACACCCGACGAGGAGGATATCCTTTCAAAGGAAAAAGAGACCTGGGTTTGGGCTGATGCAGAGAGCGGCAAGTTCTATTCTGCAGAGAAGAAGGAAAACACAATAACCAAGGTAGAGCTCACCAAGGTTGAGTTCATCCAGGAGTTCGGCGAATATGCGGACACCTACGACTTTATGGTATACACCAAGCTGTTTGACCTCTTTGACGAGAAGGACGGCGTATACTCCTTCACCGACAATTCCGATGAGGACCGCACGGTTACCTCTACCCTTTCCGTTGACGAGAACGGTACTC
Source organism: Clostridia bacterium (assembly GCA_017504405.1). Classification (GTDB taxonomy): domain Bacteria; phylum Bacillota; class Clostridia; order Oscillospirales; family CAG-272; genus UBA1740. The sequence goes on along the minus strand of JAFVRG010000012.1, from coordinate 85,948 downwards.
TCATTTCGAGCTACTCTATCGTTGTAAAGGTTGGCGACGAGACCAAGACCACTACCTATGAGACCAAATACAGCGCAATCAACGAGACCGAGGTTTCGGTTGCCGCTGACGTTCTCTCCGCAGAGGTTAAGGCTGCTGAGTAATATAAAATCAGTACATAAAAAGGATGGCGCATGCCATCCTTTTTCTTTAATTTGAGTATCCGTTGACAAAGCTTTTTATGTATGGTATAATCTACTCGTATACGTGCGAGGGAGGTGCTTTGAATGTTTTGCATTAAAATTGCAGATACTGTCATCGGTATTGACAATAAATACGGTGCTGTCAAGCGGATATGCAAGGACTATTTAACCGACGAGCCACCCGTATTCACAGTCAGCTCGGACGATGCAGACCTCGCCTACGAGCTCGACCTCGCAGACACACTCGGTGCAGAGTCAGACCGCTCACCAGAATATCTCGAGCTCGTGTCGGTATACCGAAAGATATGTGAAAAAATACATGAGTACGGTGTATATATGCTCCACGCCTCGGTTATAGAGAAGGACGGAAGGGGCTTTGCCTTCTCCGCTCCCAGCGGAACAGGAAAAAGCACGCACATACTGCTCTGGCGCAGGGTGTTTGGCGATAAAGTTAATATGATAAACGGCGACAAGCCTCTTATAAAAGTTGTTGACGGCGTCCCCTACGCCTACGGCACCCCTTGGTGCGGTAAGGAGGGCTGGCAAAGAAATGCCAAGGCTCCGCTTCACGCTCTGTGCTTTCTTTACCGAGCGAAGGAAAACAAAATCGAGAAGATGCCTCCGTCCGATGCCTTTATGAGAATGATAGGGCAGGTGTATATGCCAAACGGCGCAGAGGGCGCAGAGAGGGTTGTTGATTTAGTACAAAAAACCGCCGAGGCGGTAAATTTCTACACTCTCGGCTGTAATATGGAAAGGACGGCGGCAGAGCTCGCCTGTAAGGAGATGGAAAAATGAAGCTTAACGGAAAATTTGCGGTACGCAAAATAGGAACGGATTTTTTCGCAATACCTCTCGGTAAGAACACAACCGGAGGAATGATAAAGCTCAACGACAGCGGCGCATTTTTGTTTGAAAAGCTCATAAGCGGCTCTGACGAAAAAGCTCTCGCCGAGCTGCTCGCCGCAGAATACGGTCTTGATAAGAACGAGGCTATGACAGATGTTTCCGAATTTATTGAGAAGATGAGAGGAGCAGGTGTCCTTGACTGACGTTATGCGTATGGCTGATATAGCCGTACTGATAGAGGCGGCGATAGCCGAGGGCGGTGAATTTGTGCTATACCCACGTGGAACGAGTATGCGCCCGTTTTTGCGTGAGAACGAAACCGCCGCCGTGCTCGTCGCACCCGACAGCATCAAAAAGCACGATACCGTGCTCTACCGTCGGGAAAACGGAGCTTACGTCCTGCACCGCATAGTGAAAATCAAGCCCGACGGATACACAATGTGCGGTGACAATCAGTATATTTTGGAGCACGGCATACAGAAATTGCAGATAATTGCCAAGGTGTCGGCAATTATTGTCGGCGATATGCGTGATGAGCTGTCGGGTAAAAAATACAGGCGTTATCTTCGCCGTCTGCCCCTGCGCCGTCTATATAAACGCCTGCGTGCCTGCGCACGTGTTATAATAAAAGGAAGATAAAATAAAAAGGCAAACACGTTTGTGTTTGCCCTTTTTATTGAAATTCCGAAATCGGAGATTTTTCGGGAGCTTATACTCCGAAAAGCAGGTCGGAATAAGACGGGTACGGCCAGTATTTCTTTGCCGTCAGCGGCTCAAGCTCGTCTGCCGCCGCACGGAGCTTCTCCATACAGGGCTTGACTGTGTTGGCAAGGTATTTTGCACGCTCTATTCCGTGCTCATATCCGTCTGCCGCCGCAAGAGCATCTGAAAGCTCACAGGCGTATCCGTAGGCAAGATCGGTGTAATCCGAGAGCTTGTCAACCAGCGCCCTCTCGGTCCTGCAAGCCTTAATTCCCGACGCCTTCTTGTCAGCAAGAATTTTAGAGAGCTCACCTATATAGGAAAGCGATGCGGGCACGATAAATTTACGTGCTATATCAACCATAGCCGCCGCCTCAATCGAGAGCATACTCGAATAGTTTTCGAGCAGAATATCACGGCGTGAGGCAATCTCGGTTGCGGTAAATATACCCTTGCGCTCAAAGAGCGCCACGTTCTTCTCGTCGGTATAGTGAGGAACTGCATCAACTGTGGTCTTGTAGTTGTGAAGCCCACGTGCCATAGCCTCCAGCTCCCATTCGTGGGAATAGCCATTTCCGTTGAATATAACTCTCTTATGCGCCTTGTACTCCGAGCGAATGAGCGCAGTAACCGCCGAGTTGAACTCCTCGGGCTTCACTCCCTCGAGCGCATCGGCATATCTGTCGAGCGTATCGGAAACTATTGTGTTGAGCATAATGTTGGCGCAGGCAATCGAATCGTTTGCGCCGAGCATACGGAACTCAAACTTATTACCCGTAAAGGCAAAGGGTGATGTCCTGTTTCTATCGGTATTATCCTTAGGGAATACGGGCAGAACGCTTGCGCCTACGTCCATGTAGGTGCTGTCCTTCTTGTTATAGGGGGTTGCGCTCTCTATCGACTTATAAATGTCGTTGAGCTCCTCGCCGAGGAATATCGAAACGATGGCGGGGGGCGCCTCGCTCGCACCGAGACGGTGGTCGTTGCTGACTGATGCAACCGAAATACGGAGCAAATCGGCATATTCGTCAACCGCGCTGATAACTGCGGTGAGGAAAAGAAGGAACTGTGCGTTGTCGGACGGCGAATCGCCCGGCTCCAACAGGTTAACCCCGTCAGAGGTGGATAGCGACCAGTTGTTGTGCTTACCAGAGCCGTTTACGCCCGCAAAGGGCTTCTCGTGCAACAGGCACACAAGGCCGTGCTTCTCCGCTATGCGCTTCATAAGCTCCATTGTGAGCTGATTGTGGTCGCAGGCGATATTCGTGGTTGTGAATATGGGGGCAAGCTCGTGCTGCGAGGGGGCAACCTCATTATGCTCGGTCTTTGCAAGGATACCGAGCTTCCACAGCTCCTCGTCGAGCTCGTCCATAAATTCCTTGACCTTCACCTTTATAGCGCCGAAATAGTGGTCGTCGAGCTGCTGTCCCTTCGGCGGTCTTGCGCCGAACAGGGTTCTTCCGCAGAGCTTTAAGTCAAGGCGCTTGTCATACATCTCCTTAGGGATAAGGAAATATTCCTGCTCTGCTCCTGCGGTGGTGATAACACGGTGAACGTCCTTGCCAAAGAGCCTGAGTATTCTCTTTGCGGACACGTTGATTATTTCCATAGAACGCAGAAGCGGTGTTTTTTTATCGAGAACCTCTCCGCTGTACGAGCAGAACGCCGTAGGAATACAGAGGGTATTCTGCTTTACAAACGCAGGGGACGTAGGGTCCCAAGCGGTGTATCCTCTCGCCTCGAAGGTGGCACGCAGACCGCCCGAGGGGAAGGATGAGGCATCGGGCTCACCCTTAATCAGAGCCTTGCCCGAGAATTTCATTATAAGGCCGCCGTTGCCGTCGGGCTCGATAAAGCTGTCGTGCTTTTCGGCGGTTATGCCCGTCATAGGCTGGAACCAATGGGTGTAGTGCGTAGCGCCCCTCTCCATCGCCCATTCCTTCATAGCATCGGCAACCGAGCCCGCTATTTCGGGGCTGAGCGGCTCGCCGTTATCTATCGTCTTATGCAGCTTTGCATAAATCTCGGGCGAGAGCCTCTCTTTCATATCTTTATCTCTGAACACCATAGTGCCAAAGACTTCGGGAATTTTTTTTGCTTCTATCATACTGTAAATCTACCTTTGATTTGTAGGTTTTTATGAAATGGGTGTCCAGCCTGTGCTTGCTCCCACGTCATTTGCAAGAATTTCTATGTACTTGTTGTAAATGGAGAGTGCCGCATTCTTCTGGAGCTCGGCGAGCTCAGCTCTGGAATCAATCTCCGCACCTGTCTTCGACTGGATGAAATTGCGCTCTGTCATATATTTTTCCTGAAGCTTCGCATCACCCGAATTGGAGAGCATGCTTCTGTCAATCTTCTCATTTGCAGGGCCCTCTATCTCACCTCTGAAGTATGCCGCAAGATTATTAAGAACCGTCTGCTTGGTCGCACTTATCGAATTCTTATTCTCCTCATAGAAGGCTGCAAGAGCTGCTTCAAGAGTCTTTATGTGTCCCGCATCGTTGGTTCCGTCGAGCATCTCATCACTCACCTCGCCGCAGATTGCAACGGTTGTTGCCGCATAAATGCTCTCCATATCGCTCCTGTCCTCTATGAGCATTCCCGACAGGGTTTTAGGTTCGCCGTCAGACGCATTCTTGTAGGACTCCCATATAGCCTTCGCCGACTGCAACGCCGCATATTTTGCGGAATCGGGGGATATGTTAGCATTTTCCACCGCATACTGAACTGCCGCATTTATCGTGTTTTTCGATGCGGCGAGCTGCTCCTGCATAGCAATGGTTGAATCGAGCGCATCAATCTTTGTCTTCTCAGCCGCAACCTTGCCGTCGAAAATAGATTTCTGTGTTTCGCCGAAAACGTGTGCGTTTATGTTCTTTGCAGCCGCAAACGCATCAATCTCTGCCTTATGAGCGGCTCTCTGCGCAGAGATGCTGTACGCAGTGCTGTCAACAAACATCTCTTTATATTTAGCATCGAGATTAGCAGTGAGCTCGGCATATTTTGTTGCCGCCTCATCGTCAGTGGTTGCCTCGTCAAGGAGCTGAAGCTGGTGTCTGTAATACTCGGCAAACTCCGCCTTACCCTCCTTTGTCGCATCGGAGAGGGAGAGAGCGTTATAGTACTCCTCTGCCTTTGTTCCCGCATTTGCGAGCGTTATCTTCTCCTCATCGTCCGAGCAGGAAACGAGAAGGCACGGCAGAACCGCAACCGCCAGAATAAGTATTAGGGAAAGTATTTTTTTCATTATATAAATTCCTCCGTATTTTTCGCATATATAATATTATAACGCATACGTGCGCTTTTGTCAACAAAATAATATGCGTGCAATAAATCGGAACAAAAATCAAAAAAGGGCTTGATTTAATTTTATAAAGGTGATACAATATATTTTGATTAAAAAATGAAGGAAAAATATGAATTACATAGTTTTAGACCTGGAATGGAATCAGGCGTACATGCAGAAGGCTATGGCTGTTCAGAAGCGACTGTGCGCCCGATTGCGAGGAGAGGTAATACAGATTGGCGCCGTGAAGCTGGACGAGCGTCTCGATATATGCGGAAGCTACAGCATAATAGTTAAGCCGAAATATTTCACGAAAATACACAGGCACGTGATGCTCTTAACCGGTATAACACAGCAGAAGATGGATGCGGGGGTTTTGCTCCCCGAGGCGGCAGAGAGCTTTCGCCGATTCTGCGGTGAGGACTTTGCCTTTCTCACGTGGGGGCCCGACGATATACCGATGCTTAAGGAGAATTTCAACGTAAATTCCCTCTCAACCGATTGGCTCGATAGGGTGTACGATTTGCAAACGATATACTCCCAGCAGACGGGCGGAGAAAAACGGCAGGTATCCCTCGAGGATGCGATGGCGGCTCTGGGAATTGAGCAGACGCTCCCCGCACACGATGCGCTCAACGATGCGTACTTCACAGCTCTGGTGGCAAAACGGCTGGATATCGCAGGGGGTATAGCGAGATATAACCCTAACATCGGGAAATCGCTCTTCTCCCTCACGCTCGGAGATGCCGACGTCGGAGAGCGAGGGTATACGGGATTTTCAAGCCTAAACGACTTCGAAGGTCACGGTGTGATAAGCTGTCCCTTCTGCAAAAAGAAAATGGCGCAGGATGACAAAACCCTGCATATGAAGGGACAGAGATATTTAACCCTTATGAGCTGCGCCGAGCACGGAAAAATGTTTGTCACAGCACGCCTGTCTCACAATATGGATTCAACGTACAGAATAAAATTCTCAATTGAGGCAGCCGGTGATGAGAAGATAAGCTCGTATAAAACGAAGCTGGCGGAAGCGGAGCAATACCGTAAGGCAAGCTCGCAAAGGCACCGCCGCCCGTACAAAAGAAAGAGAAAAGCCGAGAGCACAGCTCCGGTAAAATAAGATACAAAGAGAGCCGGCAGCTCGTCTGCGGCGAAACAAAAGAGCCGAAGGCAACACCTCGGCAATAGATACCAAGTATCATAAAAAGCCCTGCATCACAGGGCTTTTTCGTTTTCCTATTATTCTTAACCAACCTTCAATAAACGAAAAACAGCGTGATGATTTTTGCATCATCACGCTGTAATTTTAATTATTCCTCTTCTTTATTCATTACGGTAATCGTCGAAAAGTCTTTAATCGTTGCCTGCGTTCCGGAGCCTGAGAAGCCTGCCGTTCCGGGCTCTGTGCCATCAAGGTCATCTCTTATCGTTCCGTCGGAGTTAAGATATGTTCCCGCCTCAGTGCCGGGCTGACCGGGCTGTGCCTTCGTCATAAGAGGCTCGTAGCGGTCATTAACCTGAACACCTATAACAACCTTAAACATATCCTTGTTGTTGCTCCAATATTCCGCAACGCTTGTGTATTCTCCGCTGTCAACGAATCTCTCCTGAATATAGCCAAGAATGTCAAACTCCATGCCGAATACGTATCCTATTCTCTCATTGCTTGCATTATAGAGCACAATATTCCTATTATCACTTTCAGAATCGAGGTCAACAACGTTCACATACTTATACTGGGAGACAAAGCCATCACCCTTGGGCTCCGAAGCAGTTTCTATTGCCACTCTACCAAGGCTATCTATCTGTATGCAGCGCAGATAATTGTCAAATTCATGGCTGCCGTTGGCAACAAATGTGCCTTCCCTCTCGCCTTTAGCTATCTCGCCCTTGGGCATAAAAGCAAAGCGCATCTCCGCATTATCGCCTGCGGGATATAAGTTAACCGCATCACCTCTGTCCAAAGCGCTATTGGCGCTTGCAATATCCGCTGCCGAAATATCATATACGGAGTCGTCCCTGACTATTGAATATACGTAGATCTTACTTCCGTCCCAAGCTACAAAGGTGTTTGAATCCACCATTATCTTACGCTGGTTTTCATTTCCTGTAAATTTGTTTTTCTCAGGTGTGATTATATTGCCGATATCGGGAGCATATACACCAACCTCCGAGTGCTTATGCACGAATCTGAATGCACCGCTCGTTGCTCCGCAACGTGTTGTATCATTGCCAAAGGTAACAAACTCGTTACCGTCCTTTGCATCATTATATTTTGTGTAGTCAGCCTCATCTGCATCCCATCTGTCTGCAACGTTGAGTGCAAGCAGCGGGTTTGCAAATGTAGACGTGAGATTGGTTGTGTAAAGAGTTACTCCGTCAGGCTTATAGTAAGGTCTGATAACAAAATTATCCGTCAGAGCTGCTCCTGAGAACACTACATCTCCCGTAGCGCCGCCAATGCCGTCAACTGCACCGGTAACTACGAGCCAGCTCTCAAATTCTCCCATAACCGAAATGGGTGCTGTGGGGAGTGCTCCAACCGAGTCACCCTCATAGAACTTTATGTAGCCGTTAAGGGTGGTGTTCTTGAAATCCGTTCTGTTCTTCTCATTAGCCGAGGTGTTTCCGAAAACCAAGGTGTCCTTACCGTCTATTATCTCCTGTACACTGAGCCTCTCCTTGAATAAATACTCATATCCCTCGAACAAGGATGAACCGTCATCATTCTGAATTTTAACGGTATATTCCTCTTTCGGAGTGTATTCGATGGTGATAACGGTGTCTTTCAGTATCTTTTGAGATTTATCGGCATCGTACTTCTCCTTATTCATCTTATAACCGTAGTGAAGATTATCATACGAGCCGTTGGGATTGAAGTTTCTGCCGGTGGTAACCTGCTTGACCTCAAGAACCATGCCTGTAATGCCATCAACTACCTTTACCTCACAGCGCTGCTTTTGTACAGCAGTGGTAGAACTCGACGTTGAGGACTCCGCCGTAGTAGTAGTCGTTGTTGTTGCGCCGGCATCGCCTTCATCGCAGGATACGAGCATAACGAAAAGCGTCAGCGCCAAAAGCGCAACAACCAAAATTTTCATCAGGTTTTTCATACAATCAATACTCCTTATACTAATTCTTGTACAATTAAATACTAACACAAGGCAAACAATATGTCAAGTTGCAAAACGGTTTTTCCACAAACTAACAACGATATGTAAAGATAAAACAACAATTTGTAAAGAGCTATCAATTGCAATAGATAAGGGTGCGGAATTGACGCAAAATGCGTCCGTTCCGCACCCGATTTTATCAATCAGCTGTTAGTATCTGCCGTCATTTCCATACCGCTACGGGTACAGTGCAGACTAATTATTTTAATCTCATTCTTTCGTATTTACGATGGTGAGTGTTTTGCAAACTGCAACCTGACACTGTCCGCCCGATGCCATAAGTCCGTATTTTCCGCCGTTAAGAAGGTCGTTTCTTACAATTCCTTCTTCATTGAGGAAGTGCTCGGTTTCTACTGAGGGGTTTCCTGCTTCCGCCTTAGTCATAAGGGAGGTATAGCGGTCGTTTATCTGCATATTGATTACGAGACGGAGTATCTGCTCGTTTGCTGCCCAATAGTCAGCAACCGATGAATATTCGCCGTTATCTACGAAATTGTCCTGAATATAGCCTGTGATGTCAAACTCAAATCCTAATGCATAGCCTACGTTGTTGTTTTGTGCATCGTAGAGCTGCTTTGCATTCTGACCGTTAGTAGCATCTCCGTCGAGGTCAACGAGTGATATATACTTATACATCTTAATATCGCCTGCCTCGGGGAGCTGAGTCGCACATCTGCCGAGACGGTCTACACCCATGTAGCGCAGGCCGTTAGCGCTGGTATTGCATTGCAGATACTGATTTCCTCCGTCATCCGTTGCGAGATCGTTCTTAGCACCGAAGAAGAAACGGATTTCTGCGCTGTCGGCTATGTTCCATATATTTATAGATGTAGGATCTTCAGCGAGCATTTGCTGTATAAAGCCCATATCACGATCGGAGATGAAGAAGGGTGTATCGTCACGGACAACAGTATAGACGTATACCTTGCCGCCGTCATAAGCTGCAAACGTGGTAGCGTCAATCTGGATAGGCTTTGTCTGTACAGCACCCGTAAACTTGTTGGTGTTCTCTGCGTTTACGTTGTTGGGGTCCCATACTATCTCGTTGCCGAACTTATGCGCCAGTCTGAACACACCTGTGGTTGAATCGCAACGAACAGAGTCATCTGTGCCGTAGTAGAGATACTCGTTGCCCTTCTCCTCGTCGTTGTAGAGGTCATATTTCTCGGTAGCCTCATTGTATCTGTCCTTGAGATTAACACCCAAAAGAGGATTGGTCGCGCCGAATTCGTTTATGTAGAGAACTGCGCCGTCGTAAACGTACTTAGGCCTTATAACGTAGCTCTTATCAACCGCAGAGCCGGTGAAATTGCTATCCGCATCAGCAGCACCGCCTATGCCCTCGCTTGCGCCCGTAACCACCATCCACTTCGAGAATGCACCCTCGATAGTAGTCTTCGCCGCAGGCAAGCTCAGGATGGAGTCACCCTCGTAAACCTTAACAATACCGTTAAGAGTTACCTCGGCGTAATCGTTGAATTTTTTGCCTCCGAAAACGAGGTCAATGGGATTTCCCTCATCGAGCACCTGATTGCCCTGTGCGTCAACCACCTTGCCCGCCGCTATCTGCTCGGGGGTGAGCCTCTGCTTAAAGGTATACTCGTAGGTTGTATAGAGGGCTCCGTTTATGTCCTGAAGCTGTATAGTGTACTCTTCCTTAGGCAGAAATTCGAGTGTTATGGTTCTGTCAGACGTAACCTTTTGCGCCCTATCGGTGTTGAATTTTTCCTCATTCAGCTTGTAGCCGTAATGAATATCTGCATAGTTATTCAAAGGGTTGAAGGTACCGCCCGAGGAAACGTTTCTCTTTTCGAGCAGAGCTCCTGTAAGGCCGTCAACCAGCTTAACCTCAAATTTCTGATTTTTGTTTACTGTTGTTGAGGTCGTCGTAGGTGCGGCTGTTGTCGTTGTGGTCGTGTCGCCGTCCGTGTCTTCGGTTTCGCAGGCAATGAGTGTAAACGAAAGCATAAGCATCATTACAATTGCGAGCATTAACATCAATGTTTTCTTCATAATTAAATCCTCCAAGGATAAATTTGAGTTAAGAACACCCAATACAGTATATTCTTGCCTCTGAGTAAATTCTACCAAAAAAAAAAAAAAAAAGCAATATTTTTTGTCGAATTCATACAATTTTGTTACTCTTTTACAAAATCCAATTGGTTTTTATTTGGTTTTTATCATATCCTCTTATCATATCCTATGATTTATATCGCAAAATATACAACAATATCGGAGAGGACGTAGCTTAAACGGGTCTGTACATTCACTCATAGACGTAAAATCCGTACATAATCAAAAGCAGCAAAAAACGGCACGCCGTAGCGTGCCGTTTAAATTTGTATTTACCTTAGATTATTCCTCGTCGGGCTCTGCGTAGTTAGCTATAGTAATGGTTGAGTAGTTAACAACCTTAGCCTGACCGCCGCAGCCTACCATTCCTGCAACGCCGTCGCCGAGAAGCTCACACTTGGTTCCGTCATCGTTCCAGTAACGCTCGGTAACAACTGAGTCAGCATCAGCAGTAGCCTTGGTCATAAGAGGATTGAAACGGTCGTTGATCTGAACAGACATAATGAACTTGAACAGGTTGTTGTTTGCTGCCCAATACTTGTCAGCGGTTTCGTACTGACCGTCCTCGGTGCCAACGAACTTGTAGTCAATGTATCCTGCAATATCAACCTCGAAGCCTACAACGTATCCTACGTTCTTGTCACCCTGCATGAGCTGCTTGGTTCTGATCTTATTAGTAGCATCTCCGTCGAGGTCAACCTGCTTTACAAACAGATGCTGCTTGTCGCTTTCAGGCTCGTTAGATCTGTTCTCTACTCTTCCGAGACGGTCGGTAGAAATGCAACGCAGGCAGTTCTCGTCAGTAGTGCTGTCCGTGTAAATGAAGGACTCCTGGGTATGTGTGGGTCTTGCAACCTCATCCTTGGTTCCGAACATGAAACGGAACTCAATGTTATCACCTGCGGGATAGAAGTTGTATGCAGTTCCGTCAAGGTTCCACTGCTCGCAGAGAGCGATGTCAGCATCGGAAATCTGGTTAGGAGTATCGTCACGGATAATTATAGCAAGATAGAGCTTCTCACCGTCCCATGTAGCGAAGGTGTGCTCATCAGCCTGAACGTCCCACTGACCGAGCTTGTCGGTTCCGGTAAACTTGTTAAAGGTTGCGGGAGTATGAGTGCCGTTACCCTGGTTGTAAATGAAGTCACCGAGTCTGTGTGCAAGTCTGAATGCACCGTTGTCAACGTCGATACGTGTAGGATCGGAGCCGTAGGTTACGAACTCATTACCCTTAACCTCGTCGTTGTACTTGGTGTAGTCGGACTTAGTCTCATCCCATCTCTCAGCAATGTTGAGGCCGAGAAGAGGATTAGCTCCGTCGAAATCAGTAACGAAAACGGTGGTACCGTCCTTGTAGTAGTAGGGTCTGATAACGAAGTTCTGAGCAACAGCCGAGCCGGTGAATATGTCGTTTCCGGTAGCTCCGCCTACGCCGTTTTCAGCGCCTGTAACAACGAGCCACTTCTCGAACTCACCGTCTACGGTAACCTCTGCCTTAGGTATGTTAAGGATTGAGTCGCCCTCGTAAACCTTAACTATACCGTCAAGAGTTACAGTAGTGAAGTCGTTATGCTTCTTTGCGTTGGTGGGGTTGTTGGAGAATATGTAGGTATCCTTACCCGCAGTAATCTCTTCGGGAGTAAGTCTCTGCTTGAACTCATACTCGAATGCGGTGTAGGTTGCTCCCTTACCTGTCTGAAGAAGGATGGTGTACTCGGTCTTGGGAACATACTCGATAATGATATCGGTGTCCTTGAGGACCTTCTGCGCCTTATCTGCGTTGTACTTTTCCTCATTCATTTTGTAGCCGTAATGGAGATCACGGTAGTCGTTGAGGGGGTTAACGCTGGAGCCCTGAGAAACCTTACGGGTCTCAAGAACGTTGCCGGTCATACCGTCGATAATTCTTACAGTCTGCTTAATCTTCGAGTTAATAGAAACCGAAGATGAAGTGGTAGTGGTGGTGCCGCCATCGGCAGTAGTGGTAGTAGTAGTGCCGTCGCCCTCCGCATCATCAGTTTCGCAAGCTATCAGACATACCGAGAGCATAGCGATCATGAGAACGAGAAACAATACTCTTGCAAATTTTTTCATGATGTTTTCCTCACATTTCTTTATTAAATTAAAAAATATTTAATTCGCTATAATTATATCAAAGAAATGTCAACTTGTAAAGTGTGAAATGTAACAATTTTTTCTTTCATTTTTTGTGCAAAAGTGACAAACGGGGATAAAACTGCGCCAAGGCTCGTCATAAAGCGCAGAAAAACAAGGGGTGCGGAAGCTCCGAAACGGAATCCGCACCTCTGATTTTTAATGATTGAGTCACCACGCCTCACTTTGTGCGAGGGTACAGACTGCGCCATCACGCCCTACTCGGTTCAAGGGCGCACGTATTTTGGATGGATTTCGCCGTTCTCCTGTCCGAAGCTGTATAGAATACAGCGGGCTTGGCAGAAAACTCGGAAACCACTCAAGGGCGCACGTATTTTGAGGCAGATTGCGTCATCACGCCCCACTCGGTTCAAGGGCGCACGTATTTTGGATAGATTTCGCCGTTCTCCTGCCCGAAGGCGTAGTTTACCTACGCCGGGCTTGGCAGTAAACTTGGAAACCACCCAAGGGCGCACGTATTTTGAGGCAGATTGCGTCATCACGCCCCACTCGGTTCAAGGGCGCACGTATTTTGGATGGATTTCGCCGTTCTCCTGCCCGAAGCTGTATAGAATACAGCGAGCTTGGCAGGAAACGGCGGAAGACGCCGAAATACGAAGCCCTATTATTTCTTTGGAACTAAATGGAAAGCAAATCCGCATATCTCATCACGCAGATACGCAAATTTGGGATTTCCCTTATCGTCGTACTGAACGCTGTCGGGATCAATTGCAAAGCCGTTGCGCTCAAAATAAGCTATTGCTCTGTCAACGAAGTTCGTTTCTATTGCGATATGTCCGTTTTTGCCGGGACCCTTACCGAACATTACCTCAAAGCTCTCGGAGGGGAAATAGCTCTTGCTCGTTTCACGGCAGGAGAAGCCAAACATCGTGCAAAGCAGCTTCGCCGCACGCTCTGCCTCCTCTTTGTTCTCGGTGTTGATACCGATATGTCTGAATCCAAAGCCGAGCATAGAGGTTACTGCATTTTTGGTGAGCTCGGTTATCTTGTCAAACTCGCCTGCGTTGATGAGGTCGCCGGGAACCATAAAGCTGCCGCCGCAGCAAAGTATCTTATTAAATTTAAGGTAGGAAACCAAGTTGTCTGCGTTAATTCCGCCTGTGGGCATAAATTTCAGCGAGCCGTAGGGTGCGCTCATTGCCTTGAGCATTTTGAGTCCTCCCGCCGCCTCTGCGGGGAAAAATTTAACGGTGGAAAGTCCGAGCTCGAGAGCAATCTCAATGTCCGAGGGATTTGCTATACCGGGGATAACGGGAATACCCTTATCAACACAGTATTTTACAACCTTGGGATTGAGTCCGGGGGCAACGATTATTTCAGCGCCTGCCGCTACAGCCGCATCAACCTGCTCGGTGGTCAGAACAGTTCCTGCGATGAGGAGCATCTCGGGAACAGCCTTCTTTATATTAGCGATAGCCTCTGCCGCACATGCGGTACGGAAGGTTATCTCTGCCGCAGGGAGTCCGCCGTCACACAGCGCCCTTGCAAGGGGAACAGCATCCTTTGCGTTATCGATTTTGATAACGGGGAGAACACCTAAATCATAAACTTTCTTTTCAAGATCAGTCATCTTTATTCTCGCTTTCGTAAATATATTTATTAATTTAATTTTACTTTGTAAACGGTTTCATTGCAATTGCATTTAGTAGTCCAAAGATTGCGTTTATTGACTTTATTAGCTTTCCACTCGGGAACGGCACACGTCCTTCATTTCGCAGTACGTGCAGCTCCGTTCCTTCGCTAAATGTGCCTGTGAGGGCACCGACGCATCGCCGCTGCGTATGCGCTCGCCTATCTCGCAGAGAGCCTGCTCGAGCTCGGAAAATGCCTCGCCCAGTCGCTCCCTGCTGACAAGGGTTGTCAGATACTCCTTGCCCCCGTCAGCACCGAGCGCATTCACAACACAGTCGTCGTCTATTATCACGCCGCTTCTTGTGTATTTCTGCATTGCCGCTTCGGTCACGCTGTCTGGCATTTTATCAACCTTGACGGGGGACGTGTTTACCATCATATAGCTGACGCCCGCCGCCACGGACTCGCCCGAAAACAGGTGTGAGCCGTTTTTCACCGCAGAGAACAGGTAGAGGAGCATTTGTATTTCCGCACCCTTGCGTATTCCGTCGAGGGAGAATTTATGCTCTCCCGTTTTATAATCCACGATGCGGATATATGTTTTACCGTCAAGCTCAAGAGTATCTATTCTGTCGGCAACTCCGCCAACCGTCAGCAACGTGCCATCGGAGAGCGTGAATTTCACGGGGGGTATATCGCCATCACCGGAAATTTTTGCCTCAAAAAGCTTTGGCTTGAAGGCGGTTTTCGCAAACTCGTCACGCATATTGCGTGCAACGAGCTGCGCCGTGCGTTCAAGGCGTGAAAAGAGGTGCGAAAGGCGTGCCGAGCTTCTCTTTTCCGGCGGACATACACGGGCGATATACGATTCTGTCGCCCGACTGACGCAGTCGGAGAGCTCCTCGTCGGCAAGTGAGCCTATCTCACGTCCGTCAGCATCTAAAACCCTGAACATCTCCTCAAAGCAGGCGTGAAGGAAGTTACCTATGCTGGCAACGTTAAATTCGCTCTTTGAATTATCCGAGAGCTTTAACACGTACTTACAGTAATAGAGAAATGGGCATTTGATGAATTTATCTATTTTGGACTGCGAGAGGTAGAGCGTGCTTCCGAAAGCCTCGGGGGTCACACTAATCGCACATTCTCCGTCGGCTACGGGTGTATGCTCACAGCACAAATCCGAGTAGCCGTCCACCGTGGCGAGCGCACCTCTCAGCGCCTTTCCCTCGGCGGTTTTGCCAAGGCGGGAGAGGGTGCGTACCGCACCGTCCCTTGAACAGACGAAGAACTCAGGGGATAGCGTCCTTATATCAACGAATCGCTCCCTGCCGTTTGCAATGCTCCGTATTCTCGATACTGCAATTGAGGGGCGTGATGCCTCGAGCTGAGCATTTTGCGTATGATAGCACACAGTCAGCGTATCCGAGCAAAGGAGCATTGAGCGCATAAACCCAAACAGCTTGCGCTCTGCCTCCAGCTCACGCTCCGAGCCGATATTTATTCCGAGCGCTGCGAGAGCTTTCCTGTCGGCATCGCCAAACAGTCCGTTATCCTTCACGGCGGCAGGAAAAACGCCGTCGTTTACACCGATAAGAATTATATGCTTTTTCGTGCCTATACGCAATGTGTCGGCATCGCCGACGGTTACCTCGTCGCTTGACGACGGTATTCTGCCGATGTCAACCGAGGAAAACATCATACGGAGTAGCTCGGAGTATTTATCCGCACGTACCTCTGCATCCCCTACGGTTTTCGTGAGGGTATCGAGGCAATCGCAGATTATCTCCCAGAGCCTTGCATAATATTCCGCACGCACAGAGTCACCCCGTGAGAGCAGCTCACGGGAGCGGTTGACGAGCACGCTCTCCATATTCTGCGAGAGCAAAAATTCCATCAATGCCCTACTGTGCTCGAAAACGGTATGCACGCCCTCACAGCTCTCGCACAGTCCTGACAGCGGTGCAAATGCCTTTTTTCTCGTTTCATTTATTTTAATGAGAAGCTCTCTGTCCGAGTCGCTCTCGTTGTCAACGTACCCACGTGGGTTCATTTTCCAGCTGTCTTTATCAAGGTACGCACGCCGTCCGTTGATGCTCCAACGGTGAGCGTACAGCTCAAATCTGTCTACCTCGTCATCGCTCACCCCGCACAGCCCGCATTTGATATAGGTGATAACGTCCTCAAGGCGGAAGCCGTGAGCTATAACCTCGTATGCCGACTGAATGTAGCGGAGAAGCTCAAGCGAGGTTATATCCTCCTTATGCGACATAAAGTACGGGACGTTACATCGCTCAAACGCCTCGTCAAGTATGCCGTGATAGCTCTCCGACTTATCCGCTATTACCGCTATATCCGAATAGCGAGCGCCCTCTCTCGCAAGAGAGACACATAGGGAGGCGACGTAGTCAGCCTCTGCGTACACGTCGGGAGCGCAAGCCACGGTGAGCGAGCCGTCGCTCTCGCCGTCAAAGCGTGAGCTGTGAAAGTCCTGCGACCATATCTTATCGGCAGTATAGCGTATGAGGTGGGATTTCGTTCTCCTGTTCTCACACAGCCTAACGGTTTCGACGGACACCCCTTGCCTTTCTGCCATTTTTGCAAGCCGCTCCAAAAGCTGACGGCTCTCGCCAAAGCAGAGCTTCTTTTCGGTAAAATCTTCGTAAACGCATACCGTGACGTCAGAGGTTTTCAAGAGGCGCTCTATAACCGAATACTGCTGCTCGGTGAAGCTGACAAATTCGTCAATATAGATGCTTTTACCCGCAAAAAACGGTTTTGCATCAAGCAAATCGCACAGGCGGTCGAGGTCGTCAGCAACATCCTCGTATTCGATATGCTCAAGCTGCGTATAGGTAGTGGTTATAAGCGCTAAATCCAAAAGGCGGTTTTTGAGTGCCTCCCCCTCCACACGCTTGGCCGCATTTTCGAGCATAAACGGCGTTATTTTTGAAAACCGAAGCTCGTTTACTGCTGCAACCGCGCGGTTTATTTTCCTCGCATCGGGCTCGGAAAACTCGTGGAGCATCGGGGATAGGTCGGTGAGGGTGCGCCACATAATGAGCATTCTGACCGTTTTATCCGCATAATTGTAGCAAAGTCCGCCGAGAGCACGGAAAACCGTGTTTGCAAGGCGTGAGAAGTTCGTCACCTCAAAGGTCAGCGGCGCTGATGGCGGCAGCTCGTCCGCCATCGTGCGCTCACGCTCAACGGTCTGCTGCTCGGGCACTATCAGAAACGCCGATTTGCCGTTTGCTATATCTTCTTTTATCTTTTCTGTGACGTAGGTGCTCTTGCCCGAGCCGACGTCGCCCATAACTATTTTCAGCATACGGTATAGCCCTCCAGGTCAAGATAATAGCCCTCTTTCCTCTGAGAGTATATAAATCTGCGCTCACGTTCAAGCTTATTTCTTAAGTAATGTATATAAACGCCGAGCAGGTTTTTGTCAGTCGAGCCGTCAAAGGCAAGCGAGAGCAGGCGCTCGCAGGGGACAGTGTCCCCATTCGCTGACAAAAGCGCCTCAAAAAGGAGAAATTCCCTGTGCGTCAGGGTATGCGTTACCCCGTCTATTACTGCAATCTCACGCTCGCAGTCGAGCGTTATGCTCCGCTCTCCCCTGCAAAGGCATAGAGAAATCATATCGGAAATGAGGAAAGGTCGGGGGAGCATTCCCTTGCCCTCAGTACGGGAAAACGTCACCAACCGTCCGTCCATATACACAGGGGGTGTGGCGGTATCAAGGTCGCAGACAATGAGCTCATATTCTCTTGCGTTTTCACATTCGTGCATGCGGTCGCACTCAAAATGAGCCGACAGCTCAAGCGCTATCAAGGACGCTATATCAAGGTCAGCGGTGAGTATTACTGCTCGCATATTATTCCCCCTTTCTAATTTTTCTAATAATTATTATACAACAAGGTGGCAGAGGTGTCAAGTACCCGAAGGGTAAAAACCGCAAGCAAGCGGCTGCCTGTGCGAAAAAATAAAAGTGAGGCACATTTTCTGTACCTCACTGTTTTTGTTTACGGTTATGCCAAAAGGCGGAAGCCCCTTATTCCTCTGCGGGAGCTTTCTTTCTCTCCACAATATACTTGATAACAAAGATAGTTCCACCATAAGCACTATTGCGATAGGCAGAGCAATCCATGCGCTCTTTACAAAGCCTGCGATTATGAAGGACACGAAGGACACAGCCGCAACGGTAATTGCATAGGGCAGCTGAGTTGAAACGTGGTCAACGTGGTTGCACTGTGCGCCTGCGCTCGCCATAATGGTGGTATCCGAGATGGGCGAGCAGTGGTCGCCGCAAACAGCGCCTGCAAGGCAAGCGGATATACCGATGAAGAACAACGGATCGGTTTCCGCAAACATAGCGGACACGATAGGAATGAGTATTCCGAACGTACCCCACGACGTACCTGTTGCAAATGCAAGGAAGCAAGCTACAACGAATATTATAGCGGGCAGGAAGTTATTGAGTGCGCCTGCACCCTCCATAAGGTCTGCAACGTAATACTTAGCACCCAGATTAACCGTCATGTTCTTGAGGGCAGTTGCAAGGGTGAGAATGAGTATTGCGGGAACCATTGCAATAAAGCCCTTGGGAATTGCATCCATAGCGTCCTTAAAGCTGACAACACGGCGAAGGAGCAGGTATCCGATTATAATGAGAAGAGCAATTATGCCGCCCCAAGCAAGACCTACATAAGCATCGGTATTACCGAATGCGCCGACAAAGTCGAGGTAATATTCGCTCTCGCTGTCGAAAAACTCGCCAACGTACATAAGACCGAGAACGCAAGCAACAACCAAAACGATTATCGGGAAGAGAAGGTCCCATACCGAGCCGTTCGAGGTTGCGGGCTCCTCGTTGTCATCAACGTGAACGTCGCCGTCACCGTGAATGTCGCCCTGTTCAGCTTTAAGCTCAAACATCTTCATCTTTCCGTAGTCAAAGCTCATAATAGAGATTGTTACCACGAAAACGATAGTGAGAAGCGAGTAGAAGTTGAACGGTATTGCACGGACAAAAAGCTCAATGCCCGAATAGGTTTCACTGTCAACCGAGCCTGAAACAGCCGCCGCCCAAGAGGAAACGGGAGCTATCATACAAATAGGAGCTGCGGTTGCGTCGATTACGTATGCGAGCTTTGCTCTCGAAACCTTATGGTTGTCGGTGAGCGGACGCATAACCGAGCCAACCGTCAGACAGTTGAAGTAGTCGTCAATGAAAATGAGAACGCCGAGAATGAAGGTAGCGATAAGTGCGCCAACCTTAGTCTTTATATGGGTTTTTGCCCATCTTCCGAATGCCTGAGAGCCACCTGCCTTATTTACCAAGGCAACGAGAATACCGAGAATTACGAGGAATACGAAAATTCCTGCGGTATCTGCAACTGCGGTAATGATACCGTCGTCAATAACGGCATCAACCGTTCCCGAAAAGCTGAATCGGGAATAAAGCAGACCTCCTGCGAGAACTCCCACGAAGAGCGAGGAATAAACCTCCTTCGTGATAAGGGCGAGTGCGATTGCGATAACGGGGGGGAGAAGTGCGGTGAGCGTACGCTCATAAGTAGTGTAGGGACCGCTGACTGCGGTGACTATTCCAAATGCGATGAAAATAATCAGTACCGCAAGAAAAGCAATGCCTATTTTGTTTTTGCGAACAAAGGTCATTTTATCTCTCCTTATTTTTATTTATGACATAATTATACGACAACTTCCTCGGTTTGTCAATATTTACTATAAAAATATGGGGCTGCTTCATTTCGGCATAACCGTAAACAAAAAAGGTGAGGTACAAAAGTGCCTCGCCTTTATTTTTACAAAAAGCCGACGTTCTACCAAGTAAACGGTAAGAAAATCTGCGATTTTCATTTTATTTTGTTTTTTGTTTACTACCGTCGTTTTCGCCCTCTCGACGTACCCTCGTACGCCTTCGGAGCGAAAACGGCGATTTCTGCTCAAAATTAAGCAAGCCCCGAAGGGGGCTTCGAACTGAGAATTCAGAGAGCCTTTCAGTTTTAGCTTAACTTGTCCCGATTTTGCTGAATTCTCAGTGACTCAGTCCCATTTGTTTTCATACAGCTCGCTCGGCTCAACCCCAAGCACACTTGCAATTGCATATAACTCTATATCGGTAACAGTTCTCGAAAAGTCCTCAATACGGGAAATCGAGCCACGGCATACGTACACACCGAGAAGCTCAAGCTTATTTGAAAGCATCTGCTGGCTCATTTTCTGCTTTTTTCTCAGTCTTTTCACGCCTGCGCCTATCAGATTTTTTCTTTCTGTGTCAATTATCCGTGCCATAATATACATATCCAGCCTTTTCAGATTTTTGTCTTGACATAAGACACTTTATATGATATACTATTGCAACGAAAAGTTCGTCCTATGATAAGACAAAAAGTAATTTTTTTAGGAGGTATTTTTTTGAAAGACATAGGAGTGAAAAAATCAATCGACAACTTGGGCAGAATTTGTATCCCAAAGGAAATGCGAGAGCTTCTCAAGCTCGAAGAAAAGGTGGAGGTTGTGCTGACAACCGACGGTATTCTCATAAGAAATCCAGATTATGTGCTAATTGAGCGTTCCAAGGCGATTTTGCTTAAATAAATATTTCCTAAAGGACTTTACACACGGGGGATTTTGTGGTAAAATACTGCGTGTAAATTCTTTGGAGGAAATGATGAAAAATATTAACGAGCTGATAAAAAGACTTTGCGACTACGGTATTGAAAAAGGGCTGATAGAGGAGAGTGATCGGTGCTACACCGTCAATGCTCTGCTCGAAAGGTTATCTCTTGACAGCTATACCGACGTCGAATACGAGGGGGATATGCCCCTTGAAGAAATACTTGGCGCTCTTTGCGATTATGCCACAGAGCACGGTATAATCGCCGAGGATATGGTTGTTCTGCGTGATTTGTTCGACACCTCGCTTATGGGAATACTGACTCCACGACCGAGTGATGTAATCCGAAAGTTTTGGAGAATATACAAGGAAAATCCGAAGCTGGCAACCGATTGGTTTTACGAGCTGTGCAGAAGCTCGGACTACATCAGGGAATACAGAATTATCAAGGATATGAAATGGACTGTTCCCTCGGAGTTTGGCGATATTGACATAACAATAAACCTCTCAAAGCCCGAAAAGGACCCGAAGGCGATTGCCGCCGCAAAGGGAGTTCCTCAGTCGGGATACCCGAAATGCTTGCTCTGCCACGAAAACGAGGGCTTTATCGGCTCGGTGAGCAAGCCTGCACGCCAGACGCTCCGTCAGATACCGTTAAGTGTCGGAGGGGATTTGTGGTATATGCAGTACTCCCCGTACGTTTACTACAACGAGCACTGTATTCTTCTATCAAACGAGCATACCCCTATGAAAATCAGCAGAAAAACCTTTGAACGTATGCTCGATTTTATAACATACCTTCCTCACTATATGATAGGCTCGAATGCCGATTTGCCTATCGTTGGCGGCTCAATTCTCACCCACGACCATATGCAGGGCGGCTGCTATACCTTTGCTATGGAGAGGGCGGGAGCTGAGCGTGTCTTTTCATTCAAGGGTTATGATAACGTGCGTGCCGAAATCGTGCATTGGCCCCTCTCGGTAATACGGCTTTCCTCGGAGGACAAGGAGGCACTCATAGAGCTGTCTGACAAAATCCTTAACGCTTGGAGAGGCTACACGGACGAAGATGCTTTCATCTTTGCCGAAACCGACGGCGAGCCTCACAATACAATTACTCCTATATCGAGATTCGTTGACGGAAAATTCCAGATTGACCTCGTTTTGCGCAACAATATAACCACAAAGGAGCATCCCCTCGGCGTTTACCACCCTCACAGCGAGCTTCATAATATAAAGAAGGAAAATATCGGTCTTATTGAAGTAATGGGACTTGCGGTTCTGCCCTCCCGACTTAAAGCGGAGATGCAGGCTCTTGCCCGTCTGCTCACAGAGGGGGTTTGCGATATATCCGACAGCTCCGAGCTGTCAAAGCACCAAGAGTGGCTCTCCTCATTCATATCCGACTATAATTTCTCTGAAATGAACGAGGACGAAGCGATGGATGCGCTCAAGGCCGAGATAGGAAAAACCTTTGTCAAGGTACTCACCCACGCAGGCGTCTACAAGTGCACGCCCGAGGGCAGAGCGGCATTCAAGAGATTTACCGACTACGTCGATACACTGTAATACAAGAAGCCTGCGGATAAGATCCGCAGGCTTTAAATTTATAAAAGGTGGAGCTTTCGGGCGAGGGCGTGCTTTACTCGGCGCTTGCTGTCGTAATAGCTTCTCTGCGTCACGTAGCAGGAGCGTGTCTTGCGAAAGCCCCTGTTTTCCGCTATATCAGTCAGCATATCCACTCTCACCCATTCCTCGCATTCCTCGTCGAGCGCCGATTCTATTGCATTATTGAGGCGCAGAAAATACCGCTTCGTCTGTCCGTGCGCTCTGCCCTGCTCGAGTGCCTTTTTTCTCCTCGGATAGTCCTTGCATATCGCAACGATTATTTTATCAACCCCGTCGGGGATTTTCTTTTCCTTCATTAACTGCCCCCTCTCATATACCATAGCGTATCGGCGAGCTCCTCACGCAAATCATAAAGGCGCTCGCACAGCTCCTCTGTTTCTGCTCTCAGCCCGTCAGCCCTGTCCACCACGTCGGAGAGCGCTTGTATTAATTCCTCATTCTCCGTCACCTCTGCCAATGCCTCCAATTCCTCACGCACGGCGTCAAGCTCAGAGAGCTTTGCCTTCGCAGAGCTTAAAATGGTGTCTATATGCTCCATATCCGCCCTTATCGCAGACACCGAGCGCAAAAGCACCGGCTCGGTGAAATAATCACTGTCAATGTAAATCATTTTTTCATACCTCCTGATTTTAAGTGACTTTTGAGTGACTTTTGCTGTTTTGTCACCTGTCAAGTGACATTATACACTATGTTTTGTCACTTGTCAAGTGATTTTTCAACATTTTTATAAAAATTTGTTGCATAATGCGTGATTTTGTGTTACACTATATGTGACTTATATATCAGGAGGCTTTTATGACTACCGGAGAAAGGATACGTAAATTCCGCAAGGCGAGCGGCTTCTCTATGGAACAGCTGGCGACAATTGTCAAAACCAGCAAGCAGACGATACACCGCTACGAGAACGGAACTATAACGAATATACCTGCGGAAAAAATCGAGGCAATAGCCGCAGCGCTCGGCACTGTACCCTCGGTTCTGCTCGGCTGGAACGAGGACGCACGCTCGGAATTCCCCGTATTTGATACCAAGGGACTCACCCTGTCCGACAGTATGCTGTCACTTCCCGCATCGGATATGTGCGTGATAGCGCCCGATGACAGCATGGCAGGTGACCGAATACTCGAATCCGACATACTGCTGATTTCCAAAGCAACACGGGTTGAAAGCTCGGATATTGCGCTCGTAGCCGTAGGGGGCAAGAGCCTTTTGCGCAGGGTGTTTTTCAACGGAGACAGCGTGGTGCTCCACGCATCGAGCCCGAAGCACGAGCCCCTCATTTACAGCGCAAAGGATGTTGAAATAATAGGAAAGGCGGTTGCTCTCATCAGCAAAAGCATATAAATATGAATTTTCAGGTAGGCGATTATTATAAGCTCCCGTTTGGCGTGAGCAACCTTACACTCGTTCCCAAGATTGCAGAATTTGACGAGAACGGCGAATGTGTATTTGAAAGGGTTGGAAAGGCAAAAATTTCATATACAGTCAAGGGTGAGCACGCAGAATTTGACATTATTGTAGAAAAGGCAAAAATCAACCTCATACTCTTAAACGGTCAGTCGAATGCCTCGGGCGAATTCGGATTTTTCGAGGAGAAATACGCAATTGTTCCGCCGAGGGGCTGTGCCTATATGTGGGACTGGAATAACAAGTGCCTTGACGGCGATTTCTCGCACCCGATACCTATGTGGGAGCCAAATTTTGAGAAGGGCGCACCGCCTAACAAAAAGTCGGTGAAGGAGGGCTTCTACGCCCCTATGTGCGACGAGCTGTACAACCTCTCGCTACGCAACAAGACGCCCGAAAAGACGGTGATTATACACTCCTGCCGAGGCGGAGCAACGATAGACCACTGGATGCGAAGCGACGGTGTTGAGGGCGACCTCATCGACCAGGCGGTACGCAGAGTGAGGAGCGCCCTTGAATTTTTCCGTGAAAATTCGGATAAATACGAAATCGTCAGATTCGGTCACGTCTGGTTGCAGGGCGAGGGCGGCAGCGACGAAAACGGCGTATGCTCCCCCGAGGATTATTACAGGGATTTTACGAAAATGCTCGCTCTCATAGAGGAACGCACAGGGGTTGAATACCACGCAATAATGCCTGTAAGAGCACGCAGTCTCCCCGAAAAGCCCGCACTCGTCTATCTCACCTCGGCGAGAGTGGCGCAGTATGCGGCGGCAGCGGGTATGGACAACGTATTTATAGCATCTATGGCAACCGAGGCGTGGAAGGATAAGGACTCAACCTTTTTCTTCGACGGCGTTACCTACACGCACGACGAGCTTATGTTCACCGACATTCACTACGCCCAGAGGGCATACAACATTATGGGCATCGAGGCCGCACGTACCGTATATGCACGGGCGGTCAAAAAGGGCGGCAAGGTGTCAGAGATACGGATAATTTCCGCCGACGGAAGCACCCACTACCGTGACGGTGATGAAATATCCCTCTCGGCTAATATTCACGTTGACGGATACATGGGCAAGGAGCATGAAAAATCGGTATATCTTGCACCGTTTGCCCTGCCGATTTGTGCTGAGTCGAAAATCGAAATGACGGTAGAAAAGGACGGTCGGGTGATAGAAAACGCCATATCCCCCCTCGGCGTCATAAAAGAGAGAAGCGTCACAGCTCCCGCAACACTGGTGTGCAAATGCGGCGAGGTTTTGGCGAGATTTACACTCATAAAATAACAGTTGGCAAAGCCTTTTCTCCATACAATCGATTTATCTTTACATTAAGGAGTTAACTTATGAACAATACAGATCAAGGCGTTACCTCGCCTGCAAGGGAAAATAAGTTATTTGAAATTGCTTGTCTTGTAATTTCATTTTTGATTATCCTTCCGCTTTTTATAATAGGTATTTACGGGCGTCCGTCAATTGACGACTACAACTATTCGATATATGCACACTATGCCCTGGAAAACGGCGGTAATCTGTGGGACGTTTTAGAGGCGGCGTGGAATACCGATATGGAATTCTATAACAGCTGGCAGGGGCTCTATACATCCGCATTTTTGCTGGCGCTCCAGCCTGCTATCTGGGGCGAACAGTTTTATGCCCTGACAATATTTATTGTCCTTTTGTCAATTTACGCCTTTATCTTTCTTTCGGTACATATACTTAACAAATCATTTTTGCAAAAATCCCTGCTCTTCTCATTCACAGCATCAACAGTGCTGCTCGCTATGCTCGTTTTGTGGTTACCCTCTGCCGTACAGGGACTGTTCTGGTACAACGGAGCAATGAACTATACCCCTTGGGTATTCACCAATTTCTTCAATATATGTCTTCTCTATCACGTCAGCAAAAACCTCAGATCCAAAAAATCAATCGCTCTTATAGTGCTGAGCACCGTGCTTTCCTTCCTCACCTCGGGCGGAAATCACGTTACTGCTTTTGCAAACATTCTTTTTCTTCTCTTTATCAGCATTGAATTCATTTACAGAAAAAAGCAGTTTCATACACTCGCTCCTCTCGTGGCGGCGTGCATAGGCTTTATTATTATGTATAATGCGCCCGGAACTGCTTACCGTGCATCATTCTTCACACGCCCCTCAGTATTCGTAACCGTTGTGGCAACCGCAGGGCGGTTTGCTATGCACCTGTTCCAATGGATAGACCTTCAATGGCTGCTCAGCATCGTAGTAATCACCCCAATCGCCTTCCAGATAGCCCTCAAAAACAAGGATAAGCTTCCAAGGCGTTTTCCGTTCTTCACAATCATCCTTTCGGGTGTGGTTCTGTGCGGAATGATTGCCGTGCCTTTCTACTCTATGGGCTGGTTCGGCGAGGGAAGATTAACAAACGTCGTATATCTTACGTTTTTGATTCTAAGCTGGTATTGCTACGTTCTGATAATCGGATTTCTTGTCAAGCGCAACATCATAAAAACCGATAAAATCCTCTCCAAAAAGCACGTAGGTCTCGTTTGCACAATAGTAGTCTGTATAGCCCTCGTGCTGATGTTTATGTTGCCGGGTGACATAGGCGCCTCAAATTCATTGGAGGCTATATATGAGTTAAAGGACGGAAGAGCACAGGCATACGCAGAGGTTATGGACTCCAGGTTTGCTATACTCAATGACCCAAATGTTGAGGTGGCTTATCTGAGGCCGCTGTCAAATACTCCGCAGCTGCTCTGCTTCTCTGACATATCCCACAACCCCGATGAATGGACTAACTCAGCTCTTGCAAATTATTATCACAAAAAAAGAGTATACCTACTTGATTAAAGCATAAAAAAACACCCCCTGTGACGGATAGCTTCCGTTTCGGGGGTATTTTTTTATTTATATTACGGATTGTTTTTCTTAGCCCTTCTGAAAACAAAGAGCTTGCTTATTACGTAATTAAGAACAATGACAACTACGTTTGAAATTATATTTGATACATCAGGATTTATTCCGATGAGCGAGGCGAGAACGTAAATTAAAATTGCGTCCAGCACCAACGTCAGCAGTCTGGATGCCGTAAAGCTGAGAATCTCTATGAGAATCCTTTTTTCCTTACTTTCAAATACAAAAATACGGTTGGTTACGTATGCAAACGCCACAGCCGCTATCCACGCTATTATATTGGCTATCTGTGCTAACAGCGGGTTTTCAGTATCAAAAATCGTATGAGCCAGCAGCGAGAAAACCAGTATATCAACAACGGTGGTCAGCACTCCGAAAATGATATACATTATCACTTCCCTGTGCTTTTTAAACTGCTCAATAAGTGCTTTCATTTTTCAAATTCCATACATAGAAACAGGCAAAGCCCGTTTTATTTTTTAACAACGTTTTCTTTGTTTGTCTGTGCCACGATGTAGTGCGGTCTGTGTTTTGTTTCGGAATATATCTTTGCTATGTATTTACCTATAATTCCCATGCAAAACAGCTGAACTCCGCCGATAAACAGGATGATACAAACCGTCGAGGGCCAGCCGGCCACCGCACCGCCGAAGAAAATAGCCCTGAAAAAGACAAATAAAATTGCGATTACAGACGCAAACGTCAGGGCAATTCCACCGTATGACGCAATGTTCAACGGCGCCTCCGAAAAATTCACAATGCCCTCAATGGAATATCTGAAAAGGCTCCAGAAGTTCCACTTCGTTTTACCCGCAACCCTTTCTACGTTTTCGTACGCCAGCCAGTAGGTTTTGAAGCCAATCCAACCAAAAATACCCTTGGAAAAACGGTTGTACTCGCACATAGAGACAATAGCATCAACCATTTCCCTCCGCATCAGACGAAAGTCACGTGCGCCGTCAACAACGTCGGTCTTTGATATTTTACGCATAATTTTATAGAAAAGCCGTGCAAAGGCGGAGCGCAGCCTCGGCTCACCCTTCCTCGTTGCCCTGCGTGTCGCAACGCTGTCATATTCCCCACTCTCGATTATGCTCAGCATCTCGGGCAAAAGCGATGGGGGGTCCTGCATATCCGCATCCATTACGGCAACGTAGTCGCCCGTAGCATTGCAAAAGCCTGCATACATAGCCGACTCCTTGCCAAAGTTTCTTGAAAATGAAATATACCTTACCCGCTCGTCCTTATCTGCAAAATCCTTTAAAATGCTCAGGGTTTTATCCTTGGAGCCGTCGTCTATAAAAAGTATTTCGGCATCGTAGCTCGGGATTGTTTCCAATACCCTGTTGAGCTCCTCATAAAACGGAGGAAGAGCCTCCTCCTCATTAAAGCACGGTACTATCAAAGAAAGCAGCATATTTTATCTCCTGAAATTTACTGATCTGAATTATTATAGCACAAATACCTTTAAGTGTCAATGCGCTGTCAGCATCAAAATCGGTTGAAATCAAAAGAAAAAGGGCTGTTGCCAGTGCAACAGCCCCTTTTTTGCCGTCTTAACCGTTGCAGCAGCAACAGAAGAGAATGATAAGAGCAATGATGATAATCCAGGTGCAGTTATCGTCGAAGATGTGGCAAAGGCAGTTGTTGTTCATATTGATACCTCGTATAAGTTTTAGTTAAGGACCTTGCCGTGAAAATATGTTTACTGTCCTTACGCTATCATACTATGCCCCACCCTCTCTTTTGTGCCTCGCCGTCAAGGACGCAAGGCTCGGCGTTTTGCAAATAAATCAAAAAAAGCGAAAAAAGCAGATAAAAAAGGCGGTTTATTCCGCCTTTTTCGCTTTATTAAAATTAAAGAAGATACGTAGGAAGCTCTTTGCCAAGATTTATATAAGCAAATTCGTCCTTGCCCTCTGCGGCTTTTTTCGCAGGTGCTTTCTTCTCTTGGGGCTTTGCCGTCGCCTTTACAGGCGCTTTCTTCTCTTGGGGCTTAGCCACTGCCTTTGCGGGAGTTTTTTTCTCCACTGACTTTTCTGCAACCTTTACAGGCGCTTTCTTCTCTTGGGGCTTTACCGTTGCCTTTGCGGGGGCTTTCTTTACAGGTGCCTTCTTTTCCGCAACCGTGCTGTTTTCCATATCGGGAGCGTCTGTCTTAACCTTTGAGTAGCCGTTATTCTCTACTCTTTTAATAGCATTCTTACCTATCGGCATAGCTCATAATCTCCTTTGCAAGCTTTTTATATTCAATCGCACTGCGACTGTATTTTTTATACGCAACCACGGGCTGGCTGTTATCCTGCGCCCATTCCACTGCGCTGTCAACACGAATGTATGTGTCAAACAGCCGTGCGCTGTCCATCTCCGAGAGAATTTCCCTCGTCTGCTTGAAGTAATTTTTCCTCTCGTCAGCCTTGGTTATTGCGATACCGAGAACCGAAAGGCGTGGGGCAATATTTTTAACCTGACGGAAGAAATCGAAGAGGTTGGCAAGTCCGAAAAGTCCCCAGGGGCTCGCCTCTACAGGAATTATTATACTGTCGCTGGCGCACATTATATTCATTACCCAACCGCCGAGAGTGGGGGGTGCATCTATGAGTATGTAATCGTAATACCCACGGGCTCTCACACGTTCAAGGCACTTTTTGAGGATAAGCTCCCTCTGCCATTTGGCGAACAGCTCAAACTCAATAGAGCTCATAAGCGAGGACGACGGAATTATGTCCAATCCCTCATACTGCGTAGGGATTATATAGTCGGAGAGGTCATCCTCCTTTTTCACAGCCTCATAAAGGCTGCGTCCGCTCTGTGCCAGCTCCATTGCCCTATCCTCGTCAAAGAATGAGAGCGTCAGATTCATCTGCATATCTCCGTCGATAAGGAGCACCCTCTTGCCCGACAGAGCCATAGCACAGCCCACGTTGGAGCAGGTCGTTGTCTTTCCGCTTCCGCCCTTGTTGTTGGCAAAGGCTATCACTTGCGTTTTACTCATATCAATCTTCCTTTTCAAGATACTTCAAAATATCCGAGAGCCCCTCGCCCGTTACTGCGCTGACGGGGAAAATTTTCTTACATCCTGCGAGCTTTAACCAGCGTGTGGCACGCTCGACGTTTGCATCGGGCTTGTCTATTCCCGCCACGATGCCTATAACCTCACGGTTGACAAGGCTCGTTATATTGGGCGAAAATATCGAGTACGGCTCGTTTGCGCTCAGAACGAGTCCGACAACGTCAGCCTCGTAGGAATAGAGCGCGAGCGCACCGCTCGTTTGCCTGAGCTCGGTATACTCACCGGGGGTATCGATAACCGTGTCGAGGTAGTTTACGTACTGCGTTTTGAAATACTTTATCTCCTCGCCTCGCAAAGCCTGTGTGAGCGTGGTTTTGCCCGCCGCAACCCTGCCGATAAGAATTATCTTTTTCATATTATGTTCTCGTTATCTCACAGCAGGTGTATCCGAGCTTATCAATTACATAACTCCTTATCGCCGTGAATGCCGACTCAACGCTCGACACACTGCCCGATATAATGAGCGTGCCCGTAAATCTGTCGACAAAGCCTATCTCCGCACCCGATGATTTTATCGCAATATCTGCGGCTATAACCGCACTCTCGGCAGGGCTGATAGTCAGAACGCCTATCGCACTGCGTGTATAATCCACCTTGGGGTCGAGTCCCAGCTTTACGTACAAAACGTCGTCGGGATTTGCAATTATATGGCAAAGAGTTACCTGCTTACCGGGTACTAACTCCTGCACTATTCTCATTTTGTCCTGAAGCTCCATTTTATCCTCCAATCTGGCATCTAAGACCGCTCTCCTGTGCTACGGAGAGTAAATATTCCATTTTTTCATGCGAGGGGGGCTCTATGCCCTGCATTGCGTAAACCCTGCCAAGCCCTGCGTACTTATCCTGTCCGAGACGGTGGTAGGGGAGCAGATGATGCTCGCTGACTCCGGGGAGTGTTTTGGCAAAATCGGAAATTGCCTTAATATCCTCCCTTTTATCGTTAAATCCGGGGATTACGGGAGTTCTGATTACGAGCTTCGCTCCGCTCTCTGCTATTTTCCTCGCATTTTCGAGTATCAGGTGATTTGGGACACCCGTATACTCCTTATGCTTTTTTGAATCCATATGCTTTATATCCATAAGGTAGAGGTCTATGTAGGGCAAAAGCTCCTCTATCTTATCAAACGGTGCGTAGGCGGTGGACTCTACCGCCGTATGCAGTCCCGCCTCCTTGCAGGCACGGAGTAAATCACGTGCGAATTTATGCTG
The DNA here is from genome assembly GCA_017504405.1 of Clostridia bacterium. Taxonomy (GTDB): domain Bacteria; phylum Bacillota; class Clostridia; order Oscillospirales; family CAG-272; genus UBA1740. Next base: position 55,076 of record JAFVRG010000012.1, on the reverse strand, counting down.
AGCGAGCATCTCGCCGCCCGACAGGGTGACACCCCCGCCGCTCCTGCGGTAGTATGGCATATCGGCGAGTATCTCGTCCATAAGCTCGGATACGGTTACGTCACGTCCGACGGTTTTTATCTTACCGCCCTCAGTCATCGTCTGAATATCGTATTCCTGCGATTCGGGGTTACAGCACCACGCACAGCGAAGAAAGCAACCCTTCAAAAACACTATAGTACGTATGCCCGGGCCGTCGTGGATAGAAAAGCGCTGGATATTGAAAATCCGTCCTCTGCTATCGTATATGCTCATTACCAGCCCTGCTCCGTTCTGTTGATTATATCGTCCTGAAGCGAGCGGGAAAGCGTTGTAAACAGTGCGCTGTAGCCCGCAACTCTTACCACCAGTGTCTTATACTTTTCGGGGTTCTTCTGTGCGTCGAGAAGAGTTTCTCTGGTTACGACGTTGAACTGCATATGCATACCCTTCTGGTCAAAATAAGAACGGATAAGAGATGAGAATTTCATAAGTCCCTCCATTCCCGCAAGCGCCGAGGGATGGAACTTCTGATTGAGAAGCGTTCCGTTAGATGCAATTCCCTGCTCCAGCTTTGCAACCGAGTTAGCCGTTGCAGTCGGGCCCTTTACGTCCCTGCCCGATGCAGGGCCTATGCCGTCTGCTATCGGGGTGTATGCGAGGCGTCCGTCAGGCGTTGCGCCTGTCTGTGCGCCGAGGGGCACGTTTGCGGAAACGGGGTAAAGTCCTGCCTGGAAGATACCGCCACGGTAGTTTTTATACTTTTCAACCTCTTTGGTATAGGTGTTGGCGACCTCACGGGCGAACATATCCACGCTGAATATGTCGTTTCCGTATTTCGGGCACTCCTCGTCAATCATTCTCTTGATTTCCCTGTATCTTGCCTTCTTGTTCGGGTCAAGGGATGCCGCCGTCGTTACCTCACGGTATATTTCCTCAATGATTTTCTCGTTAAGGCTGACACCGCCCTCGGCAACACTGCGTGCTACCTCTGCTGTGACGGTTGCCGCCATTTTTCCGCTGATGCCGTAGCCGAAGTTGTGGTTTATCGCATCCTTTAACTCACGCATCGTGATTTTCTTGTCCTCAAACACGAGCTTACGAACTGCGATAAGTCCGTCTGTGTTGTTTGCTATGCCGAAGCCCTGAGGGCCTGTAAAATTGTATATTGCTCCGCCCTCCTGCAAGGACTTTCCTCTGCCTATGCAGTCGTCCACCATACAGGACTCAAAGGGGAGCGGACAGCGTGTTGCGTGCGCCGCATCAATTGCGTTGTTTGCATTGACGAGCAGCTTTATCATATAGCTCTGCTGAGTCTTGTATGCCTCGAAGAACTCCTCAAAGGTTTTCATCTCACATACGTCACCCGTGTCGGGGCCGATTTTCTTGCCCTTATCGTAGCCGTTTGAGAAAACAAGCTCCATAGGACGGCACATATTGAAGAATGCCGCATCGTGCCAGCCGTCGGTCTTTCCGCCCTTCTGAGGCTCAACGCAACCGATAATGCAATAGTCACGTGCGTCCTCAAGGGTAAGCCCTCTCGCCATAATAGAGGGTATCATAACCTCGTCGTTGTAGTAAGCGGGGAGTCCCGTGCCGAGCCTTGTCAGCGCCGCCGCCTTTATCATAAGTGAATCGGGTGTTCCGTTCCATACTCTTATTGATATAGAGGGCTGTGGAAGGGGAACGTGCATTGCCGCCTCAAGGCACATATAGGAGAGGTCGTTTGTCGCATCTATTCCGTGTATGTCCTGACCGCCGACAATGAGGTTCTGGAACATTCCGTAGCCTGCAAAGCCGTCAGCGGATGCCGCATCTCTTACCTTATTTATATCGTTGAGCTTAACCCATATACAGTCGATAAGCTCCTGTGCGGCTTCAAGCGTCAGCTTGCCCGCATCAATATCCTTTTTGTAGTAGGGGTACATATATTGGTCGAAGCGTCCGGGGGAGATAGAGTGTCCGCTCGACTCAACCTGGAGAAGGAACTGCACGAACCAGAAGGACTGGCACGCCTCCCAGAAATCGGTTGCGCCGAATTCGGGAACACGTGAGCAGTTGCGTGCTATGCGCTCAAGCTCTGCACGGCGCTCTGTATTCTTCTCATTTCTTGCCTTTTCCTTTGCGAGTGCGGCGTATCTGTGGGCATATCCGATAACAGCCTCACAGCTCTCTATAACTGCCTCGAGAAAATTAACCCTCTGAGTATAATCGGGGTCGTAAACCTCAACGGCGTCAAGCGCCTTCTGCGCCTCTGCTATTATTCCACGGTAGCCCTTTGCGAGCACCTTTGCATAGTCAACGTTTACGTGTCCTATTCCGTTGTAGAAATAGTTACCGGGGGTGAACATTCCGTGCTCTACGAATGCGGCATACGCCTCGGGTGCCATCAGCGCACGTGCGAGGTCGCTCGTCGTTCTGCCCTTCCAATACGGCGCTATACTGCGAAGGTCAGCCTTTGCGCTCTCGCTGATATAGAAGGGGTCAGCCTCACGGGTTTCTACCGTGTCGAGCTCGTCGAGGAGCCACTCATAGGAATATTCGGGGAAGGTCTGACAGCCACGGGGCGCAACTGTGGGACTGCCTACTATCAGCTCGCCGTCTCTGATTACGATAGGGAGATTTTCGAGTATATGCGCAAATGCGGCGCTGCGGCGCTTTATTATCGGCAGCTCCTCGGTTGATTTATAGCTCTCTGTAACCAATTTCGCACGGCTTGACTCGATTTCGGGCATCTTTGCGTAGAGGTCGTCCACGAGCCTGTCTATTCTCGCACTTTTTTCGATTACGAATTTTATATTCTCCATAGCCTTATACCTTTCATTTATTCAGGATTATATCTGGTCCCACAGCTCAGCGTGCGGTGCGGGGATTACTGCGGTGGAGGTCAGCATTGCCTCCTCCTTTGCGTAATTTGCTCCTGCCTCAACGGCGGCGGTTACGTCACCGACGTCACCTGTGAGGAGGACAATTCCCTTTCCTCCCATACCTCGGGAGACACGCAAATCGTAAATCTCCACACGTGAGGTCTTGACCGCTATATCAGCCGCCTTTATCGCCGATGCGGCGGAGAAGGTTTCGATAATTCCGAGCGAGCCTGCCTTTGCCGTCGTTTCGGTGCCGTAAAGGGCGCTGATAACCTGCCCGTCAATTCTTCCCATTACGCAGCTGTCTATTATGTACGTATCAAATTTCGACTTTACGTGGTCGATAGCCGAGGTGACGTTGGATACCGTACCCTCTATTATCATTTCGAACTTTCCGGGGCATCCGGGGTGGGCGGAAACCATTCGCACGCCTGCGCTTTTCAGTGCGGCGTCGGTTGCCTCAACACCCTTGGCAATGCTCTTCAGCTCTATTATTCCTACTGCCTTAAACATTTTCTATCAACCTCTGTCTATAATAATTTTCTTCTGGTCCACATAGCTCACTCTGCCGTCTGCGGATGCGTGCTGAGGAAGTGAGAGCCCTGCTCCCGCCTCTGCTATCACGTCGCCCGCTCTGACGGTATCGCCAACGCTTACCTTGGCAACCGAGGGTGCGCCTATGTGCTGTGACATTAAAATTTCAAATCTCTGGTAATCGGTATCAACGCCGACGAATTTTGCCACACGGTCGTATTTCTCAACTCCGAGTACACTCGCCCACTTGTGCGAGGATACCATTCTGTATTCACGCTCCGCCGAAACCTTGGCATCGACGTTTGCTACGTATTTCATTCTGTTTTTGCCGAGCATATCCTTGTAATTTGCTATAACGGCTCTGGGCGATATACCCTGACAGCACGCCAGCGTTTCGCATATTCCGCAGCCGCAGCACAGCGTTGCTGTGAGAACCATTATCGGCATCGGAGCTACTGCCTGCGCCGCCGTTCTCACCATTTTGTGAGGCTCGAGCGGATAGCCGAGCAGGTGACGGGGGCATAGGTCGGTGCATCTTGTGCACTGACAGCACGCCGTTTCGGCTCTTGCCGCCGCCTTTGCCGCATCAATTCTCTTGCTCTCTATTGCGGGGGCGGTGTCGGGCAGTATCAGTATGCCCTTTGTTGTTTTGGTAACTATCGCACTGTTCGGATTTATAACCCTACCCATTGAGGGTCCGCCGTCAAGGACGGTGTGCCCTGCGGGAACGGTTATGCCGTACTTTTTGAAAACGTCGGACAGGCGTGTGCCTATCGGGGTGCATACTACTATCGGCTCTTTAACATTACCGCCGATTGTAAACCATTTCATAGTCAGGGGGTGTCCGTCAAGCGCCTTTGCAATATTGTAGAGTGTTTCTACGTTATACACTATAACCCCCGAGGTTATCGGCAGATTTCCTGCACGCACAACCCTACCCGTTGCCTGGTAAATCATACTGATTTCATCACCCATAGGGTAGACGTTTGGCAGCTCCTTTACGAATATTCTATCGGCAAGGCACATACCGTCACTCCAACCGAGCCTCTCTGCCGTATGCTTTTTGACGCACATAAGGGCACGGGGGATATTTATGTAATTTATTACCGCGCTGATACCAGAAAGAACGGTGTCAAGCTCGGTGTCGAGTAGCACGTAATCGGTATAGAGCAACGGCTCGCATTCAGCGCCGTTGACAACCAGCGTATCTGCCCCCTCTGCCAGCTTCATAAACGAGGGGAAGCCTGCTCCGCCTGCGCCCACGATACCGGCGTTTTTCATAATTTCCTTTATGTCCATCTTTTTCTACCTTTGCGAATTTGTTATTAATCTACGATACCTACTATTACTGCGTCTGCGGGAGCGCACTTGTTTGAAAGAGCGAGCCTTGCAGGACTGCCAACCGTGATAAGCACGGTCTCTCCTATACCTGCGCCAACGCTGTCTATCGCTATTATGTATTTGTCGGTGAGGTTTCCGTTTTCTATTATCTGAACCTCCATAAATTTACTGCCGACGAGGGATTCCTGCTTTCTTGTCGAAACTACGTTTCCTCTGATAATTCCCTTTAACATCTCTTTACTCCTTCACAATTTTTACTTTACATCCGTTGCCTATTCCGACAGCGTTCGCATCATCGGTGTCAACGTGCATTTCAAGTCTGAAATCGGGATGCACACGCACCTGCACATCATACCAGCGTGTACGGCGCTTGCCGTTTACGTCTACGGTTACGAAATCGTAATCCTTCACGCCGAAAGCCCTTGCATCGTCAGGCGACATATGGATATGCCTGTTCGCTATTATACAGCCCTCGGAGAGCTTCACAACTCCCTTCGGCCCTACAACCGTTATCGGGGCGGAGCCGTCGAGCTTGCCCGATTCACGCACAGGGGGCTTTACCTTGAGTACGTAGGAATCGGTTGCCGAAATCTCTACCTGCGTGCTCTTTCTCAGCGGTCCGAGCACACGCACGTTTTCGATAGGACGCAGTGAAGGACCTATAATTGTTAAAAGCTCCTTGCACGCATACTGTCCGGGCTGAGAGAGGTCCTTTATCGGCGTAAGCTCATAGCCCTCGCCGAACAGGGCTTCCAAATCAGCCTTGTTAAGATGAATATGCCTGTTTGATACTCCTATCGGAACGTCGCCCGCCTCTGATGCGGATGCGCCGCCATCCATAGTTTCAAGCACTCGCTTCACCATTTCGGTAATCTGTGTTGCGGTAATTTCCATAATTTTCTTCCTCATTTATTTTAGTTCGTTTTTTGCTGTGGAAACGGCATAGTGTCCTTCGCCGCTTTCACAGCACCCGGAGAGGTTTCCCCCTCCGGACGCTGCGAGTTGCGCCTATATCTTTATCTTACTTGATAGAGGGAAGGAGCTTCTCGACGTCTGCGTGAGGTCTGGGGATTACGTGGGTAGCGATAACCTCGCCAAGAGAAGTAGCAGCAGCAGAGCCTGCCTCAACAGCAGCCTTTACAGCTCCAACGTCGCCACGTACCATAACGCTAACGAGACCGCTACCGATCTTCTCGCTGCCAACGAGAATAACGTTTGCAGCCTTGACCATTGCATCGGCAGCCTCGATTGCAGCTACGAGACCTCTGGTTTCTACCATTCCAAGTGCTTCCATTTTTAATTCCTCCTATAAGAATTATTTTTTGTTGATTTTATTTATTTTCGGGGACTTAGTCCCAAAAAACCGTGACTTAACCTGTTGTCAGAAATTTCATGACCTCAGGATGCGGGCGAGCTATAACCTCGCACAGCTTTACATTACCGACCTCTTTTGCGGCTGCCGAACCCGCTTTTGCGGCGGCCTCGACGGCGGACACCTCTCCCTGAACGACAACCGTTACCAGCCGTCCTCCAAGACGCTTTTCAACGTGGATAAGCTCCACATCCGCCGCCTTCACCATTGCATCAAGCCCGGCAATTGCCGCTACAAGAGCCTGTACCTCAAGTAACGCTATTGCCTTCATCGGAGTCTTCCTATCTTATTTGATAACGGGAAGAAGCTTCTCAACGTCAGCGTGGGGTCTGGGGATTACGTGAGTTGCGATAACCTCGCCGAGAGCGGTTGCAGCAGCAGAGCCTGCGTCAACAGCTGCCTTTACAGCTCCGACGTCTCCGCGTACCATAACGCTAACGAGACCGCTACCGATCTTTTCGCTGCCTACGAGTACTACGTTTGCTGCCTTTACCATTGCATCAGCAGCCTCAATTGCGGCTACAAGACCTCTGGTTTCTACCATTCCAAGTGCTTCCATCATTGTTTGTGTTCTCCTTATAATAAATTATTTTTTTATCTTAATTTGTCTTTTCCCAGTGCGTTGAGACGGGCAAACCACTCAATCTCCTCCGACTGGCGGGCTATAATCTTATGCGTGATATACAGCCCTCTTTTCTCCGCCTCGGCACGTCCTGCCGCTATTGCAGCCTCTACGGCTGCGGCAGAGCCCTCAACCTTTACCGCCATAACCAGCGGAACCTCGGCGGAGTCACCGCCCGCAGGCTTATTTTTATCAATTGCTACTATCTCGACGTTTGCCGCCTTCGCCATCGCATCCGATACTACTATCGAGGTGGTGAAGCCGTAAACCTCTATCATTCCAAGTGCCATATAAGCTCCTTATTTTGCTACGTAGCAGATCTTGATGCCCTCCTGGGCAACGTTGACTTCCATTGCACGGTTGAGGTTGTTTAAGTCAAATTCGTGAGTGATGAGCTCCTTTATCGGAATATTCATCTCTCTCGCCTGGCGCAGAAACGCCATTGTGGTAGGATAATCGTCAGCCGAGTAATCCCACGAGCCGACAATGCTTATCTCCTTGTTACACATAGCGAAGTGCGGATTTACCGTGTACTCTCCGTTGTTTACGAAGAAGCCCATTTCGCACATACCGCCTCCACGGCGAATATACTCGTATATATCTGCCGCAGCAGCAGGCGCACCTGTGCACTGGAACGCAAAGTCTGCACCGATGCCCGACGTAACACCCTTGACAATCTTAACTCTGTCGGCAAGGTCCTTGACCTCACGGAAGTTAATGATAGTCTTAGCTCCGAGGCGCTTTGCCATTTCAAGGCGCTTGGGCGTACCGTCTATTGCTATTATGTGGTTAATACCTGCGGCTCTCAGTACGCTTATCATAACAAGTCCGACAGGACCGAGGCCCTGAATTACAACCTTAGAATTAAAGTTGATAAGACCTGTTGTGTTCGCTCTCTTGAGTGCGTGAACGCAAACGCAGGCGAGCTCGAGGAGCATTCTCTCCTTGAGGTCGAGGTCGTTTACCACGAAATATGTAGCGCCCTTTCCTCTTATAAGAATGTGGGTTGCAAACCAACCTGTGAAGGGCTGTGCATCGTCGTGGTGGATAAGACCGAATACGCCCTGCTTGTCACAAAGGTTAGTGTTTGCGGGGTGGTTACGGCATATCTGGCACTCGCCGCAGCTGATAACGCTGGTAACAATTTTGTCGCCAACCTTTATGGGGTTGCCCGCCGTATCGAATTTAATGTTTTTTCCGAGAGCCACTATCTCGCCCGTTCCCTCGTGTCCGAGAGTTACGGGAATAAGTCCGAAGGGGTCGCCCTTCCACTCGTGAACGTCGGTTCCGCAAACTCCGCAGCCCTCAACCCTTACGAGTATATCGTTGTCCTGAAGTGCGGGAATTGCAAACTCCTTAACCTCAATCTTCTTCGGGCCCGTGAGCATCGCAACCTTTCCTGTCTTGGGAACTGCGCCCTTGGCTGCGGGAGCTGAGCCCGTCATCTCGCCAAGAATTTTGCGTACAATGCTCTCGACCTGATTTGAACTGATATCCATTTCTATCTCCTTTCGTCCGTCATATTATTCTGAAATTATCAACCATAACGCAACGGCGAAGTCTGGTGAAGCTGCGTGCGCTGGTAATTCCCTCGCCTGTCGGTCCTGCTATGGTGAAGGTGGTGTGTCCCTCTCCGCCAAAGCCTATACCTGCATAGGAGGGTGCATTTTTAACAAATATCGTAGTTTCAACCGCACGGGCAAATCTCGTGAGATTGTCGATATTCTTCGAGTGCATATGCGCCGTGTGACGGTTGCCGTGCTCTGCCTTTACCGCAAGGTCAATTGCCCTGTCAATGTCAGGCACACGCACAATCGGCAGAATGGGCATCATCAGTTCCTCCTGAACGAAGGGGTGCTCAAACTCGGTTTCGCATATTATGCATCTTATATCGTCAGACACTCTGACGCCTATCTTGTCGAGCAGAACTCTCGCATCACGTCCGACGCAATCCCTGCTGACGGTTTTCTTTACTATACCCGTTTTCGGGTTTTTGCTGTCTACAAGCACAATGTCAACGAGCTTTTCAGCCTGCTCCTTGGTAATCTGGAACGCACCGTTCTTCTTCATCTCAGAGATAAGCTCGTCGGCGATATTTGCAAAGGCAAATACCTCCTTCTCGGCTATGCAGGGGAGATTGTTGTCAAAGGTGCAGCCGTCTATTATATCCTTCGCAGCCTTCGCTATATCAGCGGTATCGTCAACTATTACAGGGGGGTTGCCCGCACCTGCTCCAATCGCCTTCTTTCCGCTCGAAAGAACGCTCCTGACAACTCCGGGGCCACCTGTGCAGACCAGAAGCCTTATATCCTTGTGCTGATACATGGTCTTCGCCGTGTCGAGCGTGGGCTTTATAACCGAGGCTACGAGAACCTTCGGTCCGCCTGCTGCCGCACTTGCTCTGTTTACGAGGTCAACTGCGTAGTTAGAGGTTGCTATTGCGTTGGGGTGGGGGTTGAACACAACTCCGTTGCCTGCCGCAATCATGCCTATACTGTTGCATATAACCGTTTCCGAGGGGTTTGTGCTGGGGGTTATGCTGCCGACAACGCCAAACGGCGCCATCTCTGTCAGCGTCAGTCCGTCATCACCCGTCTTTACCTGAGATACTATATCCGACGTGCCGGGGGTTTTGTCAGCAACGAGAATGTGCTTTGCCGTTTTATGCTCGACCTTACCCATCTTCGTTTCGCTGACGCCGAGAGCCGCCATAACGGGTGCCTCCGCACGGCAGAGAGCGCGGATTTGTGCGATAACCTTTTCACGCTCGGAAAGCGACATTGCCCTGACCGCAAGGTAGCCTGCACGGGCTGCGTCTATCGCATCCTCCATTTTTTCATAGACACCTATCAGCTTTCTGCCACAGTACTGTGTGGAATCCCAGGTCTTATTACCCTTATCGGAGGTTTGCACGGACAGGCTGTTTATAACCGCTTTTACTACGTCCTCAATCTGTGCATCTGTCCAATTAATTGCCATAAGTATTTCCTTCTTTAATAATTATTTGCCGAGCTGAGCGAGAACCTTGCGTGTGATTTCAGCGATAAGCTCCTCCTTGCCGCACTCGCAGCTGTGCTCCTCCTCGATTTCGATGCCGGGGTGACGTCCGGGAAGGTTCATCTTCTTTCTGAGCTCCATGAGCTTCTTGAGCTGCTCGTTAGGAATCTCGTGAACTGCTCCGAGCTCCATTGCGTACTTGCATATCTTTGCGTTGAACTCAACCTCTTCCATGATGAAGAATGCCTTTGTGAGGTTGCAGCCTACGGTGAGAGCGCCGTGGTTTTCAAGCAGGAATGCATCGTGGTTCTGGATGTAGGGCTCGAGAGAATCGGGAATTTCCATAGTGGAGGGGGTTCCGTACTCACAGGTAGGAACGTCGCCTATCGTGAGAACTGCCTCGGGGAGAATGTACTGGTCGAGCTCGATGCCCGCAACGGTGAATGCGGTAGCGATAGGGGGATGAGCGTGAACGACTGCGTTTACGTCGGGACGTTCGCGGTAAACACGCATGTGCATCTTGATTTCCGAGGAGGGGTTGAGCTTACCCTCAAGCTTGTTTCCATCCTTGTCTACCTTGATTATCATATCGGGGGTAAGAGCGCCCTTCGATACGCCGGTAGGTGTGCAGTAGTACTCGTTTTCGCTTACCTTAACGGAGATGTTACCGTCGTTTGCGGCAACGAAGCCCTTGTCGTAGATCTTGTGACCTATCTCGCAGATTTCCTTTTTGATTTCAAATGGTGACTTAATCATTTTTCTTATTTCCTTTCAGAATTTTTAATTACTAAATTTTGTGTGTCGAGAGCTATCATATACTCCTCATTCGTCGGTATGACGAGAGTTTTTACGGGCGAGCCCTCAGCGCTTATGTCAACGTCCTCGCCGCGTGGGCAATTACGGTTCACATCTGTATTGATTTTTATACCGAGAAAATCCATATCCGAGCACACGCTCTCACGCATCTCCCCATCGTTTTCGCCGATTCCCGCAGTGAACACTATCGCATCCGCTCCGTTCATCTCGGCAATATACGAGCCTATTATCTTTTTTATGCCGTGAGCGAGGATTTCAAGAGCCAGCGCAGAGCGTCCGTCCCCCTTTTCCTTCGCCGCCCGTATGTCACGGCAGTCGCTGGACACTCCCGATATTCCGAGGAGTCCTGATTTTGACGTCAGAATTTTGTCCGCCTCCGCAGGAGTCAGACCTTCTTTTTTCATTAAGTAGGTGACAACCGAGGGGTCAACAGCTCCGCACCGTGTTCCCATAGGCACTCCGTCCTGAGGGGTGAAGCCCATCGACGTATCAACCGCAGAGCCGTATTTCGTTGCGGTGATGGACGAGCCGTTGCCGAGGTGGCAGGTTATTATTTTAAGCTCGCCTGTGTCACGTCCGAGCATCTCTGCCGCACGCCGTGAAACGTAGCGGTGCGAGGTGCCGTGGAAGCCGTATTTTCTGATTTTGTACTTTTCGTAATACTCATACGGAATCGGGTATATATACGCCTTTTTCTCAACCGTTGAGTAGTACGAGGTGTCGAACACCCCGACGTGCATTACAGAGGGCATCGCCTCCTTGCAAGCGGCAAGTCCTGCGAGCGCAGGCGGCCCGTGCAGAGGATTTATCTCCACAATGCTTTCAAGATATTCGATTTCGCCCTCCCCGAGCACAGCCGACTCGGAGAGCCGCTCGCCACCGTGCGCAAATCTGTGTCCTACCGCATCTATTTCCGATGCGTCGGATATAACTCCCTCGTCCTTATCGGTAAGGCACGAGAGCACGAGCCCGATTGCCGCCCTGTGGTCCTTTATGCTTAAATCCTTCTTAATGTCCTCCTTACAAGGACGCTTATAGGTCAGTGTGCCGTCTATTCCTATTCTCTCACAATTACCTCTGGCGAGGACGCTCGCCGTTTCCATATCGAAGAGCTGGTATTTGAGAGAGGAGCTGCCGGCGTTGACCACCAAAATCTTCATCTCATCCTCCCTTTCCTTCATTATTATAATAAATCATTCTATTATCCTCTTGGATAAAAGGTCTGCCTCTCCGCCGCCGAGAGCCGCCGCCGCACCCGCATGCTCGTAGAGTATTTTGTAGCAAAGTGCGTCTATAACGATTATTCTCGCAATGTGCGAGGAGAGTCCGAGATGGCTGTGCTTCGTTTCCTCAGTATCGGTAACGAGCACGATGTCGCTCTGCCGTGCTATCGGCGAGCGTTCCTTCGAGGTTATGCACACCGTGGTAGCCCCACGTGAGCGTGCAACCTTGAGCGCCTCGACAATATCCTTTGACGAGCCTGACTGCGATATTCCGATGGCAACGTCGCCGATGCCCAATTGGGACACGGCAATCATCTGCATATGCGTATCGGAATACGCCGAGCAGTTAGAGCCTGCCCTGAGCAGCTTGTTGCTCGCCTCTGCCGCAACTGCCGCCGAGCTGCCGAGTCCGACAAGAACAACCCGTCGGGCGTTTCCGATAACCCGTGCCGCCCGTGTCATCTGCTCATCCGAGAGCGTTTTCTTCGTGCGCTCGAGCGACATATACGCATCGTTGCACACCTTCTCAAACACCTCGTAGCAGCTGTCAGCCTTATCAATGGTAGGCGCAATTATTTTCTTTTCAAGCTCCTGGGCAAGAACGATTTTGAGCTGCTGATATCCGTTGCACCCCAACCGCTTCGAAAACCTGACTATAGTCGCCTCGGAGCTGTCGCACCGCTCTGCGAGGTCGGTAATCGAAAAGGGGAGTATTTCACCTGAATGAGAAAACAGATAATCTGCAACACGCCGTTCCGCCTTACCCATGTCGTTGTACATGAGCTGAGCCTGTAACAGCGTTCTGTTCACGAATCACTCCCCCTTCTTGTAAGATTTTGAAAATTATTTTCATTTTCAAGTTATTTTTTCTGCATCATATTTTCATTTTTGAAAATGATTTTCAGAAAATATGAAAATTTATTTCATACAGCTACATTTTAGCATATACAACCCGTTTTGTCAACACTATTTTGAATTTTTTTGAAAATTTTATCATTTTTATCAATAAAAAGCATTTTTTCACCTCTCTGCCAGACAGTTGTAAAATGAAAATAATTTTCATATTTTCGGTTTTTTATGAAAATATTTTTCATTTTGCCATTTTTCACAGTTTTTGAAAAGTTGTTCAAAATGACGAAAATTTCTTTCACCGTCCCCTTTCCCGACATTTTGGTCAGGCACCGAGCCGTACGGTTTTTCCCCTTTTCATTCTTTTTTCTTTATTATTTATTCTTTATTCCTTATTTTCATTGACAACACAGGCGCAAAATGGTATACTTATCCTATACCGACAGCGGTAGAAAATCGGAGAAAGGCGCATAACACCATGTACACTTTTAACAATGAAAAAAAGGAAATTTCCTTTGACAGCTACAAAACACCTACTCCTTGGATGAACTATCTCTCCAACGGAACCTTCCACACGATGATGAGCCACGCAGGAGGCGGAGTTGCATTCTACAAGAGTCCGCAAATTTGGCGTATCAATCATTACCGTTTCTTCCATTTGCCTACTGACAGAAGCGGCTTTTATACCTACATAAAGGACGGCGCCGATTATTGGTGTCCGACAAACGAGCCCTGCCGCTCGAAGCCCGAGGAGTGGAAATCCACTCACGGAATGGGCTACACCCGCTTTGAGGCGAAGAAAAACGGCGTCAGCGCAACCTCAACCTATTTTGTCGGCAAGTACGAAAATGCCCTCATCTGGAATCTGAAATTAAAGTCCGACAGCGATAAAAAGCTGACGGTTTTCCCCTACGTTGAGCTCGGTATGATGGAATTTATGCGTGAGCTCCAGTGGCAGTGCTATAACAAGCATCAGCTCGCCGCATACAATATGGGAGATATTCTCGTCTACAAATACGGCGTTGAGATGCAACCGAAGCCCGACGAAACTCCTCTCATCTACTTCGCAACCAACGTACCCGTGACCGCATTTGACTGTGACAGAGATGAGTTCGTTTCATCTTACAGAAGCGAGGAAAATCCTCTTCGTGTTGAGGAGGGCAAATGCTCAGGCTCAACCATGATGGGCGGCGACCCCTGCTTCGCTCTCCAGCTTGATATTGATTTGAAGGCTGGCGTTGAAAAGGAAATTAACGTTTTCCTCGGCGCCGCTATGACCGAGGATGACATAAAGGCATCCGTTGCACATTGCAGAGAGGCTGATTTCGTTGAGAAGTCCTATAAGGCACTCGGAGAGGAATGGGCTGAATACCTCGGCAAATTCTCCTGCGAGATACCCGACAAGGATGCGGAAACGATGATAAACATCTGGAACCCCTATCAGGCAGACCGCAACTTCCGTTTCTCACGCAATATTTCCTACTATGCAACAGGTACATTCAGAGGTGTCGGCGTGCGTGATACCGCACAGGATATTCTCGCTATGATTCCGTTCGACACACGCAGGGCGAAGGATAAGCTCAATCTACTCCTCTCCCAGCAGTACAAGGACGGTCACACCAACCACTACTGCTTCCCTACCGAGGGCTGGGAGCCGCTTGCAAGAATACACTCGGACAACCATTTGTGGCTCATAATGAGCGCATACAACATAGTAACCGAGGAGGGCTCGCTCGATTATCTTGACGAGGTCGTTTCCTTCTACGACGGCGGCGAGGACACCGTGTGGAATCACATCAAGAAATCTGTTGATTTCACAATGGCAAATCTCGGCGAGCACGGCTTCCCGCTTATGCTCTCCTCCGACTGGAACGATATGCTCTACAAGGTATGCCGTAAGGGCAAGGGCGAGAGCATCTGGACCTCGATGCAGTTCGGCACAGTTCTGCCTATGATGGCGGAAATGGCTGAGCGCAAGGGCGAGGACGGACAGAAATATCTCGATATTTACGAGGCGCAGAAGAAGCTCGTTAACGAAATCGCCTGGGACGGCGACTGGTACCGCCGTTGCATCACCGATGAGGGCAGATTTATCGGCTCTAAGGCTGAGCCTCAGGCAAAAATCTGGCTCAACACTCAGTCCTGGTCGGTTATCTCAAAAATGGGCGAAAACGGCGAAAGAGCTATGGACAGTGTAAAAGAGCTCTTGGACACCCCTCTCGGAATTAAGAAGATAGACCCCTCTATGGCAGATTATCCGTCAAAGGAGGACCCCCTCACCTATTACAACAAGGGCTGCGGCGAAAACGGAAGCGTATTCTGCCACGCAAACACCTGGGCAATTATTGCCGAGTGTATGCTCGGACGTGCAGACCGTGCATGGAAATACTATCAGCAGCTCCTTCC
The DNA here is from genome assembly GCA_017504405.1 of Clostridia bacterium. Lineage (GTDB taxonomy): Bacteria > Bacillota > Clostridia > Oscillospirales > CAG-272 > UBA1740. The sequence continues at coordinate 40,031 of JAFVRG010000012.1, read as the reverse complement.
CATGGTTGCACAGCGCAAGGCAGGCGAGTGGAGATATAAGGCTGAGCCGTACGTTTACGCATCAAATATCTTTGGCCCTGAGAGCGATAAGTTCGGTCTTGCAAACGTCAGCTGGCTGACGGGCACGAGCGCATGGATGTACATTGCGGCAACTCAGCACATTCTCGGTATAAAGCCGAAGTGGGACGGTCTGGAAATCAAGCCCTGCATCCCTGCTGATTGGAAGGATATAAAGGTTTGCCGTGTGTTCAGAGGCTGTAAGTACAACATCACTATCACGGGCGCAGGCAAGAGCGCATTTATTCCTCACGTCGAGGGACGCACCGAATACGACGTTGTAATCTGAGTGCGTGTTATCCTTAACGGAGAACACGCGGGTGAAATAAATCCCTTATGGGATTTGTGAAATGCACTTCGTGCACAAAATTCGCTTTCAGCGAGTGAAATGCCTCTCGGCATGGGTGGATTTATTTCATTTCATGTACGACCGAAGTGAGTACATTTCATGATTGCTCTGCAATCATTTCATGTGCGTAGCACATTTCATTCAAAAAGAAAAAGGAACAGGCTATAAAAGTCTGTTCCTTTTTTCTTACGGTTATGCCAAAAGGCGGCAGCCCCTATTCTGTATGCCGATAAGCATAGGCTACGCACAGGGTGCAAAGCCATAGGGTGTCGGCGGTTTTACTGTGTTCAATTATTTTTGAGGCAACCGTGCGAGCATACGCCAGCTCGTCAATGCACACGCCCCTCATAAACCTATCTATATCGCTGTTGTTTTGTGTCAATGACAAGAAAAATCACCTCATTTCAGATTCTTCACAACCTTAACGGCGACTCCCTGAATTTCGGCGTTTTTGACTATTCTGTCACGCATCTCTCCCCCGTATGAGGAATTTTCTGCGTGCAGACGGAACGCGCGCATCGACGGCTCACGGTAAAAGCGCTTGAGTGTTGTTTCACCCCCGTCAACCAGAACGACTGCAATATCTCCGTTTGCAGCATAGCTCTGCTGTCGGACAATAACTAAATCACCGCAGTCGATTCCCGCATCAACCATCGAATCTCCGTCCGCCTCAAGAATGTAGAACGTACCCTCGCCAACCCATTTCTTCGGCACGGAGAAAAATTCGTCAGCCTCGACCATAGGCTCCCTCGGGGCTCCACAGGATACCCTGCCGCACTTGCCGACCACTACTCTGTCCCTGTCAATCTTTTCGGATAGCTCGGTGCGTATATCACGCCGTTTGTATTCAAGCTCGCCAAGAGTTCGCATGGCATTCATGTACCGCTGAACGGTTGCCAGGGAAATTCCCGTACCCATAGCAATTTCACGCATAGACGGCGATTGGTAGTTATCGCATATATAGCTGTCAATATAGCTCTTTATCTTCCGCTTTGTCACTGTATCATTACAACGGTATGCCATTTTCCTCTCCCTTCTTTGAAACAAATTGTTTCTACATTTATGATTATATCACTGCCCTCTATGACTGTCAAGGGGCTTTTTTGAATTTCTTGAATTTTGTAAATTCTGCACAAAAACGGCAGGCTTATTTTTACCTTGTCGCAAATGAAAAAGGATAGGACGTTACGCCCTATCCCCCAAAAACGTTATTCAATTAAACCTTATCAAAAACACGGACAAAATCAACGATAAACCGGTCCTTTATTCCGTGGCCGAACTCATCGCTCGCAACGTAGCCGGGCACCTGATCTCTGTGTCCCTTGCACTCTGTGAACAGAAGAATAAATTGCTCTGTGTCGGAAACCGGGCCTTCTATTTTATTACCGCTCTGCTTGCCGTCTATGTAGAAGGTATACCCGTCGGGCTGCCAATCGACACCGAAATAGTGATATTCTCCGAGGCTGACGTCTATAGCATCTTCGTCGGTTGCCCAACGGTCAAAGCCTGCTGAATTTGCAAACTTATGTCCTTCGCCATACCCACCCCAATGATTGAAATGAGGAATAACTCTGCCGGGAGCAAAGCTCTCCATAATGTCAACCTCAACGCCTGCCTGCTCGGGTGGCATGTCCTCGCAAGCTATCGAGGGCGACTGAAGCCAAAATGCACTCCACCAAGGGCTCTTGTCCTGCAAAATGCAACGGCACTCGTAGTATCCGTATTTATGCATAAAGGTCGGTGTTCTGCACGTATCCTTATCAACCCCTCTGTCGGTGTAATTTTCGCCCGTCTGCAAAGTTGAGGAATAATAAGTGCCATCCTCACGCTCCTCTAATGTAAAAACAGCGTTTCCCTTACCGTCAAGATGCACAAGGTCATCGACGTACGGCTTGTGCCTTTTGCCCACCATATCAAGGCGGTAAAACCACTTTGTCCTGTCAAGCTCCGTACCGTCAAATTCATCGTTCCAAACCAGCCTCCACTCCGCTCCGTCAGGCAAAAGGCTGGGGGCATGTCCGTCAATCTCGTATACCATAAAAACCTCACTCTCATTTTTTAATAATTATATCACGCCGTCGGTTGAAAAGCAAGTTTTTTTCATTTTTCCCTTTCCTTTTTTCACAACCGAACTGTCAGAGAGGCACTCATAAACGGTTTTTCGGGTTGTATGAAATTTTTATTGCTTTCTTCTCTTTGTCAGCACTTCCCCGCAGACTCGGCACTCGTACACGTTTTTTTCCGAGCTGTATATGAGAACAATCTGTACCTCTGAATTTATATAAAAGGATGATAGCTTCACCCTCTCACCGAGAGTTTTTTTCAACCTGCGTCCGAGGCGAAAGAGCCTTATACGTGAAATGAACAGATTTACAGGCAACAGCCTTCCACTCTTTTGCGATATGACGTCACCCGACAGCCGATAGGCAATTTCTCTGCCCCTCTTTTTCATTGTGACGGTACGGGTTACCGATATATATTTTGCGGTTTTATTCTGAACGGTTATCCTGTGCGAAAAATCAATTCTTTTGTATTTAAAACGCACCTTTGGGTCGGGGCTTGATATATATGCGCCTTGCAGTCGGGGAAACACCGCCTTTTCAAGAGAATCAAGATATCTGTCATTGATTTCCCTATAATATTTCTCCGCCCTGCCGCTGCCCTTACCGCCCTCAAAGGCGAGCGAGTCAAGAGATGCCGCCAGCAGAACTGCGCCCGATTCGGAAAACACCCGATTTATCTCTGTTATTTTTATCTCCATACGCACCTCCATATTTATTCTATGAAGGCGGTGCGTTTTTATTTCACATTTAACAAAAAACTCCGCTGTCAGCGGAGCTTTTTTATACGTGGGTGTATTTTTGATATTTCGTTCTGTATTCAGTCGGGGAGATGCCGACCTTCTTTTTAAACTGGCGTGAAAACTGAGTATAATCGTTATACCCAAGCATAGCGGAAATGTCGCCCGACTTATATTCAGTCGAGGAGAGATACTCCTTCGCCTTATCCATCTTGATATTTATAAAATCGTCTATCGGAGATACGCCGAAGAATTTTTTGTACGCTCTCACGAAATAGCATTTATTGTAATTTACGTAATGCGCCATTTTGTCGAGCGACCATCTCTCGCCAACCTTGTCGTAAAGCTCCGCACGCAGGCTGAGAAGTCTGTCCCTGACAGTCGAGCCGATGTGGGTGTCCCTCTCGCCAAAGCCAACTCTTTTCATTATTTCACATATGGTATTGTTGATAGCCTCGATATTCGTCATTCCAAGCTTCTCGTCGGCGTTTTTGTTCATAAACAGGTTTTGCAGTCTCTCAGTCAGCTTGAATATCTCGCCGTACCTTTCGGGATAATAGGGACGGTTTAACTCTACGCCGAGAGCGTCGAGATCCGACTTGTCGCAGTCAAAGCGAAACCAGGAATAGTGCATAGGATAGGATATGAGTGAATTTGATTCGAAAACCGCACCCTTATCCACTATTATAACAGCGTGTGAGGTGGTGATGAATATATTGTCCGAAACGTTAAGCTCAACGCTATCAAAAAAATGAAAGAAGGTATAGTAATCGCTGTGCGACTTTTCCTTATAGCGAAACCCGACAGGCTGCATAAGATTATGCCGCATAATTCCGCCGTTAAATTCAAACATTTCCATCTCCCCCATGATTGATTATAGCCAATATAATTATAGCATGTTTTTTTAATTTTTGTATAGCTTGCACCACAAAAGTCAATATATGTCAAGTGTTTCGTAAACATATATCATTGAAAAAAACATGCCCTTATTTTATAATTAAAATACAGCACACCTCTCAATCAATTAAAGCGGGTGTTGCAAAAAATAAAAAAGGAGACTTTTTATGAGTAAGAAAATTTTATCAGTATTTCTTGCTGCGATAATGATAGTATGCGCAATTCCCGCAATTGCACTCGTATCATTTGCAGACGGCGGCACGGAATACAGAACCGACAAGAGCTTCTCGGGCTATGAGGACCTCTGGTACAACGATAATCTTATGTCATTCGTTGACCTGACGGGCATCACCGAGGACAACTCTATCGAGTTCACCGACGCAAATGATGCGGATTTGAAGGCGCTGATTGCGGCAAACGAGGCTGATTATAAGCTCGTTTACACCAGTGCAGGAATCGAGCCGACAGGTAATGCCGGCGGAATTTACAACGGCCACCATTCCTACATAAAAATCGTCGGCGGAGCCAATAAGGGTAAGTATTATCAGATTTACAACAGAGGCGCAGCCTATACGATAAACGATAAGGGCGAGCTTTTGTTCACGGAGAGCGACACCTACGTAGGCGTTCTTATTGCTCACGCATTTTCAGAGGATGACACCCTCAATCTCAGCGCAGGACCTACGAAATGGACTCTTTCCCAGAATCATCACCAGATAAACAACGGCGTTACCGTTGATGACTATCTTTTAGATTCAACAAATCAGATGACCGTGGAATTCACGTCCAAGGATAACGGAACGGTATCGAGCGGAACCTCTCGTTTCCTCACCGTTACGGGAAATACCTTCTTTTTCTATCAGACCGGCGGAATTCATAACAGAGTGACGAAAACCACCTTCACAATGCCGCAGTACGGTTCTCTGCATACCGCATACGTCGGTTATATGTCGGGCACCGCCTCCTCCACCTCCGATGCCAAGACATATGCATCATACTATATGTACTCGGTAGACGGTATTAACACGGTAAATGCGGCAGCAACCTCTGCCTATTCAACAAACGGTGGAATACTTGCGACAAGAGCAGGTGCAACGGGCTTCCAGCACTATTTCATCAGAACCTATAAGTCACAGCTGACAGCGGCTCAGATGGCTCAGAACCATTTTGCTGACCTTTGCTATTACTACAAGCTCGACGTTCCCACCTCGTTTAAGAGCACGCCCTTCAATGAAAAGGAATGGAGCTCCTTCTACGGACTTTTCAGCAAATACGGCGTCGGCAATTGCGACGAGGCTGCCGTTCTTGAGATGCAGGCTATCCTTGACGCTCCCACCGACTACATACCTCTCTCCTTCGAGTATTACAAGAATCTTTGGTATAATGACGGACACCTTATGTCCTTCGTTGATATGACAAACATCGAGGCTGATGACGTATATAGCGGAACTCTCACCGATACCGGAGATTACAGGGTAATCCTCACCACCGGTCAGGAAAGCACGAAGCCCTTCGATAACGCAGGCACTCGTGCCTACGTCAGAATTTCGGCAGGAGCAAACGAGGGCAAATACTACATCGTTTATTCAAGGGGCGGCTCCATATCGGTATCGGGCGGAATACTCACTACCACGCCCTACAGCGACGCTCAAGGCGCAGGAGTAATACTCTCGCACGCATATTCAGACAATGATGAGAATTGGACACCCTCATCCTCCCTCTATCTGAACGCTTACGAGTATGACAGCTACCTTACAAGTGAGTTCACAACAGAAACGGTAGCAAGGAAGGGCTCGCAGACCGGTACGCAGAGAATTCTATGGGCGGGAGCGCAAACCACGTTCTACTATGACGGTACGAAGCTCAATGACAGAAAAGCAACTCACACAATAGCGCTAAGCGAGGGCGACTTCCTTCAGACGGCAGTTATCGGTTCGATAACAGACAGCGGCACTGACGATGCAACGAGCACATACAATAAGAGCTCGTATATTGTAAAGGACGGCGACAGCTTCGTAACCAAAACATCGACGGCTGTCGAAAACGGACACAGCACTATGGGAGCTTACACCTTCAGTGCAAACAACTATGCGTTCCAGCAGTACTATATCCGTACGTATGACGTAGCTCTTACAGCTGACCAGCTGGCGCAGAACCATTTCGCTGACCTTTGCTACTACTATAAGCTCAACGCAAGCGGTCTTAACGCAGACAGCCTTAACGCAACCTTCTACAACCTGTTCAACGGCTATGAGCTTGGCAAGGCTGATAAGGCAGAGCTTCAGGCAATAATCGACAGCGCAAATTACTCTAATATTGTTAAGTTCGTCGGCTTCCAGGCACGCACTAACAAAAATATCGGTCTGCGCTCGATTTACGCAATAAACACCGACGTTGCGAAGTACTATGATATTACCGGTTACGGCGCACTCACCGCATACTACAAGGACGGCACGGCGTTTAAGGACTATACCGTAACCTATGAGGGCGGCGAGGTTACCTCAGAAAACAGCGCAGCTGTATGGGGAACCATCGGCGACGGAGCAACGCTCAAGACCATTTCTGCAGCTGAGCAGGAGATGTACACGGATTACTCAACCGACAAATACGTTTTGTTTGCCTACACGACAAACTACGTAGCGCTCAAGGATGGCGAGACCTATTATGATAAGGACAATTACGGTGACCTTATCAATATGTTCAAGGCGGACGGCTCGCTCGTTGACGGCGCAGAGCTACAGACAGCACAGCTTGAGGCAAAGATGATTTACAGAGCGTTTGTAATAGATGCAAACGGCGATATCACCTACGTAAATGCTGAAAGCGCAAATCACAGTGACGCAAACGGCGCTGTATCTATGAAGGGCATAAGCGAATGGTACTACGCAAATTACGAGGACCTTCGTGTTCAGGCTCCGATAGCGTACATTCATTCTCTGTTCGCAGAGGCTTAAAGGAGGGTAAATAAATGAAAAATTACGTAAAGCCCACTTTTGAAGTAATTAAGGTTAAGAGTGAGGAGTTCATCACCCTCTCTATAAACAGTCAGGGTAATAACGACAATACCGTAGGTATTTGGGAACTCCCCTTAAATTGGGATTTATAATTCCACAACCTAAACAAAAGAAAGCTCCGAGAAATCGGAGCTTTTTCTTTACCCTGCGTAGCAGGATTTCATCGTATAACAATTTCATCCACCGCAGGTAGATTTCATCTGTCTGTGACAGATTTCATTACCACGCCGACCTCGTCGGCATATCACGTCGCACAAGCGACATATCACGGGCAAACGGATTTTGGCACAACCGTAGACAAAAAGGAACAGGTTTTATAGCCTGTTCCACTTTCTTTTTGAATGAAATGTGCTACGCACATGAAATGATTGCAAGGCAATCATGAAATGTACTCCCTTCGGTAGTACATGAAATGAAATAAATCCACCAATGCCGAGAGGCATTTCACTCGCTGAAAGCGAATTTTATGCACAAGGTGCATTTCACAAATCCCGCAAGGGATTTATTTCATGGCGTGTTATCCTTAACGGAGAACACGCCAAGGGCACAAGCCCCATTATTTTGCGCTCTTGCCAAGATATTTTGAATACTCGACAAACGCCTCGTCCCATGACTTGGTATCCTTAGGCAGATAGGTCTTAAGCTCAATTGAATCGCCGACGATTTTTCTCGCCTCTTTCCAATCCTTGATTTCGCCGAGAGAAATGAGCTGAACTGCTATATTACCCATAACGGTAGCCTCAGCAGGGCCTGCATATACGGGAACACCCGTTGCATCTGCGGTAAGACTGCAAAGGAACGTATCCTTGATTCCGCCGCCGAGAATGTTTATATTCTCAAAGCTCTTGCCCGTAGCCTTACGCAGAGTTTCAAAATGAAGCTTATACTTCATAGCAAGGCTCTCATAGATACATCTCATAACCTCGCCACGTGTTTTCGGCACGTACTGTCCCGTTACCTCGCAGAATTTGCGAACACGGTTGGGAAGGTCGCCCGAGGTTTCAAATTCGGGAGCATCGCAGTCGATAAAGCACTGAAACGGCTCGCACGCCAGCGCCTCACGCTCGAGGTCGCCGTAGCTTACGTTCTCGCCCTCTCTTATCCACTGACGGCGTGACTCCTGAATGAGCCACAGACCCATAATGTTACGCAAAAATCTGGTCGTGTTGTTGTATCCGCCCTCGTTTGTATAGTCTATTCTCTCACTCTCGTCATTGATGAGGGGAGCTGACAGCTCGGTGCCGAAAAGGCTCCAGGTGCCACAGCTTATGTACACGAAATCACCCTCGGTGGGTGCTGCCGCAACAGCGCTCGCCGTATCGTGCGTGCATACCGCAACTACGGGAATAGGCTCGCAGTCAAACTCCTCGCAAAGAGCATCGGAGAGCATACCGTAGCTCTCGCCCGGCTGAATTATCTCGGGCAGAATATCCGAGCGTATTCCAAGCTTTTCAAGGAGCTCGGTATCAAATTTCTTGTTATAGGGGTCAAAGAAGTTAGAGGTTGAGGATATGGTTGCCTCACAACGCTTCTTGCCCGTGAGGAAATACGCCATAAGGTCGGGGGTGAACAGAATCTTATCAATTCTCTCCATAACCGACGGGCGGTATTTTGCAAGATAGTAGAGCTGATAGAGGGTGTTTATACGCAAGGTCTGCGTTCCCGTGCGGGAATAGAGCTCATGCTTGGTTATCTTCTCAAAAACCTCCTCGGGCATACCGACGGTGCGCTCGTCACGGTAGCAGACGGGGTTAGCCATCAGCTCGCCGTTATCGTCGAGCATACCGAAGTCAACGCCCCAGGTATCTATACCGATAGCGTCTATTTTGCACATTTTAACTGCCTTGTTTATTGCAGTTTTAACCTCAAAGAAGAGTCGGAGAATATCCCAGTGCATTCTGCCGTTTACAATAACGGTGTCGTTGGAAAAGCGGTGTATCTCCTCTACGTTTATTTTTCCGTCCTCAAACGAGCCGAGCATTGCACGGCCGCTCGAAGCGCCAAAGTCAAAAGCTAAAACCTTTTTTGCCATCATTTTGCTCCTTTTTGATTTTTACAGATTAAGTATATCACTTTTTTGGCAATTTGTCCATAATATAAGAAAAAAATATGCAAATATTTATAAAAATGTGTTGCAGTGTAAAAATTTTTATGTTAAAATATATTCAAGAAGTAACGCTTCGACAAATTTTACATACAAGAGAGGTTGTTTATTATGGCAAAGAACAGACTTATCGGCGACTATCCCGTAATCGGTATCAGACCGACTATCGACGGACGCCGTGGCCCGTTGAAGGTTCGTGAGAGCCTCGAGGACCAGACTATGGCTATGGCTAACGCCGCAAAGAAGCTTTTTGAGGAAAATCTCTGCTACTCCAACGGTGACCCCGTTAAGGTAGTTATAGCAGACACCACCATCGGACGTGTTGCAGAATCCGCAGCATGCGCCGCTAAATTCAAGAAGGAGGGCGTTGATATCACCCTCACCGTTACTCCCTGCTGGTGCTACGGCTCGGAGACAATGGATATGGATACCAATACTATCAAGGGTGTTTGGGGCTTCAACGGCACCGAGCGTCCCGGCGCAGTTTACCTCGCATCGGTTCTCGCAACCCACGCACAGAAGGGTCTGCCCGCATTCGGTATCTACGGACACGACGTTCAGAACCTCGACGAGGTTACCAATATTCCCGAGGACGTTAAGGAGAAGCTCCTTCGCTTCGGCCGTGCCGCTATCGCAGTTGCTACTATGCGTGGCAAGTCCTACCTCCAGATAGGCTCTATCTGCATGGGTATCGGCGGCTCTATCATTGACCCTGCATTCATCGAGGATTATCTCGGTATGCGTGTTGAGTCTGTTGACGAGGTTGAAATCATCCGTCGAATGACCGAGGGCATCTATGATGCCGCTGAGGTTGAGAAGGCTAAGGCTTGGATTAAGACTCATTGCAAGGAGGGCTGGGACAAAAACCCCGAATTCGTTAAGACCTCTGATGAGAAGAAGGCTGAGCAGTGGGACTTCCTCGCTAAGATGTACTGCATAATCAAGGATTTGTTCAACGGCAACCCCAACCTTCCCGAGGGAAGAGAAGAGGAAATGGTTGGACACAACGCTATTGCAGGCGGATTCCAGGGTCAGAGACAGTGGACGGACTTCTATCCCAACTGTGACTTCCCCGAGGCGCTCCTCAACTCCACCTTTGACCACAACGGCGCACGTGAGCCCTACATACTCGCAACCGAGAACGACGTTCTCAACGGTATCGGTATGCTCTTTATGAAGCTGCTTACCAACCGTGCTCAGATGTTCTCCGACGTACGTACCTACTGGTCTCCCGAGGCTTGCAAGAGAGCTTCCGGCTATGACGTAGAGGGCAAGGCTCTTGAAAACGGCGGATTTATCCACCTCATCAACTCCGGTGCAACCGCACTTGACGCTTGCGGTGAGTGCCGTGACGAGAATGGCGAGCCTGTTATGAAGAGATGGTGGGAGGTTACCGATGAGGACATCGAAACCATGACTGCCGCAACCACCTGGCCCGCAGCAGATAACGGCTATTTCAGAGGCGGCGGATTCTCCTCCTCCTTCACAACCCGTGCGGAAATGCCCGCTACTATGATAAGACTTAACCTCGTTAAGGGACTTGGCCCTGTTCTTCAGATTGCTGAGGGCTGGACTGTACAGCTTCCCGACGACGTTACAAAGACGCTTATGATGCGTACCGACCCCACCTGGCCCTGCACCTGGTTCACTCCTCGCTGCGACGGTAAGGAAGGCAGCCCCTTCAAGACCGCATACGAGGTTATGAACAACTGGGGCGCTAACCACGGCGCAATCAGCTACGGTCATATCGGTGCTGACCTTATCACCATGTGCTCGATGCTCCGCATCCCCGTTTGCATGCACAACGTACCCACCGAGAAGATTTTCCGCCCTGCGGCTTGGAACGCTTTCGGTATGGATAAGGAAGGACAGGATTACCGCGCTTGCGCTAATTACGGCCCTGCATACAAGAAATAATTAATTTACTATGCACCCATAACGGGTGCATAGTTTTTATTAAAAAAATCACGGCTGTTTGCCGTGATTTTTGTTTTTACACTGTTTATTGGCTCAGCCGTTGTAAGCAGCCTCGTCGCAGATTAAAATTACATCGGGGTGGAGCTTGAGCATCGTTGCGGGGCAGGCGGTTGTCAGCTTGCCGTCAAGGAGCTTCATAACAGCATCGTGCTTATTTTTTCCGCTGGCAAGCAATATGATTTTGCGTGCCCTCATAATCGAGCCTATTCCCATAGTCAGAGCGTGGCGAGGCACCTCGTCCTTTGAATCAAAAAACCTCGCATTAGCCTCAATTGTGCTCTCGGTAAGAGCCGTCAGATGCGTGCCCGTGATAAGATTTTCGTCGGGCTCGTTAAATCCGATATGTCCGTTTATTCCTATGCCCAAAACCTGAATATCTATGCCCCTGCTATTCTCTATCATAGCATCGTACGCCTTGCATTCTGCCTCTGCGTCAGCGGCGCTTCCGTTGGGAACGTAGGTATTTTTCTTATCAATATTTACGTGATTAAAGAGGTTTTCGTTCATAAAATAACGGTAGCTCTGCGAATTTTCGGGGGAAATAGGATAGTATTCGTCGAGGTTGAAGGTGGTTGTACGGGAAAAATCAATCCAGCTCGCCCTGTTCATTTCAATCAGCCTTTTATACATTCCGACAGGGGTTGAGCCTGTGGCGAGTCCGAGGATACAGTCGGGCTTGTCAATCATCGCACGGGCAATTATATTTGCACCCCTCTCGGATATTTCATCATAATTTTTGCAAAGTATCAGCTCCATTTTAAGCTCCTACTATTTTGTTCATCTCAGAGAGCCTTTGCTCCATATCCATAACCATGCGGATTTGAGTGCGCGCACGGTCAAGGTTGTGTCCCTCCCTCGACGTTTTGAAATAATTATCACCGTCGAGGTAGTCGGTAAGAAATCTCATGCCGCATTCAAAGGTCAGAAGAATTGCTGAGAATGCGAGCATCTCCCTCTCGGTTTTGGTGAGCGACTCCGCACTCTCGGCAAGGAAGCCTCGGGTAAATGCCGAGAACAGCTCCATATTTATTCCAACCTTGGATAAATCCCTCTCGTCCTCAGCGGCAAGGCTTGCGCCTGTGCGTATTGCATCGCCGAAATCGTAAAGAATCGAGCCGGGCATAACCGTGTCGAGGTCTATTATTGACAGCGCATCCTTCGTCCCCTTCTTAAAGAGGATATTGTTGAGCTTTGTATCGTTATGCGTTACACGCAAGGGCATCTCCTTTGTACCGAGAATATCAACGACACGTCCTGCGTACTCCTCACGGGAGAGGAAAAACTCTATCTCCTCTCTGACACCCTCTGCTCTGCCGCACTTGTCCGCTCTCAGCGTGTCAAGGAAGGTTGCAAAGCGCTTTTTAGTATTATGAAAATCGGGAATTACCTCAAACAGCCTTGACGCATCGAAATCAGATAACTGCTTATGGAACTGACCGAACGCCCTCGCCTCGTTATACACCAGCTCAGCGCTGTCTGCGCTATTATAGGAATCGGATACGATAAATACGTACACACGGTACGCTCTGCCGTCCTCTCCCATCTCCATTATTTTTCCGTCACGTGTTCTCACAACCGTCAGGGTTTCTGCGAGCGGGTCACCGCCCTTTTCCACTATCTTTTCCTTCAAATGCTCGGTTACCATAACGATATTCTCCATCAGCCTCTGAGGGTTTTTAAATATCGTAGTGTTTATTCCCTGCATAATGTACTTGCCGTTTACAAGGTAGGTATCGTTTATATGTCCGTCACCGTAGGGGGTTATTGTGAGCTCGCCGTCGAGCTCGGTGTCAAATTTTTTAAAGATTTCTTGTAGCATTTTATTTTACCTTAATTATGTTATGTGCAAAGAATCTTGCGGGGACTGTACCCTTTCCGTTTGTCAGGGGATATTTCTCACCGGTGAGCAGATTTTCCGCCTCACAATAGCCCTCGCCGAAATCAAAATCCGCCTCTGCTTTGTCCTTGCTGTAATTTGTGAAAACAACAACCTTTGAGTTATCGCAAAGATACGACGAGGCAACAATGTCCTTATCCGCCTTAACCGTGCTGTCCTCCCAATAGGGGCAGAATTTTGCGCCGTTCAGCCCGTTTTCGTCATAAATATCCCATATTTTTTTGATTTCGGGAATGAGAGCGAGACGGTTAATTCTGGGCATTACGTTATGAATGAGCGATATTGCCGCAACCTTATCAAAGCTTATATAGGTGATAAAATTGTTCGTCATACCCATATTAAGTCCCATATACTCGCACCGAAATGCCGCAAGGTTTAAAAAGTTTATATCCTTGCCAATCGAGGTCTGTATATTCTCGCCGTCAAAGTAGGAATCCGCAAATGCGAGCGTGGGCATTATACAGCAGGTTGACTGATGCGTGTCGATTATTCCGCCTCTCTTATGAACCTCGCAGTAGAGTTTTTTCACGTGCTCACGCACAGCAAGGAGAGGGTAGGTAGTATGTAATTTTCCGTTTTCGTCACGGTATCCGCAGCCGTGCGCCTCGTTAGCGCACTCCCACGGAACGTAGGTTCCGTCGGTATATATTCCGTCAACGCCGTAATCGTCCATAACGTGCTTCACACGCTCTATCATCACATCGCTGTATCCGCCGTTGTAGCAGACCATATATGCACGCTGAGGCACCTGCCTTTGCCATCCGCCTGTGAAATTGCCGTCGGGATTTTTAATCAGATACTCCTCTGCCCTGCGGGAAAAATCGGGAGCGAGCGTGGAATATTCGTATCCAAAATAGGTCATTACTTTCAGACCGTGCTCATGCGCCTTCTTCACGAACTGACAGAATTTTTCCTCATCGTGAGGCAGTCCGTAGTTCTGAATAGCTGTCCAGTCCTCGTGCAGAATCAGCCATTTTGCGCCAGCCTGTGCAACCCTTTCAATAACGTCGCTCTCGTAAATGTTGTGTCCTGCCACGTTATAGAGATGAAAACGCTTGTAGGTGTCCTCTATATCCTTGGGCATTGCCTTGACGGGGGTCGCCTGGAAGCCAAAGGTGAAGAAAAGCGGATGCAGAGTATCTACCCAACGGTCACGCTCCTGCTTCTGCCAGGATGCGGGCATATGGTCGAGCATACGTATTTTTATGTTAACCGTATCCTTCGTATCGGAAACTGTTATGCAGCGGTCCTCGTCATCGAGCTCAAAGCCCCTGTCGCTCTCGCACCAGAATCCGAGTCCCTTATATTCGTCACCGCACCATACGTACGGCTTGAACGGGAAATCGGCGGCAACCGTTTCTCCGCTGTTAACCGCAGTGCTCGACGGAATAATGCTCGTTTTATCATTGGGCCAATAGTGGAAAAGAGTTGCGCTCTGCTTTTTGAGCGGAATATTTATAGCAATGGACGACAGGTCAGCCTTCGCCATATCGGACAGCGAGAGCGATAAATCCACAGGGGATTCGCTGAAGCACCAGAAATTCGACACTCTCATCTCAATTTTGATAAAGCCGTCAAATTCAAAGGTGAGCGTTGCGTTTATAACAATATTACCGCATTCTGCGCTGGCGAGCACCTGTGCGCTCATATCGTCAGCACCGAGATACAGATAATTGATTTTTTTTAAGGAGTCCTTGCCCGAAAGAAATCCAATATCAAGCTCAATGGGAGCAGCCAGAAGCTCCTCACCCTGCGATATCACGCTGACGGGTACAAAGGAGTTTTCAAAGGTATACGTGCGTCCGAAAACCGAAACGGTAAACCTATCCTTTTCCTTCTCCATTTTCATTGGCGAAAAACGGTCAAAAATTTGTTCCATGATAATTCTCCGAAAATATTTTGTACATATATCATATCACATCAGCAAGGAAAATGCAACAAAAAATTGCTATTTTTGCAAATATTATTTCCCGCTTCGCAACTAAACTTTACAACAGGAAATGGAAAAAAGGGCTCTTTAAAAGAACCCTCTTTTGTTTACGGTTGTGTCTAAATGCGACAGCCCCGAATTGTTTTAAAATTACTTGGTTTCCTCGTCAGCCTTCTTTACCGCAACGAGTCTGATGAGTGCCATCTCTGCACAGTCACCTCTGCGGGGGCCGAGCTTATAAACCTGAGTATATCCGCCTACTGTATTTTCGTACATGGGCGCAATCTGATTGAACAGCTTGTTAGCAACGTCCTCCTTGGTAAGGAAGGAAAGAGCCTCACGGTAAGAAGCAAGAGTGTTCTTCTTAGCAAGGGTTATCATACTGTCAGCAAGAGCCGAAACCTCTTTCGCTCTTGTGTAAGTCGTCTCAATCTTTCCGTTTTCGAGAAGGTAGGTTACCAGACCTCTCAGCATAAGCTTTCTGTGAGCGGTCGGTCTGCCGAGCTTTCTTGTTCCTGGCATAATCTTTTCCTCCTATTTTTTAATCCTCGGACTTCCTGAGTTCCAGGCCGAGCGAATGAAGCTTCTGTATAACTTCATCAAGTGACTTTCTACCGAGGTTTCTGACCTTAATCATATCCTCCTCGGTACGGTTAGCCAAATCTTCTACCGTATCAATGCCTGCACGCTTCAAGCAGTTGAAGCTACGTACAGACAGGTCAAGCTCCTCAATGGTCATTTCAAGGACTTTTACCTTCTTAGTCTCTGCTCTCTCTACCATTATCTCAGCAGAACGTGCGTCGTCTGACATATCGATGAAGAGGTTGAGATGCTCGTTGAGAATCTTGGCGCCCAGGGATATCGCATCCTTTGCCGAGATGGTTCCGTTGGTAAGCACCTTTATTGCGAGCTTATCAAAATCCGAAACGCTTCCGACACGGGTGCTCTCTACCTTATACTCAACCTTGTAAACAGGGGTGAATATAGAATCGGTGAATATAAGACCGATGGGGGGGATTGCACCTGTTGCGAGGTACGCCTGTTTGTTTTTCTCCTGCGATACATAGCCACGTCCGCAATCGAAGGTTATCTCCATGAAGAAGCGTGCGCCCTCGGAAACGGTTGCTATGTGGTGGTCAGGGTTAAGAATTTCGAGGTCTGCATCGGGTGTGATGCTGCCTGCAGTAACAACTGCGGGACCTGTTACATCAATTATTACAGTCTTGGGTGCGTTTACGTGGAGCTTAGGAATTATACCCTTTACGTTAAGTACAATTTCAGGAACGTCCTCTTTAACGCCCTCAACCGTGGATATCTCGTGCAGAACGTCTTTGATTTTTATGCTTGTTGCAGCATATCCGGGAAGCGAGCTGAGAAGAACTCTGCGAAGTGAGTTACCGAGAGTAGTGCCAAAGCCTCTTTCAAGGGGCTCTACAATGAATTCCGCCTCGCTGCGGTCCTCGTTAACCTCGCCTACCGTTATATTGGGCTTATCTATCGAAATTGCCGGCTTCTCTATATCCGTCATTCTGTTATCCTCCTAAATTTATTTTTCGTGATCCGTATGCTTACGGGAAAAGTGTTTATGACATTGCTGCATATGCGTCGCAAAAGTGTGATGCAACGCATAGGCATCACGCAATATCGGAGGTAGCTATTATTTCGAATAGAGCTCGACGATGAGCTGCTCCTCGAACGGGAAGTCGATGTCCTCTCTTGCAGGGAGGCTCGCAACCTTAGCCGAGAGCTTTGCAGCATCTACATCAAGCCACTTGGGCTTAATTCTGCCTTCAAGTGCCTCTGCGAGAGCCTTAAACTTTTCGCTTGCACGGCTGGACTCCTTAACTGCTACAACGTCGCCTGCCTTAACGAGCAGTGAGGGGATGGTTACCTTCTTACCGTTGAGAGTGAAGTGGCCGTGGAGAACGAGCTGACGAGCTTCCTTACGGCTCTCTGCCATACCCATTCTATATACAACGTTATCAAGACGGCGCTCAAGGAGTATGAGAAGGTTTGCACCGGTCATACCTGCCTGCTTATCTGCCATCTCAAAGTAGTTCTTAAACTGAGATTCGAGAACACCGTAGTAGCGCTTAGCCTTCTGCTTTTCTCTGAGCTGCATACCGTATTCTTCTATCTTCTTACGAGCTGCGCCATGCTGACCGGGAGCAGTGCTTCTGTGGTCAATTGCGCATTTGCCGGAGGTGCAACGGTCGCCCTTCAAAAAGAGCTTGGTTCCCTCTCTGCGGCAGAGCTTACAGCTCGGTCCAATGTATCTTGCCATTTTTTATACCTCCCTTTAATTAAACGCGTCTGCGCTTGGGCGGACGGCAACCGTTATGAGGAATCGGTGTTACGTCCTTGATAAGTGTAATTTCAAGACCTGCGGTCGAGAGTGCTCTGATTGCGGACTCTCTGCCCGAGCCGGGTCCCATTACATAAACTTCTACAGTCTTCAATCCGTGCTCCATTGCAAGACTTGCTGCCTTTTCAGCAGTGGTCTGTGCTGCATAAGGAGTGGACTTTCTCGAACCCTTGAAGCCCATTTCACCTGCGGAAGCCCAGGAAATAACGTTTCCCTGAACGTCGGAAATAGTTACAATCGTGTTGTTGAAAGTAGAACGGATGTGTGCTGCACCTTTTTCGATGTTCTTGCGCTCACGGCGTTTTCTGATAACTTTCTTTTCTGCCATCGTTTCTACTCCTTACTTCTTCTTATTAGCAATAGTCTTTGCAGGACCCTTGCGTGTTCTTGCATTAGTCTTTGTGCGCTGTCCTCTTACGGGAAGACCTTTTCTGTGTCTGATGCCACGGTAGCAGTTAATCTCTACCATGTTCTTGATGTTGAGAGAAACCTCACGGCGGAGGTCACCCTCTACCTGATAATTAGCCTCAATTTCATCACGGAGCTTAGCAATTTCCTGCTCGGTGAGATCCTTTGCACGGGTATCAAAGCTGATACCTGTCTTAGTAAGGATATCCTGAGCGCTCTTTCTGCCTATACCGTAGATGTAGGTCAAAGCTATCTCAACTCGCTTGTTATTCGGAATATCAACACCAGCTATACGAGCCATTAGATAATCTCCTTTTGTTTTTTAATCAATTTTATTACTTTGCAAAAATCAGCCCTGCTTCTGCTTGTGCTTGGGATTTTCGCAAATAACCATTACATGGCCTTTTCTTTTGATGATTTTGCATTTTTCGCAAATCTTCTTTACGGAAGGCTTAACTTTCATTTTTATGACCGTTCCTTTCGAAAATTATTTTTTTCTCCATGTGATTCGGCCCTTCGTGAGGTCGTAAATCGAAACCTCAACGGTTACCGTATCACCGGGAAGAATTTTGATATAGTTCATTCTCAGCTTTCCTGAGATATGAGCCGTTACTATGTGGTTGTTTGGAAGTTTAACCTTGAAGGTGGCGTTGGGCAATGCCTCGATTACCACACCGTCTTCAAATTCAATCAAATCGTCCTTTGGCAAAATATTTCCTCCTTACTGTATTCGGTATAAGTTTTACCTTACATCGGTTAACAGAACAGGCCCGTCCTCCGTCACCGCTACCGTATTCTCATAATGAGCAGATAGCGAGCCGTCGGCGGTAACCACCGTCCATCCGTCACCGAGCACTTTTACTTTTTCAACTCCTGCGTTAACCATAGGCTCTATGGCTATCGTCATTCCTGCGTATAGGCGGGGTCCACGTCCGCTCGTGCCGTAATTGGGCACGTCAGGCTCCTCGTGAAGCTTGGCACCAACTCCGTGACCAATGTATTCACGAACTACTGAAAAGCCGTGTCCCTCAACACAGGATTGCACCGCATTTCCGACGTCTCCGATTCGGTTACCCGCCAGAGCGAGTGCTGCGCCCTTATAAAAGCTCTCTTTTGTAGCCTCTATAAGCCGTTTCGCTTCCTCACTCACAGATCCGACAGCAAACGTTCTTGCCGCATCACCGTTATAGCCGCGATAGAGGGCACCGACATCGACCTTCACTATATCTCCCGCCTTGATTATTTTCTTAGGTGAGGGGATACCGTGAATGACCTCGTCGTTTATGCTGATGCATGCGCTTCCGGGGAATCCTCCGTAGCCGAGAAATGACGGTTTCGCACCGCATTTTTCGATATAATTACGAATAACTGTGTCCAGCTCCTTCGTACTCATACCCTCACGGATTGCGTCCTCGGCAACCAGAAGCGCCTCGCCGGTAATTCTGCCGGCCTCTTTCATCAGTTTGAGCTGTTCGGAATTCTTAATAACTATCATTAAATCAAACTCCGAGTGCAGCCATAGTAAGTGCTGTTGTCTGTTCCA
Organism: Clostridia bacterium; assembly: GCA_017504405.1. Classification (GTDB taxonomy): domain Bacteria; phylum Bacillota; class Clostridia; order Oscillospirales; family CAG-272; genus UBA1740. The sequence continues at coordinate 20,690 of JAFVRG010000012.1, read as the reverse complement.
CAGTATCCTGGCCCTCGACGAGCTTCAGTATGCCCTTCTCGGCATAGAAGTCCTTTAAAGGCTCGGTTGTGCTGTGGTAGACGGAAAGTCGGTTAAGAACGACCTTCGGGTCATCATCCTTGCGTATTGTAAGCTCGCTTTGGCATCTGTCACAGTGGACGCCGTCCTTTGAGGGCTTGCTCTCCACGTGGTAGCTGCTGCCGCATTTCTGACATACACGTCTGCCGCTCATTCTCTTCACTATTTCCTCATCGGAAACCTCGATAGAGATTACACGGTCAAGGGTGATTCCCATTTTATCAAGTGCCTCAGCCTGAGGCACGGTGCGAGGAAATCCGTCAAGGATAAATCCGTTCGCACAATCATCGAGGGAGAGGCGCTCCCTGATTATGCCGATTACGACATCATCGGGAACGAGCGCTCCTTCGTCAATGAATTTCTTTGCTGCAAGACCCATTTCTGTTCCTGCCGCCAGCGCCTCACGAATTATAACGCCTGTGGAAATGGTAGGTATCGAAAGTCTTTCGGATACTATTTCCGCCTGCGTGCCCTTGCCTGCGCCGGGTGCTCCGAGAAAAATTATCTTCATCTTCGGATCTCCCTATCAGTCAAGAAAGCCCTTATAATTACGCATGGTGAGCTGTGCCTCCAGCTCTCTCTCGGTTTCGAGCGCAACACCGACAACGATCAGTATTGAGGTTCCACCGAACGTAAAGCTTGAAGCGAAGTACGATACATAGCTTGCATTTACTATCTTTCCTACAAGGAGCTCAAGCAAAGGCGTTGCAAGTATCGGGAGTATAGCGATGATTGCGAGGAAGAGTGCGCCGATGAGCGTAATCTTCGACAAAATCTTCGAGATATACTGTGCGGTAGGCTTGCCCTGACGGATGCCGGGGATAGCGCCGCCGTTCTTCTGGAGGTTGTTTGCAACCTCAACAGGGTTGAACGAAATTGTGATATAGAAGTATGCAAACGCTATAATGAGTATGAACATCATCAGCGGGTAGAACCAGCTGCTGGGTGACATAAACTCATAGAATGCGTGCCAGTTGGGATGCGCTGCTGCGCCCTCCTCGGTAGCAATTCCGCACAGAGTGAGGATTGTTGCGGGGAGAGAGATTATCGAGCTTGCGAAAATTACAGGCATAACTCCGCTCATATTGAGCTTGAGCGGCAGGGTCGAATTCTGACCGCCGTACATCTTACGTCCTACAACACGCTTTGCATACATAATGGGGATTCTGCGCTCGCTTCCCGTAATGAATATGATGAACACAACCATTGAGAATAGAAGAAGCAGAACTCCGAATGCAATAACGAATGCAAGGGTGATTATTCCGCCCTTTGACTCGGTAGCGCTGAAAGAAATTCTTACAAGCTCATAGAGTCTTATTGCAAAGGAAGGAAGGCTCGAGATTATGTTTGCGAAGAGTATAATGGAGATACCGTTTCCGATACCGTTCTCATTTATTCTCTCAGCGAGCCACATAACCATGCTCGCACCTGCGCAGTAGGAAATTACTACGACAAATCCGACGAGCACCTTGTTATCAGCTGCGGCATCTACCAGCATACCTGCATTGTCAAGTATCTTGTAGTAACCGAATGCTGTGATAACAGAGAGGATGACCGTGACGATTCTGGTCCATTTCTCCATCCTCTGTTTACCCATCTCTCCGTCCTTGAATGCCTCACCGAGCTTCGGGAAAGCAACTGTCAGGAGCTGAATTACTATCGATGCCGTAATATACGGTGATACGCCGAGCGCAAACAGGGTTGCTGTGCCGAGCGCTCCGCCCGATAAAGTATCCAGATAAGCAAGAATTGTATTATCGCCAAAGCTGGCATTGAAGTCAGCGGCGTTTACAAACGGTACGGGGATAATCGTTCCAACACGGTAAATAACCAGAATGAAGAGAACGAACAGTATCTTTTTTCTTATGTCCGGAAGTTTCCAGGCGTTTCTTAAAGTCTGAAGCACTTAAATCACCTCAGTCTTTCCACCTGCTGCCTCTATCTTTTCCGTTGCCGTTTTGGAGAAGATTGTTGCCTTTACAGTGAGTTTTTTTGTAATCTCGCCGTTACCGAGAACCTTGATACCGTCGCATACGTTGGTGATGATACCGCTGTTTACGAGAGCTGCAAGGTCAACTACCGCACCGTTCTCAAACTTGTTGAGAGCTGCGACGTTTACGATAGCATAAGTCTTTCCAAACTTATTATAAAATCCTCTTTTAGGAAGTTGTCTGTAAAGAGGGAGCTGACCGCCCTGGAAGCCGGGTCTTACACCGCCGCCCGAACGAGCATTCTGTCCCTTATGGCCTTTACCTGCCGTTTTTCCGTTTCCGGAACCAGGTCCTCTACCCTTACGGAAGCCCTTCTTTACAGAGCCCTCCATGGGTGAAAGTTCATGAAGCTTCATTTTTTATCCTCCTTCATAATTCCGATTAAACGGTTTCAACCTTGACGAGGTGTTTCAAAACCTTGATCTTACCTGCAAGGCATGCGTCATTGTTGAGAACGTTGAAGTCGCCTATCTTCTTGAAACCAAGAGACTCAGCCGTTGCCTTCTGATTGGGCTTTGTACCTATGAGGCTCTTAACGAGAGTAACCTTAACCTTTTCCATTACCGTTACCTCCTCAACCCTTCACAGCTTCAACGCTGATGCCACGGAGAGCAGCAACCTGCTCAGCCGTTCTCAGAGCCTTCAGTCCCTCAAAGGTAGCCTTAACTACGTTAGTGGGGTTGTTGGATCTGAGGCACTTTGCTCTGATGTTCTTTATACCGGCAAGCTCGAGAACGTCACGAACTGCGCCGCCTGCGATAATACCGGTACCGGGAGCAGCGGGCTTCAGAAGGACTCTGCCTGCGCCGAACTCACCGATTATTTCGTGAGGAATCGTCGTGTTGTAAATCGAAACCTCAATCATATTTTTCTTAGCCTCCTCAATTCCCTTGCGGATTGCATCGGGAACCTCGGCAGCCTTTCCGAGACCGAAGCCTACGTGTCCGTTTCCGTCACCGACTACCATGATAGCAGCGAAGCGAGCGATACGTCCACCCTTAACAGTCTTGGAAACACGGTTCAATACAACGAGCTTTTCCTGGAGGTCGAGCTCTGCTGCGTTAATTCTGTTTGCCATTTTATGACTCCTTATAATTCTTAAATTTCAAAAAACTTTGAAACTGTGTACAAACCGGAGATTAGAACTTAAGTCCGCCCTCACGAGCAGCCTCTGCCAATTCCGATACACGTCCGTGATAAATGTAACCGCCACGGTCGAATACAACCGTATCAATACCCTTTTCGATAGCTCTTGCAGCTATGATGCCGCCTATCTTCTTTGCAGCCTCCTTGTTGGAGCCGATGCCCTCGAAGGATGCCTCAAGGGTGGATGCAGAAACCAGAGTTACGCCGGTTTCGTCGTTGATAATCTGTGCGCTAATATTTGCGTTTGAACGATAAACAGCGAGACGGGGTCTCTGCGCAGTACCGAAGATCTTCGCTCTGACTCTCTTATGTCTCTTAAGACGCTGCTTATTGCTGTCGATTCTCTTAACCATATCTGTCCACTCCTTTCAATTACTTACCGGTCTTACCGGACTTGCGGCGAATCTTTTCACCCTCGTACTTAATACCCTTACCAAGGTAGGGCTCGGGAGGTCTCTTCTCACGAATCTGAGCCGCTATCTGACCTACTGCCTGCTTGTTAATACCCTTAACAATTATGGTAGTGTTGTCAGGAACTTCAAATGTGATGCCGTTCTCCTCCTCGAAGAAAATCTGGTGAGAGTAGCCGAGGTTGAGCACGAGCTTCTTACCCTGCTTCTCGGTTCTGTAACCTACACCGACAATCTCGAGCTTCTTGGAGTAACCCTTCGTAACACCCTCAACCATGTTGTTGATGAGTGTTCTGGTCAGTCCGTGAAGAGCACGGTCAGAGTTTTCATCGCTGGGACGGGTTACGGTGATAACACCGTTATCCTGTGCGATAGTCATTCTTTTGCTGAACTGCTCGGTAAGAGCTCCGAGAGGACCCTTTACCGTAACAACGTTCTCGTTATCAACAGTAACTGTAACACCTGCGGGAACAGTTATAGGATTTCTTCCGATTCTTGACATATCCTTATACCTCCCCAATTACCATACGAACGCAAGAACTTCGCCGCCGACATTTTCCTGTCTGGCCTTCTTGTCCGTCATGATACCTTTCGATGTAGATACTATTGCAATTCCGAGGCCGTTCATAACCTTGGGCATATCTTCGCAGTTCGAGTAGATACGCAGACCGGGCTTGGATACACGGCGAAGACCGTGAATAACCTTCTGCTTGCCTGCAGCGTACTTGAGAGCTACTCTGATGATGCCCTGCTTGCCGTCCTCAACTACCTGATAGCCCTTGATGTAGCCCTCAGTGAGAAGAATGTCGGCAATGGCCTTCTTCATATTGGATGCCGGAATGTCAACCGTTTCATGCTTTGCATTGTTGGCATTTCTTATGCGTGTGAGCATATCGGCAATTACGTCTGAAATTTGCATTTATTTATCCTCCTGTATGCAAGTTCATTATTATCTTGCTACCGTCTTTGCGGTGGCATATCGGTGGTAAAAGCGAAATATTTGCTTTCCTGCCGATAGATTAGAGAATTTTTATTACCAGCTTGCTTTTCTTACACCGGGAATCTCGCCCTTGTATGCGAGCTCACGGAAGCAGATACGGCATATTCCGTACTTACGGAGGTATGCGTGAGGTCTGCCGCAGATTTTGCATCTGTTGTATGCACGGGTAGAGAACTTAGGCTCTGCCTGCTGTTTAAGAACCATTGACTTCTTAGCCATTTTACATTATCCTCCTTAATTATTTAGCGAACGGAGCGCCCATTGCTTCGAGAAGAGCCTTAGCTTCCTCGTCGGTGTTGGCGGTCGTAACGAAAACGATATCCATTCCACGGATCTTGTCAACCTTGTCATATTCGATTTCGGGGAATATGAGCTGCTCCTTAAGTCCGAGAGAATAGTTACCTCTGCCGTCGAAAGCGTTGGGATTGATACCCTTGAAGTCACGAACTCTGGGCAGAGCAAAGTTGAAGAGTCTGTCCATGAACTCGTACATACGCTCGCCACGGAGCGTTACCTTAACGCCTATCTTCATACCCTCTCTGAGCTTGAAGTTAGCAACCGACTTCTTAGCAAAGGTCGGAACTGCCTTCTGTCCTGCGATGAGAGAGATTTCATCGATTATGGTGTCGATAACCTTTGAGTTGTCCTTTGCGTCGCCTGCGCCTACGTTGATAACGATCTTATCGAACTTAGGAATCTGCATTACGCTCTTGTACTCAAACTTCTTCATAAGAGCAGGAGCAACTTCGTTTTTGTAAAGATCTCTGAGTCTTGCCATTTTCAGTCACCCTCCTCTTATATTTCTGCGCCGCACTTTTTGCAAATACGGGTCTTAACCTTTTTGCCGTTCTTGTCGACGCTGACGTTTGTCTTAACCTTTACGCCCTTTTCGCACTTGGGGCAGTAAAGCTGAACCTTGGATGCGTAGATAGCACCCTCTGCCTTAATGATAGAGCTGACGTCACCCTGCTTACGAGCCTTCATATGCTTGGAAACCATGTTTACCTTCTCTACCATTACCTTTCCCTCTTCGGGAGCTGCCGCTATAACCTTACCTACGGTTCCTTTATCCTTACCGGAGATTACAACGACGGTATCGCCTGTTTTAACATGAAGCTTATTCATCTGTCATATCCTCCTTGATTAAAGTACCTCGGGAGCAAGGGAGAGTATCTTTGTGAAGTCCTTATCACGAAGCTCTCTTGCTACTGGGCCAAATATACGGGTTCCCTTAGGGGTCTTGTCTTCCTTTATGATTACCGCTGCGTTCTCATCAAACTTGATGTAGGAGCCGTCTGCACGGCGAAGTCCCTTAACGCTTCTTACGATAACCGCTTTTACAACATCGCCCTTCTTTACCATACCGCCGGGAGCAGCCTTCTTAACTGCACACACAACGATATCACCGATGTTTGCGTAACGGCGACCTGTACCGCCGAGAACGCGGATACACATCATCTCTTTAGCACCGGTGTTGTCGGCGACCTTCATTAAAGATTGTTGCTGAATCACTTATCGTTTCCTCCTTTTCGGCAAGCTTTTTGACCTGCTTACTATTATTTATGCAACTGAATTATTTTGCCTTTTCGACTATCTCAACAAGGCGCCATCTCTTGGTCTTGGACAGCGGTCTTGTCTCCATAACCGATACTGTATCGCCGATTCCGCACTCGTTCTTCTCGTCGTGAGCATGAATCTTTACCGTACGCTTGATTATCTTTCCGTACTTAGGATGGCGAACGTTATCCTCTATTGCAACTACGATGGTCTTCTCCATCTTGTTGCTTACTACCTTGCCAACTCTTACTTTTCTGAGTTTACGTGCTTCGGTCATTTCTTTTTACCTCCTTCACGCATTCTTCTCACGAAGAACTGTCATTACACGAGCGATGTCGTGCTTAACTTCAGTGATTTTGTGAGGATTTTCAAGCTGATGTACAGCAAGCTTGAAACGAAGATTAAAAAGCTCACTCTTGAGCTCGTCGAGCTTCTTATTAAGTGCCTCGACGCTGAGTTCTCTAAGTTCATTTGCTTTCACGGCTTATTCCTCCTCTGCTTCTTCTTTGCATATAAACTTGCACTTTATAGGCAGCTTATGTGATGCAAGACGCATAGCCTCTTTGGCTACCTCCACGGATACGCCGCTCATCTCGAACATGATGCGACCGGGCTTAACAACTGCAACCCAGTACTCAGGTGAACCCTTACCGGAACCCATTCGGGTTTCAGCGGGCTTCTCGGTGATAGGCTTATCGGGGAATATCTTAATCCAGACCTGACCGCCACGCTTTGTGTATCTCGTCATAGCGATACGGGCTGCCTCTATCTGATTGCTTGTTATCCAAGCGGGCTCAAGAGCAACAAGGCCGTAGGTTCCGTTGGAAAGAACGTTTCCGCGTGTAGCCTTGCCCTTGAGTCTACCGCGCTGCTGACGGCGGTATTTAACTCTCTTCGGCATTAACATTATTTGTTGCCCTCCTCTGCCTTATTTCTGAAATCGCGGCGAGGTGCTCCGTCACGACGGGGCGCTCTGTTATCACGGCGATTGTCATTGTTACGGCGAGGACGTCTTTCATTGCGCTCAGGTCTCTGAGCGGGAGCTGCAGCTCTGCCGTTATCAGCGAGAACCTCACCCTTGTAAATCCATACCTTAACGCCGATTTTACCGTAGGTGGTATTAGCCTCATAGAATCCGTAGTCGATGTCGGCACGGATGGTCTGAAGAGGAATAGTACCCTCATGGTAGTGCTCGGTACGTGCGATTTCCGCACCGCCGAGACGTCCGCCGCAGGAAACCTTGATTCCCTTTGCGCCGAGACGCATAGTTCTTCCTATCGCCTGCTTCATAGCACGGCGGAAGGAAATTCTCTTCTCGAGCTGAGTAGCAATGCTCTCTGCTACGAGCTGAGCGTTCATATCAGGTGTCTTGATTTCAACGACGTTGACCAATACAGGACGACCTGTGAGCTTTTCAAGCTCTACTCTGAGCTTTTCGATTTCAGAGCCGCCACGTCCGATAACCATACCGGGCTTTGCGCAGTGAATGAAAACTCTAACACGAGAACGGTCTCTCTCAATCTCTACCTTAGGAACTCCTGCGCTCTGGAGCTTGTTGAGAAGATATTCTCTTACATTATAGTCGGATACGAGTGTATCACCGAACTTCTCATCGCTCTCGAACCATCTGGAATCCCAGTCCTTGATTACGCCAACGCGCAGACCGTGAGGATTAACCTTCTGTCCCATTATCAGCCAACCTCCTTCTCATTCTTTTCTTTAACCGCCATAGTTACGTGGCTGGTTCTCTTCAAAATGCTGAATGCCCTACCCTGTGCTCTGGGCTGTACTCTCTTAAGAGTAGGTCCGGGGCATACGAAGCATTCGGATACATAAAGATTAGATGCATCCATATTAAAATTGTGTTCTGCGTTTGCAACCGCACTCTTCAAAAGCTTGATGAGGTAGGGGCTGGCAGCCTTGGGAGTATTCTTGAGAATAGCCATAGCTGTCTTTGTATCTTTTCCTCTGATAAGGTCAAGAACAATCTTAACCTTGCGGGGTGCAATACGCACATATTTAAGATATGCCTTAGCTTCCATTATTTGGACTTTCCTCCTGCTTAACCGTTATTTGATGTTTTTGTACCGGCGTGGCCTTTGAAGGTGCGTGTAGGTGCAAACTCACCGAGCTTGCGGCCTATCATATCCTCTGTAACGTATACAGGTACATGCTTTCTGCCGTCGTGAACAGCGATAGTATGGCCTACGAATTCAGGGTATATGGTCGACGCACGGGACCAGGTCTTGAGAACCTTTTTCTCGCCCTTCTCGTTCATTGCTACAACTCTGTCGAAGAGCTTCTGTTCAACGAAAGGTGCTTTTTTCAAACTTCTACTCATTTCCGTATCTCCTTACTTGCTGTTTCTGCGCTTGACAATGAACTTATTGGTTCTTGCCTTCTTATTTCTCGTCTTATATCCGAGAGCAGGTTTACCCCAAGGCGTTACAGGACCGGAGCGTCCGATAGGAGCACGGCCCTCACCACCACCGTGAGGGTGATCGCAGGGGTTCATAACCGAACCGCGAACGGTAGGACGGATACCCTTATGACGGGTCTTACCGGCCTTACCTATTTTAATAGTGTCATGCTCGATGTTGCCAACCTGACCGATAGTTGCCTTGCAGTCAAGTCTTACAATTCTAACCTCACCGGAGGGAAGACGTACCTGTGCAACACCGTTCTCCTTAGCCATCAGCTGAGCAGCTGTGCCTGCGGAGCGAACGAGCTGTGCTCCCTTACCGGGGTAGAGCTCGATGTTGTAAATCATAGTACCTACGGGAATTGCGCTGATGGGAAGGGTGTTACCAACCTTGATATCTGCATCTGCGCCGGAGAAGATAACGTCTCCGTCCGTAAGACCTGCGGGAGCAATCGTGTATGCTCTCTTACCGTTTTCGTACTCAACAAGTGCGATGTATGCGGTTCTGTTAGGATCGTACTCAACGCCGATTACCTTTGCAGCACCCTCAGTATCACGCTTGAAGTCGATGATTCTGTACTTCTGCTTATTTCCGCCACCCTGATGACGAACGGTTATTCTGCCGTAGCTGTTGCGTCCGGACTTTTTCTTCTTTATTTCAAGAAGGCTCTTCTCAGGAGAAAACTTTGTGATTTCCTCGAAGGAAGGAGCAACCATGTGTCTTCTTGAAGGGGTAGTGGGCTTATACTTCATAGTAGGCATATTCCTTTAACCTCCCTACTTAGTTCAAGCTGTCAAAGAATGCAATGCTCTTTGAACCCTCTTTGAGAGTTACGATTGCCTTCTTCCACTCGCTTGTCTTTCCTATGTGCACGCCGAGTCTCTTCTGCTTAGCGGGCATTACGATGGTATTAACGCTTGCAACCTTAACGCCGAACATTTCCTCGACTGCTGCTGCAATTTCGGGCTTTGTAGCCTTCTTCATTACCTTGAAGGTGTAGCGCTTGTTAGCAACGCCGTCCATGCTCTTCTCGGTGATGATAGGCTTAATGATTATCTCTGATGCCTTCACTTTGCGTATACCTCCTCGATTTTTTCAACCGCAGCCTTGCTCACGATAAGGGTATCGCAATTAAGGATGTCGTATGTGTTGATTGAATTGTATACCGTGGTCTTAACGCCGGGTATATTGTCGCAGCTCTTAACTACGAAGCAGTCAACCTCGGGAAGAACGATAAGGGTCTTCTTCTCAGCCTTGAGTGCGTCGAGCATAGCTACCATAGTCTTTGTCTTGTATTCTCCTGCGGTGATTGCGTCAACAACTATCATGTTATTGTCAGCTACCTTGGAGGAGAGTGCTCCGAACAGAGCCGCTCTCTTGACCTTCTTGTTGAGGTCCATGCGATACTCTCTGGGCTTAGGACCGAGAGCGATACCGCCGTGTGTCCACTGAGGAGCACGGGTTGAGCCCTGTCTTGCTCTGCCGGTACCCTTCTGCTTCCAGGGCTTCTTGCCGCCGCCGGAAACCTCGGTACGTGTCAGAGTGGACTGTGTGCCCTGTCTCTGGTTAGCCAGATAAGCCTTTACTGCGGTGTGGAGGACAGCTTCTTTGATCTCAGCACCGAATACTTTTTCGGACAATGCGATTTCGCCGACTTCCTTGCCCGCCATATCTACAACTTTCATATTTGGCATTGTGATTTCCTCCTTCCGTTATGCTTTAACCGAATCACGGATAAATACGATGCCGCCCTTTGCGCCGGGAACTGCACCTTTAACTGCGATAAGGTTCTTTTCTGCGTCGATTTTAGCTACGCTCAGGTTAAGGATTGTAACCTGCTCGTTACCGTACTGACCGGGCATCTTCTTGTTCTTGAAGATTCTCGAGGGGGTGGAGTTAGCACCCATCGAACCGGGCTGACGGTGTACAGGACCTGTACCGTGAGTCATTCTGAGAATGTGGTGTCCCCATCTCTTAACGCAACCGGTGTATCCGTGACCCTTTGTAAGACCTGTGATGTCGACCTTCTCGCCAGCGGCGAAGGTATCGACGGTGATTACGTCACCGACATTGTATGCGGTTGTGTCCTCGAGGCGGAACTCCTTCAGATGCTTCTTGGGAGAGATGCCTGCCTTCTTAAAGTGACCGAGCTCTGCTTTGGTCATGTTCTTCTCCTTCGCATCCTCGAATGCGAGCTGGAGAGCGTCGTAACCGTCGTTGTCAACGGTTTTCTTCTGTGATACCGCGCAGGGACCTGCCTCAATAAGAGTAACGGGAATCACGTTTCCGATCTCATCGAATATCTGGGTCATGCCCAGCTTCTTTCCGATAATACCTTTTTTCATTTTTTCCTCCATAATTATTGGTTGACGCTTTTGAATTTTCGGTTACCCGATTACGTCAACATGATTTTGGTGGCGTACGGTCGCCCGTACGTTATGCGGCGCAGTTGGGTTTACGCCTTGATTTCGATTTCCACGCCTGCGGGAAGCTCGAGGTTCGTGAGTGCCTCAATGGTCTTCTGCTGGGGCTTAAGGATATCGATTAATCTCTTGTGAGTTCTCATTTCAAACTGCTCACGGCTATCCTTGTACTTGTGAACCGCACGGAGAATGGTGATTATCTCCTTGTCTGTGGGAAGGGGTACAGGACCCGAAACGGCGCTGCCGTTTCTCTTAGCGACGTCAACAATCTTCGCTGCCGCAGCATCGATGAGTGCGTGGTCGTAGCTCTTCAGCTTTACTCTGATTTTTTCCTTACCTGCCATGTGTTTTTTCCTCCTTATTTATTATTATTTAGGGAGGGCGAGTTTACACCGTGTCGGGTGTTCCAGAAACATCCCTTAATAAATTCGGGAGACCAGCATAGTTATCCCGAAAGTGACACGGACGTGCAACGGCTGCTTGTACCGTTTTGCACTGAGGTTTTCGCCCGTTTGTCGGACATACTCCACGGAAGTTACCCGTTTTCACGGCAATCTCCCGCTTCATCGCACATCAAGCTTTAATATTTTATCATATATATATGCGAATTGCAATAGTCTTTAAAAAATAATTGTGTAGAAATTTTCGCTTTTTTCGGGCTGTTTTTTGTGCAATTTTCACAATAATAGCTTTTTTTGCTTTTTTTCCGCCTTTATTTTCAAATGTCAACAATTTGTTAACAAAAAAGGTTTATAATAGAAGCAAATAACCACGTATTATAATAATAAGGTAGGAAATTCGGAGGAAAAGATGTCTGACAAAACGAGAATTTCATATATATCCGCACTCATATCGGTGGGAGCTGTATCCCTGGCGCTGGCGCTGTGGCGTGCCTTTGCGCTTTTCAGCGGATTTGATAAAGCACGGGGCTTTTTTACCGAAGGCTCCTCATCGGCAATAACCGTCGTACAGTTTTTTGCGGTTTTCGCAATAGTTGTCTTTTCGGTATGTATTTATAAGAAGGTCAAGCTCGAGCCTGTCCACGGCGGCCTTTACCTCACCTTCTCATCGCTCTTTGCGGTAGTGATACTGATAGTGTATGCGATTCTCACCGCTATCAGCCTCGCCTCCTTGGCATCATACCGTTTTCTCTACATTCTCACCGTTGTACTTGCACTGCTGGCTATTCCTTACTTTTTGTACAACGTGGTGCTGGCGTCAAAAAAGAAGGAGAGGCAGACCCTTTTCGGTATATGCTGCACCCTGCTTTTGCTCCTGTTCGCAGTTCTGCGCTTCATTGCAGGAGAATTTATGCCGACGAGCCCCATGAACGGCATCGAGCTGATATCATTGGCGCTTTCCGCTCTCTTTATGATATACGATTGCAGGCTCACGATGCGGCGTGAAAACTGGGCGCTTCACATTATGACGGGACTTTCGCTCATAGTAATCGGTTTTCCCTTCTCCGCATCCAATATAGCCTATATGATTATGGACTGGGACGTATCAAACTACTTCTCTCTGTCCAATTTTATGATTTTCGGATTTTCCCTGTATGCGGCAGCACGTCTTTTATCCTTTCTTGGCTACAAAAACCTGATTGAGCAAGTAGCCTCCGGCAGCATAGACAGCTCAGACTCTGTTTATGCGGCTCACACGGAAAAGGAGAGCTTCACTATCTCGGACGAGCGTCTTGACGGGCAGAGGGCAATTGCGATAGAAACGTCAAGTGTGAATGAGAGCATAAACGAAAAGATAAATGACGCAACCGAGGACGCTCCCCCGAAGTTCACGTTTGACGCCCCTGACAAAGAGGAGACAAAGCAATGAAAAATATACTCGTCATTGACGGAAACAGTATACTCAACCGTGCATTTTACGGCATACGTGCGCTATCGACAAAGGACGGGCGTCCCACAAATGCCATTTACGGTCTTATCAATATAGTAATGAAGCAGGTGTCTGCGCTATCCCCCGATTACGCAGTTATCGCCTTTGACCTGCACGCCCCCACCTTCCGCAAGCAGATGTATGAGGGCTACAAGGCAGGCAGGCACGAAACGCCCGAGGAGCTTCTCGCTCAGTTTGACGGAGCGAAGGCGTGTATGAGCGCCCTCGGACTCAACGTTATGACGCTTGAGGGCTATGAGGCGGACGATATTCTCGGAACGGTTTCCGCATTTGCAAGCAAGGATGAGGGAACGCACGCCTATATTTTATCGGGCGACAGGGACCTGCTCCAGCTCATAGACGAAAACGTGACGGTTCTGCTCGCAACAAACAGCGAAACTCTCACCGTAAACAACGGGGAATTTGAGGAAAAATATATCATATCCCCCTCGCAGTTCGTGGATTTAAAGGCGCTGATGGGCGACTCCTCGGACAACATTCCCGGCGTTTCGGGAGTTGGCGAGAAAACGGCAATAAAGCTGATATATGAGTTCGGCTCGCTCGACGGATTATATGAAAACCTCGACTCCCCCTCGATTTCACCGTCCCTGCGTGCAAAGCTCGAAAAGGATAAGGATAACGCCTACCTCTCGCAAACGCTCGCCAGAATAGTGCGAAATGCGCCGATAGGCAAGGGGCTTTCGGATTTAACCTACAACGGCATTGACAATGACAAGCTCTATGCTCTGCTCGAGGATTTTGAGCTTTATTCCTTTATAAAGAAATTCGGGCTCACAGAGCCCGAGCGCACTTGTGCCGCCGCCCCGACGGTTGAGCTGTGCGGCGAATACACCGAATGTGACGATTTAATTTCCTGTGTCACGGATGATTTCTCAATTGAGATTTCCGATAAAATCTACGTGTCGGCAAACGGGAAAAATTACTCGTTTTGCGGAGAAATAAGTGCCATAACCCCCTTGTTTTCAGGGGATAGAACAGTCACCGTGTTTGACTCGAAAAAGCTGTATCATACGCTATGGGACAACGGCGCAGACGTTTGCTGTAAGGTGCACGACGTTATGCTGTCGGCATACGTCCTTGACTCCTCGAATGCGCAGAAATCAGCGGCGCATCTGGCAAAGGTCTATTTCGGCATAAACGCAAGCGAGAGCTCTCCTTCAACCTACCTGCTTGCAGAGCTTGACCGTGAGCTGCGCTCACGGCTCGCCGACACAGGCGCACTCTCCCTGCTTGACGAGGTGGAGCTCCCCCTCGCACGGGTGCTGGCAAAAACCGAAAAGAACGGATTTCGCATAGACGTGGATGCGATAAACGCATTCGGAGAGCGTCTACGCACGACTGTTGACACAACAGAAAAGGAAATATACACTCTCGCAGGCGAGGAGTTTAACATAAGCTCGCCAAAGCAGCTCGGAGAGATACTTTTTGAAAAGCTATCTCTGCCCCACGGCAAGAAAACAAAGAGCGGATACTCGACCAATGCGGAAATACTCGAATCACTCCGTGACGAGCATCCCATAATAAATCTGATACTAGAATACCGCCAGCTGACTAAGCTGATTTCGACCTACGTCGTCGGACTTACCAAGGCGGTAGACGCACAGGGGCGTGTTCATACCGAATTCAAGCAGGCTTTGACCGCTACAGGAAGACTGTCCTCGGCAGAGCCGAATTTGCAGAATATACCCATACGTACCCCTCTCGGACGGGAGATGCGAGGCTTTTTTATCGCTGACGAGGGCTGTGTGCTCGTCGATGCCGACTACTCACAGATAGAGCTTCGGCTGCTCGCCGCTATGTCGGGGGATGAGAACATGACGGATGCCTTCAACAGCGGCGCAGATATACACGCACGGACTGCGGCGGCGGTATTCAACATCCCCGAGCCGTTTGTAGACGAGGATTTGCGCAAGCGGGCGAAAGCTGTCAATTTCGGAATCGTATACGGAATAGGCGCATACTCCCTCTCAAAGGACCTCGGAATAAGCAACGCCGAGGCTAAGCAGTATATACAGAGCTACTTTGACAGCTACCCGAAGATAGACGGCTATCTGCGTGCAACAGTTGAGGCAGCAGAGCGTGACGGATATACCACCACCCTATTCGGCAGGCGCAGATATATACCCGAGCTCAAGGCGCAGAACGGTATGCTCCGCAGCTTTGGCAAGAGGGTTGCAATGAACAGTCCTATTCAGGGCAGTGCGGCTGATATAATGAAAATCGCTATGGTTCGTGTAGCTGACAGGCTGGAAAGAGAGCTACCCGATGCAAAGCTGATAATGCAGGTGCACGACGAGCTTATAGTTGAATGTAAAGAGAATGACGCTGACAAGGCAAGAGTTATCCTCTGCGAGGAAATGGAAGGCGCGGCTAAGCTCTCCGTTTCTCTCACAGCCGACGTACAGGTTGGCAAGAGCTGGCTCGGCTAACAGAATGTCGGGCGATTTTCACCCAAATATACCCACCCCCTATGTATTTTGCACAAAAAAATCAGATAAACTGAAAATCGCAGATTTTCTTCCCTGCAAGGGAAATCGAAAGAGCGGACGCTTTTTGAAAAAAGCTTAGCAAAAACTTTTGTAAGAAGAAAAATTAAAAGTGAGGCACTTTTGTACCTCACTTTTTTGTTTACGGTTATGCCGAAAGGAAGCAGCCCCCTCGGTTTCACCGTTAAATCGGATTGCCGTTTGTGTCGAAAAGCGGCAGAGGTGCAAGGGTAATTATATCCCCCCGCTCTATTGCGTCGCCCTCTGCGACTATTGCCATTCTGCCGACTATCTCGCCGCCTGCGGCGGTAACAAGACTCTCGAGCGCATGCAAGGAATTGCCTGTGCTGATAACGTCATCGACTATGAGCACACGCCTGCCCTTTATAAAGCTCGCATCATCTCCGTCAAGATAGAGCGTCTGGTTTGCCGCTGTGGTTATTGAGTCAACCTCGAATTTCACAACGTCCTTCATATACAGCTTTACAGATTTTCTGGCAAGGACGTATCTTTTTTCGCCCAAAATCCTGCTCATTGCGTGAATGAGCGGAATACCCTTTGATTCTGCGGTTATCATAACATCATGCTCGGGGGCTATTTTTGCAAGTGCCTGTGCGCTGTGCTCCGTCAGTTCAACGTCGCCGAAGAGAACGAATGCTCCTATGTAAAGCTTATCGTTCAGCGGACACAGCGGAAGGTCACGCTCGAGCCCCGCTATATTAATTCTGTATACCATAAGAAAACCTCTTAAATGTTACTTTAATCATATTATAATACATTTATTTTCGATTTTCAAGTATTGCAAGCTGTTTTTTTAAGATTTAATAGTAAAATTTATGATTTTTAATCTTAAATGCGAAGGGGCGTGCCCTATCTATCCAGTTTGTAGTAGCAATGCTCGAATTGTAGAAGAAGAGAATGTCCTCGGATATTGACGTACCCTCAAGGCAGATTTTCGCCGCCGCAACCGCCGATACGGTGGGCTTGTTGTAAATCGTTCCAAAGGATACGGGTGAGAACTGCGTTCCGTATTTCCTGTCAAATATAACACCGTATATGGTATTGGGGTACTGCGAGGAGCGCACTCTGTTCAGAACTACGTTTCCAACGGCAATCTGTCCGAGCAGGGGCTCTCCACGGCTCTCCGCCGATATTATTCTCGACAGCCAGTAAACGTCATCGGAATTATAGAAGGTTGAGCCGTTTTCTATATACTTAACAGCGCCCCTTACCGCAACGCTTCTGCTTTTATTGTCCCAATCGACAGACACTCCGAGCGTTTTAGCGAGAATACGCACGGGCATATACATTTTTCCGTCATTCATTATAACTATGGGGTTGTCCGTCCAGAGGTATCTTCCGTTCGCTATTATGTAATATGCGCCGTCGGTAATGCTCGCCGAGAAGCTCTGGTTTTTCACAGTCGCCGTGCGGCTCGCAGACGAGAAGGTGATGCTCGATTTAATAAACGCATCGTAAAAGGCTCTGACGGGCACGTAGGTGGTTGAATTTATCAGATAAGCCTCAAGGCTCTTTCCGTTTGCGGTGAGCTTCACCTGCTCATATCTCCATATATTTTTATCCGTTACCTTAATGCCCGAGAGCATTTCGGTATTGGTTTTGCCTGCGGGCGTTTTTGCATCGGCGCTTATCATAATGACCGATGAAAGAGCCATGATGGCGAGCATCAGGGAAAGCACTCGCAGGGCTTTGCTTTTAGCTTTACTCATTTTTACCTCACTTTCTATTTATTGATGCTATGACACCTATAATGATTTTATAAAAATTTATTCATAATTTCAATACACAAAGATAGGGTAAATAGGTATAATATGCAAGCACCCCCTATCGAAAAAGAGCGCAAAAAGCCCCACCCCAGGGCGCTTTTCCCGGGGTGGGGTGACGTTTTTGATTTTCAAATTTTTACTCTTTTAGATTTTTTTGAGCTTGGCATAGGTTGCCATGAGCTTTTTTGTTACTCCGCTGTCGAATTTAACCTCGTAGAGCATATCTCCGCCCATTTCCCTGAGCGAGAGGATTACGCCGTTTCCAAACAGCTGGTGGCTCACCCGTGTGCCGACAGGCAGACGCTCCACGCCAAAGGACGAGGGTGTTTTCGGTGCGGCGGGCTTCTCTGCCACCTTCCGTGTAAATTCCTTGGCAAGCGCCTCGTTTGCCCTATACCCCTCTGTATTTGAATACCGACGTGAGGGTGCGGGGGATGTGTATCCGTACTTAGGTCTTTGCTCTATTCTGTCCTTTTCAACAAGCTTTGGCGGCACTTCCTTTGCGATAAATCTTGACAGCTGATTTATTGAGGTGCGGCCGTACAAAAGCCTTTGGCTCGTGTGGGTTATATACAGCTTTTTCTTCGCTCTCGTTATCGCAACGTAGGCGAGGCGGCGCTCCTCCGCCATCTCATCCTCATAATATACGTTTTGCGACGAGGGGAAAATATTTTCCTCCATAGCAGACAAAAATACTACGGGAAATTCGAGACCCTTTGCGCTGTGGACAGTCATCATAACGACGGCATTTGCGCCCTCGTCGTACTTATCCACGTCGGCAACAAGGGATACCTCCTCCAAAAAACCCTGTAGGGTAGCACCCTCGGCTCTCTGCTCGTACTCCTGCGCTGCGGAAATAAGCTCCTCGACTGCCGCAATTCTCGGTTTCTCAACCTCGCCGCCGTCAATGAGCATCTGCTTGTAGCCCGAGCGCTCGAAAACAGCGTCAACAAGCTCCGACACGGACAGCTCACTCGAACGCAAGCCGTCAATGAGCGAGGTGAATTCAACGAGCTTTGGCGCTACCTTTGACAAAAGCATTTCGGTAGGTGAGCGGCGCATAACCTCGAGCATACTGACTCCGATTTCATCGGCAATTGATGCAACCGCATCGACCGTTGCAGCGCCGATTTTGCGCTTCGGCTCGTTTATTATGCGGCGAAGCCTCTGGTCATCTCTGTCATTGTAAATGATATGCAGGTAGGCGAGAATGTCCTTGATTTCCTTTTTGTCGTAGAATCGCTGACCGCCTAAAATCCTGTACGGCATACCGCTCTTTGCAAATGCGCTTTCAAGAGAGCGTGCTATTTCATTTACACGGTACAAAATAGCGAAATCACGGTATTCGTATTTTCCGTCTGCCACAAGGGATGCTATCGTTTTTGCGATGTAGCGTGACTCGTCATTTTGGTCCTGTGCGGTATGCAGGGTGATTTTCTCGCCCTCACCGCTCTCGCACCACAGAGCCTTGTCACGGCGCTTATCGTTGTGCGATATTACCGCATTTGCGGCATCGAGAATGTTTTTAGTGCTCCTGTAATTCTGCTCCAGCTTCACAACCTTGGCGTCGGGATAGGTCTTGTCAAAATTCAGAATGTTCTCGATAGTTGCGCCACGGAAACGGTATATGCTCTGGTCGTCATCTCCGACAACCATTATGTTTCTGTTCTTTGCGCTTATCAGCTGAGTGAGCCTGAACTGAGCGTAGTTTGTATCCTGATACTCGTCAACACATACGTATCTGAATTTGTTCTGGTAATACTCCAAAATCTCAGGATGACGCTCGAAAAGGTATACGGTTTCTGCGATTATATCGTCAAAATCGAGGGCGTTGCAGGCACGCATACGGCGTTGATATTCGGCGTACACCTTCTTTATTTCCTTGCCGCGCAGATTGAGAGCACCTGCGTAGTCGTCGGGTGTTTCGAGACGGTCCTTCGCTCCGCTTATCTCGTTTGCCACCGTCTTTATTGGCAGGGTTTTATCGCTGATATTGAGGCTCTTCATAACATCTGCGAGCATATGCTTTTTGTCGTCGGTGTCGTAGATTGAAAAATCGTCACCGTACCCCGCCTCGACAGAATGACGGCGCAGAATACGCACGCAAACGGAATGGAAGGTTCCTGCCCAGATTTCGTCAGCCGCAGAGTCGCTTCCAAAGCTCGCTGTCAGTCGCTCCTTGATTTCCCTCGCCGCCTTGTTGGTAAAGGTTATCGCCAGCATTGCGTATGGGGGGCAGGGTCTTGACGCAAACTCGGATATAAAGGGCTCAAGCGACTCGGCGGGCATATTGCGCAGCGCCATTTCCATATCCGACACGTAGTTTTCGGTTATGTTTTCGGGCACATAGTCAGAGTGATATGCGTTTCCGTATTTTATGATAAAGACAATTCTCTGAACAAGCACGGTTGTTTTTCCGCTACCTGCGCCTGCAATTATCAAAAGAGGTCCGTCGGTAGTAACGGCAGCATCCGTCTGCCTGTCATTGAGCCTTGTACCTATGTATTTTTTAATCAGCGCACGCTTGGCACGCAGATATCTTTCCTTTAAGCTATCGGTCATTTTCTGTATCCTCAAATTTCTTTCAATATAATTATACTAAATCAAAGAAAAAAAGGCAATAGTGATAAGGGGTTTTTGTGTAAATAAATTTTTTTGGGCAATTGTAGAAAAAAAGTGTTGACAAACCAAAATATGCGTGATATAATGTATAGGCGCTTGTGTGAACAGGCGACAATGGCGGAATAGCTCAGCTGGCTAGAGCGTCCGGTTCATACCCGGCAGGTCGTTGGTTCAAATCCGACTTCCGCTACCACACTCCCGACCTCGGGAGTGTTTTTAGGCCCGTTGGTCAAGCGGTTAAGACACGGCCCTTTCACGGCTGTAACATGGGTTCGATTCCCGTACGGGTCACCAAATTGGACAAGACGAACACACAAAGATAGTTTGCCCTGGTGTTGCTATCACTGTTGTCGGCACTCTCTTTGCTCTCTCGTTTTGTCTGTGCAATGATTGACAAAAAAGACTATCGTCTTCCAACGATAGTCTTTTTTGCTATTCCACCCGATTATTTTGCGTTTCTCTTCTCATTTCCATAACGCAATTCGTTATTTTCTAACAAAATCAAGCGGAAACGATAAAAAACTGTTAGAATTTAACGAAAGGAGC
Source organism: Clostridia bacterium (assembly GCA_017504405.1). Classification (GTDB taxonomy): domain Bacteria; phylum Bacillota; class Clostridia; order Oscillospirales; family CAG-272; genus UBA1740. The sequence continues at coordinate 310 of JAFVRG010000012.1, read as the reverse complement.
ATGGTTATGATTAGAATTCTACTGTCCAAGAAGCTGGGCGAGCTTCGTTGGACCCAAGCAGACCTTGCTCGCGCTACCGGGATAAGACCTTCTACAATAAATGAGATCTATCACGAGATTGCGGAGCGAGTTAACCTGGAACACCTCGATCTGATATGCGAGGCCCTTGACTGCGAGCTATCTGAAATCATTATCAGAGTACCCGATCGTTACCCCAAGACCAAAACTCGTACGGGCGCACCCATACATAAATATGACGATTGACTATGTTCCGATCCCCCGAACTGCTCTTTGCGGCTCGGGGGATTTT
>JAFVRG010000011.1 GCA_017504405.1 Clostridia bacterium | reverse complement strand
TCATTTGCTCCGCAAATATGACTGTGAAAGCGACCTCGCAGGCTCGTCGCCGCAGGGGACACATGATGTCGCTGGTTCGAGCCCAGCAGGGGGAGCCAAGGTTCCGTATAAAATCGGGACCTTTTTCTTTTTTTGAAGCACGGCATTGCGACATCGGATTAACATTCATCATTTGCTCCGCAAATATGACTGTGAAAGCGACCTCGCAGGCTCGTCGCCGCAGGGGACACATGATGTCGCTGGTTCGAGCCCAGCAGGGGGAGCCAAACAAAATCCGCTTTCGAAAGAAGGCGGATTTTTGTTTGTATTATTCACTATTCATTATTCATCATTCAATATTCATTAACTTATTTCACGCGACTTTTCTAATGAATAATGAAGAATGAAGTCGCTTCGCTGATGAATAATTAATAATTAAAGTAGCTTTTCTTCCGTTGGTCGAAAAGCATTTTTATATTGAAAAACATATGATTGTGTGATATAATGATCTCAAGAAAGGCGGTGATGATATGAAAGAAAATTTATTGATTGATAAATCCATTGCTTTTGCTTCTCGTATAATAAAATTGCATCAGTATTTGATAAAAACGAAAAAGGAAACAATTATTTCCAAGCAAATTGTTCGCAGCGGAACAAGCATAGGTGCAAATATAAACGAAGCGAATTACGGTCAAAGCAAGGCGGACTTTATTTCAAAGATGTATATAGCCTTAAAGGAAACTGCAGAAACAGAATATTGGTTGAAGTTACTGACAATATCCGAATATATCACCAACGATATGGGCGCCTCCATTTTGAACGATTGCTTGGAGATAAAAAGAATATTGGTTTCTTCTGTTAATACAGCAAAAGAAAACAAAAAATAATACGTTTTCGAATTTTTCACAATTTGCAGTATTTTCTTTAAAACAGTGCATTTTTAATAATTGAATATAAAATGGGAAATAGGTGTAACATGGAGCATTTGTGTAAAAAATGTGGTAAGGTTAAGGAATATATTGACAAACCACTTTGCTTGTTTTGTTGGGGAGAGATGCAACGCCGTTGTGTAAAATGTGGCAGGGTCATTATCGGACAACCTTCCAATTATAAATATTGTCAAGAATGCTATAGTAGAAAATTCTACAATCGTTGATAATAAATTACAAAACTACAAAAACAATGTTAGATAATATAAAAATCAATACAAGGAGATTTAGTATGAATTATGATGAGTTTATCAAGGGGATAAACGATGAGCAAAAAATAAAGCAAATTGATTTTTATATTGACGGATATGCTCATTATAAAAATTGTAGCATAGGTCGTTATAAGGAAAAAATATTTGGTAATGAATTTAATTTTAGAATTACTTGTATATTAACAAAAGACCATAGCGAATATGTTAGCTTTTATGAAACCTTTAAGGAAGATTATAAATTATTTAATTTTGGAAAAAAAGGCAAGTTTACGCTAAAAGATGTTTGGGATAAAGTCGTTATTACTAAAATCGAATATTTCACATCTTAAAAATATATAAAAGATATAGCCTTACAGCTATTTTGTGAGCTGGATCCAAAGCCTTGTATTATGCAGGGCTTTTTTCTTTGCTTATAATTTTTGATGGCGATACCAGCTTAACATTCATCATTTGCTCCGCAAATATTACTGTGAAAGCGACCTCGCAGGCTCGTCGCCGCAGGGGACACATGACGATGCTGGTTCCTTCCCTCGGCAGTCGCATAGTCAAAATGTGCAAAGAGCATAGCCCTTTTTCATTTTTCCTTGCTTTGTGCCGACCGTTCGTTGAAAACAGTTATCAACTGTTTTCTCCTCGCTAACCCAGCAGGGGGAGCCAAACAAAATCCGCTTTCGAAAGAAGGCGGATTTTTGTTTGTATTATTCACTATTCATTATTCATCATTCATTATTCATTAAACAAAAGCGGATTTTGAATGAATAATGAAAAATGAAGTCGCTTTGCTGATGAATAATGAACAATTATTATATCTGATAATGTCCCGTATAAAATCGGGACCTTTTTTATTTTGAGGTACGGTTGTTGCAGAAGCGTGCGGCTGTTTATATTTTAAGAACTTATAAACAGGTGGATTTATACCTTCCAATTTTCACATATTAAGCAAAAAAGTGCAGATAATAATAAAAAATTCAAGGAGAGTATATGGCACAAAAGTCTGAAAATATCAAAAAACGCAAAACATATAATGTCACACTGCCTGTTGTAAACGAAAACGGTTGTTATGAAATAAGGCTTGAAAGCATCGGCGGCTTGGGCGCTAATCTTTGCGGAAAGCTGCTTGGTGAGCTGGGGGCTGCTTATCTGAATCTCAATGCGGCGGCTTTTTCAAGCTACGGCTCTGAAAAACGAGGCTCTCCTGTGAAATCTTACGTCCGCCTGAGTGCGCCTGAGCGTGACATACTTCACAATAGTCCTGTGGAGCGTCCTCATCTATTGGTCTTGTTTCATCACGCCCTTTCAAAAAACCTGCCGATAACCGCAGGTGTCGGTGAAAATTGCACCCTGGTAGTCAATACCGACAGAACGCCGAAGGAAATTCGTGAGGACCTTCGGCTGCACGCAGGAAATATATGCTGCGTTGATGCCTTGGGATTGGCACTTGAAAGCAAAAGCCGAATAAATATGGTTATTCTTGGCGCTATTGCAAGGGCATCGGGCTTTATTCCTCTTGATGCCGTGAAGGAATTGGTGAGCGATACGTTAGGCAAAAAATATCCCGCTATGCTTGAAAGCAACCTGAAGGGTATAGACCTTGGCTTTAACGGCGTGACAAGTCAAGCATTTGAGCCCGACGGACGCTTTCCTATGGTAGAATACCGTGAGAATTGCAGTAAGTGGGGATACAAAAATGCACCGATTGGCGGTGCTAATCCGCACATTGGAAGCACGGTGTCAAACGATTTGTCGCCTTCAAGAGAGGGGTATATCCCTCTTTTTCTTCCCGAAAAATGTATTCATTGCGGACTTTGCGACACCACCTGTCCCGATATGGTATTCCAATTTTTAAAGGGAGAATACCGTGGCAAGCCAACTATGATGAACAGGGGGCTTGATTATCATCATTGCAAGGGTTGCCTCAGATGTGTTGACGTATGTCCCACGGGCGCATTGGTAATGGGAAAGGAAAAAGAGCACCCGAATAAAAAATGGTTTGTACGAAATAAGGACTTAATAACGGATAACCTTGATTTTGAACCTCAAGGCGCTGACCCCTGGGTGACGGGAGAATCCTATTTGGATGAAAAAAGAGTAGACGGAGGGCTTATGTAAAATGGAGAGAGCAGAGCAAATTCTTTTGTTTGAGAGTGGCAATGAGCTTGCCGCCTATGCTGCCAAGCAGATAAATTACCACGTTATGGGCTACTATCCAATAACTCCGTCCACTCAGATTGCAGAATATTTGGACCAAATGGGCGCTGACGGTGAGCATGCGATTGCTTTAATGCCCGCGGAGGGAGAGCACAGCGCCGCAGGTATCTGCTACGGCGCCTCCACAGGCGGCGGCAGGGTATTTAACGCAACCTCGGCAAACGGGCTTTTGTATGCTTTGGAGCAATTACCTGTGCAATCGGGAACTCGGATGCCTATGGTGCTTAACGTTGCCTGCCGTACTGTGTCGGGCCCTCTCTCAATAAAAGGCGACCACAGCGACATCATGTACACTCTGAATACAGGCTGGATTATTCTGTTTGCTGACTCGCCCCAAGAGGTTTATGACTGTAATATATGTGCTATCAGGATTGCCGAGCAGTTAAAGCTACCCGTTATAGTGGCGTTTGACGGCTTTTTTACAAGTCACCAGAAGCGAAACTGCTATGTCTTTTCGGATGATGAGACTGTACAAAAATTTATCGGCCCCATAAGCATGGGCAATACCTCACTAAATCCCGAAAATCCTGTTACTATTGGCTCATATATGAACGAGCCTGACTTAATGAACAACAAATATCAGCTTCATTTAGCAATGGAAAAGGCTCGCACGGTAATTTTGCAGGTGTTTGAGGAATATCATCGGCTGTCGGGCAGAGAGCTGTCAGCGGTAAAATCATATCGGGCAGATGATGCAGACACTTTGCTGTTTGTGTTGGGCTCGTCATACCTTACCGCAAGGGCGGCTGTGGATAAGCTGAGGGGTGAGGGCAAAAGGGTAGGTGTGTTTACACTCGGCGTGCTAAGGCCGTTTCCGTCGGAACAAATCGCCGACCTGTGCAAGAGCGCAACGACTGTTCTGATAGCCGACCGTCAGGATAGCTATGGAGCAGGTGGCGGCAATATGTCCCTGGAAATAAGGGCGGCTTTACAGCAAAAAGGACTCACCCCCCGTGTAATAAGCCGAATATACGGTCTTGGTGGACGTGATTTCTTTGAGGAGGATGCCATAGAGCTTTTCAGGACCTGCTATAAGGAAAAAACGCCCGATTTTGATTACCTGGGCGTTTATGAGGGGGAAAAGGACTTTAAGCCTGAGCAGTATTTTAAGGCTGTCACGGATACCGAAGCCTTAAATCTTATTTTCTGTACCGAGGAAAACGGCAAAATAACCGTCAAGGGCGCAACTGTCCGTGACACTACTGCGAGAGCCAAGCGTTTAGCTCCCGGTCACGGCGCTTGCCCCGGTTGCGGAATACCTGTCAACGTAAATCTGCTATTGAGAGGAATTGAGGGCAATGCAGTGCTTTTGTTTCAGACAGGTTGCGGTATGGTCGTCACAACCAATTATCCGAAAACGGCGTTCAAGGTTCCCTATGTGCATAATCTTTTTCAAAACGGCGCCGCAACCCTGGCGGGACTTTCTAAAATGTATCACAAGATGCAGGAGCGTGGCGAGCTTGCGCCCGGAGATATTACCTTTATTATGGTCAGCGGTGACGGTGGTATGGATATTGGTATGGGCTCAGCTCTCGGTACGGCTCTGAGAAACGACCCCGTGATACTTTTTGAATATGATAACGGCGGTTATATGAATACAGGCTATCAGCTGTCATATTCAACGCCTATGGGGGCGAAGAGCGCCACCTCACACCTTGGAGAAAAGAGCTGGGGCAAGAGCTTTTTCAATAAGGATATGCCACGCATTATGGCGGCTACGGGGATGCCGTATGTCGCTACCGCCGCCGAAAGCGACCCCAACGATTTTATAAAGAAGGCGGCAAAGGCGCAGTTCTATGCAAAAAACTACGGAACGGCTTATATCAAATGTCTGTCGGCTTGTCCTCTCAACTGGGGAGATAAGCCCAATACCGAGCGTAAGGTGATTTCTGCCGCCGTTAACAGCTGCTATTTTCCGCTGTACGAGGTAGAACGGGGGCATACCTCTCTTTCCTTTGACCCGGAGGCGAAGAATAAAAAAATTCCGATGGCTGATTTTCTTAAAATGATGGGTAGGACCAGGCATTTGTGCGAAGATGGGTACAGCGAAATACTTGATCGCATCCAAAATGAGGTGGATTTGCGGTGGAAACGCCTTAAAGCGCTCTCTGAGCATCCTGAACTGTAAATATCCTCATTTCCCCAAGGTCCCGATTTTTGGGACCTTTTTCTTATTTAGGAACTGACATTTGACGGTTGGGGTAAATAGAACGCCGTTGACTTGAATACAAATCTGTGGTATAATTTGAGCAAATGGATAACACGTAGAGGTTATTATGGAATTTTGTGAAAAATTACAGCAGCTGAGAAAGAATAAGGGGCTGACGCAGGAGGGACTCGCAGAGAGCCTGTTTGTGTCGAGAACTGCTATCTCAAAATGGGAATCGGGCAGAGGTTACCCCAATATAGATTCTCTTAAAGAAATTGCACGCTTTTTTTCGGTTAGTATAGACGAGCTTTTGTCAGGCACTGAGCTGTTGACCTTAGCCGAGGAGGACGTCAGGCAAAAGGAAAAAGGCTTTCGTGATTTAGTGTTCGGTATGCTCGACGCTTGCGTTGCATTGCTCCTTTTTCTGCCACTGTTCGCTCAGAGATTAGAGGGGGTTATAGAGGAAACCTCGCTTTTGTCACTTGACGGCGTCAGCATCTATTTAAAAATAGCTTACTATGTTCTCGTTGTTGCAACGGCTGTTATGGGAATTTTAACGCTCGCTTTGCAAAATACTCAAGGGGCTTTGTGGGTAAAGAGTAAAGCTAAAATATCTCTCGTTCTCGGTACAGCCCTGGTTTTGCTCTTTATTATAAGCTCACAGCCCTATGCCTCTGCGTTTGCATTCGCTTTGTTGGCGATAAAGGCGCTTGTGCTGATAAAACGCTGATGATACGGAAAGTATCACTTATGTGACGCCCCGTTTCTTGCTCTTTATTTTCCTTTCCTATAAACTGTTTTTGGCGAGAGCCAAATAAAGTAAGGTAGGTTTTAAAATGAAAAAGGAAAGAAAAAGAAAAATTTTCGTAGCGGCGTTATTGCTTGTGGCGTTTGTTTTGTGGACGGTGCTTGTCAGCCTTGCCGACGTGCGGCAAATAGGACCGCTTGGCTCACGGGTTGGGATCGCAACCGTCAACGCATGGATTCACAGGGCAGTTGGGGTGAATATGGCACTCTACACGGTTACCCATTGGCTCGGACTCGTTCCCGTTTTCGTTATGCTGGGCGTTGCTGTCCTGGGGCTTTTACAGTGGATTAAGCGGAAAAATATTCTGAGGGTGGATTTTGATATACTGCTTCTCGGCGCTTTTTACATAGTAGTTTTTGGATTCTACGTTCTCTTTGAATATCTTGTGATAAATTACAGACCCGTTTTGATTGACGGATATTTAGAGGCCTCGTATCCGTCCTCTACAACGATGCTCGTGGCGTGCGTTATGCCCACCGCTGCGATGCAGCTTGATGCGAGAATAAAAAACAGAGCAGTGAAAAGCTGCACCCTCACTCTCTGCTATGCCTTTGCCGTCTTTATGATAATCGGTAGATTAATTTCGGGCGTGCATTGGATAAGCGATATAATCGGCGGGCTTTTGCTCTCGGCTTCGCTTGTAACGGCGTATTATTCATTAGATAAATATAAGAATTAAGTTATTTTCAGGAGGTGGCTTATGCTGGAAAAGGAGCTTGCAAAAAGGAGCTTGCCCGATTTGTTTTGCGTGCCTGGAAAAAAGACCGTAACGACAAAGGATGATTGGGAAAGCATAGCACGTCCCTATTGGCGTCGGATTTTATTGCAGGAGGAATACGGAATGCTACCGCCCGTCATTGAGCCTGAAATTTGTGTAAAAGCAAATGCGATTAATTTTGCAGGAAAAGCGATGTGGGAGGAGGTTTCCTTTAAGTTTAAAAGGAACGGCAAGGAGCATACCGTTCCCGCTCAATTGATTTATCCGAAGGGCGCAAAGGGCTGTCCGTTCTTTGTGTATTTGGATTTTTATCCTGAAATACCCAGCATATATCTACCTGTGGAGGAAATCATTGACGGCGGCTTTGGTATTTTTACGGTCTGCCATAAAGACGTAACAAAGGATAACGGGGATTTTACAGACGGACTCGCAGGATTATTCCGGGAAGGCGATAGGACCTTCGACGACACGGGGAAAATCGCATATTGGGCGTATATGACGTCACGTATGATGGACTATCTTTTAACGAGAGAAGAGGCAGATAAAAACGCAATCGGCGTAGCGGGACATTCCCGATACGGAAAGGCAGTGCTGTTGGCGGCGGCGCTTGATGAGCGTTTTTCGTTCGTCTGCTCCAACGAGTCTGGCTGTTCGGGAGCCGCCCTCTCACGCAACCGTTGCAAGGGCGCCGAGGCAATAAGGGATATTTGCGGCGCAGTCCCCTATTGGTTCTGCCCGAATTACTTAAAATACGTTGATAATGAGGATAAACAGCCGTTTGACCAGCATTGTCTGTTGGCTCTTGTTGCGCCGAGGCGTGCTTATATAGGCACGGCGGTAGAAGATATTTGGGGAGATACCGAAAGTCAATTTTTAAGCTGTGTAGCAGCCTCAAAGGCTTGGAATTTATACGGAAAAGCAGGATTTGTTTCCCCTGACCGCTTGCCCGTGTGCGGAGATGTGTTTACAGACGGCGAGATAGGCTTCCATTTAAGAGCGGGAGAGCATTTTCTCAGCCGCCTGGACTGGCAAATCTATATGCAGTCGGTAAGAAAATTTTTGGATAAATAAAGCTAAACCTAAAAACAAATATTGCAAAGACAAGAATAAAAACGACAGGTAAACCCTGTCGTTTTTTAACGCCCTTCCGAATCCACCTTCCTAAAACAAAAAATATGACCGTTGCCCAGAAAGGTGGATATTCGCCTATGGCGAAGATTTTTTGCTCGCAGCGACTGTGAGCGAGCTCCCGTCGGCATAGCTCGCAAAATGCGAACCACGCCTCCTGCGTTGCAGAAAGCGTGGCGAAAACCCTCCCCACCAAACAAAAAGGACCTGCGTATGCAAGTCCTTTTTGTTTGGTGGGGGGAAGGTTTGTTAGAGCGAACAAATCGATGCGTTTTGTGGTATGGGTGCGAACAAGGTGCAGGTCCACGGGCTAAAAACAGTCCCCCGGACTGTTTTATTAACGCCCTTCCGAATCCACCTTCCGCAAAGCAAAAAGCACCCTGTTGGGTGCCTTTTGTTTTGGTGGGGGAAGGTGGATTCGGACCACCGAAGTCAGTGACAACAGATTTACAGTCTGCCCCCTTTGGCCGCTCGGGAATTCCCCCATATTAAGTTGGGCTGGAGCTGGTGATAGGATTCGAACCTACAACCTGCTGATTACAAATCAGCTGCTCTGCCATTGAGCCACACCAGCATGAGTGACAACATTTGAGATTATAGCATAAAGAATAGCGGTTGTCAATATCTTTTTGCGATTTTTTAAAATATTTTTTATTGCATTAGATGTATATTTATGATAAAATAATAAAAAACATACAAGGAGCTCGGGTTATGGAAATTCTTGACGCTATCAAAGAAAGAAGAAGTATACGCCGTTTCAAGCAAAAGAGCATCGGCAAGGACATTATTGAAAGAATAATATCATACGCCGCTTACGCTCCAAGCTGGAAAAATTCGCAAACCGCACGCTATATCGCTGTCCTCGACCCGAGGGTTAAGGATAGGCTGGCAAACGAGTGCCTTATGAATTTTCAGTTCAACGTAAATACCGTCAATTCAGCTCCTGCCGTTATTGCGTTGCTCACGCAAAACAAACGCTCGGGCTTTGAGCGTGACGGCTCCTTTTCGACGGGCAAGGGCGAGCATTGGCAGTCCTTTGATGCGGGCATCGCCGCACAGACGCTCTGCCTTGCCGCACACGCACACGGGCTCGGCACGGTGATAATGGGAATTTACGACGAGGCGTGCGTAAAAGAGGTTTTGTCCGTACCCGAGGGCTTCTCGGTTTCCGCCCTGATAGCTATTGGGTATCCCGATGAAGCGCCCGATGCGCCCCCTCGCAAGGACAGTAGCACTTTGCTCTCATACATAGATTGATTTTTGGAGGACTTTTATGCTTAAAATTGAAAATCTCACTAAAATTTACGGTGAAAAGAAGGCTGTTGATAACCTCTCCTTGCACATAGGTGTGGGTGAAATATACGGCTTTATCGGTCATAACGGAGCAGGTAAGACCACCACGCTCAAGGCGTGTATGGGACTGCTTATGCCCGATGCGGGAAATATAGCTGTTGGCGGCGTTTCGGTGTCGAGAAATCCGATAGAGTGCAAGCAGATGATGGCGTATATTCCCGATAATCCCGACCTCTATGAATTTATGTCGGGTATAAAGTATCTCAATTTCGTCTGCGATATATACGGAGTTGACAGCGCCGTTCGTGCTGAAAGGATAAAGAAATACGCAGACGCATTTGACCTTACGAAGGATTTGGCTCAGCCCATATCCGCCTATTCGCACGGTATGAAGCAGAAGCTGGCGGTAATTGCCGCCTGGGCGCACGCACCGAGATTGATTATAATGGATGAGCCGTTTGTCGGACTCGACCCCGTGGCGTCGCATACGCTTAAGGGGATGATGAGAGAGCATTGCGACAACGGCGGAGCTATATTCTTCTCAACGCACGTGCTCGAGGTAGCGGAGAAGCTGTGCGACAAAATAGCGATAATCAAAAACGGCAAGCTGATTGCCGAGGGCGCTGTCGCAGACGTAGTCGGCAATTCCTCGCTCGAGAGCGTGTTCCTCGAGCTTGCGGAGGAGTGATATGTTCAAAACTCTTTTGAAGCTGCAGTTTGCCGAGATTTTCGGTACAATGACAGGCACAGGCAGGAAAAACAGGGAAAAAAGAAGCAAGGGCATTCTCAGCAAGGGACTTTTGATTGCGCTTTATGCCTTTTTGATTGTTATGTTCTTTGCAACCTTTTTCGGCGTGTTCTTGATGCTTGCCGTTTCTCTTGACTCGGATTCGGGCTGGTTTTACTTCACAGTAATGACGGCAATAGCTGTTTTGATGTGCGTTCTTATGAGTGTTTTTTCGACGTATACACAGCTCTTTGTCAGCCGTGATAATGAGCTTTTGCTCTCTATGCCGATTCCGCCGAGGTTTATAGTTGCCTCACGTATGGTATCGCTGCTTATTTTCAATTTTGCTCTGTCGCTTACGGTGCTTATTCCTGCGGCGGTCGTATATCCGATTTTCCATAAGGTAAGCATTCTCGCAGTCGTTGGGTTTGCGGTTTATGCTTTGCTGATACCCTTCGTTTCTCTCGCTGTGTCCTCGCTTCTGGCATATCTTTTCGCACTCTTGGTTTCACTTATCAAAAACAAAACTCCTTTAAAGGTAATTCTCACCCTCATAGGCCTTGGAGTTTATTTTGCCGTGTATTTCAGCTTTATGGGCTCGGTTACCGATGAGGGCGAGGAGATGACACTCGACCTGTCACCTACGGCGAGAGCATTGCGGGCGAGTGCGCCTGTTTTGTACGTAATAGGTGCGGCGGTGTCCGAGGGTAAGATTTTGTATCTTTTAGCTGTGATGCTCGTTTGCGCACTCGCATTTTTGCTCGCACTGTGGCTAATCAGTAAATCGTTTATCAGAATGACAACGGTTAAAAGGACGGTAAAAAAGAAGGAGTACGTGGAAAAAAGCCAGAGCGCACGCTCTCCGCTTTTGTCGCTCACGCTTAAGGATACACGCCTGTTCTTCTCAAATGCAACCTATATAGTGAATTCCGCAATCGGCTTTGTTTTAGCAGTTGTTGCAGCGGTTGCTGCGCTCGCCAACAGGGCAAAGGTAATGGAATTTGTCGGCATAGGATTTGGCATAACCGACGGTATATTCGGTGCGGCAGCTGTTATGATTGTGGGCTTTTTGATTTCGATGAGCACGATTTCCTCGGTGTCGCTCTCGCTTGAGGCGAAAACACTGTGGCAGCTACAAGCAATGCCCATACACCCCGGCAGCATCCTTATGGCGAAGGCTCTTTCACAGATGCTTATATCGGCACCGCCGATACTTCTCTCGGTGCTTTTGTTCAATATAGCATTTCCTATGGACATCGTTGGCAGAATTTTCTCGTTTGTTATGCCCATCGCTATGATAATCTTCTCGTCGGTTTTCGGCTCGCTTATAAACCTCTGGCTGCCGAAATTCGACTGGGTGAGCGAAACGGTGGCGATAAAGCAGAGCATGAGTGTTATGATAACCATGTTCGCAACAATGATAGCATTCTTTGCCATAGGCTTGGTAGGAGTAATACTTTCCTTAATATCCACTCTGTTTTTGGCAGTATTCTACATCCTCGCATCCCTTTTGCTCCTCGGCGTCAGCGCAATAATAATCCGCTATTTCTACCGAGGCGGCGCCTACCGTTTGGCATTTATAAATTAGAATAAACATACTAAGAAGGGACAAATTATGAAATACGCTATAGGACTTGACGTAGGAATAGATTCTGTTGGTTATTCCGTATTGGAATTGAACTCTCAGGATCAGCCTTTCAGAATAGAAAGACTCGGAAGTAGAATTTTTGATAAAGCAGAGAACCCAAAGGATGGATCGTCGCTTGCTGCACCGAGAAGAGAGGCTCGTGGAGCCCGTCGGCGCCTTCGCCGTCATCGCCACCGTTTAGAGAGAATCAGGGGGCTAATTGTTTCGTCCGGTATATTAAGTAAAGAGGGGTTAGAGACTCTTTATGACGGAAAGCTGTCTGACATATACGAAATTCGTACAAGAGCTCTCGACGAAAAAGTAACACCTGATGAATTTGCCCGCATTTTGATACACTTGGCTCAACGTAGGGGATATAAATCCAATAGAAAGTCGGACGCCAAACAGGAAGACGGAAAAATATTGACAGCAATATCTCAAAACACAACGAGATGTCTGGAAAACGGATATCGGACAGTGGGCGAGATGTTTCATTTGGACAAGGCCTTTACGGAAAACAAAAGAAATAAGAGCGACGATTACAACGCAACCGTTGAACGCTCTTCTATAGAGGCAGAGACTCGATTGATTTTTGAATCGCAGAGATTGTACGGTGCGAATTATGCAGACGAGCAGACGGAAAAGGCATATCTTGATATATTATTGGGACAAAGGTCTTTTGCCGAAGGTCCTGCATGCGGTCCGTATAGCGGAAATCAGGTTGATAGAATGCGTGGTTACTGCACCTTTGAGGACGGTGAACTGCGTGCTGCTAAGGCTTCGTATTCTTTTCAGTTGTTCAATCTGTGGCAGCACATCAATCATATCCGTATAATTATGGGTGATGGAACGAGAGAGCTGAATGAAAGTGAGCGCAAGGATATATTCAACCTCGCTCATGAAAAAAAGGATGTAAGCTTTGCGCAAATACGCAAATGCATTGGCATCCCGAAAGAGCATCTGTTTAAGGGTATTCAGTATGAAAAGAATGCTGGCGATGAAAAAGAAAAGAAGACAAAACTAAAAGATCTTGATATCTACCAGAAAATTCGGGTATGTGTTGAAACGGTATCAAAAGAAGCGTTTTCAAAACTCACACACGATGACCTCGATGCTATCGGCGAGGCGCTTTCCAAAAATCAGTCCGATGATAAGATAACAGAGGATTTGAAAAAAGCGGGAATTGAAGAAAACGTAATAGTAGCGTTGCTCAACCTTCCCAACTTTTCAAAATTCGGACATCTTTCAGTTAAGGCTTGCAAAAAAATAATCCCGTTTTTGTCGAACGGAATGACTTATGATAAGGCTTGCTCTATGGCAGGTTATAATTTCAAAGCTGATGAAAACTCTGCTAAAATGTACTTGCCACCTCTTCCGTCGGATGATAGGGAAATTACGAGCCCTGTCGTTAAGCGTTCAATATCGCAAACAATAAAGGTTGTAAATGCGATTGTTCGTGAAATGGGCACAAGTCCTACGTATATAAACATTGAGCTTGCACGTGAATTATCACGAAATTTTGATGAGCGCAAAAAAATTAAAAAGGCTCAGGACGAAAACGCCGCAATAAACGAGCAAATTATGAGTGACTTGCTCAACGAATACAGAATAGAAAATCCTTCCGGTCAGAATCTCGTAAAAATGAAATTGTGGCAGGAGCAGGATGGAAGGTGCATGTATTCGGGCGACGCCATTGAAATCGAAAGGCTTGCAGAGCCCGGATATGTAGACGTAGACCATATTATTCCTTATAGCATTTGTTTCGATGACCGTATGGTTAATAAGGTGCTCGTTCTTGCAAAGGAAAACCGACAAAAAGGAAATCGTATACCCCTGCAATATTTACAAGGGGAAAAACGCAATCAATTTATTATAAGAGTAAATCAATCGAACCTGAGGTTAGCAAAGAGAACACGCTTGCTCAAAGAGAGTATTTCCGATGAGCAGGAGTGGAAGCAACGTAACTTGCAGGACACACAGTTTATCGCATCCTATCTCAGGGGATACATAGAGCAAAATCTTATATTCTCTGCATTTGCAAGCGGTAAAAAGCGTCATGTTGTTGCGGTTAACGGAGCAATTACGTCTTACGTCCGTAAAAGGTGGGGAATTAACAAGGTTCGAGAGAACGGAGATTTGCATCACGCCGTAGATGCTGTCGTCATAGGTTGCATCACGCAAGGAATGATAAACAGAATTTCAAATTACTCTTACTATAAGGAAACGAAGGATAACGGCGACTATTTCCTCGATGAAGAAACGGGCGAATTGATTACAAAATTCCCAAGGCCTTGGCCTCATTTCTTGGATGAGCTGTCTATACGAATGACGCAAAACACCGAAAATTTGAGGAAAATGCTCTATGACGTGAATTATGAAAGCTATGCGGAAATAGACCTTGATACAATAAAATCGCCGTTTGTTTCTCGCATGTGTAATCACAAGAATGGGGGAGCGGCTCATAAAGAAACCGTACGAAGCGGACGCCTCTTGGAATATGGTAAGGTTGTTTCGAAGGTATCTCTCGACTCTCTTAAACTCGAGAATGGAGAAATAAAAGGCTACTTTAATCGTGATAGCGACCGTCTGTTATACGAGGCGTTGAAGAAACGTCTTGCGGAATTTGGCGGCGACGGAAAGCGTGCCTTTGAAGGATTTGTGTTTCACAAGCCAAAGGCGGACGGCGGTGAGGGACCTGTGGTTAAGAAGGTGAAGGTTGTTGATACTTCCTCAAGTCTTGTACAGGTTCAGGACAAGAAGGGTGTTGCAAAAAATGACAGTATGGTCAGATGCGACGTCTTTTACATCAACGGTGATGGATACTATTTTGTGCCCGTTTACGTAGCAGATACAGTGAAGGACGCTTTACCGCAATACGCACCGGTTGCGGGCAAGGATTCGAACAACCAAAAAAAGAGAAAATTGATGAATGATAAGGATTTTGTTTTCTCGCTTTATTCCAACGACTTGATATGCATTACCTCTTCAAGGGAAATCAGCCTTAACGTTATAAACAAGAAAAGCGATTTGCCCTATAAGAAAACAGTACAAAAAGGAGAGAGAACATTCCTTTACTATAGCGGCTTTGATTCCAAAAATGCAGCTATTACTGCAATTACGCATGACAGCACCTATGAAATACGCACAATTGGAAAAACTATGCAGATTATTCAAAAGTATGAGGTTGATGTGCTCGGCAACATTCGCAAAATAGAGAAGGAAAAAAGAGTTGACTATTCAATGAAGAAAAAATAACACGTCTACGGAGAAACATATATGGGATATAGAAGCATAATTGTGTCTTCTCCCGCAAAAATAACTGTTAAAAATGAACAGTTAGTGATTATAGTCACTGAAAAACAGTATGAGTCAATTAGAATTTTGGTAGGTGAACTTCATTCAGAGGAAAAGCCTTCAGCGCTGGAACAGTTGTCAATTTTTTAAAAAACAGACGATTTGTTAGAAATATAAACAAATTTCCAATTAAAATTGCAAAACAAAAATCCCGTAAATCCTAAGAATTACGGGATTTTTGCCCTATTAGGTTATTTCATACCAAGAACTAATAGGGAGCTACAACCGGCGCAGCCGCTGGCGCTTGTTAATACAAGTTATTTCATACCAAGAACTAATAGGGAACTACAACAGCAGAGGGCCGCATCACTCGGCGCCAACGGTTATTTCATACCAAGAACTAATAGGGAACTACAACCGTGCACAATGTGCGTGGCAATATGGTTTAGTTATTTCATACCAAGAACTAATAGGGAACTACAACTAGCGTTCCTGTCGTCGATAACGTAACGTTGTTATTTCATACCAAGAACTAATAGGGAACTACAACCACCGTGACCGGGACCATTACGTCGGTTCTGTTATTTCATACCAAGAACTAATAGGGAACTAAAACAACAAGGTGTCATATATTGCTCTCATCTCGGTTGCCTTCATTCCAATAATCAATAAAAGATGGCTTTAAGAAAGATGACGACCGAAGAATCGGTCGTCAGAGCTTTGCGGTATACTACAATAAGTAGTAACCTTATCATAGCAACCTATTCGTTCTTGGTATGAAATAAGAACATAATTATAATATCACGGTTTTTTTTATTTGTCAATAGAAGAGCTGAATATTTTTTAAAATGCTCGATTGCCCTCCTAAGCAAAAAGGAATTTTCTTGAACAGGACATTTTTAAATAAAAAAGGAAGCATAAAGGGCGGCAGTGCCGCCCTTTTTTATTGCAAAGACTTTGGGGTGTTTTCGAGCATATTTTCGATAAAAATGCCGTAGCCTGAGGTCGGGTCGTTTATCAGAACGTGCGTCACCGCACCTATTATTTTTCCGTCCTGAATAAGCGGTGAGCCGCTCATTCCCTGAACTATGCCGCCCGTCTTTTCGAGCAGGGCGGCGTCCTTGACCTTTATCATAAAATTCTTTGTTTTTGCGTCGTTGTATCTCACGTCGTAAATCTCAACGGCGTAACGCTTAACCCCCTCGCCGTCGAGCGAGCAGAGCACCTCTGCCATACCGTTTTTAACCTCTCGCTTCGTTGCTATCGGCATTGGCTCGCACAGCACGGGCTGGCGGTCAAAAACGCCAAACGTTCCGCAATCTGTATTAGAAATCAGCGTCCCCGCAGAGCCTGCAAGTATTCTGCCACGCAGCTCGCCCGGCTTGCCGACCTCGCCCTTTACTATTCCGTCTATCTCAACCTCGTTTACACTGCCGCTCGCAATCGGTATCAGCTCGCCGTTTTCCGAATCGCATATACCGTGTCCGAGCCCGCCGAAAACAGCCCCGTCGGGCATTATATAGGTAACAGTTCCTATTCCTGCGCTCGTGTCCCTTATCCTTACACCGAGCTTGTATTTTCCGTCCTTATCGTCTATTTTGGGAGCTATGCTGATATTACTCTCAACCCCGTGACGCAAAACCGTCAGAGTGAGCCCATTCGCTCCCGCACCCTCAATTTTATCCGTTATCCCACGTACGTCTGTTGCATCCTCGCCGTTTACCTTAATTATTATATCACCCGTGCACAGCCCGGCATCTCTCGCAGGCGAGGCATTTGCACCCCCACTTGTAAAATCAATTACAGCGCATATAAAAGCGCCGCCCGTTTTTATCCTCACTCCAAACGGCATTCCGCCGGGATACAGCAAGAGCTGCTCCGACGAGCATTGCTCCGTATAGGGGCAAAGCTCCTCGACCGAATTTTCACCGTATGCAGATATGCCCCCCAAAGGCAGGAGCAGAAGGGATAAAAGCGAGAAAAACGTCAATAGTGACACACCAAAACTTTTTAATTTGTTTTTCATTTTTAACCCACCGAAACTTATTTGTGTCTTATATAATTTGCTCATTTCTCCTCTGTCTTATAAGTTGAAAAATAATAATCAAAAAACAAAAAACGGAAAACACGCTTTTGTGTTTTCCGCTTGAAGTTAAAACGCATCTATTACGCCGAAAAATTCCTCACTGACGTATTCAAAATCCTTGGCGTGGGCTACCGAGGCCTCAAGAGGAATCAGCCTGTCGGTTTTTCCGAAAATAAAATCGAATGAGCCGAGCGTGCCCTTCCTTGTCAGGCAAATCTCAAATCCGCCGTCCTTTGCGGTATTTATTGCAAATTCTAACGCATTTTGTGATATTTCGAGCGAGGGTGCGTGGCTGAGTACGTCACAGCTGCCGTATTCCGGGCTCTTCTTTGCCGTTGAAAACAAAAATGAAATGCAATAGGCAGATTCGCCCTCGGTTAACCGTATTGCAAAGCCGGATGTCATTCTCGAAATGCAGAGCTGCTTTGCCAAAACAGTCATTGCCCTGATTATTGCACGTCCGTTGGAATACACGTATGCTACTCGGTCGTTGTGTCCCTCATAATAACAGCCTATCGAGTTGTCGAGCTCCTGGGCGACGCCTGTGTGGAACACGCCGATTAGGGCTGTTACGTCAATATAATCAAAATTCACCTTCACTGCACAATACCTACGCCGTCATTTGCCGTTATCTGATTGTAAAAATCGCTATAGCTGACGCCTGCGCGCATATCCGCCTTCGCAGTATCCAGCGTTTTGCCCAGCTCGTTATAAATATACGAGCTCTTGACGTCGGAAAGGTTTGTGTCAACGTAGGAGGCAACCTTTTCCATTCTGTAAACTATATAGTAATTTCCGTCACCGCCGAGCATAACCTCGCTGTACTCACCGACACCGAGCGCAAACGCCCTGTCGGATACGTTACGAAGCTCCTGTGAGGATTCGCTCTTTCCTAAATACCAGCCGTTTTTCTGACTGCTCGCAGATACGGTTGCGAGGGAATACTGAACGAAAACGTTTGTTATCGCATCATCGCCCGACAGCCCTGCGAGAGCGGCGTGCGCCCTGTCTGCGCTCTCCCTGTATTCGGAAACAAACCAGGTAATCCTGATACAATCGTCGGAGAGGAAATATTCCTTGACAGCCTCGTTTGTGGGCGTAGTCACTTCCTTAAATTTCTCTATCAGCATATTCTCGCACAGAGAATAGCGTATTATCAGTCGGTTAACCCTGTCGGTCATATACATAGCGGAAATAGCGGCGAGATACTTGTCAAAATCGCCGTATCCCTGATATTCGACGCCGTCAACCGTGCCGCCGTCCACGCAGGCAACGATTATATCGTCAACCTTATTATATATATCCCTTGACTCGGTGTCTATGTCCATATCCTCGCACAGCGCAAATACTGCGAGAATGTCGAGGGCGTTGTCAATTGCCATGCGTGCGCTGTCGCTATGTGAATATCCGCCGTTTTTGTATGTGAGGTAGAAGGCACGGAATAAATCGTATTTCACGTCGCCGTATTTTGTGGAGAGCACGGTTTCGTCCTCGTTGCCCACAGGCTCGACCTCGTCGTAATATTTATCCGAGCAGGAAAAGAGCGAGAGCGTAGACACAAGCATCACCGCCACAAGCAAAACTGATAAAAGCTTTTTCATATATCATTCCTTATTTTACTGTAAAATATCAATATAGATTGTAGCATATTTTTGAGAGAAAATCAATTTATTTGCAAATATATTAAAAAAATATTTATTTTTTCATATTTTTGTTGTATAATGGAAGCAAGAAAAAAGCAAGAGGTGGAAAAATGGAAGAAAAAATATACAGCGTATCCTACGAGCGCTTTATTGCCGACAACGACCTTGAGGCGGTATATCTGCCCGATTTACCCCAAAATCTGACTATCTCCTCGACCAGAGTAAACAGACCGGGACTTCAGTTTGCGGGATTTTACGACCATTACGAGGCAGAGCGTGTGCAAATAATAGGTAGGGTGGAGCACGTCTACCTGTCTCAGCTCTCCGAGAGCGAGAGGGCAAAAGCACTCGAGACGTTTTTCGCAACGAAGCCCGTCGGAGTTGTTTTCACCACCAATCAGGAGATTTTCCCCGTATGCGTGGAGCTTGCGGAGAGATACGGCGTTCCCCTCTTGAAAACCGAGGAGAGAACCAGTGAGATAATGGCGGCTATCATATCCTACTTAAACGTGCAGCTCGGACCGAGAATTACACGCCACGGCGTTCTCGTTGAGGTTTACGGCGAGGGTGTTCTGCTCCTCGGCGACAGCGGAATAGGTAAGAGTGAGAATGCAATTGAGCTTGTGAAGCGTGGACACCGCCTTATTGCTGACGACGCCGTTGAAATTAAAAAGGTGTCGAAGCGTGCGCTCGTCGGCTCTGCCCCCGAAATAATTCGCCACTACGTCGAGCTGAGAGGTATCGGCATAGTTGACGTGCGCCGACTGTTCGGTATGGGCTCGGTAAAGGATACCGAGAAGATAGACCTCATCATAAACCTCGAGCAGTGGGAAAACGGAAAAATGTACGACAGGATAGGTCTTGACACCGAAACCACCGAGATACTCGGAATTAAAATTCCCTCGATAACAATACCGGTAAGCCCCGGACGTAACCTCGCGGTAATAGTTGAGATAGCGGCGATGAACAACCGTCAGAAGAAGATGGGCTACGATACTGCAAAGGAATTCAACAAGCGCCTTATGGAGCAGATGGGTATCTGATAAATAAATAGCATAAACGCCCCGTTTTGCGAATATACATTTAGTGTATTTTGTAAAAAGGAGCGTTTTTTTATGGAGAAAGCACAGGTTTTTTCAACACAGCTCGCAGAGGATACCTGCATACAGCGTGACGGAGCTAAGGAGGCGGTAATTACCGAGACCTCGGGTGAATGGACACTACCCGACTATCTGCCCGAGATACGCAAGATTTTGCGTGTCAGCTCACGTATTCTTCCCGAGGGCAGATTCGTTTCGGGGGGACGTGCGGAATTTGCAGGCAGTGTATGCCACACGGTTATATATTCCGACGGCGAGGGCGGAATAGTATCCTCGTCGCACACCTCTGATTATGAATTTTCAGTACCCGTACCCACCGACAGCGCAGGAGCAACGGTGAGTGCCGATACCGTGCTTGCGCACGTCAGCTACCGTCTTGGCGGCCCGAGAAAAATCAGTATAAGAGCAACGGTACACGCAACCCCCCATGTAAGATACGATGCTATAATACCCAAAACCCTTGCAAGCGCAGGCGATGACGTCGAGCGGCTCTCGCATCAGCACCTCTCGTCCCGTACGTATACGTCCTCAGGGCACGAAACAACACTCGCAGACAGCTTCACCCTTGACGGATACGGCACTGAAAATATAAAGGTGATATTCTGCGACGGCAAGGTGCTCGTTAATGAGGCACGTGCGGTTGAGGGCGGAGTGGTTTGCCGAGGCGAGGCTACCGTTCGGTGCATATATTGTCCCGAAAACGGCTCTGCCTTTTCTCAGGTGCGCCGTATTCCCTTTGAGGAAACGGTTGCGGTTGAGGGAGCAAACGCCACGCATAACGCAACGGCATACGGCTGTATCAGCTCGGTTGACGTAGCCCTCAGCGGTCAGGGCAACGCAACGGTTATGATGGATGCGGCAATGTCGCTCACGGCATCAACCTATACCAATGATAAAATCACTCTGACTGACGATATGTATTCCACAAGCTGCGAATACGAGTGTGTATACGAGGATATGCCTATTGAGAGCTTTATTGGCTCTGCTATGTCCTCATTCACCCTCGACGGCTCGGGCGAGGATACAAAAAACGAAACCGTTTTGTCGGTAATTGACACAGACGCACGCCTCGATATCAAGGAGGTTGTTGCGGAAAACGGCAGAGCAGTGGTAAAGGGCAATTGCTGTGTGTCGGTACTCACAACCGTAGCCTCTGATTTGCCGGGAACGCAGTATTGCTCGTTTGAATATTCGATACCCGTCAGCCGTGAAACCGACCTGCGTGCCCAGGAGGGCGCTATGCTCGATTGCAGAGGCGAGGCTGTGGGAGCGAAGGCGAGAATTGATACAAAGGGCATCTCGTTTGAGGTTCAGTGCAGCATCGCCGTAACTGCCCACGAGCACAAATCTGTGAAAAATCTGTGCGGCGCAACCCCCATACCCTGCGAGAACGGCGACTCTGACGCAGATTTGACGGTGTGCTATCCTATGGGCGCAACCCTGTGGCAGATAGCGAAGAAATACCGTGTGCATCCTTTGGAGCTTTGCGAGCAGAACGGTATTGGCAAGGAGATAGCTGACGAGCCCGATTCCCCCATCTCCCTCGACGGCATAACCAGCCTCATCATCGAAAAATAATGTAAAAGGACTGCATAGCAGTCCTTTTACATTTCTTTGCGCAAACGGGCGAGGGCGGATTTTTCGAGGCGGGAAACCTGTGCCTGGCTTATTCCGATTTCCTCGGCTATCTGCATTTGAGTTTTGTTTTTGTAAAAACGCATAATTATAATGTCACGCTCACGCTCGCCGAGCTTTTTGAGCGAATCACGCAAGGAAAGACTCTCAGCCCATTTTTCCTCGGAGTCCTCGCTGTCCTTAATCTGGTCTATGACGTACACCGAATCCTCGCCGTCGTTGTAAACAGAATCATAGAGCGACACAGGCTCAACTATCGCCTCCATTGCCCTCGCCACCGTGCGCTTGTCCTCGCCGAGCCGCCTCGCAATTTCGTCAACCGTCGGCTCGTTTCCCGTTTCCCGCATCAGCTGCTCGCTCGCCTGAAGCGCCCTGTACGCCATATCACGCAATGAACGGCTCACTCGTATTGAGTTGTTGTCACGCAAATAACGCCTCACCTCGCCTATTATCATAGGAACAGCGTATGTGCTGAATTTTACCTCAAGCTCAAGCTTGAAATTGTCTATCGCCTTCATAAGCCCGACGCACCCCACCTGAAACAGGTCGTCAAGGCTCTCACGCCTGTTGGTAAAGCGCTGAATTATGCTTAAAACCAGTCGCAGATTTCCGCATATCAGCTCCTCTCTCGCCCGCTTATCCCCCTCTCTTACACGCAAAAGAAGTGCGTGCTTTTCCTCCTCCGTCAATACCTTCAGCTTTGCCGTGTTGACACCGCATATTTCTACCTTATTCGTGTACATTCTGTATCTCCAAAGAATTTTATTTGCCCTGTAATGCAATTATTGACAGCACAAAAGAGCCTTTATACAGGAAAAATCAACCACCCCGAAAATCACCTAAAAATACAAAAATGTCCTTGACAGTAAATATAATAAGAGTTATAATATAATGTAATTGTATTTTGGAGATTTTATATGAGCTACAAGATTTCACTTGCAGGAGATTTGGGCAGCGGAAAGAGCACGGTGTCCAACCTGCTTTTAGAGCACTACAAGGATATGGAATACTACTCCACGGGCGCAATCATGCGTGCCGTAGCAAAGGAGCGTGGCTGTACCATCGAGGAGCTCAACCGAGCAACCGAGGAGAACAACGAGCTTGATACGTTGATAGACAACGGGCTTATCGCCCTGTCGGATGACCCTCGCTCGCTTATCATTGATTCGAGAATGGCGTGGCACTTTGTCAGGGGTACGTTTCGTGTCTACCTTTCCTGCGATGCAGAAACCAGTGCGGCGAGAATTATGAATGCACGGCGTGAGGGCGAGTCCTTTGAGAGCTTTGCCGAGGCGTGCGAAAATATAAAGAGCCGCCGTGCCAGCGAGCGCAAAAGGTACAGCGAGCAGTACGGCGTCGATATAACCGATATGAGCAACTACGACCTCGTGCTCGACACGACCTACATAGCTCCCGAAACGGTTGCGGATTATCTTATAGAGGCGTATGAGAGCTTCAAAACGAATAACGGCTTCCGCTCCTGCTGTATCTGTCCCGAGAGACTTTTCTATAACTCCGAGGACGTGGATATGGATATTGTAAACGAGCTTGCGGACAAGCTCGGGGAGTGCGGCCTCTGCGACGAGGTAACCGTTGTCGAGCGTACGGGCGATTTCTATATCGATAAGGGAACGAACAGCGCCCTTGCGTACGCAATCTCGGATTACCCCTTAGTCCCCGCACGGCTGGTTAAAAAGGAAATACCCGCCGAGCGTGAATACGTAAAAATGAAAACATCACTTTAAGATAGGTAACGATATGCAATTTTTGAAAAACAAGCTTTCAAATATTCTTTCAAGCAGCATAAAGGAGCAGTTTGCGGTTGAAATGGCCGCAGCCGAGCTATCCGATATGCTCGAATATCCCCCCGATGAGGATAAGGGCGATTTGGCACTTCCGTGCTTCAAGCTCAGCCGTACGCTGAGAAAATCCCCCGTGCAGATAGCCGATATTCTGGCAAGTAGCATTGAAGATGCTGACTTTTCCTCTGTCGAGGCAGTTAACGGATACCTCAATTTCCGTGTGAATGCAGGGCAGTTTGTGAAAAGGATTGTCGGTGATATACGCAGAAAGGGCGAAAAATACGGCTCGCCCGAAAACGGCAACGGAAAAACCGTTGTCCTCGACTATTCCTCGCCTAACGTGGCTAAGCCCTTTCATATAGGACATCTCGGCACGACGGTAATCGGTCACTCATTAAAACTCCTTTTCTCGTTTGCGGGCTATAACTGCGTGGGAATAAACTACCTCGGCGACTGGGGAACACAGTTCGGTAAGGTTATAACCGCCTACCGCCTGTGGGGAAGCCGTGAAGAGGTTGAGGCAGGCGGAGTTGACGAGCTGGTTGCACTCTACGTGCGTTTCCACCAGGAGGCTGAAAACGACCCCTCGCTCAACGACACTGCGAGAGCTGAATTTGCAAAGCTCGAGGCGCACGACGAGGAGAACATTGCGCTCTGGAAGTGGTTTATCGAGGTCAGCCTGCGTGAATATAAAAAGACCTATAAGCTTCTGGGCATCGAATTTGACAGCTACAACGGCGAGAGCTTCTACACGGATAAAATGCCCGAGCAGATACAGGTGCTCCGTGATAAGAATTTGCTTGAAATAGACGACGGCGCATCTATTGTAAACCTTGAAAAATACAATATGCCCCCCTGCCTTATTCTGAAGCGTGACGGCTCAACCCTCTATCCTACCCGTGATATAGCGGCGGCTGTATACCGCAAGAGAACCTATGATTTTGATAAGGCAATATACGTCACCTCGGCAGGACAGAGCCTGCATTTTGCCCAGTGGTTCAAGGTTGTTGAGATGATGGGCTATGATTGGAGCGACAAGCTGGTGCACGTTCCCTACGGAACGGTCAGCATCAACGGAGCGAAGCTCGCAACCCGATCGGGCAACGTAATACTTCTGCGTGATTTGTTCGAGCAGGCGATAGAGAAGGTTACCTCAATTATGGAGGAAAAGAACCCCGAAATGAAGGGTAGAACAGACGTTGCCGAGGCTGTCGGCGTCGGTGCTATCGTATTCTACTACCTCTCAAACAACAGAATAAGGGATATAAACTTTATGCTTGAGGACGCCCTTTCCTTTGAGGGCAACACAGGTCCGTACGCACAGTACACCTATGCGAGAACCTGCAGTATTCTTGAAAAGGCAGGCGAGAGGGGAGAGATGGGCGATGCGCCCCTCGGCTCTCACGAGCTTTCCCTTGCGAAGGTGCTTGCAACCTTCCCCGAGAAGGTAAATCAGGCAATAGAGCAGTACGAGCCCTCGGTAATAACGAGATTTATCCTCGATTTGTGCGCATCGTTCAACCGCTTCTACCACGATTGCAAAATTAACAACTGCGAGGACGGAGATTTGCGCAGAGCGAGAATTGCGCTCACCGATGCGACCAATACCGTTCTTGGAACGGCTCTCGGTCTTATCTGTATGAAGAAGCCCGAAAAAATATAATTACGGAGAATAGATATGTCAGGACATAGCAAATGGAATAACATCAAGAGAAAAAAGGAAAAGACCGACGCTGTAAAGGCGAAGATTTTTACTAAAATAGGCAAGGAAATGGCTGTCGCCATAAAGGCAGGGGGAGCAAACCCCGACAACAACAGCCGTCTGCGTGAGCTGATTGCGAAGGCGAAGGCGAACAACGTTCCCAACGACAACATTGAGCGTTGCATCAAAAAATTCTCGGAGAACTCGAATATCGACTACAAGGAGATGGTATACGAGGGCTACGGACCGAGCGGAGTTGCATTCATAGTCAAAACCTCGACGGATAACATAAACAGAACTGCGGGCAACGTACGCTCTTATTTCTCCAAATACGGCGGAAATATGGGACAGACGGGCTGTGTCGGCTTTATGTTCGAGGACAGAGGCGTTATCGAAATCTATGACGAGGACGGCGAGGTTGACGAGGATAAGCTGATGGAGGATGCAATCGAATCGGGCGCATCGGATTTTGTGTCCGAGGGCGAGGGCTACTTTAAGGTTTATACCGAGGTTGACGAGTATATGCCCGTCGCTGAGGAGTTAAAGGCAAAGGGCTATAATATAACCTCTGCCGACAACACAAAGGTTCCTGCGAACTACGTTGATATAGAGGACGAGGAAATTGCACGTCAGCTCGAAAATATGATTGATAAATTCGAGGATGACGACGACGTAACGGACGTATATCACAACTGGAACATTTAATTTTTGCAATGGGGCTGTCGCATTTTGGCATAACCGTAAACAAAAAGATGGTTCTTTAAGAGAGCCCTATTCATTTGTTTTTGTTTGGTGTCAACAGATAATAAGGATGAAATTCTCACGAATTTCTTTGATTATATCGGTCTTTTTGTTTACTATCGCCGTTTTCGCCCTCTCGACGTACCCTCGTACGCCTTCGGGACGAAGAACGGCGATTTCTGCTCAAAATCCGTTCGCCCTCCATTCTTAATGAGACAGCATTAATTTATAGGAGGAATTATGAGGGAGCTTGAAATCTATATACACTTTCCGTTTTGCGCTCGAAAGTGCGCATATTGCGACTTCTGCTCCTTTGACAGCCTTTCCGAGACGGAGCGTGAGCGTTACGTGACCGCTCTTGTAAACGAGATTTCAGCATTTGCCGATACGGCAAGGGACAGGGCGGTGCGCTCGGTCTTTTTTGGCGGTGGCACACCGTCGCTTCTGATCGAAAATCAACTCACGGAGATTTTCTCTGCGCTCTCGCACTATAATATCCTATCCGATGCGGAAATATCTATGGAAATCAATCCGAAAACCGTAGACCGAGAAAAGCTCGAATTTATCAGAGGGTGCGGTGTAAACCGTCTCTCAATCGGTATGCAGTCGGCAAACGACAGCGAGCTTTTTATGCTCGGACGGTTGCATAACAGAGAGGATTTTCTCACCTGCTATCACCTTGCCCGTGAGGTGGGCTTTGACAATATAAATGTAGACATAATGACGGCACTTCCGGGACAGAGCATATCCGAGCTTGAAAAAACTCTGGATTTTACAGTATCCTTAAAGCCTGAGCATATATCGGCATATATTTTGAAAATCGAGGAAAACACCCCGTTTGCCAAGCGAAAAATTGCCACACCCGACGAGGAATTGACGGCCGATATGTACCTTTACACCTGCGAAAGACTCAAAAACGCAGGCTACTCTCACTATGAAATCAGTAATTTTGCAAGGGACGGATACAGGTGTTTGCACAATATGGGATATTGGCAGGGCGCGGATTACCTCGGCTTTGGCGTTTCGGCATCCTCTCTCTTTGAGGGGAAAAGGTATACCCACACACGCAATTTTTACGAATATATTGATTTCTCCGATGGCAAAAAAACCGCCGATGACTATATAAACTGCGAAGAAATCACCGAAAACGAGGGTGAGAGTGACGAAAAATACGAGTATATAATGCTCTCGCTCAGGCTCTCGGACGGAATACTGTTAGAAAGGGCAAACGAGCTGTTCGGCTTTGATTTTTATTTGCATTTTAAGGATATAATAGATAGGACGGTAAAGGCGGGGCTTGCCACCCTTGACGGCGGTCGTTATTTTCTCACCGACAGGGGAATGTGTGTGTCAAGCTCGGTAATATGCGAATTTCTTTTGCGTATGTCTTGACTTATATTCGATTTTTTGCTACAATAATAATGAAAATAAGGTTTTTGAAAGGAGCTTTTTGATATGGAGAGATTTGAAATAGGAGATGTACTTCCCCTAACAGACGAGGAGGGCGTATCCACCGAATTTGAGGTAATAGGCACAACCGAGGATAAGGGTGTGCAGTACCTTGCGCTCATCGACACCTCGGTAGAGGAGCCCGAGGAGTACGTAATACTCAAGGTTGTTGAGGAGGACGGCGAAACACTCCTCGTTACCGTTGACGATGACGATGAGTTTGATAACGTATCCGATACCTTTGACGATATGTTCGACTCTGAGATCGACTACGACGCCGAATAAATTTTCGGTAAAACGCATATAATGTAATCAGCATCCGTCCCGATGCGTGATACGGCAGAATTTGGACCTACACTTATTTAAAGGGAATTCGGACTTCCTTCATGGGAATGCAGGCCTCCCCATTTTATGGGACGTTGGAAGCACAAAGTGCGGGAGAGAATACCCACCTTGCAGAGCAGGGTTATAATGTTTGCCGTACACGGTCGGGAGGGAGAAGGTTTATGCACGCCGAGAGCGTGATGATATCCAGCCCAATGGGCTGATGATGGAGAAAAGGGCTCGAACGAGCCCTTTTTTCATTTCTTAATCAAGTATTTTCTCATATCCACAGCGCAGGCGATGAGGATTATAAGACCTTTTATTATATACTGCATATTCGCATCAATACTCAAAAAGGTCAGTCCGACGAAGATAAGGCGCAAGAGCAGAACGCCCATTATAACACCGCTTATTTTGCCCGTACCGCCGACAAAGGAGACACCGCCGATAACGCACGCCGCAATGGCGTCAAGCTCGTAGTTAAGTCCCGTTGCCGCAGAGTTTGAGCCGATACGTGCCGCCTCGATAAATCCGGTAACGCCGTAGAGAATACCCGCCAGCATAAATACCAAAATTATCGTTTTTGTTACGTTTACGCCCGACACGTTTGCCGCCTCGCTGTTAGAGCCGACGGCGAACATATTTTTGCCAAACGTGGTTTTGTTCCAGACAACCCACATAATAGCCGTGATTATCAAGGAATACCACACGTAATTCGGTATAGGCGTTTTGCCCAGCGAAATAAAGCTGCCGCTGATAAAGCCCGTATACGAGGGGTCAAGACCCGATATGGACTGACCGTTGTTGTTTCCCGTCGTTAGGTAGAGCAGGAGCGCTCCGTAAACGATTAGCTGTGTTGCTAGCGTTACGATAAACGGGTGCAGACGGAATTTCGCCGTACAGAAGCCGTTGATAAATCCGACAAATGCGCCTATCGCCATTGAAATTAACAAAACGACAAAAACCGACATTGTTCCGAGGTTTGGAAACATTTTTGCAGGGTATCCCACCGCCTGCAAGAGCGATGCGGAAACGCACGCCACAAGACCGACAATTCTGCCCGCCGACAAATCGGTTCCCGTGAGAATTATAGCCCCTGCAATTCCGAGCGCAATCGGCAGGTTTGCGGCGAACAGGGAAATTATATTTACAATGGATGGCAGGGAGAGAAAATTCGGACTGATTATCTCGATTGCAATTATAGCAATCACGAGAAAAATATACAGCGAATTGTCAATGAGAAACTCCTTTATATAGGAGAGTTTCTCGCCCTTGTCCATTGCTTTCAGCTTTTTTATTATTGACATCTTTTTATCCTTTTTTATTTGTCCTTACACGTTTTTTGATGCAAGAGCCATTATCTTCTCCTGCGTTGCTCCCTTTGCGGGCATCTCGCCCACCAGCTCACCGCCCGACATTACGCAAATGCGGTCGCATATTCCGAGTATTTCGGGCATTTCCGAGGATACCACAATAACCGACTTGCCCTTTTCTGCGAGCCTTGCTATCAATTGATATATCTCGTATTTCGCACCCACGTCGATGCCTCTCGTCGGCTCGTCGAGCAGAAATACCTCGGGCTCGGTGAGCAGTCCTCTGCCGAACAGAACCTTCTGCTGATTTCCGCCCGAGAGGGTTTGTATTTTGGTTTTCTGCGAAACAACCTTGACGTTCATTGTACGTATTACCCAGTCGGTGTCCTTTTTTCTCTCCTTTTCGTCAATGAGAGCATACGGGCGCACGTACTTTTTGAGTGCGGAAACAGTGGCGTTTTCCCTGATATTCAGTATTCCGAGTATTCCGCTCGCACGTCGCTCCTCAGTCAACAGACAGAAGCCGTTTTTTATGCTCTCACGTGACGAGCGGTTGAAAATTTCACGTCCGTAGAGCCACATTCTGCCCTCGGAGCGCTCACTGATCCCGAAAATGTTTTCGAGCAGCTCGGTACGCCCTGCGCCTGCAAGTCCCGCAATTCCGAGGATTTCCCCACGCCGCAGGGTGAGATTTACACCCTTCACGTGATTGTGACGTGAGGAGAGCCCCTCGGTTTTGAAAATTACCTCACCGGGCTTATTTTGCCTCTCGGGAAATCGGGCGGACAGCTCACGCCCGACCATCAGCTTTATAATGGTGTCCATATCCATTTCGCTCGCTGGACGGGTGGCAACGTGACGTCCGTCACGCATTACCGTAATATCGTCGGATATACGGAGTATCTCCTCCATTTTATGCGAAATGTAGATTATTCCGCACCCTCTCTTTTTGAGCAAATCAATAATTGAAAAGAGTAGCTCCGCCTCCTCGTTTGAGAGTGATGAGGTCGGCTCGTCGAGCACTATTATTTTTGAATGGTAGGAAACAGCCTTCGCAATCTCCGCCATCTGTCTTTGAGCGACGGGCAGGGTTGACATTATGCTTTTCGGGTTAATTGATATTTTCAGCTCGTCAAATATTTTGAGGGTGTCACGCTGCATCTTGCGCTCGTCAACGAACAGTCCCCATTTCGTCGGATACCGTCCGAGCCAGATGTTGTCTGCAACACTGCGCTTTAACGCCTGATTTAGCTCCTGATGCACCATTGCAACACCGCTTTCCAGCGCCTCCTTCGGATTTTTGAAATCCACACGCACGCCGTCGAGCAGTATATCACCGCCGTCCTTTTCGTATATACCGAACAGGCATTTCATCAGCGTTGATTTACCTGCACCGTTTTCACCCATCAGCGCATGCACCGTACCTGCCCTTACCGACAGATTTACACCGTCCAGCGCCTTTACTCCGGGGAATTTTTTGGTTATATTTTTCATTTCAAGCAGTACGGGCATATTTATATCCTTTTTGATTTATCCTAAATATTTCGAGTAGGGTATTCTGATTTTCATAACGTCGGCGTCCTTTTCGAGGTCGGTCATCCCCTCAAAAAATGCCTTGTCCATCAGGGCGTTCTGCGATGCGCCGAGCAGGACGGTTGCCATCAGATTTGCGTCCTGGTTTATAGTGCCTGCCATTTTTCCGTTTTTAATCAACTCCTTCGCCGCATCGGTAGCATCAACTCCGAAAACGGGAATGAATTTCGAGGAGTCGCCGTTATTAAAACCTGCCGCTGACAGTGCGGTAATAGCGCCCTGTGCCATTGCGTCGTTGTTGCAGATAACAAGCTCAATCATATTTCGGTTGGTATCGTTATATGAGGACAGGGCGGTAGTCATATATTCATTTGCCGCCGATGCCGACCACTGACCGTTTCTGTCAACGAGATATTTGTTCTGGTTTGACGGGTCGTAAAACGACAGCTTGCTCTTTCCCGCCGCAGTGAGAAGCTTGTCCGCCTCCTCAACGCTGTACTGCGTGCGGTATATCGCCTCGTTGTTGCCTTCCTCTCCCTTAAACATTATATAGGAGATTTTTCCGTCGCCGTTGCGGTCAAGCTTCTGATAGTTTTCCAAAACGTAATTTCCTATCATATCGCCCTGTAAAATTCCCGCATCCTCGGCTCTCGTGCCGACAAAGGCGCATTTGTCATAGCTCTTTATAATCTCGTCGGATACCTCTCGGTTGAAGAAAATCACGGGCACTCCCGCATTTTTTGCTAAATTTACAATACCGCTCGCCGCATCGTCAGAGCCTGTGTTTACAATGTTTACAACGACAACACCCGCCCCCTTGGTTATTGCGGTCTGCACCTGCTCGGTCTGGGTTGTCTGATTGCCGCCCGCATCGTAGTCCTGATAGCTCACGCCCGCATCGGAGAGCTTTTTATCGAGCGCTGAACGCACGCTCGAAATATAGGTGTCGCTGTACGTGTAGTAGAAAACGTGCACGTCGGCAGTATTACCGCCCGAGCACGACGTCAAGCATGAAAAAGAAAAAAGCATAAGAATTGACAAAAGCACGGATATATATTTTTTCATCATTTTAAATCCTTTCGTTAACGTTTTTCCTGCGTTCTCTCTTATTTTGCACAGAAAAGCCCAAATTATTAAATCGGTGGCAAAAAATCCTCACAATCCCCCACGTGCGCACGCACACGCACGGTTTTATACATAATGCACAAATTATGAACAGTATTTTTGTGCAAGTTTACACCGTGAAAAACTTGATTTTTGTCGAAAAAAGTGCTATACTAATGTATATAATTGTTTTTGGGAGCTATTGACTATGAAAGCTATGGAGGAAAAGATACTTACCTCGGGTAAGGTTTTGCCGGGCAACGTTTTGAAGGTAGGTAATTTTCTCAATCAACAGCTTGACGTAAATTTCTTAACCGAGGTAGGTAAGGAAATGGCACGTCTTTTTGCCGACGCAGGAGTTACTAAGGTAATAACCATCGAGGCGTCGGGCATAGCGCTCGCAACACTCACTGCTCAGGCGCTCGGCGTTCCTGCGGTTATAGTCAAGAAGCATTTTTCCGCAAATCAGTCCAAGGAGGTCTATACTGCTACCATAGACTCCTTCACCCATAAAAATTCATATACCGCCGTAGTTGCGAGGGAGTATCTTAACGAGGGTGACCGTGTTCTCATCGTTGACGATTTTCTCGCCGTCGGCAATGCCATCAGGGGACTTCAAAAAATTCTTGGCGAGGCGGGCGCAACACTTGTCGGATGCGCTATCGCTATTGAGAAGGCATTTCAAGGCGGAGGTGACGCTCTTCGTGCCGAGGGAATACGCGTAGAGTCCTTGGCAATGGTAGAATCCATGTCGGATGACTCGGTTACGTTCAGGCGATAAACACAGCACCCGACTTTTTTACGTGGTTACGTGGGCTTTGCCCTGTAACATAAAAATTTTTTTAGGAGGAACATTTAAAATGTTCAAGAAGATTTTATCCCTTCTGCTCGTTGTTGTTATGTGCGCAGGTATGTGCATGGCACTTGCTTCCTGCTCGGATGACGATAACGGCTACGCAATCACTCCCGTAGCAAAGGAGAATATTAAGATAGGTCTTATCACTCTTCACGATGAGAACTCTACTTATGACAAGAACTTCCTTGATGCTATGGACGCAGCAGTTGCAAGCCTCGGTCTTAACAAGGATACTCAGCTTATCGTTAAGAAGAATATCCCCGAGTCCGATGAGTGCTACAAGGCAGCTGCAGAGCTCGTTGATGCAGGATGCCAGGTTATCTTTGCTGACTCCTTCGGTCATGAGGACTTCATGATGAAGGCTGCTGCAGAGTTCCCTGAGGTTCAGTTCTGCCACGCAACGGGTACGAAGGCTCATACCTCAACTCTTCCCAACTACCACAATGCATTCGCATCCATCTATGAGGGACGTGCTATAGCAGGTGTTATCGGCGGTATCAAGCTCGCTGAGCTTGAGGCACAGGGTAAGCTCACTGCTGCTAACTACGATGCTGACGGCAACATCAAGATAGGTTACGTTGGTGCATTCCCCTATGCAGAGGTTATCTCCGGCTTTACCTCCTACTTTATAGGTGTTAAGAGCGGTTATTCGATGGCTAAGCAGATGAGCGGTTCTATGCCCACTAACTCTGTTGTAATGGAGGTTAAGTACACCAACTCCTGGTATGACGAGGCAGCAGAGAAATCTGCAGCTGAGGCTCTTATCGGTTCGGGTTGCGCACTTATGAGCCAGCACGCTGACTCCTACGGTGCTCCTACCGCATGTCAGGCAGCAGGCGTTCCTAACGTTTCCTACAACGGCTCGACCAAGTCGGTTGGCGCTACCACCTACCTCATCTCGTCCAAGATTAACTGGGCTCCCTACTACGAGCTTATGATTAACGCTGTTATCGGCGGTTACAAGATTCAGGACGAGTACTGCGGCGGCTTTGCAGAGGGCTCCGTTCAGCTCACCGAGCTTAACAGAGATGCGTTCCTTACTGATGATTACTACAACATGGCTGTAAATGCTCTTAAAATGACTGATGAGGTTGAAGAAATATTCTCCAGCTACTCTATGACCAAGGACGGCGAGCCTATCAAGTCCTACATGGCTAACGTTCACGACGATCCTGCATTCGCAGGCGACACCGAGGTTATCAAGACTGTTGGCGAGGGCGAGAGAGCGTACTACGTATTCCAGGAATCTAAGTTCCGTTCCGCACCCTACTTCGATATCATCATTGACGGTATCAAGGTTCCCCAGAACTAATTAACTAAAATATGAGTAGCAGGCGGAGCCTATGCGCCCCGCCCGCTATTTTTAGTAGATTTGTTTTTCACAGACCGAAACAGATTTTCTCTGTTTCGGTCGATGAAGAACAACTCTGTATATTGGAGGTATTTTGGTGAATAATTCAATTGCAATCGAGCTTAAGGGCGTTACGAAAACCTTTGGCAGCGTCATAGCGAACAAGAATGTAAATCTTGACGTCAGGCGTGGCGAAATTCTCGCAATTTTGGGTGAGAACGGCAGCGGTAAAACAACCCTTATGAATATGATATCGGGAATTTACTATCCCGACGAGGGCGAAATTCTCATTAACGGCGAGAGCGTTGTCATCCGCTCGCCAAGAGATGCGTTCAAGTACAAAATAGGTATGATACACCAGCATTTTAAGCTGGTTGACGTGTTCACGGCGGCAGAGAATATCGTGCTCGGACTTGACGGTGCCTTCAACAAAAAGAGGGCGGCGGCTGAGGTTTTGGAAATCAGCTCACGCTACGGCTTTGAGATAGACCCGAACAAGAAAATACACGAAATGGCTGTATCCGAGAAGCAGACGGTTGAGATAATCAAGGTACTTTACAGAGGCGCCGACATTTTAATTCTCGACGAGCCTACGGCGGTTCTGACTCCGCAGGAAACGCAGAAGCTGTTTGCCGTTTTACGCAAAATGCGTGATGACGGAAAATCAATAATCATAATAACGCATAAGCTTCACGAGGTTTTGTCGATTTCCGACCGTGTCGCTATTCTGCGCAAGGGCGAGCATATCGACACCGTGGTTACAAAAGAAACCGATGAAAATCAGCTCACCGAAATGATGGTTGGTAAGAAGGTTGAGCTCAACATCGAGCGTGACGAGCCGAAAAATCCGACCGACCGACTTGTGGTTATGGGGCTCGACTGTATGAGCCGTGACGGAATAAAAATACTTGACGATGTGTCCTTCGTTGCTCGCTCGGGCGAGATACTCGGTATTGCGGGCATTGCTGGCAGCGGTCAGCGTGAGCTTTTGGAGGCTATTGCGGGACTTCAGCACATAGAGCACGGAGCTATTTCCTATATAAACCCCGAAAACGGCGAGGAGGTAGACTTGCGTGACAAAACGCCGCTTGAAATCCGTGACCTCGGCGTGCGCCTGTCCTTCGTTCCCGAGGATAGGCTCGGAATGGGACTTGTCGGCAATATGGATATTATCGACAATATGATGCTCAGGAGCTATTCTGCTGGACACTCATTCTTCCTTGACCGTCTGCCGTCAACGGCTCTCGCTGAGGACGTAATAGATCGCCTTGAGGTAGTAACACCCGATGCCCACACACCTGTACGCAGGCTGTCGGGCGGTAACGTGCAGAAGGTACTCGTCGGCAGAGAAATTGCATCTGCCCCCACCGTGCTTATGGCGGCGTACCCTGTGCGTGGGCTTGATATAAATTCCTCTTACACAATATACAATCTGCTCAACGAGCAGAAGAAAAACGGCGTTGCCGTAATATTTGTCGGCGAGGACCTCGACGTCCTGCTTGAGCTTTGCGACCGAATACTCGTTATCGGCTCTGGCAGAGTTACGGGCATAGTTGACGGACGGACGGCAACCAAAGAGGAAATAGGAATTCTTATGACTAAAACGGAAGGAGCGGAGTGATATGGAAGAAAAAAGTAATGTATCCCAAACGGATGCCGTCACCGCAGAGCCCAATCACAAAAAGGTGCGTGAGCCTCGCTTTCATATTGTAAAGCGTGACGTAACCGACAAAAAAACTCCGTATATCGTCCGTGCAATTGCGGTCGCTTCGGCATTTATAATATGCACAATCCTCACCGTTTTGCTTGTAGACACCAACCCCTTTGAGTACATAGGGCTGATGCTTTCGGGCTCGTTCGGAACATTCAGAAAGATACTCAATCTCTTGCAAAAGCTTGCGATACTTCTTT
This sequence comes from Clostridia bacterium, assembly GCA_017504405.1. Classification (GTDB taxonomy): domain Bacteria; phylum Bacillota; class Clostridia; order Oscillospirales; family CAG-272; genus UBA1740. Next base: position 136,814 of record JAFVRG010000011.1, on the reverse strand, counting down.
GCATCTCGCTCGCCCTTGCCCCCGCATTTAAAATGCGTTTCTGGAACACGGGAGCTGAGGGACAGGTTCTCATCGGCGGTCTTGCGTGTGCGGCGTGTATGATATGTCTTGGCGGTGTGCCCGATGCGCTCTTAATTCCGATAATGGCGGTAGCCGCTATCGTTGCAGGCGCAATATGGGCAGTTATCCCCGCAATTTTCAAGGCGCATTTCGGCACGAACGAAACGCTCTTTACCCTTATGATGAACTACGTTGCAATGCAGCTTATTGCGTATTTCGCAACGATTTGGGAAAACCCGAAGGGCTCGGGACATATAGGAGTTATCCTTGACGGACGCTTCCCTAAGCTGTTCGGTCAGCACTATATTCTCAATATTATAATCGTTATCCTGGTCACTGTCGCAATGTACGTATACCTCAAATACAGCAAGCAGGGATATGAGATAGACGTTGTAGGTCAGAGTGAAAACACCGCACGTTATATCGGTATTGACGTTAAAAAGGTAATTATCCGTACTATGGCAATATCGGGAGCTGTCTGCGGTATCGCAGGACTTCTGCTCGTCGGCGGAACCGACCACACCATAACCCCCCAGACCGCAGGTGGACAGGGCTTTACCGCCATAATGGTAACCTGGCTTGCCAAATTCAATCCGATTTATATGATAATGACGGCATTCCTCGTTGTATTCCTCGAAACGGGAGCGAGCGAGGTGGTAAGTAAATTCTCAGACTCGCTCAACGGCTCGTACGCAGATATTCTGACGGGAATAGTTTTGTTCTTCATAATCGGCTCGGAATTTTTCCTGCGCTATCAGATAAAAATGAATAAAAAGCAGGAGGAGATGAACTGATATGAATATGGTAGTTTTATTTCTTCAGCGTGCAATAGTTCAGGGCACGCCTCTCCTCTACGGCTCTATGGGCGAAACCCTCACCGAAAAATCGGGCAACCTAAACCTCGGTATCCCCGGTATTATGTACACGGGCGGTATTTCGGGCGTTATCGGCGCATTCCTCTATGAGAGAACGCTTGGCGTAGGTGAGATGCCAAATGCATTTTTGGCAATATTCTTGCCCCTTATATGTGCGCTTATCGGCTCGGCTCTGATGTCACTTCTTTATTGCTTTTTGACGATAACCCTGCGTGCAAATCAGAACGTAACGGGACTTGCAATAACGACCTTCGGTGTCGGTGTCGGTAACTTCTTCGGCGGTTATCTCGCACACTTCTCAACCGACGGCTCGACGGGTGTATCTATTACCAAGGTGAGCGACGTGTTCTCGACACCCCTGCCGTTTGCAGATAACCTCGGTTGGTTTGGAACCTTGTTCTTCTCGTACGGATTTCTCGTTTACGTGGGTATAATCTTAGCCGTCCTTATGGCGCTGATGCTCAGACGCACACGTATAGGACTTCACCTTCGTGCAGTCGGCGAAAACCCCGCTACCGCAGATGCGGCGGGAATCAGCGTTTCCGCATATAAATACGGAGCAACCGTTATCGGCGGTATGATAGCAGGACTTGGCGGTCTTTACTACGTTGTCGATTATATGGGTGTATGGTCAAACGACGGCTTCGGCGACAGAGGCTGGCTGGCAATCGCCATTGTTATCTTCACACTGTGGAAGCCCGACCTTGGCATTCTCGGCTCATTCCTATTCGGAGGTCTTTACATAATATACCTGTTTATTCCCGATCTCTCCCGTTCCTCACAGGAGCTGTTCAAGATGCTGCCGTACCTCGTTACCATTGCTGTTCTTATCTTCACGAGCGTACGTAACAAGCGTGACAGCCAGCCCCCTGCGAGCCTCGGACTGTCATATTTCCGAGAGGAAAGATAAGCAAAATAAAAATGCGGTTGATAAAACCGCATTTTTTATTATAGAATAGTTGAGGCATAGTAGAGTGCAAAATCCTGATCGTTTGCATACGCATCGTAATTTTTACCCTTAAATATGCCGTGAGTGTGCCATTTGCTGACATTTGTGGGGTCAGAGGCATGTTGATATACCTTGTAGGGGTAAAGGTAATTGTTATGAGCAAATCCGTTATCTCTGTAAACGCAGAGGTTTCCTGAAAGATTGCTGTAAATTTTCGCACCGAGCTGATTGCAACCAATATGCTCGTCATATTGGCTCATAGCCCAGCCTGCGAGCGTGCTCCAATAGTGAGGGAATAAATCACCGTAGGATGCAACCTTGCCAAACCAGCGTCTGTCCCAATATCTGACGTTTATGCAGTTCAGGTGATAGTCAGGCTGGTCACCGAAAAACGCCTCTGTTTTTCTCAGATAACTCTCGGCGGCATCGGCATATTTTTTATTACCCGTCAGGGCAAATGCCTGTGACAAATAGGCGAGTCGGTCGTTTGGAAGCTCACTGACATAGCAGATTTCACTCTCGCCCTCTGCAGTCCAGAAGCTCTCTGCAATCCTGTCTGCGTAAATTAGAAATGTTGAGGTTAAATTGTCCTTCAAATCCGTCATTCCCTCTTTTTCGAGTGCCCTGCATATTTTTACTGCCTCAATACATTGGGCATCAACCAAATGCTTGCTTATTTCAAAGAAACGAATAAGTATTCTTGCTGAATTTTCAAGGCACTTTATCTCGCCTGATAGCATGTACCATTCATAATAGTAGGTTGACAGCCAAGGGAAATTGTAAACTCTCAGCCAGTCGTTATTTCTGCCGATATGGTTATAAACGGTAGCCGTTTCTTCATCAAAAAGCTCTCTCTCAACAAAACTTCGGTGCTTTTCGAGGGATTTCATAATTTTTTCGTCATACTGCGCTTGCAGAGCGAGAGCAACGGTTATTCCCATTCCTATTCGCTCCCTGCTCGCATTGTGGTCTGCAAAATCACCGTCGTAATGTAAAGAGTCTGTCTCGCTGTCGTATATCAGGTATGCTCCGTCAAGAGGGCTTCCGTTTTCATGATACTGTTGCTTTTCGGTTATGAATTTTGCACGCCTTTGCAGTATCGTATCGGTGTTTTCAATTGCATTTATCCTTATAAACGTCTTTTTATCCCCAAGCGTAGCCGTCAGAGTTTTTTCACCCAAAGAGTCAATTCGGAATTTTGCATAAGCAACACCGTTTTCAAGACGGCAGGGTATTGAGTTGCCGTCGCATGTCAGGGATACCGACTCTGCACCCGACTCGCTCTCGAATTTTATGTTAACCGTCTCGCCCTTGAAATATGTATACTTATCCGAAGTGAGCCTCACAGCACCCTTGTAGTCAAGAGGGGCATTCATAGGCGTTTTGTCGGAGAAACGGTAGCGGAATGCAATTTTTACCGAGCCACCGATGTCTATCACGCACTCTCTGGGGTGAAGTAGAAAAACGCCTCTGAAAAAAGAGCCGTTTTCGGCAAGGGATAGGTCGTAATCTATGCTGTAAGAATCGATAGCCCCCTCTGTGGTATTCATAACGAGGTAGGGAGCATTTCCATGACAGCGGACGGAATATATCCAGGCACTGTCACCACCGCACCAGATATGTGAAATACAACAGTCGTTTAATACGTCCCTGCCGGGAGTGTACAGACAATCGTACGGAAACGGAATGCAAAAGCTGTCGTTGTTAATGTGGAATTTTTCATTACCACAATTGATTATTTCGTATTTTTCAAGGTAATCGTTACCGTCAAAAAGCTTCGTTATTATTATTCTGACAGAACGCTTTTCGTTTTCTGCCGTTACTGTTACGGCAGAGTCGGAGGGCTCTACGCTTTTTGCAAAAAATCCGTAGGGGATGCCCCATTTTTGTCCTGAAAGAATCCAGCTATTATCGCTGTCCTTGCCGTAAAGTGCGTTTGTAGCACCGCTTTTTTCATCTATCTCAACTGTAAAATCTCTGTTTTTAAGTATCATAAAATTTCCTATGTGATGGTTTTATTTTTTAATCTTTTCCTTTGTTCCGTCGGGGCGCTGAATGTAGGTGTTGTCCATCATACCCGAAAGAGAAGCCCTAATTTCCCCGATATATTCCTTGCGCAGAGAGTCACGCTCGGCAGTTTCCTCTGCGGTCAGCTCACGCACCTTTGCTATGCGTGCAAGCTCATTTATCCTGTCAATTTTAATCTTTTCCATAACACAGCCTCCGCTTTACATTATATATCTTTGAATTTAATTTGTCAATAGCCTTGAATAAGAGTGAAATGTATGATAAAATAGTATATATTAAAAGACGTTAAGGAGGGCGCAATGAAATACACTCACATAGTTTGGGACTTCAACGGAACTATACTTGACGACGTCGGCATAGATATAAAGTGCGTGAATGCGCTCCTCTCACGGCGCTCCCTGCCTACAATAGACAGTGAGGAGCAGTATCGGCAGGTGTTTCGCTTTCCCGTTATCGAATATTACCGTGACCTCGGCTTCGACCTTGACGGAGAGGGTTACGATAAAATAGCGCACGAATGGGTGCGTGAATACCGTTCAATAGAGCATACCGCACCTCTGCGTGCAGGCGCTGTCGATATCATCGACTATTTCAGAAATAGGGGTGTGACGCAGATAATCCTCTCTGCCTCGGAGCAGAATATGTTAAATTCTCAGCTATCCGACCTCGGTATATACGAAAAATTTGACGAGGTGCTGGGAACAGGCGACATTTACGCAGGGGGTAAGAGCCATATAGCGGTAGATTGGGCAAGGGGCAAGAAGCTCTGCGCCCTTATGATAGGCGACAGCACCCACGATTTTGATACCGCACGGGCGGCAGGCTTTGACTGCGCCCTCGTGTGCGGCGGCCACGAGAGCAAGGAACGGCTCAAATCCACAGGGTGTGCGGTTTTTGATAATTTTGAGGAGCTTTTTTTGGCGCTCAAAAGGGCGGAGGTGACGGAAAATGGCATTTGATGCAGGACTTTTGCGTGCGGTGATGCACGAAATAGACGAAAGCTGCGAGGGAGGTAAGGTGGAGCGCATCTGTCAGCCCGTCAAGGATGCAATTGATATAACAATCCATAAGGGCAGGGATAATATCCACGTTTATATATCCGCATCGGGCAGCACGCCGAGAATTTCAATAACAGCTCAGGTTCGTGAAAATCCGATAGTCCCCCCTATGTTTTGTATGCTCCTTCGCAAGCATCTGTCGGGCGCACGTCTGATGCGTGCACAAACCGAGGGCTTTGAGCGTGTGGCACGCCTCGTTTTCTCTGCATACGACGATATGGGCTTTGCGTGTGAGAAAACGCTCGTTTTTGAAATAATGGGCAGATTTTCAAATATAATTCTGCTTGACGGTGACCAAAAAATCATATCTGCGCTCAAAACCGTGGATTTTTCGGTCAGCTCAAAACGGCAGGTGCTGTCGGGTATGAAATACGAGCTGCCCCCTGCGCAGGATAAGATAAATCCGCTCGGCCTTGACGAGCACGCATTTTTTGAAATTCTCAAAAATGCGCCAGCCGATTTGCCGATAGAAAAATTCATAACACGCACTTTTATGGGCGTAGCCCCCTCGGTTGCGAGGGAGATAGCCTTTCGTGCAACAGGAGATACCGACGCCTGTGTCGGCACCGATACCGCAAGGGTTGCGGAGGAGCTATCCTCCTGGTTTTTGGGTGTTAAGCTCTTTGATATGACACCCGTATCACTATATAGCGAGTCGGGTGAGCCGTTAGAATACTCATACTTTGACCTTTTGCATATAGGCGCAGACGGTCTTGGTGGGCGAAAGGGCGTCCAAAAGCGAGTGCATAAGAGCTTTGGCGATATGCTCGATTGCTTCTTCGGCGAGCGAGAGCTTGCCGAGCGAATGAAGCAGAGGGGCAGCGATATTCTTCATATAATAAGCTCGGCGAAGGCACGCCTTACGAAGAAAATTGACTTGCAGACCGAGGAGCTTGCCGACAGCGAAAGAGGCGAGGAGTATAAGAAAAAGGGCGACCTCATAACCGCAAATATCTATATGCTGTCAAGGGGAATGGAGTGCCTTGAATGTGTAGATTATTATTCGGACGGGTGCCCCACCGTGCGTGTGGAGCTGAACCCAAGGCTCACCCCCTCGCAGAATGCGCAGAGAATGTATAAGCTCTACAACAAGTCGAAAAACACGAAAAAATACTTAACCGAGCAAATTGCTCAGGCGAGGGCGGAGCTTTCATACATTGAGAGCGTAGAGATGTTTTTCAAAAACGCACAGAGCGAAAATGACCTCTTGGAAATCCGTGAGGAGCTGCGCCTTAGCGGCTACGGAAAGAAATTCAAGGCAGAGGCGTCACGCAAAAACAAAAAAACCGAGCTCTGCGAGTACAAAACGAGCGGCGGTTACCGCCTTATCTGCGGAAAAAACAATATGCAAAACGACTATATCACCTTCAAGCTGGCAGGCAAGGGAGATTTGTGGTTTCACGCAAAGGGTATGGCAGGCTCGCACGTAATCCTCGTCTGCAACGGAGAGGAGCCGAGCGAGCGTGACTATACCGAGGCGGCGGCGTGTGCGGCATACTATTCCTCTGCCGATAGAAATTCAATGGTAGAGGTGGACTACACCCGTGTCAAGAATATAAAGAAGCCCCCGCAGGCAAAGCCCGGGTACGTCATATATCACACAAATTATTCTGCATACGTTATGCCCGCCCTGCCGAGCGGGGAAAACGCAGAAAACGGCAATGCAGAGCAAAAAAAGCAATGAAAGCTAAAAACGGAGAATTATAATGGTAGACCTTTTAGATTTGCAGAAGAGCTTTATCCTTGCGCATCTTCACGCAGGCGATACTGCTGTTGATTTCACGATGGGAAACGGCAACGACACCGAGTTTTTGTCAAAAACGGTGGGTAGCGAGGGCAGAGTATACGCCTTTGATATTCAAGAGGATGCGCTCACCTCGACAAAAAAGAGGCTGACAGAGAACGGTGCGCCCGAAAACTATACGCTGATATGCGATTCGCACCACAACGTGAAAAAATACGTAAGCGAGCCGATAAAGGCGGGGATGTTCAACCTCGGGTATCTCCCAGGCTCTGGCAGAAAGCATATCACGACTATGCGTGAAACGACGATGCCCGCAGTGGAGGCGGCGCTTGATTTGCTGTCTGACGACGGTATATTGCTCGTTGCGGTTTACCCGGGGCACGAGGAGGGTGACCTCGAGGGAAAAATGCTCGCCGATTATTTCGCAACTCTTGACCGTCGCCGTGTCTGCGCCTCGGTTTTCAGAATACTCAACTCACCCACGTCCCCCTATTTTTACATAGTGGAGAAAAGGTAAAACCCTTGGAGGATAAAATGAACATTTACGACAAAATGCATTCGGGAGAGCTGTATCTCCCTATGGATGAGGAGCTGTTCAAGATGCAGCTCACCTGCCTTGACAGACTGTACGATTTCAATATGACCCGTCCGAGTGAGCTTGATAAAAGACAAAGGATTTTGAGAGAAATGCTCGCTGAGATTGGAGATGGATGCTACATAGAGCCTCCGTTTCATTCAAATTGGGGAGGCAAGCACGTTCACTTAGGCAAGAACGTGTACGTGAATTTCAATTTCACTGCGGTTGACGATACACACATTTATATCGGTGACTGTACAATGATTGGGCCAAACGTGACGGTAGCAACAGCCGGGCATCCGATACTGCCAACACTCCGTGAGCAGGGCTATCAGTACAATGCGCCCGTTACTATCGGTAAAAACTGCTGGATAGGCGCAGGCGCAATCATCCTGCCGGGCGTTACCGTCGGCGAAAACAGCGTCATAGGCGCCGGCAGCGTGGTGACAAGGGATATACCCGCAAACGTCGTCGCCGTCGGAAACCCCTGTCGGGTTCTGCGACCTATAAGTGACCGTGACAGGGAATATTACTTCAAGGATAGAAAAATATACCTTTGTAATGAGTAGGCGTAATATAACGTCTTGAAGTATCGGACCGAGCTGGTTTATTGACAGCTTAGGAATAATGTGATATGCTTAATACAAACAACTTGAAAGGAACACAATTATGAAAAGACTTCTGTGCCTGTTTTTGATGGCGGTGATTTTAACACTCTCGCTTTGCTCGTGTGACGTTGAGGATGCCGACCCGAGTGCAACGACCACGACAACTGCAACTACTACTACCACTACCACCACAACAACTACAACCAAGCAGGCTCCGCAGCTACCCTCCGCGCCTACGGGATATAAGTATTATTGGGATAGCCATATTGCCTTTGCATATCCTAAAAGCTGGGTGATTACCGAGGACGGCAATGACTGTGTTCTGTCGAGCGTTTCGGACTCGGGCACAAACCTGAGAGTACAGTATAGCGATCTCACCAATAACTTTGAGAACGTATCGGCGTATATGTTCAAGCTGATGATGAAGGAGACCTTTGCAGGTACGGGCATCACTGTCGGTAATGTTGTCCGTTATGATCAAACCAATCTTAACGGCGTTTACGCTATAAGGTACGAGATGGAGCTCACGGCGGGCAGTATCAAAATGCTTGAAACTGTCTATATAGTCAATTCGGGAAACCGCACGTACAGCCTGATATTTACCGAGGTAGGAAGCGATATCGGATTTTTCAGCGATGTCCTCTGGGATACGCTCATTAAGCTTCAATAATCTTGAAAATCATTTGGCGCACCGTTTAAAACGGTGCGCCAAAGTGCTTTTTGCGACTGATATTGACAAGATTTTTACTTTTTGCTATAATATTTACTATGAATAAAACCGTTTTTAAAGGAGTTTTTAAAATGGGAAAAAAGGAAATCAGCAATGAAGGACTCAAAACAGTCGTTTTTGCGTGCATACTGCTCGTTGTAGGCGTTTTATTCGCCTGCTCTCCATCCTTCGGTATTAAGGGACTAAGCTACCTCATAGGCGGCTCGCTCACCGTTATAGGACTTGTGTTTTCGGTAAATTCATTGATGAAACGCAAGCTTTTGCTCACGGTTGACGGTATGTCGGGTGCGGCGATAGCGGCGTTCGGAATTATGTTTATAGCAAGAGGGTACGCCTCGATAATTCTCGATTTTATCCCTTGGCTTATGATTTCCGTCGGAATTGCGCTGATTGTTGACGCATTCCTCAGAAAATTTGCAAGGGGCGAGGGCTCTAAGCTGCGCTTTGCAATACAGCTCATACTCGGTGCGCTGACTGTTGCTATCGGCTTCTGCGTCAAATTCATAGACGGCTGGGCAGGATATTCGGGAATGGTGCTCGGAATAATTCTCATCGCCTACGCCCTCTTTATGATTGTTTCCGTCGTTTTCTTCAACAAGGAATACACAATAAAAAGATAATTTTCATGCAACCGTTAAAATCATTAAAACAATAGGGGCTTCTTGAAAAAGCCCCTTTTTATTTGTAAATAAATTGTTAACATTTCATTGAAAAGCTGTGTATCGCTTGACTTTACATATATAATGTGCTAATATCATTTCACGACAGATACACGCGCGTGTGCGGAGCATAGCAACGGGCGTTGACTGCGAAACTATTTTTCAGAAAGGAAAAACTATGAAAAAGCTTAGCTTACTTATTGCGCTGATTCTCTGCGTAACCATCGGCGGCGTATACGCTACGTGGTCCTATACCGCATCCAACGACGTTGCGGATGAAAAGGGCGAGTTGACAATTGCTCTCGTTCCCCAGCCCAACATCATCGGTACTTACGGAACGTATGCTGTTGACGTTAGCGGTGTTACCGTTGCAATCGACCAGAAGGATGAGGGCGATCATACGGCAGTACTGAAGTTCTCCGATGATTCCAAGGTTGTTATATCCTTTACGCCTGCGACCAACGCACCCCTGTCTGTAAAGGAGAACGGTGTTGAATCCACCTTCTCAATCAGAACCTCGAAGGATTTTGTTTACAAGACAGATGCTGAGGGCAATTACAGTGCTGAAGGAACCGATAAGCCTGTATTTACCTTCCAGAACCATCAGGCTCAGGCATTTGATTGGACTAAGGATCCGGAGACGGGCGTGTTCAGCTACACGATTGACGCAACCGCTCTTCGCTCAATGATAACACTCAACACCTTTGTTCTCGATACTCTCGCTGAGTATCAGGCATTCAGCACGGCTATCGAAGGCTCTGTCGTATTCACGGTATCCGACGGTATAGTCTCAACAAACCCATAAACTAACGTTCATAAATGTCCCCGCAGGTGAAAGCCCTGCGGGGATGAAAGTTTTTCAAGAAAAGGTATTCTGATGACGGGATTTGACTTATACGTCTTTTTCCTGTGCTTTATAGTTTTCACGCTTTTGACAGTATTGCTTGGCGGTATGCTCATCGCCATAATCAAGCTGACGGTGCGACTTATAAGGGCTGGACTTGAGGACGAAAAGATTAAAACCGAATATTTAAAGGCTAAGGCGAAAAAGCGCAAATGCGGATGCTTTGATTGCATTGTATCCTTCATTTTGAGCGCTGTTCTTCTTGCCTTTTTCGGCTTTTCCGTATTTGTCAACCTGTCACAGAATGCCTCTTTTGAAAACATACCTACCATGAGGGTAGTAAACTCCGCCTCAATGGCGAAAAAGCATAAGGATAATACTTATCTTACGGAAAACAACTTAAACGACCAATTCAACACCTTTGACCTCATCTTTACCTACAAGCTTCCTGAGGAAGAGGATATTGAGCTTTACGATATAGTGGTATATGAGGTTGACGAAATTCTCGTAATTCACCGTGTAGTGGGAATAGAGGAGCCAAACAGCAGTCATCCGAATACGAGGTACTTCCTCTGTCAAGGCGACGCAGTTGAAACCCCTGACCGATTCCCCGTCCTTTACTCGCAGATGCGAGCTATATATAAGGGACAGCGTGTACCGTTTATCGGTAGCTTTATTGCGTTTATGCAGTCCCCCGCAGGCTGGCTGTGCGTTATGCTCATAGTGGCATCGCTCATAGGCTCGCCTTTATTGCAGAAAAAAATCAACCGTGAGAAGATGCGCCGTCTTATCGAAATAGGATTTTTAAATCCCGACGGCTCCCTCTTTGAGCCATCGCCCTTTGCGCATTTGAAGGGCAGAACAAATTCCAAAACCTTTGACGAGTCACTCGCACAGTCAAGTGACAGTATGCGTCAAAGATATGAGCAAATAATCGAGCTTCTCTCACGCTTTGAGGGAATAAGAGTTATTGAGGGCAGAGCACGCAGAACCTATAAATGCGGCAATACCCCGATAGTTCGCCTTGCGTTCAGGGGTAAAACGCTTAACACCTTTATTTCACTGACACCCGCAGATTATGCGGATACAAAATACGTATTCGAGGATTACTCAAAGAGTAAGGATTATAAGCTTTATCCTATGAGAATGAAGCAGTCCTCGGAGCGCCAGACACGCTGGACGCTTGAGCTTCTTTTGGAGCTTGCAGAGAAAAACGGCATCACCGTAAACGAGAAAGCGACGGAAATTCCCGTCGAGTCGGAAAATGCCGAAATTAAGAATGAATTCAATCCCTTTGCCCACCTTGAGGGCAGGGTTAACAATAAAACCTTCCGTGAACGCCTCGATATTGCAGGCGGAATTGTCAAGGAGCGTCACGACAGGATAGAGGAGCTTCTGTCCCGTTTTGAGGGAATAAGAGTTATCGAGGCACGCAAGCAGGAGACCTACAAGTGCGGTAACACACCCGTAGCCCGACTGACGATGCGTGGTAAGACTCTCAACGTCTACCTTGCGCTCCCGACTGCTGATTTTGAGAACAGCAAGTACATATTCACAGATGCGTCGCACAGCAAACGCTTTGCGCTCTATCCTATGAGGATAAAGGTATCGTCAGAGCGTCAGACTCGCTGGACTCTTGAGCTTCTTATGGAGCTTGCAAATCGCAACGGTATAACAGTAAACGAGAGGGCTATGCCTATTCCCGTAGAGCTTGCGCCCGAAATGACGGAGAAAAAGCTCTCACCGTTTGCCCACCTTGAGGGCAGAGAGGACAACCGCACCTTTGACGAGATGCTCTCTCACACCTCAAAGGAGATGCAACAGAGATATGAAAGCATAGCAGGGCTTCTCAATTCCTTAAAGGGAATGAGGCTCATCAGCGCCAAGAAGCAACAGACCTACAAGTACAAAAACCTGCCGATAGCAAGGCTTGCGATAAGAGGTAAAACTCTCAACGCATACCTCGCCCTCGACCCCAAGGCGTATGAAAACACCAAATACGTATTCAAGGATATGTCGGCGAGCAAGAAATTTGCCCGCTATCCTATGAGAATACGTGTAACCTCCGAAAGACAAAGACGTTGGACGGTAGAGCTTATAAACAAGCTCGTATCCGACAACAGCATTGAACGTTTGGAGGTGGAGAAATGAGAAGCTTCAAAGCATCTGTAATAGTCCTTGTTGCCATAATTATGATAATGACAACTGTCGGAGTATCAGCTACGTGGAGCTACTGCGCTCAATACGCTAACCCTGTTGAAAATTCCTTTGCTCTCCAAATGGCGGAGTTCAAGTGGCAGGGCTCAGAGGAGCTGCCTGATGACGTAGAGGGAGAGAACCATGCGTGGCTGGTAACCAATCTCGTTGCAGGAAAGAATGACAGCGGCGAGGAAATTGGACTTAACAATCCGGATTCCCCTATTAACGATTACGTAAACGACCGCCTTGACGGTGGATTCGGCTATTCGGCGAGAGATTATTTCGGTAGTATGGCAGTAACGGGCGGTCAGGATATGGAGGAGCTGTTCGGCGCAGATGCGATAAATCTTACCTTTATGATTTACGTAGTCAGCGAAACCGAATACTACATCTTCACAACCGACGTTTACCTCGGTGAGCGAGGAGAGCCCAACTGGCTCAATACCTCAAACAAAACCCCCGGTAAGCCGACAACACCTCTCGGTCAGTATATCAGCCCCATTTACAGAACCAAGCTCACAAGAAGCAATAAAAACGAGGATTGGAACATTATAGAAACCAAGAAGGGCGAGGCAAAATCCTGTTGGTATGACGAAAACAGACGTAACAACATTACGCAAATTCCTTCATTTGACCCCACATCTTGGCGGGAAACAACTTGAAACAGCAAAAGCGGTCGCACGACCGCTTTTTTAGTTGACAAATATAGAGAAATATGCTATTATACATATTGTATGCATAAACGGCAGTCGTATAGGGTGAGTACACGGTGGTAGCCGTAGCCTCGGTTGAAATCCGAGCGCCGTTTGGCATATAATTTTACATACAGGTAATATGATGATTTGCAATTCTATTCTTGAAGCAATGGGAAACACCCCGATAATAAGGCTTAGCCGAATGGTTGACGGTGATATGGCAGAAATCCTCGTTAAATTCGAGGGACTCAACGTCGGCGGCTCTATAAAAACACGCACAGCCTATAATATGATTTGCGATGCAGAGACACGTGGACTTATAAACAAGGACACCGTTATCGTCGAGCCGACCAGCGGAAATCAGGGCATAGGTCTTGCGCTCGTGGGCGCTGTACGTGGGTATAAGGTAAAGATAATTATGCCCGACTCGGTGAGTGAGGAGAGGCGCAAGCTCGTGGAGCATTACGGCGCCGAGGTTATTTTGGTGCACGATGACGGAAATATCGGACTTTGCATTGAGGAGTGCCTTGCACTCGCTCTGCGTATGCGTGATGAGGATAAAAACGTTTTCGTTCCTCAACAGTTTGAAAACCCCGCAAATCCCGAAATTCAGCGCTCGGTTACCGCTGTCGAGATTTTAAATCAGGTTAACGGCCCTATTCACGGCTTCTGCTCAGGCATAGGCACGGGCGGTACGATAACCGGTATTGGCGAAACGCTCAAAAAGGCAAATCCCGATATGACTATATGGGCAGTTGAGCCCGAGAACGCCGCAATTTTGTCGGGCGGCTCAATCGGCACGCACGTGCAGATGGGTATAGGCGACGGAATAATCCCCGAAATACTCAATCAGAATATATACGACGATGTTTGCATCATCAAGGACGACGAGGCGATAAGAGCGTCGAAGGAGCTCGCCTCGAAGGAGGGAATAATGTGCGGCATCAGCAGCGGCACGAACGTTGCCGCCGCAATTAAGCTGGCTTGCAAGCTCGGTAAGGGCAAAACCGTAGTAACGGTGCTCCCCGACACCGCAGAGCGCTATTTCTCAACTCCTTTGTTTGAATAATAAAAACGCATCAGCGAACAACTCAGGATGAGTAGCTGATGCGTTTTTTGATTTTTATCTGTATTTTTCAACAGAAGCCCGTGCGGCTTTATCTATGTCGGAAAGCTCCTTTTCCGACAGCTCAAAATCAATGGATGCAGAGTCCTTCGGTAGAGTGTCCTCGCCGAACAGCATCTTAATCCAGGTAATAGCCGCCGCATAATCGCCAAGGCGGTTTGCGTGAAAATCGTCACGGTGAACGTTGTATCCCATATTTTTCAACGCTTCGAGCGTTTCACCCGAGGGGAGAATTAAGTCTGCGTTTACAGCCTCCACTGCCCTTGCGTAAGCCTTTCGTATGTCGTCAAACATTTCACCGTGCGTTTCGTATATGCCAAAGCTTGCGAGCTTTTCGGAATCGGGGCGGTAGCTCCATGTCTGATGAATTGCGATTTTCGTATTCGGGAGCACCTCTCTTATATGCGATGCGAGCGCAGTCAAATACGGCTCATAGGTGGAAAAATCAACCGACAGGTGCGACACCTGCTGGAGAGTCACAATGTCCCAATCATTCGATTTCAGCGCCCTGTCTATCGAAATTTTGCCGAGATTTCCGAGTCCCTTGCAGTGTAAATCATACGCCTCTGCATCGCTTTGCAGATTTTCGTAATGCCTTGACAGTGGGCAACCGCCTATGTACAGGTTTTCATTGAAAATTTCAACGCCCGATGCACACGCTGCCTTATACAGATGCCTATGCGCATCCTCGGAAAAGCTGTTTCCTATTGATAAAATTTTAAGCATTCTGAGTTTCCTTCCTGTCAAGTCGGTAATTTCTCACGTAAAGCAGTAAATCGCAGAAAACCATTGAGAAATTGAGAAAATAGAAGAATAAAACGTACCATTTCTCACCGATTGCCGACATATACGCCTCGTTTGTAAATTTTGATGCAACCCCTGCTACGTATCCGACTAAAATCAAAATTATGAAGACAATGCTTTTTCCCTTGGTGGTGCGTGCCTTGTAGGACTTGATTACGTTCATCGGCCATGAAAAGCCGAAGCAAATGAGCATTGTGATTTCTAAAATTTCCGCCATAACAAACCTCGCTGTTTAAAACCTTGAAAACAGTATAGCACACAAAAAGATACAAGTCAACAATTATTTGTCTTGCGTTCGTTTTTTTGGACACTCAGCCGAAAAAATAGTTTTTGGAAACAAAAATTTACAAAAAAATACGCAAAAACCCGATAAAAAGAGTGAAAAAACGCCGTTTTTCGCCTTTTAGCAACTACTGGTTGCAAAAAAATCAACCAAACTTGCTTGATATTCTCTTTTGTGTGTGTTAATATAATAATAGTATCACGATTATTAACTTTAAAAGGAGATAGCGTATGACCATAGGTGAGAAGATTTACAGCCTTCGCTCGGCGGCAGGTATGTCACAGGAGGAGCTGGCGGATAAAATATCGGTATCCCGTCAGTCCGTGTCAAAGTGGGAGATGGACCAGGCACTTCCTCAGATTGATAAGGTTCTTTTGCTGTGCGAGCTGTTTTCGGTTTCCGCTGATGATTTGCTCAAGGATAAGGTGGAGCTTGCCCGTACGGGTGAGAGCGAGAAAAAGGGAAATAAGTATTTCGGTACCGACGGCTTCCGTGGCGAGGCGAATGCTGATTTGACCTCTATGCACGCATATAAGGTGGGTAGGTTTCTCGGCTGGTATTATTCCTCGGCTCTCTCGGGCTGTACGAAGGCGGGCTACCGTCCCCGTATAGTTATAGGAAAGGACACCAGGCGTTCAAGCTATATGCTCGAATACTCGATAGTTGCGGGAATAACCGCTTCGGGTGCTGATGCGTATATGCTTCACGTAACGACAACCCCCAGCGTTTCCTACGTAACACGTCAGGACGAATTTGATTGCGGTATTATGATAACCGCATCGCACAATCCCTTTCAGGATAACGGAATTAAGGTAATCAACCGTTACGGTGAGAAGCTCGATGATGCAACCACCGCCTATATTGAGGACTATATCGACGGAAATCTCGGCGCACTCGGCGTTGTGGGCGACGATTTACCTCTGGCGCAGCGGGAGAGAATAGGCTGCATTGTAGACTATGCCTCGGGCAGAAACCGCTACGTCGGCTATCTCATTTCAATTGCATCTCATTCATATAAGCATCTTCGCATAGGTCTTGACTGCGCTAACGGCGCATCCTGGATGATTGCGAAGGCAGTGTTCGGCGCACTCGGCGCACAGACTGTCGTTGTCGGCGCAGACCCCGACGGACTCAACGTTAACAAGGGCTGCGGCTCAACTCATATCGAAAACCTCTGTAAGCTCGTCAAGGAGCAGCACCTCGACCTCGGCTTTGCCTTCGACGGTGACGCCGACAGGTGTATTGCGGTAGACGAGAACGGAAACGTGGTTGACGGCGACGCTATGCTTTATATACTCGGCAAGCGTCTTAAATCGAGAGGAATACTCAATTCCGACACCGTCGTTGCAACCGTTATGTCGAACAGCGGACTCGTCAATAGCCTTGCCAAGGTTGGAATTAAATGCGCCGAAACGACGGTTGGCGACCGCTTCGTTTACGAATGTATGCAGGAAAACGACTACTCTCTCGGCGGCGAGCAGTCGGGACATATAATACTCAAAAAGTACGCTACCACAGGCGACGGTATACTCACTGCCATTATGATGACCGAGGAGGTCTGCGACTCGAAGCTCGCACTGTCGAAGCTCGCAGAGCCCTTAAAGCTCTATCCTCAGCACATGAAGAGCGTAAGAGTTAAGGATAAGGCAGCAGCCGTCAGCGACCCCGAGGTTCTGAGGGCTGTAAAGGATGCCGAGAGCATCATAAACGGCAGAGGCAGAGTTCTTCTGCGCCAGAGCGGTACCGAGCCTGTAATCAGGGTTATGGTAGAGAGCGAGGAGCGCTGTGAGGAGCTCGTCGATATGATAGCGAATACCGTTATCGAAAGGGGACACGGAGCATGAAAAAGTCGGTAAAAACCCGAGAGCTGTTTGACTGCCGGGTTTCATATCTTAAAGAGCTCTTTGACGGCTCCGAATACCCTTGGGAGATGCTCCCTAAAATAAAGGAATACATCAAGGCTCTCATAGCAAACGGAATTGATGGCTACACCGAAATATCCGAGGGCGTTTTAGTTGGCGAGAACGTAAAAATATACCCAACGGCAACTATTGAATCGCCTGCAATAATAGGCAGCGGAACCGAAATCCGTCCGGGTGCGTTTATCCGTGGCTCGGTAATAACGGGCGAGAATTGCGTTATCGGAAATTCGAGCGAGCTGAAAAACTGCGTTCTGCTCGACAGAGTGCAGGTTCCCCACTACAATTACGTGGGTGATTCGGTTCTCGGCAACCGTGCGCATATGGGCGCAGGCTCGATTTGCTCAAACCTTAAATCGGACGGCAAGCCCGTAGTCATACACGGCGAGGAGAATTATGTAACAGGGCTGAGAAAAATCGGCGGAATACTCGCCGACGGCGCAGACGTTGGCTGTGGCTGCGTGCTAAATCCGGGTACGGTTATAGGCAAGAGAACGTCGGTATACCCCCTGACAGCTCTGCGTGGAGTATTCCCGTCAGACTGTATCGTAAAATCCCTTGAAAATATAGTCGTTCGCAAAAATGACGGCGACGCTAAATAACTCATAAAGAAAGGTAACATTATGAAATTCATTAAGGTTGAAAACTATGAAAAGCTCAGCAGAATTGCTGCAAGCATAATTGCCTCGCAGGTAACGGTGAAGCCCTGCTCGGTGCTCGGTCTTGCCACGGGCTCGTCACCTCTCGGTGCGTATGCCCGTCTTGCCCAAATGTGCAGTGACGGCGACGTTGATTTTTCCGAGGTTATCTCGGTAAATCTCGACGAGTACGTAGGTCTTGACGGTACAAACGACCAGAGCTATCGCTACTTTATGGACACAAACCTTTTCTCGAAAATAAATATCAAGCCCGAAAACACGTCGGTTCCCAACGGCTGTGCTAAGGATTTGAAGGCAGAGTGCGAGAGATACGACGCCCTCATAGAGAGCCTCGGCGGTATTGATTTACAGCTTCTCGGTATAGGACTTGACGGACATATAGGCTTCAACGAGCCCGACAGTGTGTTTACTAAGGAAACGCACGAGGTAGTTCTCGACGAGTCCACGATTGAGGCAAACGCACGCTTCTTTGCTTCGATAGACGACGTTCCGAAAACCGCAGTAACAATGGGTATGGGAGCAATAATGAAGGCAAGGAAGGTTCTCCTCATTGCCAACGGTAAAGGAAAGCGTGATATAGTTGAAAAGGCATTTTTCGGACCTATAACCCCCGCCGTTCCCGCATCTATTCTTCAGCTTCATCCCGACCTCACGGTTATTTACAGCGAGAACTGATAGCTCTTTGTCTCTTTAAAATCTTAAAAGTCCCCGCACGGGGACTTTTTTAATCCGTATAATGCGAAATAACTGTTAACTATTGACTTTTAAAAAAATATATAATATAATATAGTTGAAAAATTTAAAAAAGGAGAAAAATATGAAAAACAAGCTTTTAAGACTTTTAGCTCTGATGCTTGCTCTTATGTTCTGCTTTGGCGCTCTCGTGGCGTGCTCGGATGAGGATGAAGGCGACGGACCTCCTCAGGCAGTTACGGGCTCGGGCGAGGAACGCTTCAACGGCGTTAACTTCGGCGGCAAGAGCGTTACGATCACGATGTCCAACTGTCAGGACGCCGAGCGCATAGGCGCTTCGGTTGCGAAGTATATGGCAGGCGCAGACGATAAGGGTAACGTGGACACAGAGGACACTATCCTTATGTCGGTAAAGAACAGAAACGACTATGTAACGGGTAAGCTCGGACTTCAAATCAATTACGACTATATGTCTGAGGGCTGGCAGGACCTTGCGACGGCTATCAAGACAAGGTATGACGCACACGACAGAGATAACCCCATCGACGGTGTTGCGAATCAGCTCAGCTCTATTTACGAGCTTATGATGATGGGTATTTTCAGAAACGTCAGCACGACGGCAAAAACAAACTATTTTGATTTTACCGATAAGTCGTGGTATGCTGACACGATGCAGTCGCTTTCCTTCGGAGCTGATATGGCAGAGGGTAAGAAGTTTATACTTGCAGGAGATTATTTCATTGATATAATCCGTTGCATCGACGTTATAATCGTAAACGAAAACCGTCTTTCCACGATAGGCTGGTCTACCGATTCCTTCTATGAGCTGATAACGAGTGGCGAGTGGGATTACGACTACTTCAATTCGCTTGTTGACAGCGCATTCTCTGCAGGACCGACAGGCGACCCCTCTAAAACCGACGAGAACGACAACCTGGGACTTGTATATTACGGCTCCAAGACCAATAACGTATTTGCGGCGGCAATTGCTATGGCAATGGTACATTCTGCCGATATTGATTACATAGCGGCTGAGAACGGCAACTTCAAATACCTCAACAACTCGACGGTAAATACGTCATTCTCAACTCTCGCCGAAAAGGCGACGCTGTTGGTTGAGAACAGAGGAACACTCGCAGTTGAAGCTGCTACTGATGCACGTACGGTATTTGCGGGCGGTAACACGCTTTTCGTTACGGGTATGCGTCTTTACGACCTTGAGAACGTAGCATTTGACTCTATACCGAAGAACGCAATTCCCTTCCCGAAGCTTGATAATGAAACAGATAAATATAAGGCGTACATTCACGACAACGCATCCGTCGGTGCGATATTCAACACCTCTGACAGATTTACCGAGCTTTCCGCCTTCTGGCAGTACTGCACGATAAAGAGTGAGGCAACGAGAATCAAGTATTACAATGACGGTCTCGGACTTAAATACGATACCGCAGGTAGCGGCTCTCATACCAAGTCAATGCTCGATATCCTCTACAACAATATGACAGTTGACGATTACGTGCTTGACGTGCATATAAGAAAGAACAGCGTTGATGAGGTGGCTACACCTATGTTCACCCTGCTTATGCATGTTGCCAGCGGCGAATCGGAGCTTTCGAGTGCATGGGAAACCGCCGTTACTCATAAGACAAACGGTCTTAGTGCGGCAGTTCAGAAGTACAATAATCTGAATAAGGATTAATCCTAAAACTTAAAAGGTCGGGTGCGTTACAGCCGTATGGCTATACGCACCGACTTTTTGTTATAAACTGCACTGCTATGGGTAAAATAAACAGCAGAGCCGGCATTGGCGTAATGCCATTGACGGATAGCAGTGCTTGGACGGAAGAAAAAATCGGGAGCAACAGAAACATACAAAAACGAGGTAGAATATGAAAATAGCTTTTTTTGATACAAAGCCGTATGATAAGGAGTCGTTTGAGAGGGTAGAGCACGACGGAATAGAATTTAAATTCTTAGAATCGAGGCTCAGCATTGATACCTTGCCCCTTGCGGCGGGCTGCGAGGGTGTGTGCATATTCGTAAACGATACGGCGAATGCCGAGGTCATTGACGGACTTTGCAGTATGGGAGTTAAATTTATAGCGCTCAGGTGCGCAGGCTATAACAACGTGGATATAAGGCACGCCGAGGGCAAAATCTGCGTAATGCACGTTCCTGCATATTCCCCTCACGCAGTTGCGGAGCATGCTATGGCTATGCTGCTCACGTCGGTGCGCCGTATTCATAAGGCGTATAACAGAACCCGTGATTTCAATTTCAGCCTCTCGGGGCTTTCCGGCTTTGACTTTTACGGAAAAACCGTCGGCGTCATAGGAACAGGAAGAATAGGAAAAGCATTTATTGATATATGCAAGGGCTTTGGAATGAGAGTTCTCGCCTATGATAAATACCCCGCCTGCGAGGACGTGACCTACACCTCGCTTGATACGCTATTCTCCGAGAGCGATATAATTTCTCTGCATTGCCCGCTCAATAGCGAAACCTATCACGTCATTGATGAAAATTCTATTGCAAAGATGAAAAAAGGCGTTGTGATAGTGAATACATCACGTGGAGCGCTGGTTGATGCTGTGGCGCTTCTCGAGGGAATTAAGGAGCGCAAAATCGGCGCCGCCTGCCTCGACGTCTACGAGGAGGAGACCGATTTGTTCTTTGAGGACTATTCGGGGCATATAATTGCGGACGACGTGCTCGCAAGGCTTATATCAATGCCAAACGTCCTCGTTACCTCGCATCAGGCATTTTTGACCGATGAGGCGCTGACCGCAATAGCAAAGACAACGGTTGAAAATATATCGGGCTATATTGCGGGCTGTGGCTGCTGCAATAAGGTGGTAATAAATTGATTATCCGTTTATGACAAAAAATATCGAAAAATGTAAAATTCCGTATAAATTCTTTGTTTATACGGAATTTTCGTGTTTTCAAGTAAAATGAAAATTCATTTTATCCGAATAGTGCAAAAAACTGTTTTTATGTCAAATTCGTAAAAAACGCACAAAATACAGCAAAAAACAAAAAAAGAATTAAAAGTGTTGACAACACGTGTGCGTTATGCTATACTATTAGCGTAAAAAAAGGTAGAGGCGCACCTGTCTATCAGTACCGCACATAAATGACCGCCGAGGCCGTGTGGGAAAGGAGAGGGTGCCGAAGTTGGGCGCTGTGGCAGGCGCTCTGCTGGCAGTTCGGAGAATATCCGCCCTGCTGTCGCATTCTTGCGGAGAGCTATCCCATCATTATTTCGGTATTTTGTGATTTGCCGATGCGTGAGGTAGCCCCGTTTGGCTATCTTTTTTGTTTTGATAGGTCACAAATCGAAGAAAAGAGGTTATTTAAAATGAAAAACACAGTATTTACGGGAGCGGCTACGGCTATCGTAACCCCCTTGAACGAAAACGGAATTGACTACGAGCAGTTTGCTCGCCTCATTGAGTGGCAGATTGCCGAGGGAATTGATGCGATAGTCGCTGTCGGAACGACAGGCGAGGGCTCAACCCTCACCGACGAGGAGCACAAGGAGGCTATCCGCTTCTGCGTTGAGCAGGTAAAAGGCAGAGTTCCCGTTATCGCAGGAACAGGCTCAAACGATGCGGCATACGCTATCGAGCTGACAAAATATGCGTGCGAGGTGGGCGCTGACGCTATGCTCCTCGTTACTCCATACTATAACAAGGCTACGCAGAACGGACTTTATCAGTTCTTCACCGCTATTGCGGATGCAAGCACCAAGCCCTGTATTCTTTACAATGTGCCCGGCAGAACAGGCTGCAATCTTTTGCCCGAAACCTGCGCACGCCTTGCAGACCATAAGAATATAGTTGCTATTAAGGAAGCAAGCGGAAACATCTCGCAGATAGCGAAGCTCTGTGAGCTGTGCGGTGACAAAATCGACGTTTACTCGGGCAACGACGACCAGATAGTTCCCATTATGTCGCTCGGCGGCATCGGCGTTATCTCGGTGCTTTCCAACCTTTTGCCGAAGGAAACGTCAAAGATGTGTCACAAATTCCTTAACGGCGACGTTAAGGGTGCAAGGGAAATGCAGTTGAAGTACATACCTCTCGTTGATTCACTCTTCTGCGAGGTTAACCCTATACCCGTGAAGGCGGCGATGAGCGCAATGGGCTATTGCGACAACTATCTGCGCCTGCCCCTCACACCTATGGAAAAGAAAAATGAGGACGTCCTGCTCGCAAATATGCGTGCTGCGGGAATAAACGTGTGAGGCAAAAATTATGAGAATAATTGTTAGCGGAATATGCGGTCATATGGGAAAAGAGGTCGTTTCTGCATCGCTTCGCGGATACAGGGGCGCTGTGACCGTCGGCGGCGTTGACATTCGCTCCGACAGGGGCGCAGAAATTCCCGTTGCGGGCGGTTTTGCCGAGGCAAAGGAAATTTTTGGCGTCGGGGAAGCCGACTGTATAATAGACTTTTCACATCATTCCTGCACGGCAGAGCTTCTTTCCTTTGCAGTTGCTAAGGGGATGCCCGCAGTCCTCGCAACCACAGGACAGACCGAGGAGGAATTGGCGCTCATCGCAGATGCGGCGAAGAAAATTCCCGTGTTCTTCTCGGCGAATATGTCGCTCGGAGTAGCGCTGCTCGTTGAATTGGCTAAGAAGGCGGCGGCGGCAATGCCCGATGCGCAGATTGAAATAATAGAAAAGCATCATATAAGAAAGCTCGATGCGCCCAGCGGCACGGCAATAATGCTGGCAAACGAGATACAGTCGGTACGCCCGAGCGCATATACCGTTCTTGGCAGAAGCGGACACGGTAAGCGCACGCCCGAGGAGATAGGCATTCACGCCATCCGTATGGGCAACATAGTAGGCGAGCACGAGGTGATTTTGGGCACCGATACGCAAACAATAACCTTAAAGCACGAGGCGCACGACAGAGCGCTCTTTGCGGAAGGGGCGCTTGCGGCGGCTGAATTTCTCATCGGCAAGGGCGCAGGGCTCTACAATATGCACGATATAGTAGCGGACTGATTTATCAGGGAATTTGCACAGTTAAGCATTAAACGGCTGAATTCGACCGAAAATTTGCACAGCTGTGCACTAAGCGACTGAATTTATCCGAAAATTTGCACAGCTACGCATTAAACGACTGAATTTATCCGAAAATTTGAAGGTAATAATATGAAAATAGCAATTTACGGTTACGGAAATCTCGGCAGGGGTGTTGAAATAGCGGCAACCGCCGCTCCCGACTGCGAGGTATTGGGTGTATTCACACGCAGAAGCCCCGACAGCGTGAAAACCGCCTGCAATACGAGAGTTTTTCACTGTAACGATATTGAAAAATATAAGGAAGATATTGACGTTCTGATTATCTGCGGCGGCAGCGCAACCGATTTGCCGAAAATGTCGCCTGCATTGGCAGAGAGCTTCAACATAGTTGACAGCTTTGACACCCACGCAGATATACCCACGCACTTCGCCGCAACAGACACGGCGGCGAGGACAGGCGGACACGTTGCGCTCATATCAGCGGGCTGGGACCCCGGTATGTTCTCCCTCAACCGACTTTATGCCTCGGCAATCCTGCCAAACGGCTCGGATTATACCTTCTGGGGCAAGGGCGTCAGCCAGGGACATTCCGACGCAATCAGACGCATTGATGGCGTCCTTGACGCACGTCAGTATACCGTCCCCGTTGAAACGGCGCTCGACAAGGTGCGCGCAGGTGAAAACCCCACCCTTTCCACAAGGGAGAAGCATACCCGCGAGTGCTACGTGGTGGCAGAGAAGGGCGCAGATTTAGCTCGCATTGAGAGAGAAATTAAGGAGATGCCCAAATACTTTGCCGATTACGATACCACGGTGAATTTTATAACCCAACAGGAGCTTGACGAAAAGCATAAGGGGATACCTCACGGCGGATTTGTCATTCGTTCGGGCAGTACGGGCGTTAACGGTGAAAACAAGCATATAATTGAATATAGCTTGAAGCTCGATTCCAACCCCGAGTTTACCGCCAGCGTTTTGGTGGCGTTTGCCCGTGCGGTTGATAAAATGTACAGACGGGGAGAGCGTGGCTGCAAAACCGTGTTTGACGTAGCGCCCTCCGACCTCTCGCCCCTTACACCCGACGAGCTGCGCCGTACAATGCTTTGATTGGAGCCGATGCGATTTGCCTTTGAGCCGATGGCAATTGAGGGCAAAAAGCTCGGTTAAGGTCATAACGATTCTTTGATTAAAAGGAAAGATAAAAGTGACACGAACAGATATTGCAAGTGATATTATCTGCGAAAATATCAGCGTAGCCGAGGATGGCGAGCTCCTTTTCGCAGGGCAGAGCACGCTCGCTCTCGCAGAAAAATATAAAACTCCCCTCTACCTTATGGATGAGGACAGAATACGTGAGAGATGCAGAACCTACCTTGATGCAGTTGCCGAGGTTTTCGGTGACAGGGGTCACGTTATGTATGCGTCAAAGGCATGCTCGTTCAAGCGCATTTATGAGATAATGCGTGAGGAGGGTATGGGAATTGACGTCGTATCGTCGGGCGAAATTTGCACGGCGGTCAAGGCGGGCTTCCCCCTCGAAAACGCATATTTTCATTCAAATAACAAAACCGATGCCGATATCGAATACGCAATGGATAACGGCGTAGGCTTTTTCGTTGCGGATAACGCCGAGGAGCTGTACGCTATCGAGCGTATTGCAGGTGAAAGGGGCACATCGCAGAGGGTTCTTCTGCGTATAACCCCGGGAATCGACCCCCACACCTACGAGGCGGTTGCAACGGGTAAGGTGGATTCGAAATTCGGTTCTGCAATAGAAACGGGACAGGCACGTGAGATGACCGAGCTTGCGCTCTCTCTTCCGCACGTATCGCTTGAGGGCTTCCACTGTCACGTTGGCTCGCAGGTTTTTGATGCCTCGGTCTATCTTGCAACCGTTGATATAATGCTCGGATTTATACGGGATATGCGGGATGCGCTCGGATATACCGCACGCCGTCTTGATCTCGGCGGCGGCTTTGGCGTCCGCTACGTTGCGAGCGACCCCGTGATTGATATTGCCGCCAACATACGCCTTGTAGGCGAGAGGGTGCACAGCGTTGTCAGGGAGCTTTCAATACCCATGCCCGATATATGCTTTGAGCCGGGCAGGAGCATAGTTGCCGATGCGGGAATGACGCTCTATACCGTCGGAACGGTTAAGAAAATAACGGGATACAAAAATTACGTATCTGTTGACGGCGGAATGACCGACAGCCCCCGATATGTCCTCTACGGCTCTAAATACACCGTTCTCTCTGCGAAAAACGTATATGAGGACAGGGATATGAATTGCTCGGTGGTGGGCCGTTGCTGTGAGAGCGGCGATATAATCGCCGAAAATATAGACTTACCCGAAAACATAGGCAGAGGCGATATTCTCGCAACCCTGACAACGGGCGCATACCATTATTCGATGGCATCAAATTACAACCGTATCCCCCGCCCCCCTGTGGTTATGCTGTCGGGCGGCGACTCCTACGTGGCGGTACGCCGTGAGAGCGTTGAGGATATAACTGCGCTTGACGTATAAATATAAAGAAATAACAATACACCGTCCCTATCGGACAGACCGCAAGCTCATTTGCTGTGAGCTTGCGGTCTTTTTTGTGAACGGACGTGAAATTCTTCTCAACGGACGTGAAATTCTTCTCAACGGACGTGAAATTCTCCTCGACGGACGTGAAATTCTCCTCGACGGACGGGAGCTTCGCCTTGCCTGACGGATGATAATTTGGCCTTAGCAGATTTTTTTGATTATATTCCGTTTCTGTTGTGAAAAAATGACAAATATGAGTGTATTTTCAAACATTTTTACTTTATTTTGCATGGATTTAAAAAATATTATCGGTCAATTCTGTTCAATAAATGCAAACCAAATGTGTAACAAACGCTATTCAATATTTTCGCACACTGTGATATAATTACATCATAACATTCGTGGGAATGTTCATGCGCATTTACGATGTGTAACTCAAATCACAAAGAGGAGTTGAAAAAATGAAGAGTATTAGAAAATTCAAAAGGAGCTTAACTGTAATCATTATGGCTGCTATTCTTGCCACCCTTCTCACGCCTGTTACTGCGAGCGCAAGTGACGAGGCTTCAATTGAGGCTAAAATTGAGAACGTATACGGCGGAGCAAAGGGTATAGTATCTATGACCTTTGATGACGGAATATACCCTACTGCGTTGGTCCTTGAGGAGCTGTGCGAGAAATATGACCTTAAAGCATCCTTGATGATAATTGCCGGACGAATGACAAATAACGGCACTTATGCAACTGCTGATATGTGGAATGAGCTTTTTGCTAAGGGACACCTTGAGCCGCAGAGCCATTCGACGACGCATGTAGCGATGCGTGACGGTTATCCGGACAATCTTAATCAAGCCACTTATAAAAGGGAGATGCTCGATTCTGCGGATGCTCTGTCTGCGGCATTTCCCGGTCACGACATCTTAACCTTTGCAGTTCCGTACGGAACCTGTGTTGCCGATGCCCGTACTGTTGGTATGAGTAAATACTATATGATGAGGGGTGTTTACAGCGGAAACCAGACACTTGATCCGGGCTTTAATTTAGGGGCGCAAGGAAGCTGGTCCAATGTTTACTCTCCCGCCCCGTCCAAATCGGGAGTAGATCAGCTTGAATACCTCAAGGGGTGGGTAGATACCGCCGCACAGGGATATTGGTACTGTCCTTACGCACACCGTGTCGGAGATGTAGCAAGCACCGAAATACCTTATGCCGTGGCAGATGCTTGGTTTGCATACATAAAACAGGTGCGTGACAGAGGCGATATATGGGTGGCCACCGCATCTGAGGCAACTAAGTACATAAGAGAGCGTCAGAACTCCACCGTCAGCGCAACGCTCGACGGAGATGAGATAAAAGTCAGCGTACAGATGGCGGCTAAAACTGCTGACAACCTTCCGCTGACAGCCGATGTTTTCAACCACCCTCTGACAGTCAGAGTTAACGTTACCGAGCAGGTAGAGAGCAGCTTTTCCTATTCTGTCGGAGGTCAATCTCGCACAGCGGATGTTTTTGAGGAGGGCGGAAAGAGATATGTCCTGATTGACGTTATCCCCAACAGCACAGCTGTACTGACTCCTGAGCATGACCTTGTTAAGATGGACGGAAAAGAGCCCGATTGCATGAACGAGGGAGAGATTGAGCATTATAAATGCAATAATTGCGGGGACGCCTTTGATGCAGACGGCAATTTGCTTGAAAGCGTGAAGATAAGCGAACCGGGAGCACATAAGCTTTCTGACGTTGCGAGGGTAGAGCCTACCGAAACAGCCGAGGGTGTTTTAGCGCACAAGGAGTGCTCGGTATGCAATAAGAAATTCAATTCCTCGGGCGAGGAGCTGAGCAACGTAACAATTCCGAGGCTGCAACCGTCCGAGAGCAGTCCCGACGGGTCGGGAAATTCCGGCAATGCTGACAATCCGGACAGCACTGAGAATTCCGACATCTCCGTCGGTATAATAATCGCTGCTTCGGTTGCGGGAGCTGTTGCGGTAGCATCCGCCACCGCATTCCTTATCATAAGGAGAAGGAAACGTCGATAAAGCGCGGGTAATAAAATGAGAGACCGTCATTGCTTTTTTTGCAGGCGGTCTCGGTTTGTTTTGTATTAATTAGCTTTTTCTTGACAAAATATGAATAATATGGTATAATTAAAAAAATATAAAAAATAATGGCAAAATTATGCCTGAAAAGGAGATTTTATGGAAACAGAGAAGAAAAGGAGCAGCTTTACGGGCAAAATCGGATTTGTCCTCGCTGCAGCAGGCTCTGCGGTAGGTCTCGGAAACATATGGAGATTTCCCTACCTTGCGGCTAAATACGGAGGAGGAATATTCCTGCTCGTTTATATCGTTCTCGCCGTCACCTTCGGATTTTCGCTGATGGTTGCGGAGATTGCAATAGGTAGAAAGACACAGACCAGCGCCCTCGGCGCATTCAAAAAGCTTGATAAGCGTTTTTCCTTCATTGGCATACTCGCTTCAATTGTGCCTATCATAATTTTACCGTATTATTCGGTTATCGGCGGTTGGGTGCTTAAATATCTGTTTGGCTTCGTTGCTAACAATACCGTTGAGATGGCAGGCGATTCCTACTTTACGGGCTTTATCGGCTCGGCAGGCGAGCCCTTGCTCTGGTTTGCACTTTTTGTAGGTCTTACCGCCCTTGTCGTTTTGCTCGGCGTTGACAAGGGTATTGAGAAGGTAAGCAAGTTTATGATGCCCGCACTCGTTGTGCTGATTCTGTTCGTTGCTATATACTCTATGGCAACTCTTGACGGAGCAGGAGCAGGAGTTGCATATTATCTCAAGCCCGATTTCTCCAAATTCTCTGTAATGACGGTTGTCGGCGCAATGGGACAGCTCTTCTACTCAATGTCGCTCGCTATGGGTATTATGATAACCTATGGCTCGTATATGAAGAAGGACGTTAATATCGAGAGCTCTGCGCATCAGATAGAGATTTTTGATACCGTAATCGCAATCCTCGCAGGACTTATGATTATCCCTGCAATCTATGCGTTTTCGGGCGGTGACGAGGCGGCTCTCGCACAGAAGGGCCCGGGACTTATGTTCATAACCCTGCCGAAGATATTTGATACTATGCCCGGCGGTGCGGTTATCGGTGCCGTATTCTTCATAATGGTATTCTTTGCGGCACTCACATCCTCGATTTCGCTTATGGAAACGGTGGTTTCTATAATCCATGATAAGCTCAAAATTGACCGCAAGCTCTGTCTTCTTATCGTTCTCGGCATCTGCGCATTGCTCGGTATTCCCTCATCTCTCGGATTCAGCGTTTGGGAATCCTTCACGGTGCTCGGACTTTCGATTCTCGATTTCTTCGATTTCATCACCAATAGCGTTCTTATGCCTCTCGTGGCTCTCGCAACCGCAATCTTTATCGGCTATTTTGCAAAGCCGAAGATTGTTGTAGACGAAATAGAGCTTCCCGCAGAGAACGGCGGAACGGGTGCGAAATTTAAGTTCAAGGGACTTTTCGAGATAGTTATTCGCTATGTAGCTCCCGTATTCCTCGTAGCGATACTCGTCTCCTCAATCCTTGACGTATTCGGAGTTATCAAAATCTAAAACAAAAATCAGCCCTCGATGCAAAACGCACCGAGGGCTTTTCTGTGCAGCGCAACTGTCTTCCCACAATAAAAGGCGTGCATACAAAAAATGCGCACATTTATTTTGCAAAGCTATTGACAATTTGTCGAAACAATGATATAATTCTTATCGTAGATAAGGTGTTTCTGCGACTGACGGATGTGTGGGTTACCACGAGGGAGCAGGAATTTGCGGGTAAACCGTTATGCCGACCGTCTGGGCTCACTTATGAAGTTGGATAAGTGCGCCCTTTTTTAATTTTTGTTTGGAGGTTTGTTATGAAAAAGGTTGGAATAGTTATGGGCAGTGCGAGCGATATGCCCGTAGTTAAAAAGGCAATTGATACGCTCGCAGCATTTGAAATCCCCTTTGAGGTTCACGTTTTCTCGGCTCACAGGACACCTGTTGAGGCACGTGATTTTGCCCTCAATGCTCGCAAGAACGGCTTTGGCGTTATGATAGCCGCCGCAGGAATGGCTGCGCACCTCGCAGGTGCGGTTGCGGCAAATACAACCCTGCCCGTTATAGGAATTCCCTGCAAGTCGACAAACCTTGACGGACTCGATGCGCTTCTCTCGACAGTGCAGATGCCCTCGGGCATTCCCGTTGCAACCGTTGCGATTGACGGCGCAACGAATGCGGCAATTCTCGCCGCACAGATACTTGCGCTTTCCGATGATGCGCTGGCAGACAGGCTTGATGCGAAGAGAGCAAGGGACGCCGAGGGCGTTCTTGCCAAGGATGCGGAGATTGCCGCAGAATTTAACAAGTGATTAATTAAAATTTTATATATCAAGGAGCAAAAAAATGAACAAGACTCTCGTTTACACAGGAAAAACAAAGGACGTATTCGCACTCGACAACGGCAATTACCTTCTCAAGTTCAAGGACGATTGCACGGGCAAGGACGGAGTGTTTGATCCGGGCGAAAACTCGGTTGGACTTACAATAGACGGCGTTGGTGACGTAAACCTTCGTATGTCGATATATTTCTTCGAGAAGGTTAATGCGGCAGGCATAAAGACTCACTATGTCAGCGCAGACCTCGCTAACACCACGATGGAGGTTATCCCCGGTAAGGTATTCGGTAAGGGACTTGAGGTTATCTGCCGTCATAAGGCGGTTGGCAGCTTCTACCGCAGATACAGCGATTATATCGAGGAGGGCGCAGATCTCCCCGCATACGTTGAGATGACCTTCAAAAACGATGCAAAGGGCGATCCTCTGGTAACAAAGGACGGACTTATCGACCTTGGCGTTATGACTGCAGAGCAGTATGACGATATGAAGCTTATGACTCAGAAGATTACGCAGATTGTTGCCGACGACCTCAAGGAAAAGGGACTTGTTCTTTACGATATCAAGTTTGAGTTCGGCTATGACAAGGACGGCAAGGTTATGCTTATCGACGAGATAGCATCGGGCAATATGCGTGTTTACAAGGACGGAGAGTACATAGATCCCATGACTCTCTCCGAGCTTTTCTTCGCTTAATAGGAGTTTTGGCAAACTATGGGAGGATTCTTTGGAATAGCCTCTAAGAGCGATTGCATGCTTGACGTGTTCTTCGGTGTCGATTATCACTCACACCTCGGAACACGCAGGGCAGGTATGGCTGCCTATGACAGCGAAATCGGCTTGCAGAGAAAAATACACAGTATAGAAAACTCTCCCTTCAGGACGAAATTCGAGCATATATTCGAGGAGATGAGGGGAACGTCCGCTATCGGCTGTATCAGCGACAGCGACCCTCAGCCTATGCTGATACGCTCGCACCTCGGAACCTACGCTATCAGTATGATTGGTGCAGTCAATAACGCCGATGAGCTGATAGATAAATATCTTATGCTAAAGGGCGGATATTTCGATGCAATGACGGGCGGCAGGGTAAATACCGTCGAGCTGGTTGCGGCGCTGATAAATCAGAAGGAGAATTTCGTCGAGGGAATAAAATTTGCGCAAGAGGTGATAGAGGGCTCTGCATCAATTCTCATATTGAAGCAGGACGGTCACATTATTGCGGCACGTGACGCCTTGGGCAGAATGCCTATTCTGATAGGTAAGAGGGAGGACGGCTATGCCGCAACCTTTGAGTCCTTTGCGTATCAGAAGCTTGGGTTTGCCGACGAGCGAGAGCTCGGACCGGGCGAAATAGTTGAGCTGTCGCACGACACGCTCACCGTGCTCGCCGAGGCGGGTAAGGAAATGAAAATGTGCGCCTTCCTCTGGTCCTACTACGGCTACCCGACCTCAACCTATGAGGGCGTTAACGTAGAGCTTATGCGCTATAAAAACGGCGAGATAATGGCTGAGCGTGATATGGAGGAGGGAAAGCACTTAGAGCTTGACTATGTCGGAGGTGTTCCCGATTCGGGTACCCCCCACGCTATCGGCTATGCGTTGAAGAGCGACGTGCCGTTCGCACGTCCCTTTATCAAGTACACGCCCACGTGGTCGAAGAGCTTTACACCTGCAAAGCAATCCGACAGAAACAAGATTGCGAAAATGAAGCAGATACCCATTCACGGACTCATTCAGGACAAAAATCTTTTGTTCGTGGACGATTCGATAGTGCGTGGAACACAGCTAAAGGAAACGGTAGATTTCCTCTATCAGAACGGCGCAAAATCGGTGCATATGCGCTCGGCGTGTCCGCCGATTATGTACGGCTGTAAATATCTCAATTTCACGAGAGCGACAAGCGATATGGAGCTCATCGCCAGAAGAGTCATAATGGAGCTTGAGGGCGAGGAGGGAAATAACCATATCGAGGAATACAGCGATGCCTCAACCGAGAGGGGACGGGCGCTGAGAAAAGCGATATGCGAGAAGCTTAATTTCGCATCACTTGAATTTCAGTCACTTGAAGGTATAATTAAGGCGATAGGAATTGAGCCGTGCAAGCTCTGTACCTATTGCTGGAACGGAAAGGAATAATTACTTATGAATATGCAATCCAAATCTGACAGCTACGCAGCGGCAGGCGTTGATATTACCGCAGGCTATAAGGCTGTTGAGCTTATGAAAAAGCACATAGCACGCACAATGGTTAACGGCAGTGCGTCCGATATAGGCGGCTTCGGCGGTCTTTTCGCCCTCGACCTCACAGGCTATAAAAATCCTGTTCTCGTATCGGGCACCGACGGAGTGGGAACGAAGCTGAAGCTGGCGTTTCTTATGGACAAGCACGATACTGTCGGTATCGACTGCGTTGCTATGTCGGTAAACGACGTAATCTGCTGCGGAGCGAAGCCCCTGTTTTTCCTTGACTACATAGCGTGCGGAAAGAACGTACCCGAGAAAATTGCCGACATCGTTGCGGGAATCGCCGAGGGCTGTGTTCAGTCGGGCTGTGAGCTTATCGGCGGTGAAACCGCAGAGATGCCCGGCTTCTATCCTATTGACGAATATGACCTCGCAGGCTTTGCTGTGGGTATCGTCGATAGAGAAAAGGTAATTGATAAAAAGAGCATGAAGGCGGGCGACGTTATGATTGCACTTCCCTCATCGGGCGTTCATTCCAACGGCTTTTCGCTGGTAAGAAAGGTGTTTGACGTAGAGAACTGCGACCTAAAGGCTCCCGTTGAGGAGCTGGGCGGCAAGTCACTCGGCGAAACGCTTCTCACCCCCACGAGAATTTACGTTAAGGCTATGGTTGCCCTCTTTGACAAGGTAAAGGTTAAGGGTGTTTCCCACATCACGGGCGGCGGCTTCTATGAGAATATGCCCCGTTCCATACCTGAGGGACTCGGCGTTAAGATTAAGAAGAGCGATATAAAGATTCTTCCTATCTTCAAGCTGTTGCAGAAGGTTGGAAATATAGACGAGCGTGATATGTTCAACACCTTCAATATGGGTGTCGGAATGAGCGTTGTCGTTGCAAAAGAGGACGCTGACACAGCGCTCGAAATTCTCAGAGCAAACGGCGAGGACGCATATATAGTCGGAGAAATCATTGAGTCCGACGATAAGGTAACGCTGATATGAGAAAGGCTCGTATAGCGGTATTCGTTTCGGGCGGTGGCACAAATTTGCAGGCGCTCATTGATGCCTCTGCAAGCGGCATCATAACCGACGGAGAAATCTCGCTCGTTATATCGAACAGCGCAACTGCGTATGCGCTCGAGCGTGCGGCGAGAGCGGGTATTCCCACCGAAACCGTGCTTAAAAAGGAGCTTGGCTCTCAACAGGCGTTTGAAAACGCCCTGATAGCGGCACTCGACAGATACGAAATAGATTTGATAGTTCTTGCGGGCTTTATGTCAATTTTGTCCGAGAGCTTCACCTCTAAATATCCGAGAAGGATAATAAACGTTCACCCCTCGCTCATTCCGTCATTTTGCGGTAAGGGCTTTTACGGTCTTCACGTGCACGAGGCGGCGCTTGCCTACGGAGTTAAGGTCACGGGCGCTACCGTTCATTTTGTCAACGAAATTCCCGACGGCGGAGAGATAATTCTTCAGCGTGCGGTGAATATTCTTGATAACGATACACCCGAAACGCTGCAAAGAAGGGTAATGGAGCAGGCAGAGTGGAAAATTCTGCCCGAGGCGGTGCAGAAGATTTCCAAGGAAATAATTGCACTCTGAAAAAACGAAAGGAATTATATAATGGCACTCTTTGATTTAAAAACCCTCTTGTCCGAGAACAGCTATCCCGGCAGAGGTATTGTTATAGGAAAATCTGCTGACGGTAAGAAGGCATTGATTGCATACTTCATTATGGGCAGGAGCGAGAACAGCAGAAACCGTGTGTTCGAGCGCTTTGACGGCGGTATGAGGACGAGAGCCTTTGACGAGTCGAAGCTCAGCGACCCCTCGCTCATAATCTACAACCCCTACCTCTCGGTCGGTAAGGAGATAGATATAATCACTAACGGCGACCAGACGAATACCGTGTACGATTTCGTCACCGCTGAGCCGAATAGCAAATCGGCGTTTGAGGATGCGCTCGCTACCCGTGAATTTGAGCCTGATGCGCCGAACTTCACCCCCCGTATATCGGGTATCTGCAAATATGACTTTGATAAGGGCGATTTTTACTATAAGCTCTCGATACTCAAGAGTGCAAACGGCAGACCTGAGGTCTGTAACCGCTATTTCTACAACTACGGAGCAGAGAGCGGTATAGGTCATTTTATTCACACCTATAAGTGTGACGGAAACCCCATTCCCTCGTTCTACGGCGAGCCTGAGGAGGTATCGCTTCCCAACACCGCAGAGGAGCTGGCAGACGTTGTCTGGGCATCTCTCAATGAGGATAACAAGGTATCGCTTTTCGTGCGTGAGGTTGCGCTCGACGGCACGGATACCAAGGAAATCATAATCAATAAGAATAAGTAAGGTGGGCAATATGAAGGAATTTGAACTCAAATACGGCTGTAACCCCAATCAGAAGCCGTCTAAGATTTTTATGAACGACGGCTCGGACCTGCCGATTGAAATACTTTCGGGCAGACCCGGATATATTAACTTTCTTGACGCATTCAACTCGTGGCAGCTCGTCCGAGAGCTGAAGGCTGCGCTCGGCTTGCCTGCCGCCGCATCCTTTAAGCACGTCAGCCCCACCTGTGCGGCAGTCGGAGTTAAGCTCTCCGATACCTTAAAGCGTGCGTATTTCGTTGACGACATCGAGGGCTTGGATGAGTCACCTCTTGCGTGTGCGTATGCGAGAGCGAGAGGCACCGACAGAATGAGCTCCTTTGGCGACTGGGTTGCCCTCTCCGACGTCTGCGACGTCACAACGGCAATAATGCTCAAGCGTGAAATTTCCGACGGAATTATCGCTCCCGGATATGAGCCCGAGGCTCTTGAAATTCTCAAAACCAAGAAAAAGGGCAACTACAACATAATAAAGATAGACGAAAGCTACGTTCCCGCACCGATAGAGCAGAAGCAGGTGTTCGGAATAACCTTCGAGCAGGGCAGAAACGAATTTAAAATTGATAACGACCTGCTCAAAAATATAGTAACGGCAAATAAGGATATGCCAAAGAGTGCGGCACGTGACCTCATTATCTCGCTCATAACCCTCAAATACACCCAGTCCAACTCGGTATGCTTTGCATACGACGGACAGGCAATCGGCGTAGGCGCAGGTCAGCAGTCGAGAATACACTGCACCCGCCTTGCGGGAACGAAGGCTGACACATGGTTCCTGCGCCAGCACGAAAAGGTGCTGAGCCTGCCGTTCAGGGCTGATATATCCCGCCCCGACCGTGATAACGTAATCGACGGATATATCAACAAAAATGAGGAGGACGTATGCGCCGAGGGCATCTGGCAGAAATATTTTACAAAGCAGCCCTCACCCCTCACCGCTGATGAGGCAAAAGAATTCCTCGCAGCAAAGGACGGCGTTGCGCTCGGCTCCGACGCATTCTTCCCCTTCTCGGACAATATCGAGAGGGCAAAGAGAAGCGGAGTTAAGTATATAGCACAGCCGGGAGGCTCTATCCGTGACGACCTCGTTATCGAGTGTGCGGATAAGTACGGTATGACTATGGTATTTACAGGTATGCGCCTGTTCCACCACTGATAACACGGAGGACTTTTATGAGAATAATGGTTGTTGGCGGCGGAGGCAGAGAGCACGCCATAATTAAGAAAATTAAGGAAAATAAAAGCGTTGAGAAAATCTACGCTCTCCCCGGTAACGGCGGTATTGCACGTGATGCGGAGTGCGTCGCTATCGGAGCAAAGGATATAGACGGCATCGTTGCCTTTGCAAAGGAAAATAAAATAGATTACGCAATAGTTGCGCCCGATGACCCGCTGGTGCTCGGCGCAGTTGATGCGCTCGAGGCTGTGGGTATCCCCTGCTTCGGCCCCCGTGCAAATGCGGCTATAATTGAAGGAAGTAAGGTTTTTTCGAAGAACCTTATGAAAAAATACAACATCCCCACCGCACAGTACGAGGTATTCACCGACGTGGAGTCGGCTCTCGAGTACCTCAAAACAGCGCCTATTCCCACGGTTATAAAGGCTGACGGTCTTGCGCTCGGCAAGGGCGTTATCATCGCTATGACGAGAGATGAGGCTATGGATGCCGTCAGGTCTATGATGCTTGATAAGGTATTCGGCAAGAGCGGCGACAGCATAGTCATCGAGGAATTTCTGACAGGCCCCGAGGTTTCGGTGCTGTCCTTTACTGACGGTAAGGTGGTTGTTCCTATGGTTTCCTCTATGGACCATAAGAGAGCGAGGGACAACGACGAGGGACTCAACACGGGCGGAATGGGAACAATTGCACCCAATCCCTACTACACCCCCGAAATTGCCGCAGAATGTATGGAAAAGATATTCATTCCCACAATGAATGCTATGAACGCAGAGGGAAGAACCTTTAAGGGATGTCTTTATTTCGGACTTATGCTCACCGAAAAGGGCCCCAAGGTTATAGAGTACAACTGCCGATTCGGAGACCCCGAAACGCAGGTTGTTCTTCCGCTTCTCAAAAGCGACCTTCTCACGGTTATGCAGGCAACGACCAATGAAACGCTTGCCGATACCGAGGTGGAATTTGACGGCGGAGCCGCTTGCTGCGTAATTATGGCATCCGACGGATATCCCACGGCCTATGAAAAGGGCTATGAGATAACCATTCCCGACACAGTTGCCGACAGCGTTTACGTTGCGGGCGCAGAAATAAAGGACGGTGTTCTCGTTAACAGCGGAGGCAGAGTTTTGGGCGTTACCGCCGTTGCCCCTACGCTGAGGGGCGCAATTGCCGATGCGTACGGCAAGGTTGATATGGTTAAATTCGGCAATTCCTATTGCCGCCGTGATATAGGCGCACGTGCGCTTCTGGCTCTGGAGGACTGATATGGTATATAGAATTTTTGTTGAAAAGAAGGACGGGCTCGCTCACGAGGCAACGGCGCTCTGCGCCGAGCTCCGCAATCTGCTCGGAATAGAGTCGCTCGAATACGTGCGTATGCTCAACCGCTACGACGTTGAGAATATAGGCGAGGATTTGTTCTCGGTTGCCGTGAAATCGGTTTTCTCCGAGCCTCAGCTCGATATAGTTACCGACACCCTCAACGCAGAGGGGGATAGGGTATTCGCAGTAGAGTATCTGCCCGGTCAGTTTGACCAGCGTGCAGATTCTGCGGCGCAGTGCATCCAGATTATCTCCTGCGGAGAGCGTCCCACTATCCGTACCGCACGTGTGTACGTTCTGGGAGGTAAGCTTTCCGATGAGGACGTGGCGAAGATAAAGAAATACGTAATCAACCCCGTTGAGGCACGTGAGGCTTCTCTTGATAAGCCCGAAACTCTTAAAGTAAATTACGATATTCCCACCGAGGTTGCAACCCTTGACGGATTTATCTCGTATAACGAGGACGAGCTTGCGAATTTCATAAAGACCTACGGTCTTGCAATGGATATTGACGACATACGCTTCTGCCGTGATTATTTTGCGTCCGAGAAGCGTGACCCCACCATTACCGAAATCCGTATGATAGACACATACTGGTCGGACCATTGCCGTCATACGACGTTCCTCACCACCATTGACAGCGTTAAGTTTGAGGACGCTCTGTTGCAGAAGGCGTATGACGAGTATATAGCAGTCCGCAAGGAGTTGGGCAGAACAAAGCCCCAGAACCTTATGGATATCGGCACTATCGCCGCTAAATATCTTAAAAAGCAGGGCAAGCTTGATAAGCTCGATGAGTCCGAGGAAATCAACGCCTGCACAGTAAAAATAGAGATAGAGGTTGACGGCAAAAATGAGCCTTGGCTGCTTCTTTTCAAGAATGAAACCCACAACCACCCCACGGAAATAGAGCCGTTTGGCGGTGCGGCAACCTGTATCGGCGGAGCAATCCGTGACCCCCTGTCGGGCAGATCCTACGTCTATGCGGCTATGCGTGTGACAGGTGCGGCAGATCCTACCGTTCCCGTATCCGCAACCATTCAAGGTAAGCTTCCTCAGCGTAAGATTGTACAGACTGCGGCGGCAGGCTATTCCTCGTACGGCAACCAGATAGGTCTTGCTACGGGAATGGTAGACGAGCTTTACCACGACGGATATGCGGCGAAGCGTATGGAGATAGGCGCAGTCATTGCAGCCGCTCCCGAGGCTAACGTACGCCGTGAGAGACCGATGGATTCGGATATAGTAATACTGCTCGGCGGCAGAACGGGACGTGACGGCTGCGGCGGCGCAACAGGCTCGTCGAAGAAGCATACGCTCTCATCCCTTGAAACCTGCGGTGCCGAGGTGCAGAAGGGTAATGCGCCCGAGGAGCGTAAGCTCCAGCGCCTTTTCCGCAACGCTGAGGCTTGCAGAATGATAAAGCGCTGTAACGACTTCGGTGCAGGCGGCGTTTCTGTTGCAGTCGGCGAGCTTGCCGACGGTCTTGACATCGACCTCAACGCAGTGCCGAAGAAATACGACGGACTTGACGGCACGGAGCTTGCAATCAGCGAATCTCAGGAGAGAATGGCTGTTGTAGTGGCTAAGGAGGACGTAGAGCGCTTTATGGAGCTCGCACTCTCGGAAAACCTCGAGGCAACGGTTGTTGCCCGTGTCACCGAGGAGCCCCGTCTGCGTATGCACTGGAACGGCAAAACCATCGTTGATATATCGAGAGAATTTCTTAACTCCAACGGAGCAGAGAAGCATATAGATATTGAGGCAGAACAGCTTTCTTCCTTTGAAAAGGCAAGTGTTTCCGACTTTACGGATGGCTACAAGGCACTCGTGTCCGACCTAA
Organism: Clostridia bacterium; assembly: GCA_017504405.1. Lineage (GTDB taxonomy): Bacteria > Bacillota > Clostridia > Oscillospirales > CAG-272 > UBA1740. Next base: position 97,391 of record JAFVRG010000011.1, on the reverse strand, counting down.
ACGTATGCTCGAAGAGAGGGCTTTCCGAGCGCTTTGACTCCACTATCGGAGCAGGCACGGTTCTTATGCCCTTCGGCGGAAAGAATCAGAAAACGCCTATTCAGGCAATGGTTCACAAAATCTCGGTTGAGAAAAAGCACACCGACGATTGCTCCTTTATGTCCTGGGGCTACAACCCCTATATAACCGAGAAGAGCCCCTATCACGGTGCATATCTCGCAGTAGTCGAGAGCGTGGCGAGGCTCGTTGCGGCAGGCGCATCCTTTGAGGACGTGTACCTGACCTTCCAGGAGTATTTCAAGAAGCTCGGTAAGGATGCAAAGCGTTGGGGACAGCCCTTCTCGGCGCTCCTCGGAGCATTCAAGGCACAGCTCGACCTCGGCATCGCCTCGATAGGCGGTAAGGACTCGATGAGCGGCTCGTTTGAAAATCTCGACGTTCCGCCCACACTCGTTTCCTTTGCTGTAACGACAGGCAAGGTAGGCGAGGTTATAACCAACGATATGAAGGCGGCAGGGCACAAGCTCGTTTGGCTCGCCCCCGAATATGACGAAAACGGTCTGCCCAAGGCAGAGTCGCTGATAGCTCTTTTCAATAGGGTTACGGCACTTATGCGTGAGGGCAAGGTTTATTCCGCATACACTCCCACCTATGGCGGTATCGCTGAGGCGGTCTACAAGATGTGTATCGGTAACGGTCTTGGCTTCGCTTATGATGAGAATATGTCGCTCGACGACATCTTCGGTTACAGCTACGGCTCATTCTTGCTCGAAGCAGATGCGGATGCCGATTTCGGTAAGTGCGTAGGTACGGTTACCGATGACGGCTGCTTCTCGTACAATGGCGAGAGCGTTTGCGGATGCGAGCTTTCCGAGCTTTATGAGAAAAAGCTCGAGGGCGTATTCCCCACGCTTGAAAAGAAAAATAATAATAAGGTAGAGAAATTCTCCTTTGAGGCTAAGGAGCGTGTTGTACCCGCAGTTAAGGTTGCACGTCCGAAGGTGCTTATCCCCGTATTCCCGGGCACAAACTGCGAGTTTGACTCTGCAAAGGTTATGCGTGATGCAGGAGCTGATGCCGAGATATTCGTAATCAACAACCTGACGTCCGACGGAATTTCGAGGAGCGTTGAGAGCTTTGCCGAGAAAATCAAACAGAGCCAGATGATATTCGTTCCCGGCGGATTTTCCGGCGGTGACGAGCCCGACGGCTCGGGTAAATTCATTCTTGCTTTCTTCAAGAATGAGGCGGTAAAAGAGGGTGTATCACAGCTTCTTGACAACCGTGACGGTCTTATGTGCGGTATCTGTAACGGCTTCCAGGCGCTCATCAAGCTCGGTCTTGTCCCCTACGGAAGGATAATCGACACAGATGAGAATTGCCCCACCCTGACGTTCAATACGATAGCACGCCACCAGTCAAAGCTCGTGCGTGTACGTGTGGCATCCAACAAGTCACCTTGGTTGGCTGCAACAAACGTCGGTGACGTTTATACAGTTCCGATTTCTCACGGTGAGGGACGCTTCCTCGCATCCGAGGAGGTTGTGAGAGCGCTTGCCGCTAACGGACAAATTGCTACTCAGTACGTTGATTTGTGCGGAGAGCCTACCGACGATATTCGCTTTACGCCCAACAACTCCGTCTATGCGATTGAGGGTATAACCTCTCCCGACGGCAGAGTGTTCGGTAAAATGGGACATAGCGAGCGTATCGGCAACGGTCTTTACAAAAACGTTATCGGCGAGTTCGATATGAAGATGTTTGAATCCGCAGTAAAATATTTTAAGGGATAAGAGGAGAAAATTATGGCTTATTTAACCGATATTGAAATAGCACAGTCCGTTGAAATGAAGCCTATAACCGAAATAGCAAAGAGCGTCGGTATAGACGAAAAATATATCGAGCAGTACGGAAAATATAAGGCAAAGCTCGACCTTTCGCTCCTGAGCGACACAAAAAAGGAGGACGGTAAGCTCATTCTCGTAACCGCAATCACCCCCACTCCCGCAGGCGAGGGCAAGACCACGACCACAATAGGTCTTGCCGACGGTATGCGTAGGATAGGAAAGAAAACTGCGGTTGCTCTGCGTGAGCCCTCGCTCGGACCTGTTTTCGGAGTTAAGGGCGGAGCGGCAGGTGGCGGCTACGCACAGGTTGTTCCTATGGAGGATATAAACCTGCATTTTACAGGTGATTTTCACGCAATCGGTGCGGCAAATAACCTTATTGCCGCTATGCTTGACAACCATATCTATCAGGGAAATGCCCTGAATATCGACCCCAGAAGAATTACCTGGAAGAGATGCGTTGATATGAATGACCGTCAGCTCCGTTTTGTAACCGACGGTCTTGGCGGCAGGGTGAACGGCGTTCCCCGTGAGGACGGCTACGATATAACCGTTGCGTCCGAGGTAATGGCTGTATTCTGCCTTGCAACCTCTATAACCGACTTAAAGGAAAGACTTTCCAGAATTGTCGTAGCGTACACCTATAACGAGGAGCCCGTAACCGTCGGTCAGATAGGCGCAACGGGCGCTGCGGCAGCGCTTCTTAAGGATGCGATAAAGCCCAACCTCGTCCAGACTCTTGAAGGCACTCCCGCCTTCGTTCACGGAGGCCCGTTTGCGAATATCGCTCACGGCTGTAACTCTGTTATTGCTACCAAAATGGCAATGAAGCTCGGTGATTATGCTATCACCGAGGCAGGCTTTGGCGCTGACCTCGGAGCAGAGAAATTCTTGGATATTAAGTGCAGAATGGCAAATCTCACGCCCTCTGCGGTGGTTGTCGTTGCAACCGTTCGTGCGCTCAAAATGCACGGCGGTGTGCCGAAAACCGAGCTTGCAGGCGAAAATCTCGATGCTCTCAAAAAGGGTATTCCCAATCTTCTGCGACACGTATCCAATATCAAAAACGTATATAAGCTCCCCTCAGTCGTTGCGGTTAACCGCTTCCCGACGGATACCGATGACGAAATCGACCTCATTATCAGTGAGTGCAAGGCACTCGGCGTAAACGTTGTTCTCTCTACCGTATGGGCAGAGGGCGGCAAAGGCGGCGAGGCTCTCGCACGTGAGGTTGTCCGTCTTTGCGAGGAGGAGAAGGGCGATTTCACCTTCTCCTATGAGGACGATACGACTATTGAGGAAAAGATTGACGCAATAGTCAGAAAGATTTACGGCGGTAACGGCGTAATCCTCACACCTCAGGCGAAAAAGCAGGTTGCATCTCTTGAAAAGAACGGCTACGGCAAGCTCCCTGTATGTATGGCAAAAACGCAGTATTCCTTCTCGGATGATATGACAAAGCTCGGAGCGCCCGAGAATTTCACCGTAACGGTCAGAAACGTAAAGGTTTCGGCAGGAGCCGGCTTCGTTGTTGCCCTCACAGGCGATATTATGACTATGCCGGGACTTCCCAAGGTACCCGCCGCCGAGAAAATCGACGTTGACGAAAACGGCAAGATAACAGGACTTTTCTGATAAAAGGAAAACTAAATACAAAAGGGCGGAAATCCGCCCTTTTTCCTTTCCCATTTTTGTGAAAGTTTTTGCTACACTCTTTTTTGAAGGCACCTTTACCCATTTCCCACTTTACAAAAGTTTTTGCCAAGCTTTTTTCAAAAAGCGCCATTGTTCTTTTTTCGCTTTTCTTTACTTAAAATTATAAAAAACTTTTGCCTTTTATATTGACAAAATGCCCCTGTTGTGCTATACTAATAAAAACCGACCGGGGCTTGCGTTTAGCCTTGGTATACATTAGTCTTTAAGTTGATACAGAGATGTCGACAAGATTATCATATTTCGCCGCACCCTTTGGGTGGGGTGGGCTCGTGTAACGTCTTGTCGCTGACAGGACTTTTTTTCTTGCTCGGAGGTTTTTATGGTACGCAAAACGCAGATTATGGACGAGCCTGCCGTCAGACGTGCGCTGGTGAGAATAACTCACGAGATAATCGAGCGCAACGACGGTGCGGGCGAGATATGCCTGCTCGGAGTTAAAACGAGGGGTGTTCCACTTGCATCAATAATTCACGACAACATTCAGAAATTCGAGGGTGTTGACGTGCCTCTCGGCTACCTTGACATCACGCTCCACCGTGACGACCTCTCGGAGAGCGAGAAGCAAAATATTACCGCCGAGTGCCATTTCCCCTGCGACGTGAGGGAGAAGACGGTGATTATAGTTGATGACGTGCTCTACACGGGCAGAACGTCACGTGCGGCGCTGGACGCAGTTTTCGACCACGCAAGGCCGAAGGCAGTACAGCTGGCGGCATTGATTGACAGAGGACACAGGGAGCTTCCGATTCGCCCCGACTACGTGGGCAAGAACGTCCCTACCTCAAAGAGTGAGAAGATAACGGTTTTGCTCCCCGACACTGACGGCGAGGTTGGAGTTTATATTTGCGAATAAAAAGGAAAGAGGAAACGGTCATGGCAAAGATATATGCAAACGAAAAAATCAAGGCAGCGGCAGAGAAGCTTTTTGCGGGCAACCTTTCCCTTTTCAATTCCGATGAATATTCTGTTTTTCCCGGCTTTTGCGACGTGCACGTGCATTTTCGTGAGCCGGGCTTTTCATATAAGGAAACGGTAAAGAGCGGCTCTATGGCGGCGGCGCACGGCGGCTACACGGCGGTATGCACGATGCCGAACCTTAATCCTGTGCCCGACAGCGCCGAGCACATTGACGAGCAGTTGGCTATTATCGAGAGTGATGCTGTAATTCACGTCTATCCCTACGCATCTATAACGGTAGGACAGAACGGCAAGGAACTGTCGGATATGGACGCTCTTGCAAAAAAAGCGATAGCCTTTTCCGACGACGGACGTGGAGTGCAGAATGACGAAATGATGCGCTCGGCGATGAAAAGGGCGAAGGAGCTTGATAAAATCATAGTTGCCCACTGCGAGGTCAACGAGCTTTTGCGAGGCGGATATATCCATGACGGCGAGTATGCGAGAGCGCACGGACACCGAGGAATATGCTCGGAGAGCGAGTATTTGCAGATAGAGCGTGATATAGAGCTTGTAAAGGAAATCGGGTGTAAATATCACGTGTGCCACATCTCGACCAAACAGAGCGTTGACGCAATCAGACGTGCAAAGGCTATGGGCGTTGATATAACCTGCGAAACAGGACCGCACTACCTCATTCTCGACGACTCCGATTTGCAGGAGCACGGCAGATTTAAGATGAATCCGCCTCTGCGCTCACGTGAGGATAGGGAAGCTTTGATACAGGGAATACTCGACGGCACTATTGATATGATAGCAACCGACCACGCACCGCACTCCGCCGAGGAAAAGTCACGTGGGCTTGAGAAGAGTGCGTTTGGCATAGTAGGACTTGAAACCGCATTTTCGCTGATGTACACACACTTTGTCCGCTCAGGCGTGCTGACGCTTGAACGCCTTGTCGAGCTTATGGCAATAAATCCGAGAAAGAGATTTAATATCCCTATGGGCGAGGACTATTCGGTATGGCGGCTTGACGAAAAATATACTGTAAATCCCGATGAGTTTCTCTCTATGGGCAGAGCAACCCCGTTTGAGGGTGATACGCTGTACGCACAAAATTATCTTACCGTCTGCGACGGAAAAACCGTGTACAAGCGCTAAATTTGTATGTAATTAATTTGGAGGATAATATATATGGCAAAGAGATCCGATCTCAAAAAAATTCTTATCATTGGCTCAGGACCTATCGTAATCGGTCAGGCGGCTGAATTTGACTATGCGGGAACGCAGGCTTGCCTTGCGCTCAAGGAGGAGGGCTATCAGGTAGTTCTCGTTAACTCCAACCCGGCAACTATTATGACCGACACCACGATTGCTGACAAGGTCTATATGGAGCCGCTCACCCTTGAATACATAGCAAAAATTCTGCGCTACGAGCGCCCCGACGCAATTGTGCCGGGTATTGGCGGTCAGACGGGACTTAACCTCGCTATGCAGCTCGAAAAGAAGGGCGTTTTGAAGGAGTGCCACGTCGAGCTTCTCGGTACGAGCAGCGAGAGCATTGAGCGTGCAGAGGACAGAGAGCTGTTCAAGGAGCTGTGCCAGTCGATAGGCGAGCCTACTATTCCCTCGGAAATAACCTACTCAATAGATGAGGCAAAGGTTGCGGCGAAGAATATAGGATACCCCGTAGTTCTGCGCCCTGCGTTCACGCTCGGCGGTACGGGTGGCGGCTTTGCCAACAACGAGGAGGAGCTCGTCGAGATAGGCATGAATGCCTTCAAGCTCTCGCCCGTTCACCAGGTTCTCATTGAAAAGAGTGTTCGCGGATATAAGGAAATCGAGTTTGAGGTTATGCGTGATTCGAGCGATAACGCAATAACCATCTGCGGTATGGAGAACATCGACCCTGTTGGAGTTCATACGGGCGACTCGCTCGTTGTAGCACCTATTCTTTCCCTTAACGATAAGGATCTCAAGATGCTCAACGACAGCGCAATTAAGATTATAAGAGAGCTTAAGATTGAGGGCGGCTGTAACGTTCAGTTTGCGCTCAACCCCTACACCAGCGAATACTACCTTATCGAGGTTAACCCCCGTGTATCGAGATCCTCCGCCCTCGCATCAAAGGCGAGCGGTTATCCCATCGCACGTGTGACGGCAAAAATCGCCGTCGGTATGACCCTTGACGAGATACAGATTGCAAACGCGACTGCGGCAATTGAGCCAAGACTTGACTATATCGTTGCAAAATTCCCCCGCTTCCCGTTCGATAAATTCACCTCCGCATCCAACGTGCTCGGCACGCAGATGAAGGCGACGGGAGAGGTTATGGGTATCGGTGCAAATCTCGAGGAATGTATGCTCAAATCGGTGCGCTCCCTCGAAACGGGTGTGTGCCACTTCCACCTTCCCAAGTTTGATAAGATGCCCACAGAGGAGATGCTTGACTATCTTCTCGAGTTCAAGGCAGACAATATATATGCGGTAACCGAGCTTTTGCGCCGTGACGTAACGGTTGAAAAGCTCCACGAGGTAACCAAAATCACCCCCTATTTCCTTGAAGCGTTCAAGAGAATTGTAGAAATGGAGCGCAAGCTCTCGGCAAACGTGGGCGATACCGAAACGCTCCGTGCGGCAAAGGTTATGGGCTTTTCGGATAAGTTCATCGCACGCCTTTGGAACACAAAGGAGATAGCCGTAACCGAACAGAGAAAGGCAAACGGAATAGTTCCTGTGTTCAAGATGGTTGATACACTCCACACAGGCGCATATATCCCCTACTTCTACTCCTCATACACGGGCGAGAACGAGTCGATTCTCACAGACCGCAAAAAGAGCGTTGTTCTCGGCGCAGGACCTATCCGTATCGGACAGGGTGTTGAGTTCGACTATTCAACGGTTCACGCCGTTACTACGATAAAGAGATGCGGCTACGAGGCAATCATAATCAACAACAACCCCGAAACCGTTTCCACCGACTACACCACGAGTGATAAGCTGTATTTTGAGCCTCTCACGCCCGAGGACGTTATGAATATAATTGACTTCGAGCAGCCTGAGGGTGTTATTGCATCGCTCGGCGGTCAGACCGCAATAAATCTTGCCGACCCGCTTATGCAGAGAGGTGTCAAGATAATAGGAACCGACTGCGAGGCAATCGACAGAGCGGAGAACCGTGACCTCTTTGAAAAGGTTCTGAAGGAGCTGAACATTCCTCAGCCCGAGGGACGTGCGGTTACCAAGATAGAGGACGGTGTCGCTGCTGCGGCAAAGATTGGCTACCCTGTTCTCGTTCGTCCGAGCTTTGTCCTTGGCGGACGTGCAATGCAGATAGTTGCCAACGAAAATCAGCTCCGTCACTACCTCAAAACTGCGGTTGAAATCGACGAGGACAAGCCTGTTCTGGTTGATAAATATATAATTGGTAAAGAGGTCGAGGTTGACGCAATCTGCGACGGACACGACGTGTTCGTGCCCGGCATTATGGAGCTGGTTGAGAGAACGGGTATTCACTCGGGCGACTCTATCAGCGTTTACCCCTCGTTCAGTATTTCCGATAAGGTCAAGGGCATTATTCTTCAGTATGCGAAGAAGCTCGGACTCGGCATCGGCATCGTAGGGCTTTACAACATTCAGTTCATAGTTGACAGGGACGAAAACGTCTTCATAATCGAGGTTAACCCCCGCTCGTCAAGAACGGTTCCGTTCCTTTCAAAGGCAACGGGTTACAGCCTTGCCGATATAGCCACCGAGGTTATTATGGGTAAGTCGCTCAAGGAGCAGGGAATATTTGCTCTCTATCCCGAGGAAAAGAGCAGATGGTACGTAAAGGTTCCCGTGTTCTCGTTCAACAAAATACGCGGACTTGACGCATATCTCTCCCCCGAAATGAAATCGACAGGCGAGGCGATAGGCTATGACGATAAGCTCAACCGTGCGCTCTATAAGGCACTTCAGGCATCGGGAATGCACCTGCAAAATTACGGAACCGTATTCGCAACCATTGCGGATAAGGATAAGGATGAGGCGCTTCCTCTTATGCGCCGCTTCTACGACCTCGGCTTCAATATCGAGGCAACCGAGGGAACTGCGAAATTCCTGAAGGAGAACGGCATACGAACCCACGTGCTGAAGAAAATCAGCGAGGGCAGCGAGGAGATTGCAGACTCTATCCGTCAGGGACATATTGCATACGTAATAAACACCAGCGATGCGTCCTCGAAGGACCACGTTGCCGACGGCTATGAGATACGTAAGCACGCAATTGAGAGCAACGTGACTATGTTCACCTCTCTCGATACTGTTAAGGTTCTGCTTGACGTCCTCGACGAAACGACACTCCGCATCTCCACAATTGATGCGTAAGGAGTTATTATGAATCAGGGATTTTTTGGAATAATTGAAAATACTCCCCTAACCGATAACGTTTTCCGTATGCGCCTGTCAGGCGATACCTCTAATATAACCGCCCCTGGACAGTTCGTTAATATAAAGCTTGACGGACTGTATCTGCGCCGCCCTATATCGGTTTGCGACTGCGAGGACGGAGTTCTCACAATTATATACAAGGTAGTCGGTAAGGGAACAGAGCAGATGAGCAAAATGAGAGAGGGCGCACTCGACGTCCTCTCAGGGCTCGGAAACGGCTACGATACCTCGCTTTCGGGAGATAAGGTACTTCTCATTGGCGGCGGTGTCGGCGTACCTCCTCTCTATATGCTTGCAAAAAGGCTGATAGGCGAGGGCAAGAGTGTTTCGGTAATCCTCGGCTTTAATACGAAAAGCGAGGTGTTCCTTGAAAAGGAATTTGCCGAGCTCGGCGCTGACGTGACCGTCACAACAGTTGACGGCTCGTACGGTGTCAAGGGCTTTGTTACAAACGCAATGGATGTAGATTACAGTTATTTCTACACCTGCGGACCCGAGCCAATGCTCAGGGCAGTTTACAATACCTCTAAAACCTCGGGACAGTTCAGCTTTGAGGAGAGAATGGGCTGCGGCTTTGGCGCTTGTATGGGCTGCTCGTGCAAGACAGTTACGGGCTATAAGAGAATATGCAAGGACGGCCCCGTTCTTCAGAAGGAGGAAATACTGTGGCAGAAATGAAGGTAAAATTGTGCGGCATCGAGCTTGACAACCCGATAATACCCGCCAGCGGAACGTTCGGCTACGGCTACGAGTTTTCCGAAATATACGATATAAATATCCTCGGCACGTTCTCGTTCAAGGGAACGACGAGGGACGCCCGATTCGGCAATCCCACACCGAGAATTGCCGAGTGTACGGCAGGAATGATAAACGCCGTCGGACTTCAGAATCCCGGCGTTGAGAGGGTTATTTCCGAGGAAATACCCAAGATGAAAAAATGCTTTCACAAAAAGGTTATGGCTAACGTCAGCGGCTTTTCCGTCGAGGACTACGCATATACCTGTCAGCGCCTTGACGGGTGTGACGAGATAGGCTGGTTTGAGGTAAACGTCAGCTGTCCCAACGTACACGGCGGCGGAATGAGCTTCGGCACCTCGCCTGAGGCGGCGGCAGAGGTCACCCGTGCGGTCAAGGCTGTAACTACAAAGCCTGTGTTTATAAAGCTCTCGCCAAACGTCACCGACATAGTCGCAATAGCGAAGGCGTGCGAGGAGGCGGGTGCTGACGGTATCAGCCTCATAAACACGATGCTCGGAATGAGAATAGACCTCAAAACGAGAAAGCCTGTTATTGCAAACAAAATGGGCGGCTTTTCGGGCAGCGCCATATTCCCCGTAGCGGTACGGATGGTATATCAGGTAGCTCAGGCGGTAAATATCCCCGTAATCGGTATGGGCGGTGTAAGCACAGCCGAGGACGTAATCGAGATGATGCTTGCAGGTGCAACCGCCGTCGAGGTGGGAGCCGCAAACCTTATCGACCCCTATGCGTGCAAGAATATAATTGAACAGCTTCCGTCTGTTATGAAAAAATACGGAATAGAAAAACTCAGTGATATAATCGGAGGTGTAAGATAATGGGAAAGGACGTAATCATTGCGTGCGATTTTGACAGCGCAGAGAAGACATTTGCTTTTCTTGACAAGTTCACGGGCAGAAAGCCCTTTGTAAAAATAGGAATGGAGCTTTACTATGCTGAGGGACCCTCGATAGTTAGAGAGATAAAGCGCCGTGGGCACAAGATATTCCTTGATCTCAAGCTCCACGACATTCCCAACACTGTTAAGAAGTCGATGGCAGTGCTCTCACGCCTCGACGTAGATATGACTAACCTGCACGCCGCAGGAACGACGAGAATGATGGAGGCGGCAATTGAGGGGCTCACCCGTGAGGACGGCACACGTCCTCTGCTTATAGCAGTAACGCAGCTCACCTCAACCGACGAGGAGAGCATGCGCCGTGACCTTCTTATTGAAAAGCCTATTGCCGACGTTGTAATGCACTACGCAGAGAATGCAAAAATTGCAGGACTTGACGGCGTTGTTTGCTCGCCCCTTGAGGCAGGTAAGGTACACGAGCGTTGCGGAGAGAAATTCATGACAGTAACCCCCGGTGTTCGCTTCGCTGACGGTGACGTAGGAGATCAGAAGCGTGTTATGACCCCCGCACAGGCGAAGGAAATCGGCTCCGACTATATAGTTGTAGGCAGGCCCATAACCGCCGCAGAGGACCCCGTTGCCGCATATGAGAGATGCGTAAGAGAATTTGTTGACTAAAATTTAAGGAGATATAAAAATGCAGAACATTGAAAAGGTAATTGCAAAGGATCTTTTGTCGATAAAGGCGGTATTCTTCCGCCCCGAGGAGCCCTTTACCTGGGCAAGCGGAATTAAGAGCCCTGTTTACTGTGACAATCGCTTGACTCTCACCGCACCCGCAGTGAGAAACGACGTTGAGAATGCGCTGGCTGAAACGATAAAGAAGAATTATCCCGATGCAGAGGTGCTTATGGGTACGTCAACAGCAGGTATTGCTCACGCAGCTATAACAGCTCATATCCTCGATATGCCTATGGGCTACGTACGCTCGGGCGCAAAGGACCACGGCAGACAGAATCAGATTGAGGGAAGGCTTGAAAAGGGACAGAAGGTTGTCGTTGTCGAGGACCTTATCTCTACGGGCGGCTCGGTTATCGAGGTAGTAAACGTTCTGCGTGAGGCAGGCGCTGAGGTTCTCGGTATCGTCAGCATCTTCACCTACGGAATGAAGAAGGGAATTGAACGCCTCGCAGCAGCAGAGGTGAAGAACATATCCCTCACCAACTTTGACGTTATAGCAGAAACAGCGGCAGAGGAGGGCTATATCAAGGAGGCTGACATCGCTCGCCTTATCGCATTCAGAAACAACCCCTCCGACGAGAGCTGGATAGGTAAATAATATGAGAAGTCTTATAGACATCGCCGATTTTACCGTAGCCGAGCTTGACGCTCTTATGGCGACGGCAAACGATATTATAGAAAATCCCGAAAAATACGCACAAAAGTGTAAGGGCAAGAAGCTTGCAACACTCTTTTTTGAGCCCTCAACCAGAACACGCCTCAGCTTTGAGGCGGCTATGCTTGAGCTTGGCGGCAGTGTTATCGGATTTTCCGAGGCATCGAGCTCATCTGCCGCAAAGGGCGAGAGCGTTGCCGACACGGCGAAGGTTATCAGCTGCTATGCTGATATAATAGCTATGCGCCACCCGAAGGAGGGTGCGCCCTACGTGGCATCGAAAAATGCAACCGTCCCCGTAATAAACGCAGGTGACGGCGGTCATTGCCACCCCACGCAGACGCTTGCCGATTTATTGACTGTTTATAGGGAAAAGGGCAGACTTAACAATCTCACAGTTGGCTTTTGCGGAGATTTGAAGTACGGCAGGACAGTTCACTCTCTCATTTCCGCTCTTTCAAGGTATGAGGGAATTAAAATAGTCCTCATATCCCCAGAGGAGCTTCGTGTTCCCGGCTACGTCAAAAATGAGGTTATGAAGCTCGCAGGAATGGAATACGTGGAAACCACCGACCTTCTCGGCAGTATGTCACAGCTCGATATTCTCTATATGACTCGTGTTCAGCGTGAGCGCTTTTCCGACCCCGAGGAGTATGAGAGGCTCAAGGACAGCTACATTTTAACTCTTGATAAGCTTGAAAACGCCAAGAGCGATATGGCAATTCTTCATCCCCTGCCCCGTGTAAACGAGATAAGCTGTAAAATTGACGGGGACCCCCGTGCCTGCTATTTCAAGCAGGTTGCCAACGGCAAATATATGAGAATGGCTCTGATTCTGAAGCTTCTGTCCGAGGCGGAAAACAAAACACGTGAGGAAAGAGGCTCGAAATACGAGCTTCTGAAAAACGTGCATAAGTGCAAAAACCCCCGTTGCATAACCTCAACCGAGCAGGAGCTTGACCATCTTTTCGAGGTACGTGACGTGGAAAACGGCATATACCGTTGCCACTATTGCGAAGCAAAAGCAAAGGTGTAAGGGCTTCCGCCTTTTGGCATAACCGTAAACAAAAAGCGAGGTGCAAAAGCACCTCGCCTTTAATTTTGCCAATGTAATAATTTACCGATAGTATAATTTTATGAATTATACCATTTCCTCGGGATGAAAATGCTCGTCGAACTGCTCACCTGTGAGAAGCCCCAGTGAAACGCACGCCTCTTTTAGCGTTATGCCCTCGGTATGCGCCTTTTTAACAGCCTTTGCCGTGTTTTCGTAGCCGATATACGGTGAAAGAGCGGTTGCGGTCATAAGGGAATTGTTGAGATTTTCCGTCATTTTTTCTCGGTTGGGCGTTATTCCCCTGACACAGTTTTTCTCAAAAGAAACCATAACGTCGGAGAGCAGGCGGACCGATTGCAGGTAGTTGTAAATACATACGGGCATAAATACGTTTAGCTCGAAATTTCCCTGCGATGCGGATACGGTTATTGCCGTGTCGTTTGCCATAACCTGTACGGCAACCATTGTCACAGCCTCGCACTGAGTGGGATTGACCTTGCCGGGCATAATCGACGAGCCGGGCTCGTTTTCGGGTATGAAAATTTCATTAAGACCGCATCTCGGTCCGCTCGCCAGCCAGCGCACATCGTTTGCTATCTTCATAAGGTCGCAGGCGAGCGCTTTCAGAGCTCCGTGTGCGAATACCAGCTCGTCCTTTGAGGTGAGGGCGTGGAATTTGTTTTTTGCAGTGACGAAATCTACACCTGTCAGCTTTGAAATTTCCTTTGCAACCCGTGTGTCAAAGCCCTTGGGCGCATTGAGCCCTGTTCCCACTGCGGTAGCGCCGAGCGCTAATTCGCAGAGGGGGGCGAGCGATTTTTCAATCAGCTCTCTGTCCTTTTCGAGAGATGCCCGCCAACCGCTGATTTCCTGACCGAATGTTATCGGGGTTGCGTCCTCAAGGTGTGTGCGGCCGCTCTTAATCAGCCCCATATTCTCCTTTTCAAGCGAAAAGAGCGTGTTTATCAGCGCATCAAGCGCAGGGAGCAGGGTAGTCCTCGTCCCTACAACCGCAGATATGTGCATAGCGGTTGGGAAGGTGTCGTTTGAGGATTGCGACATATTTACGTCGTCGTTTGGATGCAATATCCTGTCGCCCGCAAGCTCGTTTGCACGGTTGGCAATAACCTCGTTTACGTTCATGTTGCTCTGTGTGCCGCTACCCGTCTGCCATACTGCGAGAGGGAAATGAGCATCGAGCGTGCCGTCCGTAACCTCGCCCGCCGCCTTTTCGATAAGAGATAGCTTTTCCTTTGTCATTTTCTTCGGCAGAAGCTTTGCGTTAACCCTTGCCGCCGCCAGCTTCATTATTCCGAATGCACGTATTATTTCAAGGGGCATCTTTTCTACGCCTATGCGGAAATTTTCAAGACTGCGCTGTGTTTGCGCACCCCAATACTTGTCCGCCTCGACTAAAATTTCGCCCATAGAATCCTTTTCCTTACGGTATTTCATAATTACCTCCGAAATTTATCTTTTATCATTTTACCACATAAGACGCCGTTTTTCAATAGAAATATCCCAACTTTTGCTTTTTTTGAAAAATCAGTCCCTTTTTAATTAAATACTTGCATTTTAGAGGGATTTGTGGTATCATAACATTTAGTGTCGGCAATAAAGCCGAAAAGGAGGATTTTATGTCAAATATCTGGCACGACATATCGCCAAAGAGAATAACCCCTACCGATTTTATGTGCGTTATAGAAATCAGTAAGGGTAGCAAGAAAAAATATGAGCTTGATAAGGAAACGGGCTTTATGATGCTCGACAGGATACTTTATACCTCAACGCATTATCCTGCAAACTACGGCTTTATCCCCCGTACCTTCGGTGACGACGAGGATCCGCTCGACGTTTTGCTTTTGTGCGCTGAGTGCATCGAGCCTATGACTCTTGTGCGTGCATATCCTATCGGAGTTATCTCAATGATAGATAACGGCAGAAACGATGAGAAGATTATCGCTATTCCGTTTAATGACCCCACGTATAATCAGTATACCGATATAAATCAGCTTCCCGCCCACATTTTTGATGAAATGAAGCACTTTTTCTCGGTATACAAAACCCTTGAAAATAAGGAAACGGCGGTAAAAGAGGTCAGCGGACCCGAGGACGCCGTCCGCATCATTTCCGATGCAATAGACAGCTATATTGAGAAGTTCTGTAAGTAAAACGGGAGATAATAATGATAATTAACGACCTCATTTCAACCGTTGCCGTCCTTTTTGTTATGATGGTACCGGGAATCGTGATGAAAAAATGCAGGCTTTGTCCTGACGGCTTCGGCAAGGGACTTTCCAACCTCGTCCTATATATAGCACAGCCGATACTCATAGTTTATTCTTATATAAGCTACAACGGAAAATTTTCCGATATCTGGCTTGACGCCCTGCTTGTGCTTGCGTTTTCTCTTGTTGCGCACGTGCTGTTTTCGGTTGTGGCAATGCTCGTTTTCCGAAAAGCGCCCGATGCGCACCGCCGTATGCTGCGCCTTACCACGATTTTTTCAAACGCCGCGTTTATGGGTATTCCCTTAATCGAGATTCTTCTCGGAGCACAGGCGGCTATATATGCATCAATCTACAATATAACCTTTAACCTGTTTGTCTGGACTCTCGGCGTGCATATATGCACGTGGGAGAGGGGCAGAGATATAGACGGCGATGGGGACTCGGATATTAAGGATGAGTATTTATCCGCCGCAAAGCATACAGGAGCGTGGCGTGCGCTTTTGAAGGTTGCATTCCACCCCGTTACTATCGCCTCGTTTGTTGGATTAATTCTCCTTGCCAGCGGCGCAAATACATACGTATTCCGTGTTGATTTAATCAGCGATTGCCTATTGATGATAAAAAATCTTGTGGCACCGCTTTCAATGGTTGTTATAGGTATACGCCTTGCTGATATAAACCTTCGTGGATTTTTCAACGACGTGTACATGTATGCCTTCCTTATGCTCAGACACCTGTTGCTTCCTCTCGCTGTTATGGGAATAGTGAAGCTTCTTTCGCTAATCGGTATTCCCGTCAGCGAAACGGTATATCTTGTAACCGTAATTTTGGCGGCAACCCCTGCGGCATCCAGCGCAACGATGTTTGCCGAGATGTACGACTGTGACGCATTATACGCCAGCCGCCTTGTCGCCGTGTCCACGATTTTGTGTATAGCGACAATGCCGCTTATAGTGATGATAGCCCAGCTGTAAGCGTTGCGTCCTTGAGGACGAAACGCATCGATATTCGCCTACGGCGATTGATATGCACTCCGTGCTCGATATGTCCTTACGGACTCGATATGTGCTTCTCACGAGAAAAAAATCAGGCGAATATCATATCGAACCGAGCATAGTGAGGTATATCGAATTTGCCAACGGCAAATATATCGAGCGGAGAGAAGCGGAGCATATCGACAATTTAATACTTCTTACAAATACAGAGCTTATCAATAAAAAGGACAGAGAATTTCAATCTCTGTCCTTTTCTTATTGGTAGAAAACGAGCTTTTGTTCTTAAAGCTCAATTTTCATTTTTGTATTCTGCAATATCTTCAAGCCTGCAATCAAGTATTTTACACAAGGTGTTGAGGGTGTATGTGCTTATGTTGCTGTTTTTTCTGAGACGGTCAAGCTGACCGTTGCTTATGCCAAACTCGTTTATAAGCTTGTATTGGGATATACCCTTTTCCTTCATTGTTTTCCACAGCTTATCATAAACTATCATAACCTCACCTCCTACCTAATTTGATTATAAACAACTGTCACCATATTGACAATTGCCCGTAAAAGGGCTATAATATACTAAAAAAGCATAAGGTGGGAAAAAATGAGAAGCAAGCTTGAACAACTGTGGGAAATTTTCAATCAATACGTAGAGGTGGAGGCTGATACTGAAGAGTGGGAGCTTCTTGATAAAATGAGTGAGTTAGAGGATGAATTGAGAGCGAAAGGAAATCGAGCCGTATATGATGCTTTTAATAGATATACGGAGGTGTGCAGTGACTACATTCAAAAAAGAGAATCTATCGCCTTTTCTGAGGGAGTGCGCTTTGCTACGCAATTTCTCATAGAAGCAGGACATAAAAATAAAAAAAGACGGTAAATGCTACGATTAAAAAACCTATCAAAGTTTTCGCAAACAATGAAAAGCGAGGCGCTTTGCGCCTCGCTTTTTTGTTATGTGAAAACAAAGAAATTGATTTTTATACTCTGTCCTTGATTTCGGTTGTGATTTTTGCGAGAAACTCGTCGAGAGTCATCGTTTCTGTCTGAGCAGTGTCACGGCTGCGGATGGAAACTGTTCCGTCCTCCATTTCCTTTTGACCGATAATAACCATATAGGGAATACGGTCAACCGTCTGAGCCTCACGTATCATATAACCGATTTTCTCGTTTCGGTTGTCGAGCTCACAGCGAACCTTTGCCGCACGCAGAGCCTCATAAACCTTGTCGGCATACTCCGAGCTCTTCTCGGATACAAGAAGTACACGTGCCTGCGTGGGAGCGAGCCATACGGGGAACTTTCCTGCGAAATGCTCGGTGATTATACCGATAAATCTCTCAATAGAGCCGAAGCATACACGGTGTATCATTATAGGACGCTGCTTTTCACCCTTCTCGTCGGTGTATTCGAGCTCAAAGTTGAGGGGCATCTGGAAATCCAGCTGAATAGTTCCGCACTGCCAGGTTCTGCCCAGGCAGTCCTCGAGGTGGAAGTCAATCTTCGGTCCGTAGAATGCACCGTCACCCTCGTTGAGTACGTAGGGCATACCGAGCTTGTTCAGCGCACCGATGAGGCCGTTTGTTGCTGCCTCCCAGTCCTCGTCACTACCCATGCTGTTTTCGGGACGGGTGGAAAGCTCAACGAAATATTTGAATCCAAACTTGGTGTAAACCTCGTTTATGAGGTGAACAACCTTCGTGATTTCATCCTCAATCTGCTCACGGCGCATAAATATATGCGCATCGTCCTGAGTGAAGCAACGCACACGGAACAAGCCGTGCAGAGCGCCTCTGAGCTCGTGACGGTGAACGATACCGAGCTCGCCTACACGCATAGGAAGCTCACGGTAGCTGTGAGGCTTCGAGCGGTAAACGAGAACGCCGCCGGGGCAATTCATCGGCTTAACGCAGAAGGTCTCCTCGTCGATGAGGGTAGAGTACATATTATCCTTGTAGTGGTCCCAGTGACCGCTGGTCTCCCAGAGCTTTCTGTTCATTATCTGGGGGGTTGCAACCTCAACGTAGTTCTCACGGGTGTGTATCTCACGCCAGTAGTCGATGAGTGCGTTCTTCAGTGCCATACCCTTAGGCAGGAAGAACGGAAATCCGGGTGCCTCGTCCTGGAGCATAAACAGACCCATTTCCTTGCCGATTCTGCGGTGGTCACGCTTTGCAGCTTCTTCGAGCATTGTGAGGTAGTTATCAAGCTCCTCCTGCGTTTTAAACGCAGTTCCGTTTATACGGGTAAGCATCTTGTTGTTGCTGTCGTTTTTCCAGTATGCGCCGCTCTGTCCCGTAATCTTGAACGCCTTGAGCGCCTTCGTATAGGTGATATGAGGACCACGGCACATATCAATGTAATCGCCCTGCTGATAGAAGCTTATGGGAGCATCCTCGTCAAGGTCGGCGATATGCTCAACCTTGTATATCTCGCCACGCTCCTCCATGAGCTTTATTGCCTCCTCACGGGGCAGAATAAATGCCTTTATCGGCTTGTTTGCCTTGACAATCGCACGCATCTCCTTCTCGATAGCGAGCAAATCCTCGTCACCGAGCTTGCGCTCGCCGAGGTCTACGTCGTAGTAAAAGCCCTTTTCGGTTGCGGGGCCGTACGCAAATTTTGCATCGGGATAGATGTTTTTGATTGCCTCTGCCATAATGTGTGCGGCAGAATGGCGGAGCACCGACAGTTCCTCGGACTCCTCGCATACGCCGACACTTCCGTCGTTGTAAATTACCTTCATATTTATATCCTCCAAAAAAATAACAAAATAAAAAACCCCGACCGCAAAAACGGTCAAGGGTGCAGGGTGCACGGTTCCACCTTGAATTTTAACTCAAATCCTTTAACGGGGACAGCGTCCGCGCATACTTAGTTTCCGCGCGGAAGGCTCGGGAGCGGTCTTCATCCGTGTCGGGTAAGGCGATTCACAGCAAAATACCGCCCTCTCTGAATACCGTTATTCGGATTACTCTTTCCGTCATTGCCAATGTATATTGTAGCATTTAATCAGCGATTTGTCAACAGTTATTTGTTTTTTTGAGCACTTGCGTGCCGTTTCATAGCCTCAAATGACTCGTCGCTCAGATGATGCTCGATTTTACAAGCGTCAGCGGCGGCAATTTCTCTGTCAACACCGATGCTGACGAGAAAATCTGTGAGCATTGTGTGCCTTTCAAGTATCTTTTCGGCAACCTCCCGTCCGTTTTCGGTAAGCGAGAGGTATCCGTCTGCGTCAACGGTTACGTATCCGCCGTTTTTGAGCAGACCGATTGCACGGCTGACACTCGGCTTTGAGAAGCCCATATGCTCGCATACGTCAATGGAGCGCACGTACGCCTTTTCCTTTGACAGAACAAGTATTGATTCAAGATACATCTCGCCCGATTCCTGCAATATCATAAGCTCCTCCTTAAAACAATTTATTATATATTACCATACATTTTAAAATAATGCAAGAGAAAATAAAAAAACAGACGGATATTTTTAGTGTCGCAGAAGGAAAAACCAATTAAAAATTGGGAAAAATGCACAAAAACAACTGCCGGCAAAACGTAGCATTCCTATGCATTTCAACAAAATGCTGAAAAATTTGAAAAAACTGTTGACAAAACCGTAATATTTATGGTAAAATTCTCATAGAGTTAGCAGAGGCTAACTTGGCTTTTAGTCCATCGGTTAGCACACGCTAACCGCAACATAGGAGATGCTTATGAAGACACTTAGGGGCGTGAAGCCCACGCAAAGTGCCCGTGTGGTTCGGGTGCACGGTGAGGGCGCTGTGAGGCGCAGGATTATGGAGATGGGGATAACCAAAGGGGTTAACATTACAGTTCGTAAGGTTGCACCATTCGGTGATCCGATGGAATTGAATGTACGTGGATATGAGCTTTCGTTGAGAAAGGCAGATGCGGCATTCATAGAGGTTGAATGAGAAGGGAGCTGTAAATGAGTATTAAAATTGCCCTTGTGGGTAACCCCAACAGCGGAAAAACAACGCTTTTCAACTCCTTGACAGGAGCAAATCAGTACGTCGGTAACTGGCCGGGCGTCACTGTAGAAAAAAAGGAAGGAAAAATTAAGAAGAACAAGGACGTAATCCTTACAGACCTTCCGGGTATATATTCGCTCTCTCCGTATTCTATGGAGGAGGTTGTAGCCCGCAGCTATCTAGTTGACGAGCGCCCCGATGCGATAATAAACATCATTGACGGCACGAACCTTGAGCGTAACCTTTACCTTACCACTCAGATTTTGGAGATGAATATCCCCACGGTTATCGCAATCAATATGATGGATATAGTAGAGAAGCGTGGCGACAAAATTGATATAGAGGCGCTCTCTGCCGAGCTTGGATGCGAGGTTATAGAGGTATCGGCTCTGCGTGGCAAGGGCACGGATGCAATTGCCGACGCCGCAATTTCTGCGGCGAGCGGTGCAAAAACATCGCACCCCCTCTCGTTTTCTCGGGATATAGAGGTTGCACTGTCAAAAATTTCCGCCATAGCTCTTGCGGGAATGGATGAGGCAAAGAAAAGATTTTACGCCGTTAAGCTTTTTGAGCGGGATGAAAAAATAATTGCGCAGCTCTCCTTGAGCAAGGAAAAGCTCGCCTCGATTGAGTCGCTTATAGCCTCGATAGAAAAGAATTACGGCGACGACTCGGTTGCCGTTCTAACCAACGAGCGCTATGAGTATATCACGGATGTAGCGAAGAAAACCTGTAAGAAGAAGTCAGTCGCTCTGACAGTTACCGACAAGATTGACAGAATAGTAACCAACCGCTTTTTGGCGCTTCCCATATTTGTGTTTGTAATGTGGTTCGTTTACTTCATTTCGATTGGCTCTATCGGTGACTGGACTGTCGGATTTATGAACGATACGCTGTTTGGCGAATGGATAGTTCCTGCCGTTTCCGCAGGACTTGAAAATATAGGCTGCGCTGAATGGCTCGTCAGCCTGATTGCCGACGGAATTGTCGGCGGCGTCGGAGCTGTGCTTGGCTTTGTTCCTCAGATGCTTATTCTGTTTCTTTTGCTCGCTCTCCTTGAGGATTGCGGCTATATGTCACGTGTTGCGTTCATTATGGATAGAGTGTTCCGTAAGCTTGGACTTTCGGGTAAGTCCTTTATCCCGCTGCTCATAGGAACGGGTTGTAGTGTGCCTGGAATTATGGCGAGCCGTACGATAGAGCAGGAGCGTGACCGCAGAATGACGGTAATGACCACGAGCTTCATTCCCTGCGGAGCGAAGATGCCTATTGTCAGCATGATAGCAGGTGCGCTCTTCGGCGGCAGTGCGTGGATAGCAACCTCGGCATATTTTGTCGGAATCGGTGCAGTTATTGTGTCAGGCTTGATACTTAAAAAGACAAAGCCCTTTGAGGGTAAGCCTGCTCCGTTCGTAATGGAGCTTCCCTCTTACCATCTCCCCGTAGCAACAAATATTCTCAGAACGACGTGGGAGCGTGGTTGGTCGTTTATCAAGCGTGCAGGTACTGTAATTTTAGCGGCAAGCGTTATTATATGGGTTCTCAACAGCCTTTCGTTTGAGGGTGGCTTACACTACATAACCGAAGATAGAGCAGGAGCATCTATCCTCGAAATCATCGGTACGGGTATAGCTTTTCTGTTCCGTCCTCTCGGCTTTGGCAGCTGGCAGGCGGCTGTCGCAACGGTTCTCGGACTCGTTGTAAAGGAAGAGGTTGTCGGCGTGTTCGGCTCGCTCTCCTCTATGGCAGATGCTGATCTTGCCTTGGAGCTTGTTGGTTCCGCAGACTCGGCAGGTTTTGCTATTATCGGTCTTGAATTTTTTGGCGGAAGCAGGCTTTCGGGCTTTTCGTTCCTCGTGTTCAATCTGCTTTGCGCACCCTGCTTTGCGGCTATGGGAGCTATAAGACGTGAGATGAACAATGCAAAATGGACGGCATTCGCAATTTCCTATATGTGTGTGTTTGCGTACGCCGTATCGCTTATGATTTATCAGCTCGGTATGCTCTTCACGGGCAACGGAAACGTGGTTGGCTCAATATTTGCGTTTATAACGCTCGCAGTATTCGTGTTCATGATTGTCCGCCCCGATAAGCTTGTTAAATCAAATAAAAAGGACGCTCTTTTAGATGCGTAAGGTGATATTATGGTGGCTACTGTAATCGTTGCATCAATAGTTGCGGCAGTCTTTATAGCTATCATTGCCGTATCTGTTGTAAATAAGAAGAAGGGTAAAAGCTCCTGCTCGTGCGGCTGCACAGGCTGCGCCAATAGGGAGTTTTGCCACCCTGCCAAGTCAAAAAAGTAAAATAGACAGGAAAAAAACACCGTCGGGATACACTCGCCAAGCGTTGAGTGTATCTCGGCATTTTTTTATTGCCAAAAGGAAGAAAATGTGTTACAATATAAAAAAAGATAGGAGGAAGAAAACATGATAAAAAAGGTAGAGCTTGGAAATACGGGCATATACGTCCCGAATATTGCAGTAGGATGCATGAGAATACCCGGACAAACGGAAAAGGAAACCGAGGAGTTTATAACCACGGCACTTGATTGCGGACTTAATTTCTTCGACCACGCAGATATTTACGGTGGAGGCGTATGTGAGGAAAAGTTCGGTAAGGCTGTAAAATCACTCGGCATTGACCGTGAGAGCATAACCGTTCAGACCAAATGCGGAATAGTTCCGGGGGTTATGTTTGATTTCTCAAAGGAGCATATCATAGAGAGTGCGGAGAACTCGCTACGCCGTCTTGGCACGGATTATATTGACGTTTTGCTGTTGCACCGTCCCGATGCGCTTGTAGAGCCTGAGGAGGTAGCAGAGGCTTTTACCTATCTTCACGATAGAGGAATGGTAAAGAATTTCGGAGTCTCCAATCAGAAGCCGTATCAGATTGAATTGTTGAAAAAGACAATCCCCTATGAGTTATGCGCAAATCAGATGCAGTTCGGGCTCGGACATTCCTTTATGGTCAGCTCGGGTATGTGCGCCAATATGGACGATAAATTCTCGCTCGAAAGAGAGGGGGGCATCCTCGATTATTCAAGGCTACACGGTATGACACTTCAGGCGTGGTCACCCTTGCTTTACGGATTCTTTGCGGGCAACATACTGACAGACGAAAAATTCGCCCCCCTTCGAGTTAAAATGGCAGAGATTGCAAAGAAGTATTCTATCAGTCTCTCGGCGGTTGCATTTGCGTGGATACTCAGACATCCTGCGAAAATGCAGGTTGTCAGCGGAACGTCGAGGGCGGACAGAATACGTGAGCTTGCGCTTGCGAGCGACGTACGCCTCACCCGTGAGGAGTGGTACACGCTCCATCTGAGCGCAGGCAATATTCTGCCGTAACCTCGGAATTTGCAGTAGATATAAATACCGCCTTGTTTTTGAGAAAAGTGCAATATAAAACGGCTGAAAAGTGCATATTTTTCGGTGATTTGTTGAAAATAATAAAAAAACAAAAAAAGGTATTGACAATTGAAAAACAAGGTGGTATAATATCAAATGTTCCGAGCAATAGCTTGGTACATGCACCTTTAGCTCAGCTGGTAGAGCAACTGACTCTTAATCAGTGGGTCCCGGGTTCGAGTCCCTGAAGGTGCACCAAAAACAACCCGAGAGGCAACTGCCTCTCGGGCTTTTGTTTTATAATAAATTCCCGCCAAAAAAGCTTTACTCAAAAGAGGTTTTCAAAGAAACCGCTTTTTCCTTTTTCCCCTCTGCAATTCTTCATTTTGCACAAAAAATGCGTACGTTTTTTTAAAAAATAATTAATAGTTGACAAAATAGTATATAAATGATATAATGTACGTGTATATTATTTTATTTGCAGGAGTGCGTGCAATGTATAAATACTTCTTTAAGCCGTTTCTTGATATGTTGATTTCGTTTATCGGGATTATCGTTCTGGCTATACCTATGCTTATAATTGCTCTTGCTATAAAGCTTGACAGTAAAGGGCCTGTATTCTTCAAGCAGAGAAGAGTGGGTATACATAAAAAGAATTTTACAATACTGAAATTCCGCACAATGAGAATCGATGCGCCCCACGATTCACCAACGCACGAATTGTCCGATCCTAAAAAATACATAACCAAGGTGGGAGCGTTCCTGCGTAAGACGTCGCTGGACGAGCTTCCCCAAATATTTAACATATTCGCTATGCAAATGTCGATGATCGGTCCCCGCCCCGCGCTTTGGAATCAGGATGACCTTGTTGCAGAGAGGGATAAATACGGCGCAAACGATGTGAAGCCGGGACTTACGGGTTGGGCGCAAATTAACGGCAGAGACGAGCTTGAGATTCCGGTAAAGGCGAGGCTTGACGGTGAATACGTTGAAAAAATGAGTTTCTTGTTTGATCTTAAGTGCTTCTTCGGTACGTTTCTGAGCGTCCTGAAATCGGATGGGGTTGTTGAGGGCGGAACAGGCGAGCTTGATCGTCAAAAGCAAAATGAAAGCCACGCAGACGGCGAACGGAGCTCAGAGCTCTGCGAGACTGTTGTTGGAGGAAGCGGTGAAAATGAATCCTAAGGTTAGCGTTGTAATAGCCACCTTTCGCAGGAACGAGTCACTTGATCTTGCGCTGTCTTCTCTCGGAGAGCAGAGTTATTCAAATTTTGAAATAGTGCTTGTTGACGATAATGCGGACGCTGAGTGGAATGCTGCCGTTTTGAAAAACGTCACTAAATTCAGGAAAGCGTTCCCTAACATAGAGCTCAGACTCCTTGTTAATGATGAGAATCTCGGTTCTGCGGAAACAAGGAATAAGGGTATATTTAATTCCGACGGTCAATTCGTGACCTTTCTCGATGACGATGACGTATATCTGCCGAATAAGATTTCAAATCAGGTGAGATTTATGGTTGACGGCGACCTTGATTTTGCCGTTACAGACCTCGATTTATACTATGATGACGGCTCTTTAGCAGAGCACAAAACGAGAAAATACATACAGAGAACCGATTCTCAGAGTCTTTTGACGTATCATTTGATGTATCACATAACGGGAACCGATACAATGATGTTTAAAAGGGATTATCTTGTATCTATCGGCGCCTTTCCCCCCATAGATATCGGTGATGAGTTTTACCTTATGCTGAGGAGTATAGAAAACGGCGGTAGATTCGGTTATCTTCCCACCTGCGACGTCAGGGCAATTGTTCACAGAGACGGAACGGGACTTTCCGGCGGAGACGGGAAAATCAAGGGAGAAAACAAGCTTTACGAATATAAAAAGCAGTATTTCGGACGATTGGATATGAAAGCAAAAAGATATATAAGAATGCGTCACCACGCCGTTCTTGCCTTTGCGCAGAAACGCCGTGGCAAAACGTTCGCTTTCATAAAGGAAGGGATCTTTTCTGTGCTGTCCTCCCCCATTGCTTGTGCAATGATGCTGAAAAATCGCAGGGATAAAGCGGGAGAGGTTTGATATGAGAATTTTGATGTTTGGAATGTCGAGCTTTCCCGGCGGAATAGAAAATTATATAGCGAATTATTTTTTGTGTGAGGAATTTTCAAGGGATACTAAAATAGATTTTGTAACTTATGACGGAAGCCTTGCCTATGAGGACAGGATAATTGCTCTCGGGCATTCTGTGAAGCGAGTTCCTCATCTCAGGAAAAAGCCGTTTGCATATATGCGTGCTGTGAAGAAACTTCTCAAAGAAGGAGATTACGACTGTGTATATGTCAATATGCTATCCGCTGCTAATATTGTTCCTATCCGCTGCGCCGCAAAATGCGGTGTGGAAAAAATCGCAGTCCACGCACACGCAAGCTCGACGGTTAAGGGCGCTTTGAGGAGATTTTTGCATTGGAAAAACAAAAGGTATTGCAAGAAGAAGGCTACGGTGAAGCTGGCATGCAGTGACAAGGCAGGGCAGTGGTTATTCGATAATGATGATTTTATTGTTGTTCCGAACTCAATAGACGTTGACAGATTTTCGTTTTCTGCTAATAGCAGGAGTTACGTAAGAGGGACGTTTGAAATTGCGGATGACACCTTTGTTATAGGTCATATAGGACGCTTTGCAGAGGAGAAAAACCATCTGTTTCTGCTTGACGTTTTCAACGAGATACTGAAAAAGAACAACGACTCCCGTCTGCTCCTTGTTGGTGGTGGAGCATATGAGGCCCTTATAAGGAACAAGGCGGACGGGTTGGGCATTTCGGAAAAGCTTATTTTTGCAGGAGTCACCGACTGCGCAGAGAAGTATTATTCTGCCTTCGATGTGTTTGTATTTCCTTCTGTTTTTGAGGGATTTGGAATGTCGGCACTTGAGGCTCAGGCTTGCGGGTTGCCGTGCTTTTGCTCGGATACACTGTCGAAAAATCTTGATGTCACAAAAACCGTGGAGTTTATCGGTCTTGACAGAAGAGCTGAGCACTGGGCGGATGCTGTTCTGGAGAAAAAAATGCTCATCAGTCGAAGCGATATGAACAGAATCGTCAGGGATTCTGAATATAACATAGATACGCAAATTGCAAATCTTAAATCAATATTGAGTGAATGATATGTGAAGGAGAAGGCTGTGAATCTGGAAACGTTAGTTGCAACAATGCATCAAACCGATTTTTCTCTCGTTGACAAAATGAATATACAAAGCGACGTTGTTTTTGCAAATCAGTGCGACAGAAACGGTATTGAGGTTGTTAATAAGGACGGCATAACAGCAAAAATGATAAGCACGGACACACGTGGAGTAGGTCTCAACCGAAATATAGCGCTTCTCATGTCCTCTGCCGACATTCTCCTTTTTTCCGATGATGACTTTACGTACAACGACGGATATGCCGAGAGAGTTTTGAGGGCGTTTGATGAGCTGCCTGATGCAGATATGATTTTGTTTGGCGGAGAGCTGACAAGGAATGGAGAGGTATATCACGTGCTCCACGAGAGGACGAAACGTCTGCACTGGTGGGGGGCAATGAAATACGGCACATACTCAATTGCCGTCAGGCGAAGCTCGCTTTTGCGTCACAGCATATTCTTCACACAGCTCTTTGGCGGCGGTTGCATCTATGCTACGGGAGAGGATTCGAAGTTTATACTTGACTGTATCCGTAGCGGAATGCGTGCTTACTCATACGATTACGTGCTCGGCAGGTGCGCTATGGACGTATCAACCTGTTTTTTTGGCTATGACGAGAAATATTTTTACAACAAGGGTGCCTGGCTTGCTGCTTCCTTCCCGAAGGGTAAGCATTTTATGAAATGGTATTTCATTTTCAGGTTTGCGAAGCTGTGTGAGCTCTCACGCCGACAGATCAGACGGCAGATAAACAAGGGAATTTGCGGCTACCGTAGGCTTGAACCCTACGCTGACTCGAAGCAACAGGGAGATAAAATATGAATTATCCACGTCTTTTAATCTTATCTAATGAGTGTATATCGCAGGGTGGCTCTAACGGCAGAACAATGCGTAATTTTCTCATTGGTTGGGACAAGGAGTGTCTGGCGCAGTTTTGCCTTAGACTTCACAACCCGGATTACGAAATATGTGATAACTACTTTTGTGTCACCGATGCCGAGGCACTTGCCGCATTTAAGGGGAAAAGGTCTGCTGTAACAAACGAAGAACCCCGAAAAAGCGATACTGCCACAACGGCGAGAAAACGCAATTCTATAATATCTTATGCCAGGGATATCGTATGGAATTCGGGCAGGTGGAAAAGCTATGCATACAAAAAATGGCTATCAGACTTTTCACCCGAGGTGGTTTTGCTGCAGGCGGGTGACAGTGCTTTTATGTACAAGCTTGCCGTGCAGATTAAGAAACAGTTTAATGTGCCGTTAGTGCTTTTCAACAGTGAGGGGTACTTTTTTAAGAATTTTGACTATTTCCGCTCACACGGTGCGGCTCATCTTTTTTACCCTATATATCACGCTCATTTTAAGCGGTGGTTTAAGAGAGCCATAAAATGCGCTGATTTTTCAATTTACGCAAATCACGGATTGAAGTCGGCGTATGACAAAAAATTCGGCAAGCCATCTGACGTTATATACACGGTGACCGAGCTTTCTCCCGAGAGGACGGAGAGCCACGACGGCTTCGTCACATCTTATCTTGGAAATTTGGGAGTAGGACGTCAGGTTCAGCTCGTTGAGATTGCAAAAACACTTCAAAGCATATCTTGCGACCTTTACCTTGACGTATACGGCTCTGCGGATGAGTCGGTCAGACTCGAGCTTGAGTCCTGTCCGGGAATACGCTATCACGGACTCGTCCCCTATGAGGATGTTAAGCGGATAATGTATTCAAGCGACTTGCTCGTTCACGTAGAGAATTTCTCGGATTTTTATAAGAAAGATTCGATATATGCGTTTTCCACCAAAATTGCCGATTCGCTTGCTAGCGGAGTATGCTTTTTGCTCTATGCGCCAAGCAACCTTGAATGTTATAAATATCTTGAACAAAACGGAGCTGCATACACAGCGAAGGACAGAGATTCGCTCGCCAGCACCCTTGCTGAAATCGTCAGGGATGAGGCAAGCAGAACGAAATACATTCAAGCGGCAATTGAGCTTGTAAAGAAAAACCATGATCCGAAAAAAAACACAAATCATTTTCAAAGTATTATAATCTCCTGCGCAGAGCGTTGAGCGTATGAGCTCATGCAACGCTTGCAGAACAAAAAATCAATGAAGGGAAAAAGCCATGGATAGACCAACGCGTAAGAAACCGAATATAATTTTCATAATGTTTATCTATTGGGTGGCAATAATTGCGTGGCAGTTCGTGCGTCCGGTTGCGAACAGGAGCCTTCTTGATACACTTGTAAAGATAGGCGTATTTCTCATAGTTTTTTTATATTCGATTATGTTCGGAAAGCCCTATACAAGCAGGCGACTTGCGATAGTTCTGTCCCTCGGTATATCCACGCAGATAGTCACCTTTCTGTTTGATGAGTCCGGCTTTTCGGCGGGAGGATTTATAACCTTTGCGTTTATGATGGCTCAAATTCTCGTTTTTATCGTTCTTTTGGGCAACGAGGAGATCGGGGAGAAGGAATTCGTCAGATTTGCTGTTATTATGGTCTTGGTTGTGCTGTTTATGTGCGTATATAATATTTTTGCATACTGGAACAGATTTTTTTCGCTCTTTGCGGGAGGTCGAGCGTACGGCAGTGAGTGCAAGAGTATTCTTTACAGCAATCACGAATTTGCCGTATATATATCCACTGGAATAATCCTTGCGTTATGGCTTCTGATAAAGAAAAG
This sequence comes from Clostridia bacterium, assembly GCA_017504405.1. GTDB lineage: Bacteria > Bacillota > Clostridia > Oscillospirales > CAG-272 > UBA1740. The sequence continues at coordinate 68,007 of JAFVRG010000011.1, read as the reverse complement.
GTTGCATCCACTGTTTTTTGCTGTAATCACCGTGTTTTTTAGCATAAATCTTTTGTCAACCTATTCGAGAAGCGCAATTTTCGGTATTATAGGGGCTATATTTGTCCTTCTGTTCTTTTACAGAAAGAGCATTTTCGCCTTGTTCTCAATCGCCTTTGCTGGCTTGTTGGCTGTTATCGTGGCAGTGCCGTTTCTCAATTCCTTCGTGTTTGATAAGCTGATGAAGGATACCTTTGACGGAGATAGCGTTATGGATGCGAGCCGTTCCGAGATGTATTCCGAGATGTGGGGTGAGTACCTTGACTCAGGCGTGTTCAGAATCCTTTTCGGCCACGGCTTTTCGGGCGCATCACAGTTTCCCGGACACGATGCCTATCTTGTGATTCTTCTGACGGGCGGAATTGTTATGATGATTTTCTTTGCGCTTGTCGTAGCATGGAGCATATACAACGCCTGCCGCACCATAAAATACGACAGGCGCACAGGATGTGTTCTTCTTGCCTTTCAGACATTCTCGCTTCTTTACATGGTGGCGCAGACTCCTATACTGTTTTACTCCTCTATGGACAGCTTTTTCATCACTATGATAACCGTAATGATACCCCAATACACCTATAACCGCCTTGCCCATAGCGTAGGAGGTGCTCGCTTATGAAGGTAATGCAGGTTAACTGTGTCTACGGCAAGGGTAGCACAGGAAAAATCGTTATGGACATACATAACGGACTTGTTGAGAGAGAAATTGAATCTGTTGTCTGCTACGGCAGAGGACAAAAACCTAACGGACACGGCGTATATAAAACGTGCGGCGAGTTATATTCTAAATTCAACAATTTTAAATCCCGAATCAGCGGAATTATGTACGGCGGTTGCCTTATTTCAACGGCAAAGCTGATACGGATAATAAAAAGAGAAAAACCCGATATAGTACACCTTCACTGTATAAACGGGTATTTCGTAAATATATACCGCCTTATAAAATGGCTTAAAAGAAATCATGTAAAAACCGTTCTTACCCTTCATGCTGAGTTCATGTATACGGGTTCTTGCGGTTATGCGCTTGATTGTGAATGCTGGCGCGATAATGGCTGTGAGTCTTGCCCGAGATGGCGTGAGGAAACAGGCTCGTTGTTTTTTAACAGGACACGCCGTGCGTGGAAGAAAATGCGTGATGCTTTTGCGGGCTTTAACGATAACCTCATAATTGCATCGGTTTCTCCGTGGCTTAGCGAGAGGGCAGAGCAGTCAGCCATTTTGCGTGACAAAAGGCATCGTGTGGTTTTGAACGGACTTGACGATTCTGTTTTCAGATATAAGGACGCGCAGGAAGAGAGAAAATTGCTTTCCCTTGATGACAGCAAGGTGATATTCCATGCCACTCCCTATTTTGATGTGTCCGAGAGTAATATAAAGGGCGGAAGGCACGTAGTTGCGCTCGCTAACCGTCTGCACGACAGCAACGTTAAAATCGTTGTTGCGGGCGATTACGATAAATCGGTTTCGCTCCCTGAAAATATGATAATGCTTGGCAGAGTCAGCGACCAGGAGCGGCTTGCGAGGCTTTATTCCATGGCAGATATAACGCTTCTGACGAGTGAGAGGGAAACCTTTTCTATGGTTACGGCAGAGAGCCTTGCCTGCGGTACACCTGTTGTAGGCTTTGAGGCAGGAGCGCCCGAGACCATAGCAATTGATGGTTTTTGTACATTTGTCAAATACGCAGATACCGATGCACTTGCTGCGGCTGTAACCGATTTTGTGTATGAGAGGAAATTCGACAAGAGCGAAATATCACGCATGGCATCTGAAAAATATTCAAAGAGGATAATGAGTGATGCGTATATAAAAATATACAGCGAGCTCACAGGTGATACGCAATGAGCGGAATAGATTTTGTTCTTACGTGGGTTGACGGAAACGACCCGGAGTGGCAGAAAACAAGAGCGGAGTACGATACGCAAAGCGCCCCGGGGAACAAGGCATCGCATTACCGTGATTACGGAACATTAAAATATTGGTTCCGTGCGGTTGAGAAATTTGCCCCTTGGGTTGATAAAATTCATTTTGTTACCTGTGGGCAGAAGCCCGAGTGGCTCAACGAGGAAAATCCGAAGCTGAGGCTTGTAAGCCACAGCGATTATATGCCAGCCGATTATCTTCCCACGTTCAGCGCAAACCCTATTGAGCTTAATTTTCACAGAATAGAGGGACTATCGGAGAAATTCGTTTATTTCAACGACGATACCTTTCTGACGGCGCCCACAAAGCCCGCTGACTTCTTCAAGGGCAATCTGCCTTGCGATAACGCCATTATGTCGGCTTTGACGCCCAGTGTGAAAAATGAGGTAATAACATATATACTCTTTAACGATTTGATGCTTCTCAATTCAAATTTCAGTAAAAAAGCATCAATCAGAAAAAATAGGCGCAAATGGTACAGCCTCAAATACGGCAAAGGGGTGCTCCGCAACCTCTATTACAGCTTCATAGGCAAATTCAGCGGTTTTATTGACCCGCACCTGCCCAACTCATTTTTAAGGAGCACCTTCTCTGAGGTATGGGAAAAGGAGGGCGAATATCTTGACAAGGTATGCAAAAACCGTTTTCGTACGAAAGAGGACGTTAACCAATATCTCATGCGCTATTGGCGTCTTGCCAAGGGTGAATTTTCACCTCGCAGCCCTAAAATCGGAAAATGCTACACTCTCGGCGCCGATAACGATGCAATTGAGAGTGCGGTGAAGAATAAAAAATACAAAATGCTGTGTATCAATGACAACTCTCAAATGAGCGATATTGACAGTCATATGAATTGGCTCGTTTCAGTATTCGAGGAATTGTTCCCGGACAAAAGCTCGTTTGAAAAGTAAAAGGAGTTCGCTGTGAAATACATACTCAATGCCGATGACTTCGGTCAGACCGAGACGGTTAACAGAGCAATAACAGAATGCTTTGCTGAGGGCTCGGTAACTCGAACCTCGATTATGGTAAATATGCCACCCTATGAGGAGGCAAAGAGGCTTGCACGTGAAAACGGCTTCTATGATAAAATTGGCTTGCATATCAATCTTTTGAAGGGCGTGCCTCTTACGAAGGAAATTCTCGGCGTGCCGAGCTTTTCAGACGGCAAGGAATTCAATGCGCAGATATTCAAAAAACGCAGGCTTCTATTTTTCCTGACTCCGCGTGAGCGTCGTGCGGTGAGATGCGAGGTGGAGGCGCAGATAGAAAGATATATCAAAGACGGATTCCCCCTTATGCATGCGGACAGTCACGGTCATGTACATACGTTTCCGTCACTTCGGCGACTTGTGATGAAGGCTTTGAAAAAGCACGGCTTCGTCAGTACGAGAATTTCACGCAATCTTGCGGTGCATTCCTCGGGCTTGCGGCATATTTTTAAGAGCCATACTAACAAAAAAATAAGGAAGACCTTTCGCTCAACTGAATATTTCGGATCCATTGGCGATGCATTCTCCGACTTTTCGCTTCATACAGGAGAGGATGGCATAACCGAAATTATGCTGCACCCCAATTATTATGAGGACGGTTTTGCATACGGCGAGGGCGAAACGTATGTTTTATCGGACTTTCCCGATGAGATAATGAAAAACAGGATATAAGGAGAGAAGACGTGGGCAAGTTATCTGTTATTATTCCGGTATACAATGCCGAAAAATGGATTTCCGAGACTCTTGACAGCGTTGTAAACCAAACCTACAAGGACCTTGAAATAATCGTGGTTGACGACGCATCAAAGGATGATTCCTTAAAAATTGCCGAGAGTTACAGGCAAAAGGACTCACGCATTAAAATAATCAGTAAGGAAAACGGCGGTGTAAGCTCCGCAAGAAATGTTGGCATAGAAAATGCTACGGGAGATTACATAGCATTTATAGATGCTGACGATTATCTTGAGCTTGATGCTTATGAGAAGCTCGTCAAAAGGCATGAGGAGTGCGGAGCAGATATAACGTTTTGCTCCTTTGTTCGCTTCTTTCCGAGTGGTAAGTTTCTCTATATGAGAGAGAACAGCTTAAAGCACCTCTGTAAAAATCCGGGAGATATTCAGTATTTTTTTCTGTATACTGAATCCGAGGTGAAGGATAACATTCTCTATACCGATGATATTCACGGCTCTGCATGTCGCAGCATTTTCAGAAGAGATATTATTGCCAATAACGATATAAGATTTCCAACCGATATGCGCTTTGCCGAGGATATGGTGTTTATGTTAAAATACCTGCAATATTGTAAAAAGGCAGAGTGGGTAGAGGAGTATTTATTGTGGTATAGGGCAAACACAAAGCCTGGGGGATATCATAATCTCAAAGAAAATAATATGAACCTCTTAAGATACCAAAAGGAGATTCTTGAAGCTAATAACTATTATTCAAGGAAAAGAAAGAAGCAGCTTATAGCTTATCTTAGCTGTCAAACCTATTTTTGGATAATCAACGAGGAATATGTGTTTAAGCCCGATGCTCCAAAAATTATGAAGCAGTATACAAAGGAAAAGGAGTTCAGAAAGCTTTTGACTGTATATAGCTTCTGGCAAAAATTCAAGGTCAAGCCCGAGCTTAAAAGAATAATTTTGTTTATTCTTTTGAAGCTTCGTATGTGGCGTGTGATAAAAAGGTTCTACAAGAACAAAAAATATTGAAAATGTTGCGGGAGAAATAATGAACGCTCAAGAAAACAATATACGTTTAAGCATAATAGTCCCTGTTTACAACGCAGAAAAATATCTTGATGACTGTATTTTATCCTTGCTTAATCAAGACTTGCCTGAGGATGAATACGAGATAATATTCGTGGATGACGGCTCAACCGACAACTCCGTGCAGGTGATTGAGAAATATATGAAAAAGCATCACTGTATCAGATTAATATCACAGGCAAACGCAGGAGTTTCTGCTGCAAGGAATAAAGGGATTGAGAATTCTCTTGGGATATATATAGCATTTGTTGATTCAGATGACTATCTAGTAAAGGACAGCTTTGGACAGTTGCTTAGGAAGATGGAATCAATAGATTTTGATGTTGTACGATTTAAATTTAAGAGCGTTGAGGAGAAATCAAAATTTTTGGTTGTAAATGAGCAAATGAATTTTGAAATTTTCCCTTTTGGCGGCGGGATACAGTTGTCTCCTTCTGTGTGGCGGTTGATAATAAGAAAGAGCGTTATCAATGAAAACAATATTCGGTTTGATGAACAAATAAAGAATGGTGAGGATTTATTGTTCACCTCAATGCTTTCCGCTGTTGTGAACTTGGGCAAAAGGTGGGATGTACAGAATAGGTTGTATTGTTATAGGCAAAGAAGTAATTCTGTGTCGCATTTAAGTAGCGAGGATAGTAAAATCCAGAGAATGAAGGACTGGCGAAATGCCACTTGCGAATTGAAGAAATTTTTGAGCCGTACAGAGACGGAAAAAGCACAAAGAGATTTCATCAAGGAGCAATTTTATAAATCAGCCGCAGTATCGCTTTTATATGCCCTTCAATGCAAAACAGTCAACGCTAAACAGATTAGAAAAGAGCTGAAACAAATCGGAGCATTCCCATATCCAATCGGATTCTTATTTAGGGGTAAGATGAATAAAGGAAGAATTGCCATGATTCTTATCAGATTCAGGCTGTTTTTCTGGTTTTTTGATAAATTTGGGTTGTTGAGAAAAAAATAATTGTTAGTGAGATTTAATTATGTCAGAGGTATCGGTTGTAAGAAGGGTTCAACTCGTTGAACTTGAAATTATGAAGGTTATTGATGGAATATGCAGAGAAAATGAAATAACCTACTACCTATGTGCTGGAACAGCACTCGGCGCTGTCAGACATGCGGGGTTCATCCCTTGGGATGATGACCTTGATATAATGCTCAAGCGTGAGGATTATGACAGGCTGATTGAACTGCTCAAAACTGAACAGCCGAGCGATTTGTGGCTTCAATGCTATGATACCGATAAAAATTATTGGCAACCCTTTGCAAAGGTAAGAAAGCTTGGCACAGTCTATAAAGAAAAGGGACAGGAGAAATTGCCTGACGAAAAATGCGGTGTGTGGGTTGATATATTCCCCCTTGACTATGCAAAAAAGGTCGGTGTATCCTTAAAGCTTCGCCGCTTTATAACGAAAACCGTTAGCTTCTCCTTGCGTCAGAGAGAGCTTGGACTTAAATTTTCTGTGTTTTCGAGAAGATATGCACCAATACTTATCCTTTATCGTCTTTTCCCCAAAAGCCTTCTGAAAAAGCTGCAGCTGAGGGCAATGAAGCATAGTCAGAAGAATAAAGGGCTGGTAGTAAACCTCGCCAGCACCTATGAGGTGAATAAGGAAACTCATTTGAATGAATGGTTTGACAACGCAACCGAAACGGACTTCGAGGACACAAAGTTTCTCATTCCGTGCGGATACGATATGTACTTGAAGCATTTGTATAATGATTATATGCAGCTTCCGCCGGAGGATAAAAGGCTAGGGCACAATATTGACGATTTTTCAAATATTGTAATATAAAATGGAGATTTTACAATGAAACGTGTTATAACCTACGGCACCTTTGATTTGCTACACTACGGACACATCAATCTGCTCAGAAGAGCAAAGGAAATGGGTGATTATCTGATAGTTGCCCTTTCCACAGACGAGTTCAACTGGAATTCAAAGCAGAAAAAATGCTATTTCTCCTATGAAAAGAGAAAGCAGCTTTTAGAGGCGGTGAGATACGTTGACCTTGTAATACCGGAGGAGAATTGGGAACAAAAGAAAAATGATATGCATGAATATCATATAGACACCTTCGTTATGGGTGATGACTGGGAGGGAAAGTTCGATTTTCTCAAGGACGAGGGCGTTGAGGTTGTCTATCTTTCTAGGACGCCCGAAATATCAACAACACAAATCAAAAAGGACTTGAATAAGTAAGAGGAATTATGGAACCGTTAATTAGCGTAATTGTACCCGTGTATAATGTTGAAAAATATCTTCGCAAGTGCGTTGACAGTATCATTGCTCAAACGTATAAAAATCTTGAAATTATACTTGTTGATGACGGCTCTCCCGACAATTGCGGAGCAATATGCGACGAATATGAAGAAAAAGATGGCAGAATCAAGGTTATACACAAAGAAAACGGAGGCCTTTCCAGCGCAAGGAACGCCGGTCTTGATATTGCGAGCGGAGAGTACATAGGTTTTATTGACAGCGATGATTTTATTTCTCCTCGTATGTATGAGAGGTTATACGATGCAATAAAAAGAGCTGGCGCCGATTTGTGCAAGTGTGATTTTCTAAGATTTAGCGAAGGACAGGATATGGAAGAGGCAATAGCTGAAGAGACGCTTGCCGAAGAAAGGGTATATTGTGGAGAAGATGTGTTAGATGCATTTTCTAATGGGGGTGTAACCTTTGTTACAGCGGTGAACAAGCTTTATAAAAAGGAGCTTTGGAATGATATAAGATTTCCCTACGGAAAGCTTCATGAGGATGAGTTCGTTGCACATAGGATCTATGATAAATGCATGTCAATAGTTTCTATATCGGATTGTTTGTATTACTATCTTCAAAGATCTGAGAGCATTATGCACGTATACAACATAAGACGCCTTGATGTGGTTGAGGCGTTGTGTGAACGCACGGAGTATTTTATTGCTTCTAAAAACTACATAGCCGCACAAATTGCTCTTAATGGTATGCTTTTTGCTATATTGAAGGCTAAGGATAAACTGGATTTCACTGTTAAAGAAAATAAAAGGATTTTTTTAGAGAGAAAAAAACAGGTTAAAAAAATTGCAAAAAAACTCTTCTTTAAGAAGATTTCAAATAAGTCGAGGATCAAAATTCTAAGCTTTTGTATCTCTCCGAGTTTATTTAAATGTATTTCTGATCTCTTGAAGATGCGGAGGGAAAAACGTGAACCGAAATAAGCAATTAGTTGTTAATATGTCGGCAAGCTTTATTGCTTACGCCGTAAACTTTGCAATCAGCTTTTTCTTGTCCCCATATATTGTCGAGAGGGTAGGAGTTGATGCCTACGGCTTTATTGGGCTAGCTAATAACTTTATATCTTATGCCGGTTTGATATCAATATCCCTTAACTCAATGGCAGGCAGATTTATAACCATAAAAATACACGAAAACGATATTGATGGAGCTAACAGGTATTACACATCAGTCTTTTTTGCAAACTTCTTCATAACTGCCGTTATGGGAGTTGTATTTGTAACAGCGACCGTTTTCCTTGAGCATATTATAAACATTCCGGAAAATATATTTTGGGATGTCAAGATATTGTTCGCATTGCTTTTCCTTAACTGTATGCTTGGAACTCTCGGCTCGGTTTTTGGAGTATCAACCTTTGCCACCAACAAGCTGTACATATCCTCAATGAGAGCAATAGAGTCCAATCTGCTCAAGGTAGCAATAATACTTCCTGCATTTATTCTTTTTGTTCCGAGGGTTAGTTATCTTGGTATATCAACCCTTGCCTGCGGACTTTATGCATTTGGCTTCAACGTCTATTATATGAAGAAGCTGTTGCCTGATTTAAGCATCAGGCGGGCATTCTTTGACATAAAAGCGGTTATTGAAATAATGATGTCGGGAATATGGAACCTCATAAACAGGGTAGGCACGTTATTGCTTGACGGATTGGATTTATTAATCACGAACCTATTGATAAATCCTGTTTCAATGGGCATATTGTCGCTTGCAAAAAGCATACCTGGAATGATTACGGGAATAATCGGAAGCACGGTCGGTATATTTTCGCCGAATTTTACTATTTTGTATAGCCAGAAAAAGGACGCCGAGCTTCTCGCCAGCGTAAAGCAGTCTATGAAGATTATGGGAGTTATGGCAAATCTCCCGATAATAATTCTTATAGTTTGCGGAGACTTGTTTTTTGCCCTCTGGCAACCCACACAGGACGCCACTCAGCTTCATATTTTATCAATATTGACTTGTGCGTGCTTGATTTTCAGTGGCGGAATTAACTGCATATATAATATCTTTACTGTCGTTAACAAACTGAAGTTCAATTCTTTGGTTGTTATATCTTCTGGAATACTTAGCACAATAACCGTTTTCATCCTTTTGAAAACTACAAATCTTGGAATATTTGCGGTAGCTGGAACCAGTACAGTTATATCTATAATTCGAAACTTTGCTTTTACAGCTCCGTATGGAGCAATTTGCTTGAAGCAAAAATGGTATGCGCTTTATCCTGAAATTTTGAAAGCTGCTGTTTATGCCATCATAGGGGCATGTATTGGATACGCTATCAGGCAGGTTGTGTTTATTGACGGGTGGATAGGGTTGGTAATTCTCGCATTGATAACGCTTATAGCCTCTTTGCTTGTTGGCTTTTTCATAATCCTTAACAGGGAAGACAGAAGAGTTGTAATGTCGAAAATTAAAAGGAGATTGAAACGTTGAGAAGTCTTTTTGTTTGCAATACGGTATATCAGGTCTTTGTGGCTCTGTGGATGAAGATATCAATTTTGAAAGATGACTGCTCCGACATAATTATCTCAGATCATATGAACGATGGAGAAAAAATTGCAACCAATTTAATGGAGACTAATATTTTCTCAAACGTAACCTTTGTACGTACACTTGATTTTAAGAAAAAAGGTGTTAGAGGTAGAATTAGAAACCTGTTGTTACTTTTCTTTCCTCAGCGCTTTTTAAGTAAAATGTTCAAGATTAAAGCCCGTTATGATGTGTTATATCTTGCAAATGCAGATCTTTTTTCAAAACTGTTGTTTCACACGATTTCAAATGATATTTTTTGCCGTTTTAGGAACAAAAAACTTTCTGTAAACTTGTTTGAGGATGGTGTGGCAATATACACAAAAATGTTTGGTAGGTGGTTCAACAACGCAACGCTTGCTTACTCAGACCGCATACCGTTTTATCACCCTAAAAATTTGTATCAAGCAACAAAGAAAGTGTACGTGTTTGATAAAGAGGGGTTTCAATGGTCTCACGATTTGTCTGTGGAGCTTCTTCCCAAAATTGACATAAATCAAGAAAATGATTTCTTATCCACCGTAAATAAAGTATTTGGATACTCTGAAATGAAAGATAAGTATGATAAAAAATATATTTTTATGGAAGAATCTTTCTACGTGGAGAAACAAGGGGTAGATGACATAGGTTTGTTAAATAAAATAGCGGAACAAGTTGGAAAAGAAAACATAATGGTGAAAATCCATCCAAGAAATCCTGTAAACAGATTTAAAGAGTTGGGATACAAAACAAACGAAGACACCTGCATCCCATGGGAGGTTATAATAGCTAATCAGGATATGTCAGATAAAACTTTATTGACCGTCTCTTCCTCTTCTGTTCTTAATCCTGCGAGAATATTTGGAATTTATCCGAAGGTTGAGCTTCTGTATACAGAGTTGAACGAGATACCCCCTATGTTAAGAACAGGATTATTAGATGTCTCTATTTCTGTTTTTGACAAATACTATAAAAATCAAGAAGAATAATGATGGGAGATTTATATTATGAAAATAGCTTGTTTTATACCGATTAAGTCAATTTCCGAACGAATTCCCGGAAAGAATTTCAGAATTTTGTGCGGAAAACCCTTGTATCAGTATATTATAACAAATGCAATAGCCTCAAAGTGCTTTGATGATATATATGTGGACACAAACAGTGAAGAGGTTAAAGCCTTTTGTGAAGAGGTTGGTGTTAAATATATCGAGAGAAAAGCAGAATTAGCCGAAAATACAGCAAACGGAAACGATTTGCTAAGTCATCATTATGACTTGTTCCCTAATTATGATTATTACTTTCAGTTGTTTGCCACAGCTCCGTTTTTACAACCCAAGACGATTTCTGATGTTGTAAATGTTCTTGTTAACAGCTCGGTATACGATTCAGCATTTTTAGCATTAAAGAACAACGGCTTTTTCTGGTATGCAGAACAACCGGTAAATTACAGACCATCTATATTGCCGAGAAGTCAGGATATGGAGCCTGTCTACGAGGAAACCACAGGCTTATACGGAATATCAAATTCATCATTAAAGAAATATAGGTGCAGAATAGGAGCAAACCCTTATATACATCCTGTAAGTAAATTTGAAGCCGTTGATATAAACACCGAGGAAGATCTTAAACTTGCAGAGTACATAGGAAAAAGTCATTGGAACTTATGAGAAAGTAGAAATTGATTTGTCACATATTGATTCCGGTTCAAAAACGCTTAGTAAAAAAGGAGATAGAATATGTCACTGTTTAAGGATAAAACACTGCTTATAACCGGAGGCACGGGTAGCTTTGGCAATGCTGTGCTCAACCGTTTTCTCGATACCGATATAGGGGAGATAAGGATTTTTTCCCGTGACGAGAAAAAGCAGGACGATATGCGCCACGAATTTCAGGCAAAAATGCCCGAGGTGGCGGAAAAAATCAAATTTTACATAGGTGACGTGCGTGATATTGCCAGCGTCAGAAACGCAATGAACGGTGTTGATTATATCTTCCACGCCGCTGCACTCAAGCAGGTGCCATCCTGCGAGTTTTTCCCCATCGAGGCGGTAAAAACCAACGTCCTCGGTACCGAAAACGTTCTCACCGCCGCAATCGAGGCGGGCGTTAAGAACGTCGTTTGCCTCTCAACTGATAAGGCGGCGTACCCCGTAAACGCAATGGGCACGTCAAAGGCAATGATGGAGAAGGTTATAGTCGCAAAATCCCGCACCGTCAGCCCCGAAAAAACAAAAATATGCTGTACACGCTACGGAAACGTTATGTGCTCACGTGGCTCGGTTATCCCCCTGTGGATAGAGCAGATAAGGGCAGGTAAGCCTATCACGATTACTGACGGCTCGATGACACGCTTCATTATGTCGCTTGACGAGGCGGTTGACCTCGTTCTGTTTGCGTTTGAGCACGGCGAGAGCGGAGATATCCTCGTGCAAAAGGCTCCCGCCTGCACTATAAAAACTCAGGCTGAGGCGGTTTGTGAGCTGTTTGGCGGTGACAAGAATGACATAAAGGTCATAGGCATCCGTCACGGCGAGAAGATGTACGAAACGCTCCTCACAAACGAGGAATGTGCGGGCGCAATTGATATGGGCAACTTCTACCGTGTTCCCTGCGATAAGCGCGGACTTAATTATGACAAGTATTTCAGCAAGGGTGATTCTAAGCGCAATACACTGACAGAATTCAATTCCAACAATACCCGACTTTTGACCGTAGATGAGACAAAGGCGAAAATTGCCTCGCTCGCCTACATTCAGAATGAGCTGAATTCAATGGGTAAGTAATATGAACATATTGGTAACGGGAGCAAAGGGCTTTGTAGGCAGAAACCTCGTCCACGCACTCAAAAACATAAGGGACGGTAAGGATAGAACGCACCCCGAGCTTTCAATTGAGAAAATTTACGAATACGATATCGATTCGCCCGATAGCCTTCTTGACGAGGCGTGTGGGGATGCGGATTTCGTTTTCAATCTTGCGGGCGTGAACCGCCCTCAGAGTAACGAGGAGTTCTTTGTAGGTAACCGTGACTTTGCGAGTCGGCTGATAGATGCGCTAAAAAAGCACGAAAACACCTGCCCCGTTATGCTGTCAAGCTCGGTACAGGCAACCCTTATCGGACGTTATGACTCGGATTACGGCAGAAGTAAAAAGGCAGGCGAAGAGCTGTTTTTTGAATACGGTGGAGAGAGCGGAGCGAGAGTGCTCGTTTACCGTTTCCCCAACCTGTTTGGAAAGTGGTGCAGACCCAACTATAACAGCGCAATTGCTACGTTCTGCAATAATATAGCAAACGATTCGCCTATAACGGTGAGTGACCCCAATATAGAGCTGACACTCGTTTATATCGATGATCTCGTAGATGAAATGCTACTCGCTCTTTCGGGCGGTGAGCATCGTTGTGATTTTGACGGCACAGATGCTGTTTTGTCTGACACGGGCAGGTACTGCACAGTGCCCGTAACTCATAGGGTTACCCTCGGTAGGATAGTTGAGCTGCTCTATAAATTCAATGCCCAGCCGAAAACCCTCGTTATGCCGAGTATTCCGCAGGGCAGCTTTGAGTGGAAGCTGTATACCACCTATCTTTCATATCTTCCGAAGGAAAAGGTGGCAATCCCCCTCAAAAAGAATGAGGATGCACGTGGCTCGTTCACCGAGCTTATGCGTACGGAGAGCTGCGGTCAGTTTTCCGTCAATGTGTCAAAGCCCGGGATTATGAAGGGTGAGCATTGGCACAACTCAAAATGGGAATTTTTCATTGTTGTCAGCGGTCACGCTCTCATAGAGCAACGCAAAATCGACACCGATGAGGTGTTGAGCTTTGAGGTTTCTGGTGATAAGCCCGAGGCTATTCACATTCTTCCGGGCTATACGCACAACATTCTCAATCTCTCGGACACAGAGGAACTTGTAACAATTATGTGGGCAAACGAGCCGTTTAACCCCAATAAGCCCGATACGTTTTTTGAGATTGTAGAATAAATAGGAGAAAATGAGGTGAAACAGATAACGCTTGGAATTTCCAAGGGCGAAACAACGGCAATCAAGGGCTTTTTGGCTATATTGGTCGTGTTTTGCCATTTGAGATCTTTTATTTCCGTTGTGGATACGAATCCTATTTTATCTAAAATGTTTATCGCATTTGGATATTTATCGGTGGGTTGTTTCTTTTTCCTTTCGGGGTATGGGTTAAACGCATCCTATAAAAAGCGAAGCGATTATATGAAATGCTTTTTAAGAGATAGGATATGTACGTTTTATATAAAATACTTACTGATGGTTGCTTTTTATTTCACTTTATTTATCGTAGGTAATACTCACGTAAGTAAAAGCTTAGCAATCAAATCGTTTTTATTTGGTGGAACGGTTATCATTAACGGTTGGTATTTACAAGCAAATTTAATTTTATATTTGCTGTTTTTTGTTGTTTATAAATTCGTGCCGAAAGTGAATATGCGAGTTTACGCTATGATAGTAGGGTTATTTGCATATATAGGTCTTTGCTTGCTAATGCACTTGAATTATACTTGGTATCAATCCATTTTTTGTTTCCTTTTTGGATTGCTTTATTGCGAGATAAAAGATAAAACGTTTAATTTTAGGATTGTCCACGCCTTGTTGGGAATTATAGTCTTTGTTGGATTGGCGATTCTTACAGCGGTAAACACTTATGGCGCAATGGCTCCTGTTTTAACTACCCTTGCCGTATTGACAATGATGGGACTGATGGTGGCTACGCCTGTAAAACATAGGATAGCGTGGAAGCCGTTAAAGTGGATGGGGAAAATTTCTTTTGAACTGTACGTTATACACGGTGCCTTTATCACAATCTTTAGAAGTAACTTAATCTATGTTAAAAACGATTTACTCTTTATCGCATTGGTATGGCTTTGCTCCATAGGGTCGGCTATTATTCTTTCAAAGGTGTTCGCTTTAATTGATAAAATAATGAAAACACCTAATAAAAAAGAAAAAGATAATACAGGAGAAAAAATACAAAATGAAACTTGATTATTCGGACATAAAATTTAAGGACAATGGAAAGTTAAAATTACTTATTATCGTAGGCACACGCCCAGAAATCATCCGTCTTTCCGCCGTTATCACAAAGTGCAGAAATTATTTTGATTGCATTCTCGCTCACACGGGGCAAAACTACGATTATAACCTAAACGGCGTGTTCTTTAAGGATTTAAAGCTCGATGCCCCCGAGGTTTATATGGATGCGGTGGGCGACGACCTCGGCGCAACCGTCGGCAATATTATCAACTGCTCGTATAAGCTTATGAGTGAGATAAAGCCCGACGCTCTCTTGATTTTGGGCGATACCAACTCCTGCCTTTCCGCTATTTCGGCGAAGCGTCTGCATATTCCTATCTTCCATATGGAGGCAGGAAACAGATGCAAGGACGAGTGTCTGCCCGAGGAAACTAATCGCAGAATAGTCGATATCATTTCCGACGTAAACCTCGCATATTCCGAGCACGCTCGCAGGTATCTTGCCGAGTGCGGTCTGCCGAAGGAGCGCACATACGTAACAGGCTCGCCTATGGCAGAGGTGCTTTCAAACAACCTTGATGAAATCAGAAACAGCGATATTCTCTCCCGTCTTGGGCTTGAAAAGAAAAAATACATCCTTCTTTCCGCACACAGAGAGGAGAATATTGACACCGAGAAGAATTTTCTTTCGCTTTTCAGCGCAATAAATAAAATGGCAGAGAAGTATGATATGCCAATCCTCTATTCCTGCCACCCGAGGAGTAAAAAGCGCCTTGAAAACAGCGGATTTGTGCTCGATAGCCGTGTAATTCAGCACGAGCCCCTCGGCTTCCACGACTACAACAATCTTCAGATGAATGCCTTTGCGGTAGTTTCCGACAGCGGAACACTCCCCGAGGAAAGCTCGTTCTTCACCTCAAAGGGAAATCCCTTCCCTGCGGTATGCATACGCACCTCAACCGAGCGCCCCGAGGCTCTTGATAAGGCTTGCTTCGTCCTTGCGGGAATAGATGAAAAATCGCTCTTGCAGGCACTCGATACGGCAGTATCAATGACCGAAAACGCCGATGACGGAATCCCCGTCCCCGATTACGTTGAGGAAAACGTATCGACAAAGGTTGTGAAAATCATTCAGTCCTACACAGGCGTAGTTGACAAAATGGTATGGAGAAAATATTAAAAAATAAGGCGAGTCGATTAAAACGACTCGCCTATTTTCATAGGGGGTGTGGGGATTTAGTACATTCCGTGCTTTGACATATAGGAATAGAGCTTCTCGCCGTGCTGCTGCTCTTCCTTCTGAATTTCATTGAGGGTCTGGCGGTTCTGAGGGTCGGAAAATTCAAAAATAGTGGTATCGTATGCGCCCGATACGTGCTTTTCCATTGCCAGCATATCCTGACACAAAAATGCGTCGTACTTCTGAGCGTCAATTCCTGCGGGGCAGGAGGTGGATTCCGAGGGGTTGTCGCAGGCAAAGGAGGAGAATTTGCTCTCACCCCCTGCGTCCTTGCCGAGCATATTGGTGAGGGTGTTCAGGTGCTTTTTCTCGGTGTTCATAAGCTCGGTGAAGAGATTTTTCAGCTCGCTGTCACACGCATAGCACGCATATTTGCCGTACTTTTCGATGCAGAGCTCCTCCTGAGTTTTCATATCCTTTAACAGTGAAATTTCCTTCTGAGTTAAAACCATAACCGTTTTCCTTTCTTTTTTAGTTGAAAAAATCTTTTCCTGTTTTTGCCCTTTTTATGCAAAAAAACCGCTTTTTGAAAAAATATTTGCCCGTTTTGCATTATTTTTTATAAAAAACTGTTTACAAATATTAAAATATAAAGTAAAATATAAGTTAGAATAAAATATCGGAAGGACACTCTTATGAATAACACAACACCGAAATACAAGCGTATATTGTTAAAGCTATCAGGCGAGGCTCTGGCTAAGGGCTCGGACGGTATTATCAACCACGCATTCGTGGCAGAAATATCCGAAGTTCTTAAAAAATGCCTCGATAAGGGAGTAGAAATAGGAGTAATCGTTGGCGCAGGCAACATCTGGCGTGGCAGACAGGGAGCAAATATGGATGCCGTCAGAGCGGACTATATGGGAATGCTGGCAACCGTTATCAACTCGATAGCATTGCAGGATGCGTTTATAACCAACGGAATCGACGCACGTGTTATGAGTGCGGTTGATATGAACAAATTTGTCGAGCCCTTTAACCGTGACAGGGCGATAGAGCACCTTCAAAACGGCACCGTTGTCATATTCGGCTGCGGACTCGGAACTCCGTTTATGTCCACCGATACAGCGGCGGCAGTCCGTGCGGCTGAGATTTCTGCGGATATTGTTCTTATGGCGAAAAACATCGACGGAATTTACACCGCCGACCCCAAGCTTGACCCCACCGCAGTCAAGCTCTCCGATATTTCCTACAAGGATATGCTTGCAAGAGGGCTTGCGGCGCTCGATAGCACGGCAACCTCGTTCTGTATGGACAAGAATATTCCTATGCTTGCATTCGGTCTATCCGACCCCGAAAACATATACCGTGCGGTAATGGGCGAGAGCGTCGGAACAGTAATTCACGCATAATAAAAACACAAATTCAGTATAATATTCTAAGGAGAAGCATTATGAAGCTTGATACAAAGGATTTTGAAGTAAGAATGAAAAAGAGCATCGAGAGCTACCAGTCAAATCTCGTGACCGTAAGAGCGGGCAGAGCAAACCCCAACGTGCTCGCACGTCTCACCTTTGAGTACTACGGCGCACCCACTCTCGTGAGCCAGATGGCTGAGATAAAGGTTGCTGACGCACGCACCCTGACAGTACAGCCCTGGGATGCTACAACCGTAAAGGGAATAGAGAAGGCAATTTTGGCATCTGATATAGGAATTACACCCGTATCCGACGGACGTGTTATCAGACTTATATTCCCTCAGCCCACTGAGGAGCGCCGCCGTGAATTGACGAAGCAGGTAGCGAAGATGGGCGAGGACGCAAAGGTTGCAGTTCGTAACATCCGCCGTGATGCAAACGATAAAATCAAGGATATGAAGAAAAATTCCGAGATGACCGAGGATGAGGCTAAGTCAAGCGATAAGGCTGTTCAGGACCTCACCGACAAGTACATCAAGGAAATTGATACCGTAACCGCAGCAAAGAACAAGGAGATAATGGAAATCTGATATGCTCGGATTTAGTAAGCGTGTCAAAAATCCGCAAATATCCAAGGACGAGGTAGAGCAGAAGCTGCGTCATATTGCCTTCATTATGGACGGAAACGGCAGATGGGCGAAAAAACGCGGACTCCCCCGTAAGGCAGGGCATAAATACGGCGCAGAAAATTTGCGCCGTGTCGCCAACAGATGCAAGGAGCTGGGGATAAAGGCTATCACCGTTTATGCCTTCTCAACCGAGAATTGGAGCCGTCCGAAGGATGAGGTTGATTCCATTATGCGCCTGCTTTGCAATTTCTGCGACGAGGCGGTAAGGGACAGAGAGAAAAACAAAATACGCTTTGTCTTCCTGGGTGATAAGGCTGTTTTTGACAGCGAAATGAGGGACAAGCTCGAAAAGCTCGAAGAAATGACGGCTGATTATGAGCATATCCTCAATATAGCGCTCAACTACGGCGCCCGTGACGAGCTGGTTCACTCGGTAAACTCCCTCATTGCAGAGGGAAAGGAGAGTGTCACCGAGCAGGATATTTCCTCACGCCTGTACACCTCGCACGTACCCGACCCCGACCTGATAGTCAGGACGGGCGGCGATTTCCGTATATCCAATTTTCTTCTCTGGCAGGCGGCGTATGCGGAGCTGTGCTTCACAAAAACGCTGTGGCCCGACCTTGACGAGAGGGAGATTGACCGAATAGTTGCCGATTTTCTCACCCGTGACCGCCGATACGGCAACGTCAAATAATTGAGGTTAACATTATGAAACAGAGAGTTATAACGGCTATTGTGGCTCTTGCCCTTTTTGTGCCCGTTTTAGTTTTGACAAATATTTTTTCAAGCCTTCCGCTCTTTGCATTTGTCGTTGGGCTTTTGTCTGCCGTCGGCGTTTATGAAATGCAAAAATGCCTCGGCAGCGATAAAAATTTCTGGGTATCAGTCCCCGCATATATTCTTGCGGCGGCTTTTCCCGTGATTTCCTTTTATATGAGGGCAAAAATGAGCGTTTTTCTGCTCGTTTTCGCATTTGCGTTTTTCCTCTACCTGCAATACCTTTTCGTTGTTGCGGTGTTAAGGCACGGCAAAATGCTCCCCGACGGCTCGAAGGGACGTGATTTTTCCGCTGTCACGGGCGCATTTGCATCCACCCTTTATATAACCTTCGGCTTTACTGCAACCGTTATGGCAAGGTATCTTGTCTTTGACGGCAAGGAGCTTGGAAAATACCTCTATCTTCTCCCCTTCCTCGGTGCATGGATAACCGACACCTTTGCATACTTTACAGGCAGACTGTTCGGTAAGCATAAGCTCTCGCCCGAGGTAAGCCCGAAGAAAACGGTTGAGGGCAGCATCGGCGGAATTTTGTTCTGCACGCTCTCGTTTGTGATTTACGCCCTCGTTATGATGAATATGGCAGATATAAATAACGTGGCATTTTTACCCGTTATGGCGCTCGCAGGCGCATTTATTTCCGTGCTCACGCAGTCGGGCGACCTTATCGCCTCGCTCATTAAAAGAGAACGTGGAATTAAGGATTACGGCAACCTTTTCCCCGGTCACGGCGGCGTTATGGACAGATTTGATTCCGTCCTCGCAGGCGCACCGCTTTTGTTTGCAGTATTCTATACGCTGATGGCGGCAGGTATTTCACTTTAATATATTTCGACGGCGTTTCCGCATCTGTGTCCCTATCGCTCATGCGGGAGCGCAGTCTATCTTTTTGGAGATTTATATGACAGCTTATACAAAAAAGGGCTATCCCGACTCTATGATAGTGCTCGGCTCGACAGGCTCTGTGGGAACACAGGCGCTCGACGTTGCAAAAGCGCTCGGAATTAACGTTGAGATGATTTCGGCAGGCAGGGATATTTTAACCCTTGAAAAGCAGATTCGTGAGCTTCACCCCCGCTTTTGCGCCGTTGCCGACGAGGCAAGCGCACGCACTCTTGCGGCAAAGGTCGCCGACACCGACACCAAGGTACTGTCGGGCAGTGACGGAATCTGCGAGGGAATTTATAACTCAAAAAGCACCGTTGCGGTTAACGCAACGCTCGGTGAGGCAGGGCTTTTTCCCACACTCGCAGTTATAGAGTCGGGCAAGCGGCTCGCCCTCGCAAATAAGGAATCGCTGGTTATAGCAGGCGATATTGTAAACCGTGCGGCAAAGGAGCACAATACCGAAATTATACCCGTAGACAGCGAGCACAGCGCTATTTTTCAGTCGCTTCGCGGCTCGAAGAGCAGGGAGATAAAGAAAATTCTTCTCACCGCATCGGGTGGCCCGTTTTACGGTTACAGTAGGGAAGAGCTGCGCTCGGTTACCCGTGAAATGACGCTCGCTCACCCCACGTGGAAGATGGGCAAGAAGATAACAACCGATTCCGCAACGATGATGAATAAGGGCTTTGAGGTTATCGAGGCATATCATCTCTTTGGCGTAAAACCCTCACAGATTGAGGTTGTCGTTCACCGTGAGAGTATATTACATTCGGCTGTTGAATATATTGATAATGCCGTAATAGCACAGCTCGGCGCACCTGATATGCGCCTGTGTATTCAGTACGCTGTCACCTATCCCGACAGGGTTATGGGCTGTGTGCGTCCTCTCGACCTCTTTGAGGTTGGCAGGCTGACGTTTGCCCCACCCGACACAGAGGAGTTCCCTCTGCTCGCTCTCGCCTATAAGGCACTCGAGCTTGGCGGAGCGGTGCCTGCCGTTCTAAATGCGGCAAATGAGGTTGCGGTTGATGCGTTCTTAAATGAAAAGCTTGACTTTTACAGAATTTCCGAGGTGGTCTCGGAGACCGTGAATGAAATGAGCTATGCAAAGGAATATACAGCCCTTGACGATATAATAGCCTCGGACAGAGAGGCGAGAAGGATAGCGGGCAGTAAGATTTTTTAAGGAGTAAGAATTGAAGATTTTATACATTCTGCTTGCCGTATTCATATTCGGCATGCTGATAACTGTACACGAGCTCGGTCACTATATCTTTGCGAGAATTTTCAAGGTGAAGATATATGAGTTTTCTATCGGTATGGGACCGAAGATATTTTCGGTCAGGTCTAAAAAGACGGATATAAAATATTCACTCGGAATTTTCCCGATAGGCGGATACGTCAGCATGGCGGGAGAGGACGAGGAGAGAGACGAGCCGAATTCCCTTGACAAAAAGCCCGTGTGGCAGAGAATGATAATAACCGCCGCAGGCGCATTTATGAATCTCGTTCTCGGCTTTGTTCTGATGCTTGTGCTCGTTTCCAACACGGTGGTTGGTACGACCGTCGTTGCGGATTTTCTGCCTATGGAAGCGACGGGCTACACAGTATCAACCGAGGGCACGCTGATGCCGTATGACGAGATAATCGAAATTGACGGCGCACGTGTTCATACAGCCGCAGAGCTTGATTATGAGATAATGCACAGCGAGGGCGGAGCGCTCCCCGTCACGGTCATCAGAAACGGCGAGGAGCTTGATTTGACCGTAATTTTCCCAACCGTCGTTTCGGACGGAAACAAGTACGGCGGCAGAGATTTCAGAATATACGCCGAGAGTGATCGCTCGTTTGGCACGGTTATAAAGCATGCGTGGTTCCGCTCAACCTCTACCGTTAAAATGGTGTGCGAGTCGCTTATCGACCTTGTGCGTGGCAGATACGGCTTTGAGGCTGTATCGGGTCCCGTCGGTGTTACCACGGTTATAACCGACGCCGCAAGCGCAAAGGACGGCTGGCTTAACGTCATATATCTTGCAGGAGTTATTACGATAAATCTCGGAATATTCAACCTGCTGCCAATTCCTGCGCTCGACGGAGGACGGCTTGTATTTTTGCTCGTCGAGCTTATAAGGAGAAAGCCTGCACCCCCGAAGGTAGAGGCGTACGTCAACGGAATAGGACTGCTTATTTTGTTCGGACTTATGATTGCCGTTACCTTCAAGGACGTGTTTGTTTTGATATTTAATTAGCGCTATACGATTTTGCGTGCGAGGTGTTTTTATGAATTACAACGAAATGAGAAGAAAAACGAGAGAAGTGACGGTTGGCAACGTGCATATAGGCGGCTTTGCGCCCATCAGCATTCAGTCGATGACCAATACCGACACTCACGATAAGGAAAAAACGCTATCGCAGATAAGAGCGCTTGAAAATGCGGGCTGCGATATAGTCCGCCTCGCCGTTCCCGATACAGAGGCGGCGAGTACCTTTACCTATCTTAAAAATCAGGGGGTAAAAATTCCCTTGGTTGCGGATATTCACTTTGACTATAAAATTGCGCTTGCCTGTGTTGATGCAGGCGCAGATAAGATTAGAATAAATCCCGGCAACATAGGCGAGAGAGCCAGAGTTGTAAAGGTCGCACGTGCCTGCGAGGAGCGTGGTCTGCCTATACGAATAGGTGTAAACAGCGGCTCGCTTGAGAGGTCAATACTTGAAAAGCACGGTGCGCCCACCGCAGAGGCTCTCGCAGAGAGCGCTCTTTACCACGCATCAATTCTTGAGGACGTCGGCTTTTCCAATGTGCTTATATCGGTAAAGGCATCCGACGTTTCCACTATGATTGAGGCTAACAAAATTCTGGCATCAAAAACCGAGTATCCCTTGCACCTCGGCGTTACCGAGGCAGGCGGAGAGAGAATGGGCAGTGTGAAAAGCGCTGTCGGAATAGGCAGTCTGCTCTCGCTCGGTATAGGAGATACCGTTCGTGTGTCCCTGACGTCCGACCCTGTAAATGAAATAAGGGCGGCGAAGGATATTTTATCAACGCTCGACCTTCTCCCTGAAAAGAGAATGGATATAGTATCCTGCCCGACCTGCGGCAGAACACGCATAAGCCTTATCGAGCTTCTCGACGAGTTTGAGCGAGAGGTGGACAGGCTGGGACTTAGAAATAAGGCAATAAAGGTAGCCTTTATGGGCTGTGCGGTCAACGGACCGGGCGAGGCACGTGAGGCTGATATAGGAATAGCGGGGGGAGTCGGCGAGGCTCTTATGTTCAAAAAGGGCGTAATTGTCGGCAAGGTTCCCTCGGACAGAATAGTTAAGACACTTACAGAGGAAATCGAAAGGATGTAAAAATGGCTAAAAACTTTTTCGAGCTTTTTTCCAAATACACTCCGTCTGAATATAAGGCGGAGGTAATCGGGCGAGGCAAAAATATGCACGTCAGAACCAGCCGCAACCCCGACAGAATTGAAATAGAGCTTGATTTTGACACCGTTGCGGAGCAGTCGGTGCTCTCGGAAATAGAGCGTGATATACGCATAGCGTACGGCGTTACCTCGTGTAAGATTTTTCCGCATTATCCCGAAAGGCTCTTCAATGTTCACCGCATGCGTGATATTGTTGAGGAGGCGGCGAGTGTCGGAGCTATTACATACGGCTTTTTCGAGGAGGCTCGGTACGTTGAGGACGGCGAGATTATCATAATAAAAATTCCGTATCGCAAGGAGGGAATTGACCTCGTAAACCTTTCGGGTGCGGCTGATATATTTTCAAGGATAATAGAGAGTCGCTTCGGAATTAAGAGAACAATAGAAATCAAGCCCACAGAGGACGCAGAACAGCGCTCGCAGGACAGAGAAAACAGTATGCTCCAAATGGAGAATGCGTATGCGGCAGAGCTGGCGGCATTCAATTCATCATCGGATAGCTCGGCAAATTTGGAGGCGAGAGTTTCCGTATTTGAAAATTTAGGGGATGTAGAAAAAACCGACGAATTTATATACAAAATAGGACATAAGACCTTTGATACCGAGAACGCCGAGCTGATTTTCGGCCCTGCATTTGCGATAGTAGAGCCGACCCCACTGTCAAACGCCACAAGAGAGGGCGCAGACGTAACGGTGCTCGGCGAGGTTTTCAAAATAGACGAGAGGGAAACCAAGGAGGGAGACAAGCTCCGTATGACGGTAAGCATTACCGACGGAGTTTCCTCAATTGCGCTCAAAAAGACCTTCCCGATTGACGATATAGGCTGGTACAAGGACAAAAAGGTCAAGGTAGGCACAGCAGTTGCCGTCAGGGGTAAAATATCCCGTGACAGGTTTGACAACGAGCTTGTCCTTTTGCCCAGACATATGTATAAAATATCGAAAAAGCTCCGTGAGGACACGGCAGAAGAGAAGCGTGTAGAGCTTCATCTGCATACCAATATGTCCACAATGGATGCAATTATAAAGCCCGATGAGCTTGTCAGCACGGCACTCCGTTGGGGACATAAGGCAATAGCTGTCACCGACCACGGAAACGTTCAGAGCTTTCCCGAGGTTATGAAGGCGGCGAGGAAAACCGACCTCAAAATCATATACGGTATGGAGGCGTATTTCGTTGACGATACCGCAAGGGCGATATACGGCGAGAGCCGTCCCGCCTTTGACAGCGAGATGGTTGTATTCGACCTCGAGACAACAGGACTTTCAGCAAGCAGCTGCGAGATTATAGAAATCGGCGCAGTGAAGATAAAAAACGGCGAAATAACAGACCGCTTCGGCACGTTTGTAAAGCCCTCGGTAACTATTTCCGAGGAAATAACCAATCTCACCTCGATTACAAATGAGATGGTTGCCGATGCGCCTGAAATTGCGGATGCGCTCCGTGATTTTCTCGCCTTTGTCGGTGACTCTATGCTCATAGCGCACAACGCCGCATTTGATATAGGCTTTACACGTGCGGCGGCGGACAGGTGCGGATATGCGTTTAACAACACCTATCTTGATACAGTTTCGCTCTCCCGTTACTTAAACCCCGATTTGAATAAGCATAAGCTTGACGTGATTGCCGAGCATTACGGACTTGGCGATTTCCACCACCACAGGGCGGACGAGGATGCTCATATGCTCGCCCTCATATTCATAAAAATGCTCGAGCAGCTCAAATCCGAGGGTATTACCACCTTTGACGAAATGATTTCGGCTATGAGCGAAACAGCAGACCCACTGAAATTAAGACCCCGTCATATGATACTTCTTTGTAAGGATAACGTGGGACTTAAAAACCTGTACAGACTCATATCCGAGAGCTATCTTTCCTACTACCGCCGTGTGCCGAGAATACCGAAAACTCTTTTGTCGGCATACAGAGAGGGATTGATTGTCGGTTCTGCCTGCGAGGCAGGCGAGCTGTATCAGGCGATACTTGAAAACGCATCGAGAGAACGCCTTGAAGAAATAGCATCCTACTACGATTATCTTGAAATTCAGCCTCTTTGCAACAATATGTTCCTCGTTGACGAGGGCAAGGTTGCGAGTGTTGATGCGCTTAAGGATATAAACAAAAAAATCATAGAGCTTGGCAAGCGTCTGGATAAGCCCACGGTTGCCACCTGTGATGCGCATTTTCTCGAAAAAGAGGATGAGATTTACAGGAAAATTCTGCTTAAAGGGCAGAAATTTGCCGACGGCGACAGAGATACGGGAATATACCTTCGCACAACCGAGGAGATGCTCGCTGAGTTTTCATACCTCGGCGAGGAGCTGGCGCACGAGGTTGTAATCGACAACCCGAATAAAATTGCGGATACGGTAGAGAAAATTCTGCCCATACCCGACGGCACGTATACTCCCAGCATTCCGGGTGCTGAGGAGGAGCTTCAGCAGCTCTGCTGGGACAGAGCACGTGACTGGTACGGCGAGGATTTGCCCGATATTGTGCGTGAGCGCCTTGAAATAGAGCTTAAATCCATAGTTGACAACGGCTTCGCCGTTCTTTATATGATAGCGCAGAAGCTGGTTGCCAAGAGCGAGAGCCTCGGCTACCTCGTCGGCTCACGTGGCTCTGTTGGCTCGTCCTTCGTTGCTACGATGTCGGGTATATCAGAGGTTAACCCCCTGCCCCCGCATTACAGATGCCTCAAATGCAAGCACAGCGAGTTTATCACCGACGGCTCAGTCGGCTCGGGCTTTGACCTTGATGACAAAAACTGCCCTGTGTGCGGTGAGCCTATGTACTGCGACGGTCACGATATACCGTTTGCTACCTTCCTTGGCTTTAACGGTGATAAATCGCCCGATATAGACCTTAACTTCTCAGGCGACGTTCAGGGTAAAATACATAAATATACCGAGGAGCTTTTCGGTGAGGGACACGTGTTCCGTGCGGGAACGATAGGAACTCTCGCCGATAAAACCGCATTCGGATACGTTATGAAGTATCTGGAGGAAAAGGGCATATCTCTGCCAAAGGCAGAGGTGGAGCACCTTGTTCACGGCTGTGCGGGAGTGAAAAAGCTGACAGGACAGCACCCGGGCGGAGTTATCGTTGTGCCGACAGAGTATGATATTTACGATTTCACGCCTGTCCAGCATCCTGCGGACGACCCGCATTCGGATATTATAACCACTCACTTCCAGTTCTCGTATCTGCACGACACGATACTGAAGCTGGACGAGCTCGGACACGATATTCCGACAAAGTACAAGATGCTTGAAAAATACACCAACACCTCGGTTTTGGACGTTAAAATGAATGACCCTGCAGTCTATTCGCTATTCCTCTCAACCGAGAAGCTCGGCGTTAAGCCCGAGGAAATCGGCTCAACGCTTGGAACCTACGGTATACCCGAGTTCGGAACACGCTTTGCAATACGAATGGTTGAGGAGGCAAAGCCTCAGTGCTTCGCCGACCTATTGCAGATTTCGGGACTCTCTCACGGAACTAACGTGTGGACAGGCAATGCGCAGGACCTCATCCGTGAGGGAATATGTAATATATCACAGGTTATAGGATGCCGTGACAACATAATGAACGACCTCATCCGCTACGGCCTTGACCGTCTGCTCTCGTTTAAGATAATGGAGAGCGTGCGAAAGGGCAAGGGCCTCACCCCCGAATGGGTTGAGGAAATGAAGAAGCACGGTGTTCCCGATTGGTATATTGATTCCTGTAAAAAGATTAAGTATATGTTCCCGAAGGCGCACGCCGCCGCATACGTTATGTCGGCAATACGCCTCGGCTGGTATAAGATTTACTATCCTATGGAATTCTATGCGGCATTCCTCAGCGTTGCCCCCGGCGGCTTTGATTCAACGGTAGTCGGCAAGGGTAAGGGAGAGGTTGAGCGCAGAATAAAGGAGATAGAGGATAAGGGCAACGATGCCTCCCAGAAGGAGGCAGAGGAATATTCCACGCTTCTTATGGTGCGTGAAGCTATGGCTCGTGGAATACAGTTCTTGCCCGTTGACCTCTACAAATCCGATGCGTTTGCGTTCTTGCCCGAAAACGGCAGAATACGTATGCCGTTCAGCTCGCTCGGCGGACTTGGCGATACGGCGGCTCAGAATATAGTTGCCGCACGAGAGGAGCACGAGATTTACACCGTTGAGGATTTGCGCAAGCGTGCAAAGCTCAACAAATCGGTAATAGAAATAATGCGTGAGAACGGAGTTCTCGATAATCTGAGCGAAACCGACCAGTTCTCATTCTTCTGATATGTAAATCATTTCATGCACAAAAGAAACAGAAGTACGAGCAAAAGCTCCTTTGACGAAGAATTCTTTTCGGAATAGAGCATAACGCACAGAAAAAGTAGCAAAAGCTCGCTGTTATCCCCGAGCATTGAGAGAGATGGGAATAAGTTTTCAATTATACTGCCCGATGTGTCCCTTTTTTCATCGCACGGAGCATTTTGCGTGTCCTCGCACGGGGAGTTGTGTACTTCCTCGCACTGAGGCTGAGGACAATCTCGGCAGCAGTCATCTCTTTCCTCTTTTTCCTCTTTCCTTTCGGAAAAGGCGCTGCCGCCGTAGTTTTTCGGCACCTCGATTTCTCCGTCTCGGTAATTTCGTCTGTACATAACATCACCTGCCCTTAAAAAGCTCAAAAAGACCCGATAGCTTTATTATCATATCTATCGTCTGACAGCGTCTGTGGTCCAAAAAGGGCTTCAGCGCCTCTAAAAGAGCAATTTCCTTGCTGTATCTTTGACACGGAACAGGCAAGGGTGTGGCGTCACAACAGCTGTCGTGAGGCGGTGGCGGCGGCTCGCACGGAGGCGGCTCACAGGGGGGCGGCTTATGTCCCTGACCTTGCGAGCCGAGCATTGACGCAATAGAGGAAATCAGCGACGGATTTTGTGATATAAGATTGATAATGCCCGATAAATCAGGCATTGACGATTTATTGCCCCCGTCCATCATTTTCCCTGTCTTTTCTTATATTCGTTGACCGTTTTCATGGCGGCTGATACGTCGGGAATATTGCCCGAGCCAATCATTGCACGCAACCTTGAAAGCTCAGCGGGCGGCGGTGGATTTTGCGGAAGCGTTATACCCGATGCCCCTGCGATTTTGCGTATATTTTCCCATAATGCTCGGTCATTTTGCATCATAAGCGCATCGAGCGCCTGTTTATCAAATTGCATATAGTTACCTCTCAATCCGTCGTTGTTGCTATCATTATATGCTATCCCCATCTTTTAGTGAGGCTTTTATGAAAATTCTCGTTATTTCGGATTCCCACGGCAGAGGCGAATACCTTGTCAGGGCAATATCTATGCACCGTGACGCAGAGTACGTTCTTTTTCTCGGCGATGGCTATTCCGACTACACCGAGGTCGCCTCACGCTTTCCCGATAAAATATTTTACGCCGTGAGGGGAAACAACGACTGGTACTGTGATGAGCCGTACACGAGAACACTCACTCTTTGTAATCATAAAATTCTAATGCTTCACGGACATACCGAGGGGGTAAAATTCGGACTCGAACAGCTTTGCCTGCGTGCAAGGGCAGAGGGGGACGAAATAGTGCTTTTCGGTCATACGCACGAGCCGACAGAGCATACCGAATTCTTTGGCAGCAGCCGTATATATTTTTTCAATCCCGGCTCCTGCGGATATGGCGGATATAGGGGTAACACCTACGGTATTCTCACAATTGACGAAAGCAACATTCTTTTTTCCATCGGAGAAATAAAATGAGAGAGCTATACGTTTCCTTCGGCGCATTTATCGGACGCTATAACGGGCGTAATCCCGATAAAATGTTTGAAATAGCCGAAAGCATAACCTGCGACGGCTTTGAGTTTATGATGTACAACGATTGGTATCCCGAAATTGACGGAATAATCCGCAGGGTTACCGACAAATCGCTACCCATAAAAACCTTTCACGCAGATAAGCTGATTGGCGAATTCGCCAGCCTCGGCGATTTTTCTGAGGCGAGAGCGAGAATGAAGAAAAACTGTGAATACGCTCACGCCCTCGGCGCCGATAAAATAATTCTGCACCTCTGGAACGGCAAGCCCTCTGATAATGATTTTGAAAACAATATTAAGGTGTTTCCATATCTTTACGAATGCGCTGACAGCCTCGGAATGGAGCTTTTGCCAGAAAACGTGGTTTGCGCAATAGGCTCGCCGATAGACAGGCTATTGGAGCTATCCGATATATACCCGTATGCGAAGTTCACCTTTGATACTAAAATGTCTGCGTTCCACGACGAGCTTGACGCCGTTTATTCAAAGGAGAGACGCCGTATTTGGGACGGTAAAATTTCACATATCCACCTAAACGACTATGCAGGAGGATATAAGAATTGGTCTACCCTCAAAACCCTGCATATCGGTAGGGGCGATATAGATTTTGATGAATTTTTCTGCTTTATTAAATCGGTAAATTACAGCGGTACGTACACGCTCGAATGCTCATCTCTGACAGAGACGGGAGAGCTTTTACTTTCGGAGATGAGGGATAGTGTAGCTGCCGCACGAAAATATATAGAAAATGCGAAAGGAGATAAAATATGAATTTTATGCCACCGCCGCCAAAGCCTAATAAAGGACCCGAAAAGCCGCACACCCTACGGGAATTCCCCTCGTATCTTAAAAAGCTTATAGGCGGTTTCTTTTCGAGACTCTTTTACATAATAGGGCTCGTATGGGAGGCAAACCCCGCAATACTCATCGCTATGGTTGTGCTTTGCCTTTTGTCGGGCGTTCTGCCTGTCGTAGGCGCATACGTATCAAAATTCATTCTTGACGAAATAGTCCTCGCTATGCAGATAGATATGGGATCAGTCGGGCAGTTTTTGTCGTCCTCGATAGTTTTCTTGCTCATAGTCTATTTTGTCCATCAGCTTCTCAGCCGTGTGGTTTCACGAATCAGCAGTATGGTTAATCAGATTGCAGGTGAGGTCGTTGTCAATCATATCAAGCTCAAAATAATGAATAAGGCTGCAACCGTTGACAGCGCCAGCTTTGACCGCCCCGAGTTTTACGAGAAAATGGAGAATGCCAACCGTGAGGCAGGCATGCGCCCCATTATGATACTCAATGCCACCTTCAACGTAATCAGTACGGTTATCAGTATGGTGAGCTTTATAGTAATTTTGTGGGGACTTCACCTGCTTGCACCGCTTTTGATTGCAATTATGGCTCTGCCCACTGCAATTGTTAACTACGTTTACAGGCACAAAACGTTTCGATACATACGCCGCCACTCGAAGGAGAGGCGTGAGATGGAATATTTTTCATCCTCGCTCGTCAATAAGGATAATATAAAGGAAATGAGGGTTATGGACCTCTCGGATACCTTTATAAAGAAATACGAGAGCGCCTTCAAAAGATACTTCAAGGGTATTAAAAAGCTGATTTACGCAGAGGGGGTTGCCTCTATTCTTTCGAGCCTGTTGACACTTGCGGCGTCCTGTGCGCTCTTTGCCTACGTTGCATGGCGTGTCGTTATGGACGGCAATATGCAGATAGGCGACTATTCGCTTTATACAGGTGCGCTCAATTCGATAACAGGCTGTGTTTCTACACTTATAGTTTCCACTGCATCAATTTATGAGGGAACGTTGTTTATCGACAATATGCTCGTCTTTATGCGTGAGGAGCCAAAAATTGTTCCTATGACTGAAAAGCCCCTTGTTCCTGAAATAGGCGGCAACCATACTGTTGAGTTCAGAAACGTCAGCTTTTCCTACCCCGGAACTCAGCGAGAGGTTCTTAAAAACGTCAGCTTCACCGTAAAGAGTGGCGAGTCGGTTGTGCTCGTCGGTATAAACGGAGCAGGTAAGTCAACGCTTATTAAGCTTCTGACCCGACTTTACGACCCCACGTCCGGTGCAATTTACCTTGACGGCAGGGATATACGTGAGTACGACGTGAAGAAATATTACGAGCTTTTCGGAATAATCTTCCAGGACTTCGGCAAGTACGCAGTCAGTGTAAAGGAGAATATTGCATTCGGAGATATCCATAGGGGGCTTGACGATATCGGTATAGAAACCGCCGCAAAGGAAAGTGACGCTCATAGCTTTATTGACAAGCTGGAGCTTGGCTACGACACACCCCTTATGAGAATATTCGAGGAAAAGGGAACCGAGCTGTCAATCGGACAGTGGCAGAAGCTCTCGATTGCCCGTGCATTCTACAAGAAGTCGGATATACTGATTCTTGACGAGCCTACTGCCTCGCTCGATGCTATTGCGGAGGCAGAGGTTTTCAATCAGTTCTCCGAGCTGTGCCGTGATAAAATCTCAATATTCGTATCTCACCGTCTGTCCAGCGCAACGCTTGCGGATACGATAATAGTCCTTGACAATAATACGGTAGCCGAAATCGGCGACCACAAACTTCTCATGGAGGAGAAGGGTAAGTATTACCGCCTTTTCTCCACACAGGCAAAGCACTATATCGAAAATTGACCGATTTTGTAAATTTAAAGCAGGACTCTGAGAGAATTTTCAGAGCCCTGCTTTTTATATTGACAATGCGTGCGTATTATGCTATAATATTTTTAATTGCACATTTAATATATTTTTGTATCTTATGTAGAGGTTTTTTATGAGCGAATGTCAGAATCGGACACCGGCTATTTCCTTTTCGGCGCCCGATATTACCGAAAGTGAAATTAATGCCGTGGCAGATACCCTGCGTTCAGGTTGGATAACAACAGGAGCAAGGGTGAAGGAATTTGAGAAGAAAATTGCACAGTTTTACCAGACGGGCTTTTCCGAAACGGGTACGCCCCGTTGCGTCTGCCTTAACTCGCAGACCGCCTGCGCGGAGATGTCGCTCCGTCTGCTCGGTATCGGCGAGGGCGACGAGGTTATAGTGCCAGCCTACACGTATACGGCTACCGCATCGGTGGTTTGCCACGTTGGAGCTACGCTCGTGCTGGTGGATACTCAGCCCGACAGCCTGGAGATGGACTATGATAAGGTGGAGTCTCTTATAACCGAGAGAACAAAGGCGATAATTCCCGTTGATATTGCAGGTGTTGTATGTGATTACGACAGGATATATTCAATCGTCGAGAGCAAACGCTCGCTTTTCACCCCCAAAAATGAAATACAGCGTGCCATTGGCAGAGTGGCAGTTGTTGCAGATACCGCTCACGCCTTCGGTGCGAAGCGAAACGGAGTGAGTGCAGGAGCAATCGCCGACTTTTCAAATACGTCGTTCCATGCGGTGAAAAATCTGACTACCGCCGAGGGCGGTGCGCTCTCGTGGAGAAGGATAGACGGCATTTCCGATGATGAAATATACCGCACTCTTCAGCTCTATTCGCTTCACGGACAGAGCAAGGATGCGCTGGCAAAAAAACAGATTGGCTCGTGGGAGTACGACGTTTTCGGCACTTGGTATAAGTGCAACATGACAGACGTTCACGCCTCAATAGGACTCTCTCAGCTGGCAAGATACCCCGAGATGCTCGCACGGCGCAGGCAGATAATCGAAATGTATGATTCCCGCCTTGTTCCTCTCGGCGTAAAAGTGCTGCCTCATTATACCGATTTTTCCACCTCGTCGGGTCATTTGTATATGACACGCATTGACAAAATAACCGAGGAAGAAAGAAACGAAATTATTGTAAAAATGGCAGAGCGTGGCGTTCCCTGCAACGTTCATTATAAGCCGCTGCCGATGCTCACTGCATACAAGAACCTCGGATTTGATATTAAGAATTTTCCGAACAGCCATAAAAATTATTCTACCGAAATTACTCTCCCGCTCCATTCGTCACTTACCGACGAGCAGGTAGAGTACATAATAGATTGTTATACAGATATTTTAAAGGATTATTTGAAATGATTTTGAAAAAATGGGAAAGCTTGCCCGAAAATATGAAAAGCAGAGAGGTGTATGAATACTACCTCGCATTAAAGAAAAAAACGGCAATGCTTTTCTTTAAGCGGTTGGCAGACATAGTAATCTCGCTTGTTTTGCTGATTTTGCTTTTACCTCTCTTTCTGATTCTCTCGCTGATGATAAAGATAGATTCGAGAGGCCCTGTGTTCTACCGTCAGGAGAGGATTACTCAGTACGGGAAAAAATTCAGAATACAAAAATTCAGGACGATGAGGGTTGATGCTGACAAGGGCTCGCTGGTAACTCTTTCCGATGATGAGCGCATTACGGGAGTTGGCAGGCTGATACGGAAATGTCGGCTTGACGAGCTGTCACAGCTGATAGACGTTTTATTTGGAAGCATGACGCTCGTGGGTACACGCCCCGAGGTTGCACGCTACGTTGAAGAATACACGCCCGAAATGATGGCAACCCTGCTTCTTCCTGCGGGAATAACCTCCGAGGCGAGTGTGTATTACAAGGATGAGGCAGAAATGCTTGACGGCGCAGAGGATGCGGATTTAGTCTACGTTCGTGATATATTACCGAAAAAGATGGCGCACAACCTGAACGGACTGAAAAAATGCGGATTTATTTACGACATGCGAGTCGTTTTTATGACTGTGCTTTGCATGTTCGGGAAAAAATACGGCGATGCTGCCGTTACAGCCTCCCCGTCAAAAACTGCTGTGGGTGCTACGAAGGACGAGTGACAGTCATTTGAAAAAACAGGGAGAAATTCCCTTTCTATACAGGGGCAATTATGAGAATTTTACGTTTACACGGATATTATTTTCCCGAAAACACTTCGGACTCACATCTCGATGACGATTTGGAAGAGGGATATGCAAAAAACGGAATAGTGTCTGTCAACTATGCCCCCACCCCCACACGTGGAGTAACCAAGCAAATACGTCGTGAGTATAAGAAAAAGAAATATGAGGAGCGCCGTGACGGACACATAATAATACACCGTTTCTCAATGTTTTCCGAGGGTAAAAACCCCATTATGCGTGCCCTTCGGTATATGCTTTGCAACATCAAGGAATATTTTAAGGGCATAAAAGAAAAGGATATAGACCTCGTCTACTGCATCAGCACACCCCCGACTCAGGGAATGCTGAGTGCTATGGTGGCGAAAAAGCTATCTAAAAAATACAAAAGGCACGTGCCGTTTGTGTATAATTTGCAGGATATATTTCCCGATTCGCTCGTAACCACAAACCTTGCCAAAAAGGGCGGTATCCTTTGGAAAATAGGGCGCAAAATCGAGAATTATACATATAAGAACGCCGATAAGATAATCGTTATCAGCGAAAGCTTCAAGCAGAATATAATGGAGAAGGGCGTTCCCGAGGAGAAAATAGAAATCGTATCCAACTGGATAGATGACGGTGCGGTCTCTCCGATTTCCAGAGAAAAAAATCCTGTTTTTGATGAGTTTGGTATTGACAGGAACAAATTTATTGTTCTCTACGCGGGAAATTTCGGAGCATCGCAGGGCGCAGAAATCGTTATAGATGCGGCGGAGCATTTCAGGGAGAACAGCGACATTCACTTCGTAATATTCGGCGGCGGCGCAGGCTTTGACTCAGCGGTTGAGCGAATAAAGGCATCGTCGCTTGAAAACGTCACGGTTAATCCCTATCTTCCTCAGGAGAGAGTCGGCGAGGTTTACAGTCTTGGCGACGTTGCCATCATTACCTGTAAAAATGGTGTGGGAAATGCCGGTATGCCGAGCAAAACCTGGAGCATTATGGCTTGCAATACACCGATAATCGCATCCTTTGATACCGATAGCGAGCTTGCCCGTATTATTGAGAAGGCAGGGGCGGGTGTATGTGTCGAGCCCGAGAGCGTTGACGCTCTGACAGAGGCAATCGAGGATTGCTTTAAGAACAGAGAAAATCTCAAATGCACTGCCCGAGAGTATATTCATAAAAATTCTTCTAAGGCGGTAAATGTCGAGAAAAACATAAAAATAATTACGGCTGTAGCAGGCAAGGAAAAATAAGGGGAAAAGACAGCTGAGCAATAATCTTTTCGGAGGGATGAATGAAAATCTTACTCGTATCTCCAAAAACGAATATTTCAAACGGCGGAATTGCCGTATGGACAGACGCATTCCTTCGTGGCACAGACGTTCGTGGATTAGAATGTGACATAGTAAATACGCAGACGGTTGGCAAGCGGGCTGAAAATCTGACGGCGGGCATTTCTCTTTTTGATGAAATAAAGAGAACTCGCTCAATTATGAACCAGCTTTCCTCACACCTTAGCGATAAGGAGTATTCTGCGGCGCACATTAATACCAGCATAGGAAAATTCGGAATAATACGGGACTATTTCTGCGCACGCGCCCTCAAAAAGAAAAATATACCTATAATCCTTCATTTTCACTGTGACGTTGAATTTTGGGTTAAGGGCTTTTTGGTGCGCCACTACCTCAAACGCATTTTGAAAATAACCGATAAGTGCCTTGTGCTGAATGAAAGCAGCCAAAAATACCTAATGGATAATTTTTCCGTGCACAGCGAAATAATTCCGAATTTCATTGATGACGGTGCGGTAATTTCCGAACACAAAAAGGTTAACGAAAAAATTGAAAAGGTCTTTTTTGTCGGACGTCTGACGGCTGATAAGGGAATAAAGGAATTAATTTCGGTGGCAAATTACCACCCCGATATTGTCTTTGAGCTTGCAGGCGAGCTTTCAGAGGGTGAAGCTCCAAATGAATTTCCCACAAACGTCCATCTGCTCGGCAGACTTTCTCACGAGGAGGTAATTGAGCGAATGGACGGAGCGGATTTGTTCCTCTTTCCGTCACACAGCGAGGGTTTTTCGCTTTCGCTGCTTGAGAGCATGGCGAGAGGACTTCCTGCTATTGCTACCGACGTGGGGGCAAACGCGTCCATGCTGGCAGAAGGCGCAGGTAATATCGTTGCCGTCGGCGACGTTTGCGGCATAAATGGAGCGCTCTCTCTTATGAGTGAGCAGAGTGTGCGTGAACAAATTTCAAAAAAAGCTGTTGACAGAGTGAAAATGCTCTATACAGAGAGTGCATTTTTCAATAGAATTTTGCCTATATACGAGGCTTTGATTAAATAAATTCGGAGGTGAGGTATGATTTATGAATACAAATTGACGGTTGCCGTCCTCACTATGAACAGGAGCGAGCAGTTAAGAGAGGCGATTGACAGCTGTCTTGACTGCAAGCTTCCCGAGAAAACCGAATTTGTAATAATAGACAACGCCTCAACCGATAATACCGAGAGCGTAGTGCTCGAGCTTATGGCAAAAACCGAGTATGACGTTGTTTATAGCCGACAGGAAAAAAACCTCGGTGTCGGCGGTGGAAGAGCCGTCGCCTTTGACAGGGCGAGAGGGGAGTACGTTTACTTTCTTGACGACGATGCAATTATATCGGAAAATTGTCGGGATACGTTCTTTTCCGATACCGTCAGCTACCTTGACGGACATCCAAGAGTAGCATCGCTGACAACGCATATTCACGATGAAATATTCGGCGATGAACGAATGGACGTTATGACAGACATCCCGTGTGAGGGTAAGCTGATGGCGTTTTTCTTCCTCGGTGGCTCCCATTTTTTAAGGCACAGCTGCTTTACATCGCCGTTGTGTCTTAACGTAATATATGGCGCTGAGGAATATCTACCCTCAATACGGGCAATAGACAACGGATTTTTCAACGTATACGACCCCGAAATTTCTATAATCCATAAACCGAGGATAAATAAATGGTCAGGGAACAGCGAGACCTCATTTGACGTAAAGGCACGTGCAATAGCCGTGCCGTATGCTACAAAGCGCCTTTTGTACCCCAAAATCCTTGCGCCTATACTGTGGCTCGGTTACCGCCGACGTATATCAAGGCATATTGCAAGTAGCCCGAGCGCAAAGGCAACGGCAAAAACAATTGTGGCAGAAATACTTAAAAACAATAAGCAGAAAAAAATCAAATTTTCAACCGTAACCGGAATGTATAAGCATTTTGGCTCAACGGTTTTCTGACAGTGGAGATTTATGAGAATTTTGTTTATAACCGCAGGACTTGGCTATGGCGGAGCGGAGAAGATGCTGATATTTGTGGCAGAGTCGCTTGCAGAGCGAGGACACACGGTGTCAATTGCCAACATAAATACGGCATGCGTTGGCAATGTGCGACCTGTTTCGGATAAAATCAAGGTGTACGATGCGGGAGCTTCGGATGGGATGCGCGGGCTTCGCAGGTTCAAGCAGCTTTCTAAGCTGAAAAAAATCGCAAAAGAGATGAGGGCAGATATTATTGTCGGCTTTGCGCTCTATCCCAACGCAATGGCAAGGCTTGTCGGACGCTCTCTTAAAATACCGTCTGTAATGTCTGAGAGAGGTGATCCCTCACGCACCTACAATGGGGTGGTTGAGAGGTTACTGTTCCGAATTATAAATAAAAATGACGGCGGAGTTTTTCAGACCGAGGGCGCAATGCAGTATTACTCGGAAAGACTTTGCAAAAAATCGAGGGTAATCCCAAACCCTATCTTCGTCAATGAGAAGATAGAGCAAATTCCCTATGAGGAGCGGGAAAAAACCGTCGTCTCTGTTGGAAGATTACACAATAACCAGAAAAGATATGACGTAATGCTCAAAGCGTTTTCGGTTTTCGCAGAGGAAAATCCCGAATATACGCTCAGGCTGTACGGTGACGGTCCCGACGGGGAAAACATAATAAAATGGTGCGCTGAGCTCGGAATTTCCGATAAGGTACAGCTTATGGGTGTTACTACAACTCCTATGGCGGATATATGCCGTGACGGAATGTTTTTGATAACCTCGGATTATGAGGGAATTTCCAACGCATTGTTGGAGGCAATGGCGACAGGGCTACCCTGCGTTTCAACCGACCATACACCCGGCGGAGCACGCCTGCTGATAGAGGACGGAGTGAACGGCTTGCTTGCTCCTATGGGAGACTGCGAGGCTATCGCTCTTGCGATGCAAAAATTTGCTGACGATTCCACCCTTGCGAAGACTTGCGGCGAGAGGGCAAAAGAGGTAGTTTTGCGTTTCGCTCCAAGCAAAATCATAGATATGTGGGAAGAATACCTCACGTCTCTGTTATAACGCTAAAACAACAATAAAACTAAGAAAGGAGGAGTAATATGTTAAGAGATGAGCTGCGTGAGCTGTCTAAGGAGAGAAAAATAAACAGATTTGCGATAATATCCTTGTGCATTTATTTTCTGTTTACGTACGTTGGATTTATAATTCCTTACGTACAGTCGGTTTTTCTATACTTGTCTGCGTTATTGGCGTTTTTGCTTATCATCGTAAACAAGCGGTTTAAGATAAATTCTTATCTTATCTGGTATGCCGCCTTTACCTTTATGGCTCTTATATCCTGCCTGTTCCTTGACGATGTGGCTTCGATATTTAACAGTGTTTATAACCTTGTTATAGTCATTGTATTTGCGTTTTCACTCTTTTCGATAATCAATAAGCAAAGATATATAGATTGGCTGTTTGTTCTTTCAGAGGTTGGCTCGTTTGTATTGCTTTTATATCTTTTGCTGACTGATTCCTTCTTCTTTTCAGATACAGGCGAGCGTCTGGGACAAACCCTGACCGGCAACGCAAACACGTTTGCGTCTATATACATGTTTGCGGCTTGTATATCGGTTTATTTCATAATCAGGTTCAAGGATAAGAAAAAGCGTATAACGTTTTTAGTTGTGTTCATTTTGCAAATGCTGACTCTCGTTCTTTCAGCGGGAAGAAAGTTTTTCCTCATCCCTCTGCTACTCCTCTACATTATGCTCGTTATGAACAAGGACAAAAACGGCAAACGCCATTATATCAAGTACACTGTTATAGCG
This sequence comes from Clostridia bacterium, assembly GCA_017504405.1. GTDB lineage: Bacteria > Bacillota > Clostridia > Oscillospirales > CAG-272 > UBA1740. The sequence goes on along the minus strand of JAFVRG010000011.1, from coordinate 29,370 downwards.
GTGTGCATTGCAACGGCATTGTATTTTATGCTTACAAAGATACAGTTTTTCTACGAAACGATAGGAGTAAGATTTGAGGAAATGCTTTCCTATTATTTCGGCGGTGCAGACTCTGCGGATTTCAGCACTATGGAACGAGAGAAAATGAGGCGAGCGGCAATTGAGCTGTGGGAGCAAAGGCCGGTATTCGGTCACGGCTTGGACGCATTTACCTCAATAGCGGGCTTCGGCACTTATTCTCACAGCAACTTCACAGAGCTCCTCTGCAATCACGGATTAGTCGGATTTTTGCTTTATTACAGCTTTTTTGCGGTATCCATTGTCAGGATTGTGAGGCTCAGATATTCTCTTGATAAAAATTTCCTCTTGGGAATGATTATATGTATATTAATCTTTGATTTTGGAGCTGTGACATACAATGGTTTCTTCTTCCAGATGATGATTATTTTGATAGTATGTATGCTTGAATTTAAAGTAAAAGAGGAACGTTTGCTCACACCGACGGAGGAGTTGAAATAATGAGAAGTGTAAAGACGTTTTTCCGCCTTTTAAAAAATGACAGGTCTAAAATCAGAACTGCCCTTTTCAGACGGCTGAATGATAGCGGAATGTTAAGGCTTCTTTCGGACCGTGCGTTTTTGAAATATGCGTACAGAGCGCATTTTGGAAAAAAGCTTAATTTAAAAAATCCCGTTACCTTTAATGAAAAACTTAATTGGCTGAAGCTATATAATCGCAATCCCGAATACCGTAAGCTTGTGGACAAGTATGAGGTTAAAAATTATATTGCAGAAAAAATCGGTGAAGAGTATGTGATACCGACAATAGGGGTATGGGATAAGGTTTCGGATATCGATTTTGACGCCCTGCCGGATAGCTTTGTTTTGAAATGCACTCATGATTCCGGAAGCGCCGTCGTTTGTAAGGATAAGAACTCTTTTGACGTTGAAAAAGCGAAGAAAAAGCTTAACAAAAAGCTGCGTAAAAACTTCTATTGGTACGGACGCGAGTGGATTTATAAGGATTTAAAACCGAGAATTATTGCAGAGGAATACATAACCGACCGCACCGAAGGCGTTGAACGTGCAGAGGGCGATGATTTACACGATTATAAGCTATTCTGCTTTAACGGTGAATGTAAGTTTTTCAAAATAGATTTTGACAGGTTCACGGATCACCACGCAAACTATTACGATAAAAACAAGAAGCTTATGCCTATGTACGGAGGAACCTTTTTGCCCGATCATAGCCGTGATATTTATATCCCGTCTTCAATGGATAAGATGATTGAATTGGCAGAACGGCTGTCAACGGGATTTCCTCACGTTCGTGTTGATTTTTACGATGTAGGCGGTAAAATCTATTTTGGAGAGCTAACCTTTTTCCACGCCTCAGGATTAGAGCCCTTTTATCCCGAACAGTGGGATAAAACACTTGGAGATTGGCTGATTTTGCCCGAAAAACAATAGAAAGGCGAGATTATGAATATACTTATTGGTGCGGATTTCGTTCCCACAGAGAGTAATTTTGAATATTTCAGAGCCAAGGATACCTCTGCGCTTTTCGGTGCTGAGCTGACGGCTGTTCTGACAGAGGCGGATTTCAGCATTTTCAACCTTGAAACACCTCTCTCGGATAGGGCAGAGCCTATCATAAAATGCGGACCGAACCTGATAGCCCCCACCGATACTGTAAAGGGTTATGAGGCTGTCGGTGTCGGACTTTTCACGCTTGCGAACAACCATATTCTTGACCAGGGCGCAGAGGGGCTTAAATCAACGCTCGATACCCTGAAAAACGCAGGCATTGACTGCGTTGGTGCAGGGGCTGATTGTGGTGAGGCGAGAGCGCCGTATGTTTTTGAATGTGACGGCAAAAGAATAGGCGTTTACGCCTGTGCCGAGCACGAATTTTCAATAGCTGATGAGGGATTGTGCGGAGCTAACCCCTTTGACCCTATTCAGTCAATTCGTGATATATCAGCCTTGCGTGACAGGTGCGATTATTTAATCGTTTTATATCATGGGGGCAAGGAGCATTACCGTTACCCTTCGCCGATGTTGCAGAAAACCTGCCGTGCGATAGCAGATAACGGGGCTGACCTCGTTGTTTGTCAGCATTCTCACTGTATCGGCTGTGAGGAGAAATATAACGGCAGCCGTATTGTATACGGACAGGGCAACTTTTTGTTTGACCGCTCAGAGCTTGAATGCTGGCAAACCTCGCTGCTCATAAGTATAACCGACGGATTTGAAATCGGTTATATCCCGTTAGTTAAAGCAGGATGCGGAGTAAGGCTCGCAGAGCCTGAAAGGGCAAAGGAAATTATGTCTGCCTTTGCAGAGCGAGGCGAGCAGATTAAGGAAGACGGCTTTATAAAGGAAAGATATGCTAAATTTGCGAGCGAGGAGCTGAATAAGTATCTGTTCTCGTTTTCCGGAATTAAGCGCACATTCCTTTTCAAGGTTATAAATAAGCTATCGGGACACAGATATGAGCGGTGGCTTCTGAAACGCAAATACGGAATCGGCAGGAAGACGGAAATCAGGAATTTTGTTGAGTGTGAGGCTCATAGAGAGCTGCTGATAGCAGCCTTGAAGGGTGATTTAATATATTGATTTTTATGGGGGAAGAAATGAAGGAGCTGTTTTTTGCGCTTTTGCGTGATGCACTGTTTGGCGAATCGCTTTCTGACAGTATGAGGCGTGAGCTGACCCTTGACGAGTTGATTGTGCTGTATAAGCTATCAAAGATGCACGACCTTTCCCATATAATTTCGATTGCGCTTGAGAAAAACGGAATGTTCCCGACGGATAAAACGGCGGCAGAAAAATTCTCAAAGCAACAGTTTCTCGCCTTTTACAGATACGAGCAACAGAACTTTGAGTTTTCGGCGATATGTGAGGTGCTTGAAAGAAACGGCATTCCCTATATTCCCTTAAAGGGCGCAGTAATCCGTGACCTGTACCCCGAGCCGTGGATGAGAACGAGCTGTGACATTGATATTTTGGTTCACGAGGAGGACGTTTCCCGTGCTGCTTCTGTCATTAAACAGGAGCTTCAATATGAAAACAAGGGTGTACGCACCTATCATGATGTATCGCTCTATTCTCCGAGCGGAGTGCATCTCGAACTGCATTTCAACATCCTTGAGGATATAGAAAATATAGATAATGTGCTTATGCGAGTCTGGGACTATGCAGAGAGAGATGGAGGCTCGTTCAGATATAGGCTGACTCCCGAATATCTGCTTTTCCATATAATTTCGCATATAGTATATCATTTTAAAAATGGCGGATGCGGTGTGCGGGCACTTTTAGACCTATACATCCTTGAAAAGAAAACTGCGTGGAATGATGCTGTGTTTACAGATCTGTTGAAGCTATGTGGCATTTTTGATTTTTACGTCAATATAAAGGCACTTATGCTCGTTTGGTTTGATAGTGCAGAGCACACCGAGCTTACACGTGAAATGGAGCGTTTTGTGCTGGCAGGCGGTACGTACGGAGATTTGAGTGCGAGTGTTGCCGCACGGCGCAGCTCTTCAAAGGGTAAATTTACCTATTTTATTAAAAGAATTTTTCAGCCGTACGAAATTCTCAAAATCAAGTATCCTGTACTTAAAAAACACAAATGGCTAACCCCCTTTTGTCAGATGCGCAGATGGTTCTCGTTGATTTTCTCAGGTGCTATTTCCCGTTCCGCAAGGGAGCTTAAGGAGAATGCGAAAATTGACAGTAAACAGGTTGAAAAAATTGCAAATTTTCATTCCCGAGTAGGACTTTGAAAAATAAAACAACAGCGGTTCAAGTGTGAGAACCGCTGTTGTTTTTTATCCGAATTTTAACAAAAACATAAAAATAGTTTTCGGTAATAAATTCTTCATATATAAAGGGCAAATACAATAAAACAAATGTGTGTTGTCCGAATTGTGCAAAAGCTGTGTTTAAATTCCAAGTCCTGCTGCACCGACTATTCCCGCATCGTTTCCGCACTCTGCAATCATAATCTTCGTCTTCTTTTCCCGATCGCTGTTTCTCGAATACTGCTCACGGTCAACTATTTCCACAAGAGGCTTTATCAGATAATCGCCCTCATTGCAAACACCGCCTCCGATGAGAAATACCTCAGGCTGGAAGATATTTATGAGATTTGTAACGCCGCAGGCGAGATAGGAGATGAAAGAGTCAACGACTGCCTTTCCGTGCCTGTCGCCCATCTTCATTGCGTCAAAGGCTGTCCTTGCGGTAACCCTGCCGTGCTTTTCGTACAGCTCGGTCATTTTTGTCGGCATACCCTTGATTTTGCACTCGCTCAGCTTTTCCTCTGTCATTTTCGTCAGAGCGGTTGCGGAGCAATATGCCTCAAAGCAGCCGAGTCGTCCGCAGGAGCAGAGCCTGCCGTTATGCTTAATAACCGTGTGTCCGAGCTCTGCGCCCGCAAAGTTGAAGCCCGTGTATATCTTGCGGTCTATAATAACTCCGCCGCCAACACCCGTGCCGAGGGTTATCATCACGGCATAGCGTGCGCCCTTCGCCTTTCCGCACAGTGTTTCCGCCAGCGCCGCAGCATTTGCGTCGTTTGCGACGTACACCTCTTTTACGGGGAGATGCTTTTTATAGATTTTAGCCATCGGGAAATCCATGAATTTGAGGTTGTTTGCGTATTCAACAATTCCCTCGTCGCAATTTACAAGACCCGGGGTAGCTATACCTGCATATTCTATGTCATCTGCAGTCAGCCCCAGCTTGTCCAGAAGCCTTTTCGACAGGGATGCCATATCCGCTACTATTTCTTCACCGGGACGCCCTGCGTTTGTGGGTATCGAGTCCTTTATGAGTATTTTGTGGTTTTCGTCTACAATACCTACGGCAATGTTTGTTCCGCCGAGGTCTACGCCAATACGGTACATACTGTTCTCCTGAAAGTTATTTCTTTTACTATTATAATGCTGCACACCCAAAAAGTCAATACGGGTTTTAAAAATATAATTGACATATCGCTGATAGTGTTATAAAATATATGGGATAGGGGGTGCTGAAATGAGAATTTTGCTTGGCATGAGCGGCGGCGTTGACAGCGCATATACTGCGAAGCTGTTGATAGAGAAGGGACATTCGGTTGAGGGCGCAGTTCTGAAAATGCACGGCTTCACTGACGTTTCCTCAGCGCAAAGGTGTGCGGATGCTCTCGGAATGCCTTTGCACGTTATAGATTGCACCCGTGAGTTTCACGAGCGTGTCGTTGAAAATTTTGCATCGGAATACCTGTCGGGCAGGACACCTAACCCCTGTGTTATCTGTAACAGCGAGGTAAAGCTGCGTGTGCTGTATGATTTTGCAATCGAAAACGGCTTCGACAAAATCGCAACGGGGCATTACGCGCGTGTTATTAAAAATAATGAAAGGTTTTGCATAGCTCCCGCTAAGGATAAAAGGAAGGACCAGAGCTACGTTTTGTGGCGTCTGCCTCAGGAAATACTTGCCCATCTTACCCTTCCGCTGTCGGATATTGAGAAGACCGACGTGCAGAGCGAGTCGAGGGCAGAGGGACTACCCTCGGCAGATGCGAAGGAGAGTCAGGAAATATGCTTTATCCCCGACAATGATTATGCGGGCTATATTGAACGCAATTTCCAATCCTCACCCGAGGGGAATTTTGTAGACGTGAACGGTAAGGTGCTCGGCAGACATAAGGGAATAATTCATTATACGGTAGGGCAGAGAAAGGGCTTGGGCATTTCACTTGGAAAGAGAATGTTTGTCTGCAAAATAAATCCCGACGATAACACCGTAGTCCTCTCCGACGAGGTAAAACACACCGCCGATGAGATATACGTAGACGGTCTTGTGTTCTCGGGAATGGCTCCCGCAGAGGACGGCGAGGTATCTCTCACAGCCAAATTCAGATACCTCTCGCCAAGAGTTGAGGTCAGGGTGAAATTTCTCGGAAACGGCACGGCAAAGGTATCGGCGCAGGAGGGGGCACGCGCTGTTACACCGGGGCAGTCGGCTGTTTTTTATGACGAAAACGGAATCGCCTTTGGGGGAATTGTACGGTGAGCTCAAAAATTGAGGGTGTAGAAAATCTACACCTTTTTTTGTGCAACTTTCACAAAAAGGTAAACAAGTGTATTATTGGTAAAAACTGCATTTTCACATCCTGTCAAGGTAAATACAATTTACTTAAAATGCAAAAATCAAACACGAATAGCAAAAATGCGAGAAAAAACAACACAAAATTAGTAAATATAATTTACTTTTTTGAACAACTCTTTGTCTGCCCGTTAAAACAGCGCCATTTCTTTCAAAAATGGCGTTTCCACAATCTTCCATTTTTGAAGAATAATTGGATTTTTTTGGTTTTTATAAATTTGCACGCAAAAATTTTACCTTGACTTAATAAATTCTTTGTGCTATTATATATATAACTGTAAAGTCAATTTTATGTTGTATGGCAGTATTACTCATTTAGGAGGATGTTTTCAGATGAAGAAAACACGGTTTTTGCAATTTGTTGCCTTGATTCTGACTCTCGTAACCGTAATAGGTTCGATGGGAATCACGGCAGCAGCCGCTGATAACTCCGGCGGTTCAAATTCTTCATCCGGCTCATCATACGACTGGGGACAGATTAGCGACATACTCAACGCTGTATCTTATTCCACGTATGCCAAGCGTAACGCAGATGCCGGATTACAGAAAGGAGATAGTGAAATCGTAATTGACGTTCTAAACGACTTCGTTGCTTCCTCGAGTGGAATAACCAATGAAGATGTTTTGAAGCTCGATTTCGATCTCCCCAAAACGACGCTCGCCGACCTTGATCTCGACAGGTATAAGGATTTTGAGGGCGCTGACAGCGCACTGTACCTGCCCGACTACGGAACGGCAACGTGGAAGGTAGAGGTTCCCGCCGACGGCCTTTACGGAATACGTATTCTGTATGCCCCCGTCAGCAGCACCACATCTTCCATCGAGCGTACTCTTTACGTAAACGGTAAGGTGCCCTTCTCAGAAGCACGCTCACTCACCCTTACGAAATCGTGGACCTATAACTACGAGTACGATGCAAACGGAACTCCGTATATCAAGGACGATATAAACGGAAACGACCTGCGTCCCTCTATCGGTCTGACGAAGCCTGAGTGGCTCACCTACGAGTGCGTTGACTCTAACGGATATACGGTTGACCGCTTTGAATTCAAGTTTAATGAGGGAACCAACTACGTATCCCTTTACGCATCGAGAGAGAGCATGGCGGTCAAGGCGATAGTTCTTTACAGAGTAGAGAACACCATCTCCTACGACAAGTACATAGAGAACATAAAGAACACGTACGGAGCGACAAAGGCTCCTGCGGATTCGGTGATAAAGTTTGAGGCTGAGTATCCTACCTTCGTTTCCGATACGTCAATCTACGCATCGAGCGACAGAACCTCGGCTATAAACACGTCGAACAAGTTCAATAAGGAAACCAACACCGTTGAAAACGTGCAGACCTCTCCCGGTTCGCAGTACCTCAACACCATAGGTGCTAACAGCTACCATACGGCGGGACAGTGGGCGGCATACACCTTCACGGCGAAGAAGACGGGTCTTCACAATATCGTTATGAGATATAAGCAGACCGCCCTTGAGGGAATGTTCGTATCCCGAGTTCTGAAAATCAGCGGAGGTATATACGGAGAAATTCCTACCGTACCCTTCCACGAGGCGTATTACACCCGTTTTGCCTACTCCAAGGATTGGCAGGTAAATGCGATCGGTAACGGTGATAAGACGTTTGAATTTTATCTCGAAGAGGGAAAGACCTACACGATTTATCTCGAGGTAGGACTTGGCGACCTCTCCGCTATAATAGGAACTATTGAATCCACACTTACAGCGATTAACAACGCATACCTCGAAATTGTACGTCTCACAGGAGCTGAGCCTGATGAGTACAGGTCATACAACTTTACAAAGATAATGCCGGGAACCATCCGTTCTCTTCTTGAATCTGCAAAAACGTTGGAGAACGTTTCTGCGAGCATCAAGGATATATGCGGAACCACAGGCTCGCACGTTGTAACGCTTGACAACATTGCCCGCCTGCTCAATACAATGGGTAAGGATCCCGAAAATCAGATAGCCCCGAACCTTTCGAGTCTGAAAACCTACGTCGGTACTCTCGGTACCTGGATTAACGACTCAAAGGAGCAATCACTGACCGTGGACAGCTTCACGGTCCAGTCACCCGATGCAGAATTGCCCGAGGCTGATGCAGGATTTTTCAAGGCAGCTTGGTTTGAAATTTCTGCATTCTTCAAGAGCTTTGTGGTTGATTACAACTCGATGGGTGTCACCGACGTGGCTCACGAGGGTAAAACCATTGACGTATGGCTTGCATACGGTCGTGACCAGTCGCAGATATGGCGTAACCTTATAAACGATAACTTCACACCCAAGACGGGTATTGCAGTAAACCTCAAGCTCGTTACGACGGGAACTCTGCTTCCCTCGGTTCTTGCAGGAGCAGGCCCTGATGCGTATATCGGTCTTCTGGCGGCGGATACCATTAACTATGCTATTAGAGGCGCCGTTACCTCGCTCAATCAGTTTGAGGACGTTGACGGATACCTCAACGGTGAGGTGTTCAGCCAGTCGGCGCTCGTGCCTATCAGCCTTTACGGACAGCTTTACGGACTCCCCGAAACGATGGCATTCTCAATGATGTTTATCCGTGAGGATATTCTCGCAAACATGCAGCTCAACGTTCCCGAAACCTGGGACGACCTACTCAAAATCAACACAGCACTCGTTGCCAAGAATATGGAAATAGGTATAGCATACGAGGCAACGATAGGTCAGATGATTTACCAGAGCGGAGCGAGCATATGGAGATACGAGGAGGAGGGCGGTATTTACGCAGGCTCCCAGATAGCCTACGGCGATGACCTTCAGCTCGAAATCTTCAATAAGGTTGCCAGTCTCTATATCGACTACTCATTCCCGCTCACGTTTGATGCGTCAAACCGTTTCAGAACGGGAGAATTACCGATAGTTGTCGGTGACTACGTTACAACCTATAATACCCTCATAGTATTTGCAACAGAAATCAGAAACGTATGGACGTTTACCAAGATACCCGGAACGATGCGCGCAGACGGAACGGTTGACCATTCCAGTACGTCTGCTGTAACCGCAACGGTTATGCTGTACGGTTCTGATAAGAAGAATGAGGCGTGGGAGTTCATGAAGTGGCAGTCCAGTGCCGATATGCAGGCGCAGTACGGTAATGAAATGGTTGCCCTCATCGGTCCCTCCGCAAAATATGCAACAGCAAACCTTCAGGCGATAGAGAAGCTCTCCTGGACGAGTAAGGAGCTGGCTAATATAAAGGACCAGATTGCCGAGCTTGCCGCAGTAGCTAACTACCCCGGAAACTACATTATTCAGCGTTACGTTCAGTTCGCATTCATGGACGCTTATAACAATAAGACCGACCCCGGATACGAAATGAAATCCTACATTAACACCATTAACAAGGAAATTAACCGTAAGCGAGAGGAATTCGGTCTGCCTATAATCGGAATAGGCAGTACGCTCGAACAGACCTTGGCTCAGTAATTTCTTTCGCTACAAATAATTAAAGGAGTAAAAGTACATGTCAGAAAAAAATACGGTTAAACGTCCTGTATCGAGAAAAGATATGACACGTTGGCAGTGGACATGGAAAGAGATGAAGAAAAATAAGGTTGCTTACTTTATGATAGCGCCGTTTCTCATTCTCTTCTTAACGTTCACTGTGTTCCCGGTTATTCTGTCGATGGTATTGAGCCTTACCGACTTCAATATGCTTCAGATGCCGCATTTCGTTGGCGTATCTAACTATACACGACTGTTCTTTGATGATGAAATATTTATAATATCCTGTAAAAATACTTTGATTTTTGCAGGTGTAACCGGACCTGTTTCCTATATTCTTTCATTCCTCGTTGCGTGGTTTATCAACGAGCTTCCGCCGAAAATCCGTGCGGTTGTTACGCTCGTATTCTACGCACCGTCAATATCGGGCTCCGTTTATATCATATGGAAAACGATGTTCTCGGGCGACGCACACGGCTGGATAAACGGAATATTGCTCAATCTCGGTATAGTAACCGAACCGATACAGTTCCTAAACGATGCGTCATACGTAATGCCAATATGTATACTCGTCGCTCTGTGGACCTCGCTCGGTACGGCGTTCTTATCCTTCATTGCAGGTCTGCAAACGGTTGACAGAAGCCTTTATGAGGCTGCAGCGGTTGACGGCATTAAGAACAGATGGCAGGAGGCGTGGTTCGTCACTCTTCCGATGATGCGTCCTCAGCTCATGTTCGGTGCGGTTCTCGCAATCACCAACTCCTTCGGCTTTGGTGCAGTCGTTACGGGACTTCTCGGAACGAGTATATCGGTTGACTACGCCGCATATACGATAATGCACCATCTTGAGGATTACGGTACAACTCGTTATGAGATAGGTTATTCCTCGGCAATTGCAGTAATACTCTTTATTGTAATGCTGGGAGCAAACTCTATCATCAAGAAAGCTCTTTCGAAGGTGGGTCAGTGATATGAAAGTTAAAAAGTTAAGAACACGCAGACATAAGGTCGTACTGAACCGTTCCGCCGGAGGAGACGCAGGCATAACCTTCTTCCTCGTAATACTCGGAGTATTTATGTTCCTTCCGATGTTTTACGTAATTATGCATGCCTTGAAGCCTCTTGACGAGCTGTTTATGTTCCCGCCGAGATTTCTGCCTATACACCCGACGCTGACGAACTTCACCGATTTGTTCACACTTCTGAACGATTCGTGGGTTCCCTTCTCGAGATACATATTCAATACCGTGTTCCTCACTCTTTGCGGAACCTTCGGTAGCTTGATTCTCGGCTCGCTCGCCGCTTATGCGCTTGCGAAAATGAAATTCCCCGGAAGAGATTTTATATTCAAAATAATCGTTATGTCACTGATGTTCCATCAGACGGTTCACCAGGTTGCACACTTTATCATTCTTTCTGCGCTCGGATTTATCGATACATACCTTGCTATCATAGTTCCGACTCTGGCAGGAACGCTGGGTGTTTACCTTATGAAGCAGTTCTTTGAGAGCTCGGTATCCGACGCTGTCCTTGAGAGTGCGAGACTTGACGGTGCATCGGAATTCAGAACGTTTTTGACTATCGCAATGCCGATGGTTAAGCCTGCGGCGCTGACGCTCATCATTGAGTCGTTCAAGTCGCTGTGGAACTCAGGCGCTTCCGTATTCATTCATTCCGAACAGTTAAAAACCTTTACCTACGCCATAGGTCAGATAGTTTCGGGCGGTATTGCCCGTCAGGGTGCAGGTGCTGCATCCACGGTTGTTATGATGATTGTACCGATTACGGTATTCGTCATTAACCAGAGTAAGATTATCGAAACCATGGGCTCGAGCGGTATGAAGGATTAAGGAGGTATAGCGATGAAAAAGAAACTATTTTCCGTAATTCTTCTTGCCCTTACCGCAGTTATGATTTTCGGAACGCTTTCCGTTTCTGCGATAGAGCCGTACCAGACGTACACCTACTCTATCGACGGAGAGATGCTCCCGTCTCCTGCGGCGTATACCCCGGCAAGAACCACGAATGTAAACGCTAAGTGGATATTCGAGGGACTTGAGGAGGGACGTGATACATTCTGTACCTCACTCAATACTCTCTACGACATAACCGCTGACAGCGACGGCAACGTTTATCTGCTTGATTACCTTGCAGGAACAAACGGTTACAGCCGTGTCCTCGTCCTTGACAAAACGTACAGATTTAAGTACGAGATTTCAGGCTTTAAGAACGAAAACGGTAAATCCGATAAGTTCAACGGAGCGAGAGGTCTTTTCGTCAAGGAGTATAAGGATGACGAGGGCAACATAATCGACAAAAAGATTTTCGTATGTGATACCGATAATCAGAGAATTGTAGTATTCAGCGCTGATAATGAGGGCACGTACGAGAGAACGATAGCAAGACCTCAGTCGGTACACTTCGGTGAGGACTCAACGTATAAGCCTGTTGCGATAGCAGTAGACGACTACGGCAGAGTGTTCGTAGTATCCTCGTCCACCTATCAGGGCGTTATCGTTATGACCGAAAACGGCGACTTTACGGGCTTCATCGGAGCTCAGAAGGTTACGTACAGCGTAATTGAAATGCTGTGGCGTCGTTTCCAGACCGCAGAGCAGAGAGCTAACTCGAAAACCTACGTTTCAACCGAGTTTAACAACCTGACGATTGACGAGGACGGATTTGTTTACGCAACCACCTCAACAATTGATAAGGATAAGCAGGCGGGAGCTATTGATTCCAAGACTGCGGATTACTCACCTGTAAAGAAGCTCAATTCGGCAGGTAAGGAAATAATGAGACGTAACGGCTTCTTCGACGTAGGAGGCGAGGTTGACCTTTCGGGTGAGACCTACACCGACCCCTCGAAGGTTGTTGACGTTGCGACAGGACCTGAGGGCACCTGGTCGCTCATTGACCAGCTCAGAAATAAGGTATTTACGTATGACAAGAACGGTAACCTTCTGTTCGCATTCGGTGATATGGGCGAGCAGCTCGGTAATACTCAGTCTGTCAACGGTATAGCTTATCAACAAATAAACGGCAAGAGCCTTATGCTCCTTCTGGATTCTAAATCCAAGGCGTTTACGGTACTGAAATCCACCGATTACGGTGATTATATCTACACGGCACTGCGTGCAGAGAACGAGAACAGATACAGCGATGCTGCTAACGACTGGCTCAACGTTCTTATGCACAACAATAACTTCGATACTGCATACATCGGAGTTGGTAACTCCTATTACAACCTCGGTAACGCAATAGTTAACGAGGAGGGCGAAACGGGTTATGAGTGTGCGCTCCACTACTATCAGGCGGCGTACGATACCGAAAACTATTCCGCAGCGTACAGTGAAATTCGTAAGGAATGGATTTCAAATTACCTCTTCGTCTTAATAATTATACTTGTTGTTGTTATCTTCGCTTGGATGAAGTTTAAGAAGCTCGCAAAGAAGATAAACAAGGCGGCAATACTCCACGTCGGCAAGAAGACCTACGTTGAGGAGCTGTTGTACATTTATCATTTGCAATACCATCCGTTCGACGGATTCTGGGATCTTAAGCATGAGAAGCGTGGTTCGGTCAGAGCAGCTCTCACAATTATGGCTGTCACCGTAGTTTCCTTCTATTATCAGACGGTAGGACAGGGCTACATCCTTAATCCGAGAGGCGAGTACTCATCCTTCATGGTTCAGGTTATTTCGGTATTCGTGCCTGTTCTTCTTTGGGTAGTTGCCAACTGGTGTCTGACGACACTCTTTGACGGTGAGGGTTCATTTAAGGACATTCTGGTAGCGACGGGATATTCTCTCTCTCCGTTACCGCTGCTCATAATTGTAACCACTATTGCCTCTAACTTCGTGACCGAGAGCGAGGCGTCAATCGTTTCCTTTATCGTAGGCTTTGCCTTCGTATGGGTAGGATTGCTTCTGTTCTTCGGAATGATGGTAACACACGATTACTCGATAGGTAAAAACATACTTATCACCATATGCACTATTGTCGGAATGGCAATAATTATATTCGTTGCGCTTCTGTTCTCGAGCCTTATAGGTAAGATGATATCGTTCATAACGTCGATTATAACAGAGCTTAGCTACCGTGTATAAATTCGATAATGATTGGAGAAAAACAATGAAATACAATAGAATATTATCGACTATACTTGCGTTTGTAATGATGCTGGGTTGCTTCTCTGTTTTCTTTGGCATGTCAGCCTTTGCAGATACTGCAACGGTTGCCGACGAGGACGATAAAAAGAGCAATCTTGAGTTGATACTTGAGGAGGCTCTTGCTCAGAAGTACGGTAGCCCTGAGTCAAAGGTGCTGTCGGACAAGAACATGTCCGTTATGGCTGCGACTCCCACACGTCAGATATTCTGTAACCCCTACACGGGCGAGGTTTATTTCAGGGATGCACAGACAGGACAGCTTCTTGGCTCAAACCCCTACGATTTTACAAACTACAACAATATTAATTCAGAGCAGCTGGCTCTGATAGATTCAATCAGCTTGCCTCAGCTTATGTCGCAGGTTGTAATCAACTATACGGATAATACCGGAACCAGCTCGTCGTTTTACAGCTTTACCGAGGCTATTCAGCGTGGACAGATTCAGGTTAAGAGCATCAATAGCGGTATTCGTGTTGAATACACTATGGGACGTCTTAACACCCTGTTCTTGCTCCCTCACTGGATTAGCTGCGGCGATGCTCCCATCGGTTGGCTTGAGAAGGCTGTAACCAAGGGCGGATATGAGTATTCAGCGGGCGAGTATGACCCTTCAACCGACGCTGAAAATGACTTTTACGTATATCTTATCGAGCCTATGCTCGCATACCGTGACCAGTTCGAGGGCGAGGAAGCCTACGACGATATTCAGCATAATATCGACAAGATAGTAATCTGGCTCGGAACCTGGAAGGACCGTGAGAGCGCTGAAAACCAGAAGGTTTATGAGTGTCTTAAAAATGGAGAGTTCAACCTCCACGCAATAGACGAAAACAACCTCAGCTCGGGACGTCAGCTTATGCTCGAGGCGATTATAAAGACCTATGCGCCTAAGTTTAACTACGACACCCTCGCTGTTATCCACGAAAAGACGGGATTTGTTCAGAAAACAGAGGTATCTCCTTTGTTCCGTCTTGCAGTAGAGTACACCATAAACGATGACGGCAGCTTCGGAATACGAGTTCCCGGAAACAGTATCAGATACGATGAAACAAACTTCACCATAAACTCGATACAGCTTCTTCCCTATATGGGCTCGCTCAACTCTCTCAGCACCGGAGGATACATTTTCTATCCTGACGGTAGCGGAACTCTCGTCACCTACGATAACCTCTACAAAAACTCCGTAAACATATCTGCTCCCGTTTACGGACACGACCATTCGTATTACACGCTTTCGGGTAATATAAATGAGCCTATAACGATGCCGGTGTTCGGCGCTGTGCAGACCCTCTCCTACCACAATTCAAAGACTAACGGTACGGCTGACGCAATTTCAAACGTCATTTTCTCCGACCCGAAGAGAGCCTTTGAGTATGTGAACAAGGACGTAATGTCAGCTTACGATTCCAAGCTTATTACAAAGCAGCAGGGATACGTGGTTGTTGTTGAGGAGGGTGAGTCGATGATGACCTTCACAGCACAGTCACACGGAGCAACTCACTCGTACGTAGGACTTTTCTCCTCGTTCAACCCCCGTCCGAAGGATACCTATGACCTTGCAGACAGTATTTCAGTCAGCGGTAACACTGAATGGACGGTAGCCTCTGCCAATAAATTTGACGGAAACTTCAAGTACCGTGTATATCTTCTCAACGAGGACTCGGTTGCTGCGGAGAATTCGCTCGAAAATTACTACTCTACAACCTGGGTAGGAATGGCACAGGCATACAGAGATTACCTTGTTTCCAAGGGAATCATTGAAGAGATAAAGGCAAATGAGGTTAAATCCTCGCTGCCCCTTTATATCGAAACCTTCGGTAGCATTGAAACCACCACGAAATTCCTCTCAATTCCTATTACCTCAAACGTGCCCCTCACGAAATTCGAGGACGTGTCCAAGATGCGTGACGAGCTCGCTACTATGGGTATAGATAACACGAATTTCAAGCTCTCGGGATATTACAACGGCGGACTTTCCGGCTACTATCCCTCGAAGATTAAGTGGATGCGTGCAACAGGCGGAGAGGGCGGTCTTGAGGACTTGCTCAAATACGCTGACGAAAAGGATTTCGGAATATTTGTAGACTTCGATTTCAGCTACACCGATAACGACGGAATCTCATTCCGCAAGAATGCGACCAAGACCGTTGACGGAAAGTACAGTAATCAGAAAGTATACAGCCCTGTATATCAGGAATACATCAGCTACTTTGACGTATGCGTTAACGCAAATTCGATTAACAAGTACGTAAATAAGATTTCCGAGAAGTATTCCGAGCTTAACGAGTACAACTCCTCGCTTGGAATTTCGGTAGGCACACTCGGCGGAACGCTCAACTCGGATTTCAATGAGGACGCTCCTATGGATAGAGAAGAGGCGAAGGACGTTATCGTTTCGGCTCTGAATACTCTCCAGAAGACGTATCCCGGCTCGGTAATGAGCAGCACGGGTAATGCGTACGTTCTGAAATACGTTGACCATCTGCTCGAGGTCAGCGTAGACAGTAACCACAGATCGGCGGCATCCTACACCGTTCCCTTCACGGGAATGATACTTCACGGTTACGTCAGCTTCGCAGGCGATGCAGTCAATGAATCGGGTGACCCGAATTACCAGATTCTCAAGGCTATTGAGAACGGTGCGTGCCTCTACTACATTCTTTCCTACAATTCCACCAATATCATGCATCTTAAAGAGGATCCTGATCTCAATCAGTATTACTCGGTAAGATACGATATATGGAAGGATAAGGTGAAGGAGCATTATGATGCTCTTAACGGAGCAATCGGCGACCTTCAGCTTCATAAGATAACCGATCACGATTTCCTTAACGTAGAGCGTGTCCTTGACCTTGTAGACCTCAGAACGAGAAACGAATTGCTCGTAAACGAGATGGTTAGCAAGCTTGAGAGCACAATAATCGCTCTCTATAACCAGAAGCGTGATGAGCTCGGCGCTCAGTTCGGAACGCCCGGCTTCTCAGTTGAGGAAATAAAGATTATGATTGATGCCGATGCCATCTACAGTCAGGCATACTCCGTGCTGACAGCAAACCTCTGCCGTCACCTTGAGGGCAAGGAGGGATTTGCCGCACGTGAGGCAGAGCTGAAGGCAGAGCTCGGACTTTCAAACGGACTGTCCGCTTCTGTTAAGGCAAGGCTTGATGCAGTAATCAATAAGTACAACACAGAGGGCGCTGTCGCAGGCGACTTCACGGTTGAGGTTGATGCTATAAAGAGCGTTTCGAGCACCGGCGCAATAACCGATTATGCTCCCAACTACAATGTAACCGATGCTGATTCCACGACGGATTATAAGCCGACCAAATACACGGTTGCAGACGGTAGCGTTGTAATGGTAACCTACTCGGACGGAAAGACCGACGTTAGATTTATAATCAACTACAATCTTTATGACGTAATTGCAACAATAGACGGCAGACGTGTGGAGATTAGCTCCTACGGATTTGTCAGACTGTAATCGGGAGGGATTTCAATAATGGATAATAATAAAACATTAACACTTGGCAAAAAGAAATCCTTCTTCGGATTCGGTTCTGCCTCACTTGATAAGAGGAAGGCAAGGGCGGGTTGGGTATTCGTCCTTCCCTTCGTCCTCGGTCTTGTGCTGATATATCTGCCCATCATAGTTGATTCGCTGTGGTTCAGCTTAGCTTCGATGTCCTACGACTCGGACGGAATAATGGTCACAACCTTTGAGGGAATGAAATTTTATTCCGATGCGCTCCTCACCGACCCCAACTATTCGCAGACGCTTATTCAGGGTATAACCGACCTGCTTTTCTCTGTCCCTGCAATAGTAATATTCTCGCTCTTTATAGCGGTAATACTTAACCAGAATATGGTGGGCAGAGCAGCATTCCGTGCTATATTCTTCGTCCCCGTTATTATCGCAACGGGACTTATGGAGTCGATAAACGCCTCTGATATTCTGGCTGACTATATGCAGTCGGGAGCGACAGAGGAGGGAGCTGAGGCAGGGCAGATAATATCCACAATGGATATAGAGAACCTGTTCTCCTCGATGAAGATAGGCGGAGAGCTTGTTGAATACGTAACTCAGCTTGTAAACGACATTTACGATATCGTAAACCGCTCGGGTGTACAGATGCTTATATTCCTTGCAGGTCTTCAGTCAATTTCTCCCGCTATATATGAGGCGTGCAGAATTGACGGTGCTACCTCGTGGGAAACCTTCTGGAAGATTACCTTCCCGATGATAAGCCCGATGATACTCGTAAACAGCGTGTATACGATAATAGACGCCTTCACGAGCGAGTCCAACGTAGTTATGACGTATGTATCTGATATAAAGGACCACTCCCTCGCCTCTGCAATGTATTGGCTGTATTTCTTGATAATAATGGCTATAATTGCAGTCGTGGCGCTGATAGCTTCGTTCTTCATATTCTATCAGAAACGAGATTAAGGAGGGAGGAAAGATATGGATTCTAACAACACAATGCAGGCGCCGATAATCAAAAAAGAATCTAAAAATAAGATTCGTGTTGAATTTGAGAGAACGCCTCTGCTCGAAAGATTAAAGACAAAGTACCTCTCTCTCTTCTTCGTTAAGAAGCTCGTATGGTTTTTGTTCAGATTTTTGCTCATGCTCGGAATTTCGTATGTAATTCTGTTCCCCTTCTTCTCGAAGATTGCGGGCTCGTTCATGGGCACGTCGGATTTCGTTGACGTAACCGTCCGTATTATTCCTAAGGACTTCAATGTGGATATGTACAAATACATATTCCTTGAGAACCGATATATGGAGGCGTTTCTTAATACGACCTTTTTGTCGGTAGTATGCGCTTTGATTCAGACCTTTGTGTCCTGCCTTATCGCATACGGTCTCGCTAAGTTTAAGTTCAAGGGTAATAAGCTTATCTTCGTTTTGGTTGTCATCACGATGATAATTCCGCACAGAACCGTCAGCTACGCTCTTCAGCAGCATTTCCGTTATTTCGACCTCTTCAATTTCAGAGGACTCGGCTTCCCGGGAATTCTGACGAGCTTCGGCTTGCTTGACGAGGCGGACGGTTGGAGCTGGCTCAACTCGCCAACACCTCTGTTCTTGCTCTCTGCAACGGGACTTGCGTTTAAGAACGGTCTTTACATATTCCTTCTCCGCCAGTTCTTCCAGGGAGTTCCCGACGAGCTTGAGGAGTCGGCATACGTTGACGGCTCAGGCGTATTCAGAACCTTCTTTACGATAATAATTCCTCTGTCTATTCCGATGATGATAACAGTATTTTTGTTCTCGTTCTCGTGGCAGTGGACGGATGAATTCTACACCATGCTGTTCTACAGTGCGGATTCGGCACACAGATGGATTTTGATGCCTGATATTTACACAACAATCCCCGAATCGCTTGTTCAGCCTGACATATATGCAGGTAAGACGATTTATGAGAATGCAGTAAGAAATACCGCAGGTATTATGATTATTGCACCCCTCGTTGTCCTCTATCTGTTCTGTCAGAAGTACCTTGTACAGGGTATCGAGCGTTCCGGTATCGTCGGTTAACCGACACAAACAAAAAATGCACGGATTTTTCCGTGCATTTTTCTATTATAAGCAAAGAAATACCGAGGCTCACGCCTCGGTTTTTTGCCTTTTAAAAGATATAAGAGCAGGGAATGCTTTTATTCAAAATCGGGAATTTCCAACAGCTCTCCGCCTCTCGCAGCCGATTCTGCAGCGATAATTCCGGGTACGGTAATGCGTATGCCCATATCAACGTTGATAGGCGAGGGCGTATCGTTTATAATGCAATTGATGAAATCCATCATCATCTTTTTGTCAGCGCCACCGTGACCTGTACCGGATTCACCGGGGAATTTCAGAGCAACGGGTATCTCAATCTTGTTGTCAAGCGTGCCGGGAATATCGGAAAATCTTGCATAGGAATGAGCCTCCTCGAGAGGCTTAATCTTATCGGTTTCAATAGAGCCTCGGGTTCCTATCAGCGCAAAATTGTGGTCAAAGCCCACGTATGCGTCAAATACTATAAGAATTCTTATGACAGCACCTTTTGCAGTTTTAAAAATAGCAACTCCGTTTTTAGGTATTTTACGGTAAGGGTTATACTGAATATCCGGCATCATGCAGGAAACACTTACGCACTTATCATTCATTATGTGGAGCAGAGGTCCGAGATTGTGGGTGAGGTACTTGATTGCGGGATTGTAAAGACGCCAGTGATTGGGATCCTTCGGAGGCTGATGTTCTCGGAAATCACTGCCGTGGATATATTCGCTCTCTGCATATACGACTTCGCCGAATTTTCCTTCTTCGTGCATTTTCTTCCATGACTGAATAAATGCCCAATAGAAACAGTTTTCAGCAGTCATATATTTGAGCTCAGGATGTCTGCTTACCGCCGCCTTCAGCCTTGCAGCCTCATCGATATTGTTGACTGCGGGTATTTCGCTGATAACGTGCTTTCCAGCATCGAGAGCCTTTTCTACAAAATTGACGTGATCGGTAGCATAGGTAGCTATAAAAACAGCATCAACGTTTTCGGATTTGAGCATGTCCTCAAAATTATCGTAGCATTCGAGGTCCTTTACGCCCATCCTCTGCTGAAATTCCCACTTTGCGTTGCCAAGTGTGGTTTCGTTGTTGTCGCATATAGCAACGAGCTTCACGCCTCTCTCTCCGATAATCTCCTTGACGACGTTTCTGCCACGGCAGAGTCCCACGACCCCAAGTTTTACAACCTTTTCCATAGTAAACTCCTTTTGTTTTTATAAATTCAGGAAAACGAGCGATACTGCACCGAGCAGAACTCCGAATACCTGTCTTTTCAAAAATGATTCCTTGAATATCAGCTTTGACACAATAAACGACATTATTATTTTTGTTCCCGCACTCAGCGGAGAGGATATAGAAACAGCAATCAGGGACGTTATTATCAGCGCCAATAGATTGGTAGCGCCGTTTGAAATTCCTCCGAGTGCCGCATACGGGGCGCCGTATCTCAATATGTAGCCGAGGTTCTTTCTGTCGTTTATAATTCCTACCGTTACCAAAATGACGAAGGAAATTGCCAGCGTCAGCATCATGTATTCATTGTTGTAACGATTTTCAAATCTTATCTGCTGTGCCTTTGACATCACTCCGAAAAATCCACTGCCGAAAAGGGAAACGGTGATGCAGATCAACCATTTAAAAGAGCCTCTTTTTTCATTTTCTGCCTTAGCGGGGCGGCTGAGAAAGAGGGAAATCATCATTATTCCCATACCTATATACGCAAACACAGAGGTAGGCTCACGCAGGAATATAAGACCGTATAGAATAGTGAAGACGCCCGAATAGGAGAGAATCAGCATCGAGATTGAGAATGAGCCGCATTTTAGGGCAATGAAGGTGAGCAAGGATGCAGTGCAGTACAAAATTCCCGAAATTATGGAGTAGGGAAGCATTTGAGGTACTATTTCTATTCCGCCCTTGTCGGTAATTATGAAAAACAGCATCGAGAATAGGGAAATGAGAGCCGTAAAAATGAAGCCGCCCTTGTCGTGCTTCTTGTTATATTTCTTTATGGCGATGCCTTCAACCAGCCCGACAGCGCTCGCCGCTACTATAAGCAGAGCAACCACTATATACCTCCAAAATCCATGTGATAATTATAGAATACCGCATTTTTGGGGAAAAGTGAATGGAATTTTTCGCTTTTGCCATGAAAAAAATCCATATAATGTTGATTTGAAGATAGGTTTGATGTATAATAAAAACGAGGTGATGAACAGTGAATGACAGCATCTGCAACTTTTTACCTGAAAAAGAATATTCGGGTAATATAAAAACAGTCCTATTTGTTTATGAAACTGAGTTCAAAAAGCTCTCTCAGCCTTTTTTTCATCCCATCCATTATGTACACATTGTTACGTCAGGTAGCGCTGTGATGAAAATTTACGGAAGGGAATATGAGTTAAATAGGGGCTGCGTATTCTTTTCCTTCCCCGCTGTGCCGTTTGAGATAGATGCAACAGAGGATTTTAGGTATATGTATATAAGCTTTATGGGCTCCGCTATTCCGGTGCTTCTGGATAAATTCGGTGTGGATCTCTCTCATTGCGTTTATCCTGACCGTCAGGAGCTGATTGATTTATGGATGTCCTCGGTATCACGTATAACGCAGACCAATGCCAGTGCGCTTTCCGAGGCGGTTTTGCTGTATACGCTCTCATTTTTGAACAGTTCATATGCAGATGCATCACGCATGGACAACGGCGATACGGTATTTAATATGATTATGGACTATATAGACGGCAATTTCTGCGATCCCAACATCTCATTGATGCAAATTTCGAAAATCTTTTCTTACACCGTTAAATATCTATCCTTCCTATTTAAAAAGAAGAAAGGTGTGGGTTTTTCGATGTATCTTAAAAATCTGCGAATTCAGCAAGCACATAAGCTGATAAGCGAGGGCATCAAATCGGTTGCGGAAATTTCCTTTTCCTGCGG
The DNA here is from genome assembly GCA_017504405.1 of Clostridia bacterium. Classification (GTDB taxonomy): domain Bacteria; phylum Bacillota; class Clostridia; order Oscillospirales; family CAG-272; genus UBA1740. The sequence goes on along the minus strand of JAFVRG010000011.1, from coordinate 7,075 downwards.
ATTTAGAGACCCCATGTACTTTTCTAAGGTATTCAAAAAGATCAATGGGTGCTCTCCCTCCGAATATATTGAGAAACGAAATAAAACCGAGGCTTGAGCCTCGGTTTTGTGCTTATATGTGTCCGATGTCGTCCTCGGGTAGGTGTGATTTTCCGTGTATAATTACCGTTCTGTCCTCGGGTATATATTCGTCGGGGAAGTGTATCATCACGTTCTCACCCTCAAGGGTGTTTTGCAGCCGTGATACGTTTACGTCGGCAACGCCGACACCCTCGTCGAGTGCCTGACAGGCGACCGCTCCTGCCGCCTGTCCTGTGAGAATTGCAGGCGGTATAACTCTCAAAAGGTCCCAGCCGTAGCCCTCGCCCGATGCGCTCCTTCCTGCAGTTATAACGTTGGGAAAGTCCCTTCTCGTTATGGTTTTGAGCGACACCTCGAACAGATGATTTCTATGCTCAAAATCGTTTATCGCACATATCGAGTCGTCAAAATGCTTGTATGCATCGGAAACCTTTAAGCTGTAATCACCCTTAATATGGCAGGTAGTTCTGAATTGAGGCATAGTCGGCAGAGTGACGATGTCACGTGAGAGCCTGTCGTCATTTCTTATCTTATTTAGCACCTCAATTTGATTTCTCACAAGATAATCGGTAACCTCCTCAGGAGAAAGTCCCGACCAACGGGGCATATCCAAAGGCTGGTTGTCACCGAAAAGGTTGATGGAGCCGCCATGGTAATCGTACGTTGCGAAACGTATATTGTTGTGTTCAATTGCCTTTTTGCAGGAATCGAGCGTCAGCATTTTCGTAACGTAGGTGTAATAGTTTTCGCCCGAAACGGTGGGAACTCCCATTCTTCTCAGAACGTCGCAGTCACCCGAGGTGTCTATTATCATTTTGCAGCCGTAAAATTCCAGCCCTGCCTTTGAGTCGGTAATAATGCCGACACAGCGCCCGTCCTCGCATACAGGCTCACAGCCTATGCAGTCAAACAGTAAATCAACACCGCTGGTTACTATTTCCTCGGTGAGCTGGAGTGCGAAAATGTTGGGGGAATAGTGGTTGTAGTAACGGTGATTTGTGCCGTCAGGCGAGCCGGTTTTTTCCCACTCGGAGGGCATGCTTTGCCAGCTGTATTTGAGAGAATCACGTATCCACTTTTCAGCCAGACCGAAAATTATCTGCTGTCCTCTGCCGTTGCACATAGGAACGAACATATTGATAAGTCCAATGGTAGCAAGACCGCCGAGCAGATTAGTCTTTTCGAGCAAAAGCACGCTTTTTCCCTTACCCGCAACGGAAACTGCCGCCGCACAGCCTGCAACGCCGCCGCCAACTACGATAACGTCGTATTCACGCTTCGCCGTCAGCTCCTTATTCAGAACTATCTTTTTCATAACCGCTTCTCCTTAGTTAAGAGTCACATTATACCTTGATTATATCACGTCAACGTGAAAAAAACAATGGAATTTAAAAAATGATGGGAGAAAATGCACACCTTTGGTGTGATGATATACACCTTCGGTGATGATATCCAGCCCATAGGGCTGATGATATACCAAGCCTACGGAAACCCCCAAAGCTCGCACGCTCGCTTCGGGGAACCCCTACTGCGGCTTGGATAAAAAAATAAGCAACCCGTCGGGTTGCTTATTTTTTGGTGGAGACAATAGGATTCGGACCTATGACCCCTTGCATGTCAAGCAAGTACTCTAACCAACTGAGCTATGCCTCCGTGACTACATACATTAAACCATAAAAAAGCCGATTTGTCAAGTGTTTAAAAGAAAAATTTGTATATACTATTTACAAGCCCCGAAAAAAAGTGTATAATGTATTTGTATAATTATAGCCCTATGGGCGGAAAGCGTGATGACAATGAATAAGAAAATAGAAACAATATGCGTTCAGGGCGGATACACGCCAAAAAACGGCGAGCCCAGACAGATTCCTATATACCAGAGCACTACGTTTAAGTATGATACAAGCGAGGATATGGGCAAGCTTTTTGACCTTGAGGCGAGCGGTTATTTCTACTCCCGTCTGCAAAATCCTACCTGTGACTATGTTGCAGCTAAAATCTGTGAGCTTGAGGGCGGTGTTGCGGCTATGCTGACCTCGTCGGGACAGGCGGCAAATTTCTTTGCCATATTCAATATTGCAAATGCGGGCGACCATGTTATATCATCTTCGACAATATACGGAGGAACCTTTAATCTCTTTTCCGTAACTATGAAGAAGATGGGTATAGATTTCACGTTTATATCCCCTGACTGCACCGAACAGGAGCTGAATGCGGCATTCCGCCCGAATACAAAGGCAGTTTTTGGAGAAACTATTGCAAATCCCGCACTTACCGTTATTGATTTTGATAAATTCGTCCGAGCAGCGCACAGTCACGGCGTTCCTGTTATAATCGACAATACCTTTGCAACACCTGTTAACTGCCGTCCCTTTGAATTTGGCGTTGACATTGTAACTCATGCAACGACAAAGTATATGGACGGTCACGGAACACAGGTCGGCGGCTGTATCGTTGATTCGGGTAACTTTGATTGGATGGCTCATAAGGAGAAATTCCCCGGGCTCTGTACTCCCGACGACAGCTATCACGGAATAGTTTATACCGAGAAATTCGGTAAGGGCGCATATATCACAAAGGCAACGGCTCAGCTGATGCGTGATTTCGGCTCTACCGCCGCACCGCAGAGTGCATTCCTCGTCAACCTCGGACTTGAGAGCCTGCATGTGAGAATGAAGCGCCACTGCGAAAACGGACTTGCCGTTGCAAAATTCCTTAAAAACCATCCGAACGTTGATTGGGTTACCTACCCGGGACTTGAGGGCGATAAGTACTACGACCTCGCACAAAAGTATATGCCCAACGGCACCTGCGGTGTCGTCAGCTTCGGCGTTAAGGGCGGCAGAAAGGCTGCCGAGGCGTTTATGAAGCGTCTTAAGGTATATGCTATCGAAACCCACGTTGCAGATGCACGCAGCTGCTGCTTGCACCCCGCATCTGCTACACACCGCCAGCTCAGCGAGCAGGAGCTCGTCGCTGCGGGAATCGGACCTGAGCTCGTCAGACTCTCCTGCGGACTTGAGAGTGCGGATGACCTCATTGCCGACCTTGACCAAGCTTTGAGAGGATAATCAAATGCCTATTAAAATACCTAATGAATTGCCCGCCGTTAAGGTGCTTGAGGATGAAAACATCTTCGTTATGACCGAAACCCGAGCAATTTCCCAGGACATAAGACCGCTGAGGATTCTGCTTCTCAACCTTATGCCTACAAAAATTGATACCGAAACTCAGCTTTCACGGCTTTTGAGTAATACACCGCTTCAGGTTGAGCTTTACCTCATGCACACGGCGTCGCATAAATCGCAAAACGTTGCAGAGGAGCACCTCACCTCGTTTTATAAGACCTTTGCGGAGTATAAGGACGAGTATTTTGACGGAATGGTAATAACGGGTGCGCCCGTTGAGAAAATGCCGTTCGAGGAGGTCGATTACTGGCAGGAGCTGTGTGAGATAATGGAGTGGTCAAAAACCCACGTTCACAGCACCTTCCATATCTGCTGGGGAGCGCAGGCAGGGCTTTACTATCATTACGGAATAGACAAAAAACCGCTTGACGAAAAGCTTTTTGGAGTATTTCCCCATAGAGCAGACTACGTGCGCTCTATTCTTTTCCGTGGATTTGACGACGTGTTTTACGTTCCTCATTCACGGCACACGACAATTGCCCGTGAGGATATAGAGAAGGTTTCGGATTTGAAAATACTTGCTTCCTCTGACGAGGCGGGCGTTTACGCCGTTTCCTCGAAAAACGGAAGACAGATATTTATAACGGGACACTCGGAGTACGACCCGAGAACGCTTGAAAAGGAATATCTGCGTGATAAGAATGCGGGACTGCCCATTTCTGTTCCGAAAAACTATTATCCTAATGACGACGACACACAGCCACCTCTCGTCAGCTGGCGTGCGCACGCAAACCTCTTGTATTCAAATTGGCTAAATTATTTTGTATATCAGACGACACCTTATGATATAAATAAAGTATCGGAAAAATAATCTTAAAGGAGATATATTATGGCAAACAAGTACGCAGGCACAAAAACAGAACAGAATCTTCGTGAGGCATTTTCAGGCGAATCCCAGGCTCGCAATAAGTATACCTACTTCGCATCGGTAGCAAAGAAGCAGGGATACGAGCAGATGGCAGAGCTGTTCCTCAGAACGGCAGATAATGAGAAGGAGCATGCAAAGCTCTGGTTCAAGGCACTCGACGGGCTCGGAGACACCGCACAGAACCTCGTCAGCGCAGCTGAGGGCGAGAACTATGAGTGGACCGATATGTATGACCGTATGGCACGTGAGGCTGACGAGGAGGGCTTTACAGAGCTTGCAGCACAGTTCCGTGCAGTTGCAGCAGTAGAGAAGACCCACGAGGAGCGTTACCGTGCGCTTCTTAAAAACATCGAGATGCAACAGGTGTTTGAGAAGAGCGAGGTTCAGATATGGGAGTGCCGCAACTGCGGACATCTCGTAATCGGAATGAAGGCTCCTCAGGTTTGTCCCGTATGCAAGCATCCTCAGAGCTATTTCGAAATTCACAAGAAGAATTATTGATAATAAACAAATAAAAAGGCAGGAGTAAAGGGTAAGCCAATACTCCTGTCTTTTTGTTTTAAAGGTTTTGTTTATTGACAGCTTACGGTTAATCGGGTAGCTGACTGTGTTTCTCACCGCCACACACGAAGATAAAAACAGCATACCCAAGCGGGTATGCGGATATGACAGGGTATTCGCCAAGGCGAAGATTCACACGTCCTGCGCCTTGAAAGCGAGTTTTCAGATCTTGGGACGGTGAATGCGAACCTGTTTTGCTGGCGCAAAGGCAGATTCTCGCCGCCACACACGAAGATAAAAAGCACTGTACCGAGCGGTACAGTGCTTTTTATGGTCGAGATGACAGGATTCGAACCTGCGGCATCATGGTCCCAAACAAATCTGCACCGATTTTTTCCTTGATTTCGGGGGCTTTTCGGGGCTTTTGTGTCCGAAAACGATGCTTTCGGGTGCTCTCGTTCGCACTGTTTCCACGTAGTCCGAAGCCGTAGATGGTCAAAACTGTGGTCAAGCCCGTTTTGGTGGGATGAGGATGCTATCAGGAAATCGAAAATCCGACTCCGCATAAATTCTTTTTCTGCCGTTATTATACCATAGATCAAGGAAATAGTCAAGAGCCTTCGCTCAACACGCAAAAAATGCATCGCTGTAAGCAAAGAAAACGCCCGACGAGAACACACCTGCCTTTTACGCTTACAAACATGATGCAAGTAAGCGTAAAAGGCAAGACCGGTCTATTACATTTCTAAGCTATCAAGTTTAAGGAGAAAATCGTAAATGCTCATAATGAGATAGCCTTTTTCGTTAATCCAAGGCTTGATAATATCACCGACGATAATAATCTTCTTAAACGAATCGTCAATGTGATCAAGGGAAGCAGTCTCTTGATCCATTTTTTCTTTGTCGGGGATTGCAAAAGCAGACTGAATATAATATCTCTTACTTCCGAGGTTGCAGACAAAGTCCACCTCTGAATGAATGGTAGTACGCTTACCATCGGCAGTCTTACCGCTGTAACTAACGATACCTACATCAACGTTATATCCGCGAATCAAAAGCTCATTATATATGATATTCTCCATAATATGAGTGCGCTCTTGCTGACGGAAATTAAGCGCAGCGTTTCGTAAACCGATATCGGTAAAATAATATTTGAATGGACTGTCAATATACTTGCGTCCTTTAACGTCATATCTTTCCGCACGGTTGATAATAAAAGCGTTGGTTAAATAGGAAATATAGTTTGAAACGGTAACCTCGGTGGTATTGATCTGTGAGCTTTTGAAGGTTTTCGCGAGCTTCGGTGGATTGGTAAGTGAACCTATTGCGGAAGCTAAAATCTCAACGAGAGTGTCCATCACTACATCACCTTGGATATTGTGGCGTTCGATAACATCCTTGATGTAGGTTTCGCTGAGATTATCGCGAAGATATTTGGATTTATCGGCATCACGCCTTTTAGATAAGACCAATGGCAGACCGCCGTAGGTTGAGTATTCGGTAAATGCTTCGTATTTGTCACCTTCATATACGGAAAAGAATTCCGAGAAAGAAAGCGGATATACACGCACCTCGTCACCTCTACCACGGAACTCGGTCATAACATCAGAGGAAAGAAATTTAGAATTGCTGCCAGTTATATACACATCAACGTTGTTACGGCGCAAAAGACCATTCAGGATACCGTAAAGACGGATAGGCTCGTTTTTGCGAAGTTCATCACCTGAAATAGCGAATTGAACCTCATCGAGCAAAATATAGTACATATTCTTATCATCCGAGATTTTACCGTGCAAAAATTCAGATAATCTATCGGGATCACGCAGCTCCTTATTATCATCGTCGTCAAGAGCAACTTTTATGATATGATCCTCACTCACACCGTTTTCAAGAAGATAGTTGTAGTACAGGTTAAATAGCAAATAACTTTTACCGCATCTTCGAATACCGGTTATTATTTTTATAAGACCATTTTCCTTTCTATCAATGATCTGATTTAAATAAAGGTCACGATTAATGACTTTCATATATACCTCCACTTTGTGATTTTGTGCAAATGCAAGTTTTTACAAAGTAATGATACCATATTATTCCCTAAAAGTCAAGAGATATTCATCAATTCACTTTGCGATTTAATGCAAATGCACAGTTTCACAAAGTGAAAGTGACATCGCCCCTCAAAAATTGCATCGCAGAAGGCAAAGAAAACGCTCGGCGAAAAAAGTTGGATTTATTTTCGGAAAAGTGCTGGACTTCCTCTCTCTTCTGTGGTATGTTGTTGTGCTAACAGGAGGTGCAACCTATGAAAAGTATGATAAAAGAGCTATGGCACGGAAACATCATTCCGCAAGAGGACAGCAGAAATAACTCAAAGGAGATGAAGGAGCTACTCGGATACATGGCAAGACACCACGAGGACTTAGAAAAGACCTTCACC
>JAFVRG010000010.1 GCA_017504405.1 Clostridia bacterium | reverse complement strand
TTCTGGGATAATATCCCGACATATAAGAGTGTTAAAGAGCCCGCGTTTGCAATGTTTTCGTCTCGAAATCTGAAACAAGAACGCCCCGCTTTTGCATAACCCTTTGCAAAAAACACCGATTTTTCTAACGCACTTTCGGGAACTCCGGTTCTAAAAAAGTAAAAAACATTCCTTCAATTGCGAATATTCAGATGCAAACCTTAAAGGAATTCACTAATATCCGCAAAGGGGGAAAGAAACACAGTAACCCAAAAAATACATAATCAAGGAGAAAGAAAATGGCAAACAAGAAGACTAATGTTGCTACCGCTGCAAGCTTGCAGACGAAATCCGACACTGCTATCGCAGCGTTCAGAAATCTTATCGCTGGTCTCAAGACCACGAACGAAGAGGCGGAGGCAGCCAAGGCTGCTAACGATGCTCAAATCGCGGCTCTTCAGGCAGAGAATGCGGCTATCGCACTCTTGTCTGAGAAGAACGCAAAGATTGTTCAGAACGTCGAAAACCTTCTCACTGTATGAGGCAGTTAATCATTGCCCGCAAAGACCTGCAAATGTCTCCGGGTAAACTCGCCGCTCAATGTTGCCACGCTTCGCTTGCCTTCCTAACGTCGAAACTTAGAGACAAAGATAAGATGTTAAGGGCAACGAACGCGGTAACAGGAGAAGACGGATACGCTACAGAGATTTTCTTTAATAAGGATATCTATGAGGAATGGATTCAAGGCGTTTTTACCAAGACGGTTTGTGAGGCACGAAACCGCAATCAGCTTATGAAAGCAGTAGAGATTGCTAAGGAGCTCGGACTTCAGGAAGGAGAGGACTTCTTCCTTATCAAAGACTGTTGTTTAACCGAGCTTAACCCAGAGGAAGTCGATGAAAATGGTGTAGGAAGAACGCTCACCTGTATTGGCTTCCGCCCACTACCCGACGAGCTTGCTCATCAAATCAGCAAGAAGTATCAACTGTATAAATAAGGAGAATTGTTATGGCAAAGAACAATGAACACAAAAAGATATTCCGTATGGATGAGTTTGGCAGAAAGTTCTATTGCCAACACGCAAGACTCAATCTTCTGCGAAGCGAGAAGAAGCAAGCAAAAAAGAAAGCGAGACAGGCGCGAAAGCGCCTGCAACGCGAAGAAGTTCAAAGCTGAAAATTTAAGAATATATAGGTTTGAAAATAATGATGATAAAGAACACAAGACGTTCGATTAGGATACATAATTATGAAAGAAGTTAGTCAAACAACGCCAGATGTACTGTACACAGTCAAGGAAGTAGCTGAGTTACTCAAGACAAACATAGACTATGTACACAAATTAAGAAAAGCGGGGCTTCTACCGTTCTTAAAGATAGGCCAGTATAAAGTAAGGAAACAATCACTGGAGCTTTTCTTGGAAAGGTACGAAGGCAAAGATTTGACCGACCCTTTCGATGTAAAGGAGTTGAATTAAATGTCGAACGTCAGAACAAGAAAACGAGGCAAATATTGGGAATACGAATTTGATGCCGCCAAGGTTGCTGGAAAACGCAACCGAATATCCAAGAGTGGTTATAAGACAAAAGCCGAAGCAGTAGCGGCAGGTGCCGCAGCAATGGCCGAGTACAACAGCTCTGGCATCAAGTTTATTCCCAGTGAAATGAGCTATGCAGACTTCCTTGATTATTGGATTGAGAGCTATTGTCTAATTACCTTAAAGAAAACAACGCTTGACAACTATAAGAAAAGGATAAAGTCGCATATTAAGCCATCTTTAGGAGCCTACAAGCTCACATCTCTCACAACCGCTGGACTGCAAAAGTTCATCAATTCCAAGATTGATGCTCAGTATAGTCTCAATACACTCTCCGTGCTAAGAGGCATTTTAACCGGAAGTTTGCAGTATGCTGTAAGACAAAATATGTTGAAAAGCAATCCGGCAAGAGAGATAAGGATACCAACCGAGCGCAGTACGGAGTCACTTCAATTGCGTTCCGCACCACACAGGTATTTGCCACCAGATGTCATCGAGAAAATCTTTGAAAGATTTCCAGAAAAACACCCATCTCATATCCCTCTTATGTTAGGTTATAGATGCGGATTGCGTCTCGGTGAAGCATTTGCAATCACTTGGGATTGTGTTGACTTAGAGAAAGGTCAAATATACATCAATAAACAAGTGCAGTGGAACCCGGCGGAACAGTGGTGGTTCTTCACGAATCCAAAGTTTAACTCATTCAGAACTATCGACCTTGACAACTCTCTACTTGAGTTGCTCAGGAGAGAGCGCAAGAGGCAAGATAAGGACAGGGCTTATTACGAAGATATGTACACGGTCTATTACGAGAACGATGTGCGAGGACTTGTCACCTCTCCAGACCAAGCTTCTTCTGCAACCCCGATTGAGTTGATGCTGGTTCGTCAAGACGGCTCGTATATTCAAGCGAGAACGATGCAACACGCGTCTTCGGTAATCCACTATGAGCTTGGGGTGAAAGATTTTACTTTCCACTCTTTAAGGCACACTCACGCAACAATGCTTGCCGAGGCAGGAATGCCCCAGAAATACACCCAGCAACGATTGGGACACAAGGATATAAGCGTTACCTTGAAATACTATACACACTTAACCGATAAGATGTCAGAGATTGGTGGTAAAATACTTGAGAGTATGTTTGCCGACAACGATGATGACTAAGGGGATAAATTTGACGGCGTGCCGACATTTTGCCGACATCTGCACAAATGATACCTAATGTCACGAAATGATAATCAATCGCTCCTCGTGTTTCACCATTCGGTAAATAACAAAAAATAGCTCTACAGAGATGTCTGTAGATGATACCAAACGACGATAAATGAAAGCCGTAGCAACAGGTAACAACCCCATGGTTGGTATGACTGTTGCGGTTGCGGTTGCCATAGAGGAAGCGAATCGTTGATTCGCTTCCAATGAAATTTGCCCAGCAGGCTGTGCAAATGAAATTCACTTAAAGTGAATGAAATGATATAAAATATCATGAAATGCGCCGCTTTTGCGGCGCATATTTTAGTAAGGGCAAATTTCATTCTATGCACGCTTGTGCATTTCATGTAGCGGCGTAGTCTGCTACATTTCAAGATGCAACGCATCATTTCATGCGGCGCCGCCGCATTTCATCAGAGGCAATATGTCAGATAACATACTGTTAGATTTATCAATGGAATTCTCTGTGGAGATTGTGAAGCTCTGCGAGAGCTTGAAAGGAAAATTTGTGCTGAAAAATCAGCTTCTGAGAAACGGTACAAGCATCGGTGCAAATGTGCATGAGGCAAACTATGCGCAGAGTAAGGCGGATTTTGCCGCAAAATTACAAATAGCTCTTAAGGAGTGCCACGAAACGGAATATTGGCTCAATCTTTTTGTGAAAACTGATATTATAAGCGAAGCTACCTTTTCAAAGCTTGCCAATATAGCAGGTAGAATAAGAAGAATCCTTATTTCTTCTATTACTACGGTCAAGGGTAATGCCGAAAATTAAACTCAAAAAGCCCCGAGCAATCGGGGCTTTGCTGTATTTAAAGGTGTTTTCCTGATTTTCAAAAAAGTTGCTTTCCCTTAAAGACTTTGCAAAAACTAAAAAATAAATCTCCGAGCGCTGTGCTCGGAGATTTTTGATTAAAAGTGGTTGAGTGTGTTTTTTGCGATTATGTTGTTGATTTTCAGTGTTATACGGCGTAACGATGATATAGTAGCCCAAAGATGTGTGCCGTCCTCTAATGTTGTGGATAAGTTTATCGAAATGAGGTCGTTGAGAGTGGTGTGCTTATCGTATAGCTCACCGTTAACTCTCAGAGTATAGTGCATAAGTCCTGCGTATACAGATATTATCCTGCCCGAGTATTCATATTCCTTATAGTTAGGCAGAAAGGCGAGAACAAGGAAGATTAATGCTATAAATATCAGCGTATAATGAATATAACCCTCCAAAGCGGGAGCAAGCTCGTATTCGTATTCAACTATCTCGTATGAATCAACTTCGCCCTCAACCAATGTATAGGAGGATTCTGCATCCTTTCCGTACCCGTAAAATTCCACACGCTTTATTTCCAGACAAATGCCCTGTGCATCATAAAATTTAACAGTAGCATAAATTGAACGTACATCTCGGTTGAAGGTCAGATACATCTCGACATTGCTTTTGTTTAAGTATTCGTAATATTCTGTGTAACATTCGTCCTCTAAAAGCTCAATCTCGGGCTTTGATGCATCCATTATAAGTGGTAGAAAAACAATCATTAAAAGAAGGGTCAGGGCAGCTATCCTGTATATTAAAGGCTTGGCTTTTTCGTTTCTCATTTGATGTCATACCTCCATGAATTTGCGGGATGAAATTAGCAATTTCGAGTTGTATCTTTAATTATATCATGGCTTTCTTTAAAAGTCAACTCTTTTGAGGTAATCTTTTTTATCTGTATGCGTTACAATAAAGTTAACCCATAAGAGTTAAGGAGGAAAACCATGGATATAGGACGTGCGGTAAGATATAGGATAATGGAATTATGCGCCATTCACAACATAACCTATAACAGACTGTCTACGATTTGCGGTATGACTCAATCAACAGTTAACAATATACTCTGCGGACGGAACAAATCTACAACCGTATCTACGGTTAAGAAGATATGTGATGGCTTGGAAATCAGTATCAGCGAGTTTTTCAGCTCTCCGTATTTTGAAAATTTAGAGCAGGAAATAAAATAATAGCAAAAAATCTCCGAGCATAGCGCTCGGAGATTTTTGTATCGTTGTTATCAGTAGTAATAATTGTTGTTGCCGTTATAGGTGTTATTGCTGTTATCGCACAGCATAAGGATACCGGCTACTAAGCTGACAAATAAAAGAGTGCAGACCTTAAAGCCTGTTGAAACAGGGCGTCCCTCTTTTATACGGTTGGAGTATGATATGGTCATAGGAAGACACCAGGCAAGAGCAATACCGAAGGTATATATTCCCATTATAACGGTTCCGATAATCATAAGAACCTTTGCGGCAGTTGTGAGAGGGTTATCGGCAGCCCTTGGCGGCTGTTGATGCCACAACGGAACTTGATTTGGGGTCTGAGTCCATAGAGGCGGCTGCTGAGGGCGCTGAGCCTGCTGATTGGGCTGCGCCTGCTGGTTAGGCTGAGCCTGTTGGTTGAACTGCGACTGCTGATTGAACTGCGGATCAACTGCACGTCCGCACGCATAACAAAAAATAGCTTCATCGGGGAGCTGCGCCCCGCATTTTGAACAGTATTTCATAATAAAGCTCCTTTAATGAAAGATAAAATTAAAATATAACACAGGCAAGCATTATTAAAAATGAAAAGACAAATTTTGAAATTTTAGGCAGGAGGTTTTCCACCCGCTCTCTTGACACTAAGGAAAGGATGATATTTGTCAAACAAAAAAGCGAACTTATAAAGAACGCAATGTGGGCAGAAAGGATTACGTCATAAGGGAAGTAAACTCTATATTTTTTGTAAGGATAATAATCTTCAAAAACACGAACATCCAATATTGCCACAGTTAGAAACATTAAAGAAATAGATATGGCAATAGACGATACAAAGCTTAAAATGGTCATTACAAGATTTATGGCTTTACCCTTGGTAACGGGCACGCCCTGACCTTGTACAGGTGCCTGATTGACAGGTGTCGGTTGGGGAGCCTGAGGGGCAGGTTGCTGAAACTGAGGCATTGCTGCCATACGTCCGCATTTTGTACAGATAACTGCATCGTCAAACATTTCATTGCCACAGCTTGTGCAAAATTTCATAAGAGCCTCCGTTAAAAAGAATAATTTAAAGGTTGATATTATTATAGCACCCTCGGAGTTAAAAGTCAATACCGTTATCCTGACAGAAAGGGGGTTACTCTCCGATGATATATTTGTTTATGTTTCCCGAAATGCCCTGAGAGCAAATGATTTGCACCGATTCTCCGAAGAAGTTGCCTATAAAGGGGGCGTGCAAATGACCTGCAAGGACGGCGACTGTGTTTTCTGCGTTTTCCCTCAGCAAAGAAATAAATTTGTCGGTTGAGGCAGGGGCGTTTGAGTGATTGAGCCTGAAATACTCGTTTTCTCCCGATAAAAGATGCTCGTTTGAATCAGTCATTATCGGAACGTGCATTGCAACAATCACAGGCTTATTTTTGTCAAAAATCCGTTTCAGGGACGGTATAACAGATTCATCTATCACCCTGTCCGCATTATCAATTCCAACGAGAATGATACCGTCAAGCTCAATCGCCTGAAATGGCCTCTTTATGCGCTCGATAAAATCCTCGGAAATCCCCTGCATATCGGAGAGGGGCTCGTGATTCCCCCTGACGTAAAGGTAGGGGGCGGTGAGGGCGGACAGTCTGTTTTTCAAAATGCGAACGTTCGGTTGGCTGACGTAGTCCATAATGTCCCCCGTCAGAATGACTGCGTCACCGTCGGATGCAACGGCAAGAAGCCTGTCGAGGTTGTCAAGTGCAGGGAGGTCGTGGCAGCGGCAGATGGGTTGGTTATGCTCCCTGGTGAACTGAGAGCGAAGACTGAGCCAATATTCACTTTCCCTTTTTGCCTTGAAAATTTCTACGTCGGTTGATTCGTCGTCATATTCGGAAATGTGACAGTCGCTGATATGATAAATGACCTTTCTTTTGACGTTTTTTATCGGGATTTTATATTCAGTGATTATAAGGTCGGTCTGATTGATTTTCATGGTGCCCCCCAACATTAATTCTGATTAAATATAGCTTTCTTTACAATTATAACACGGACAGCTGAATTTGTAAATAGAGTTTAATGCAGTTTGCTATTGAAAAAAGCGAAAAGGTGTGGTATTATATAAAAGGAAGCTTAAAGGCTCGGGGATTTCGGGGAATTGGGCGGTTTTGGCGGAAAAATTCAGTAATATTGCTGTAAAACTGCTCAAAAAACGGGAAATGTAAATGTTGGTTTACATTTTAAGTAGGCGAAAAATGAGCAAAAGGAGTGTTTTGTGAGCGAAATATTTGATAGGAGTAAGGCGCTTTTGGGCGAGAGCGCTATGGAAAAATTAAAAAATGCACACGTTATGGTGGTTGGCTGCGGCGGTGTCGGCGGTTACGCTATCGAGGCGCTTGTGAGGACGGGCGTGGGCAGGATAACCGCAGTTGATTTTGACGAGGTTTCGGCTACAAATATCAACCGTCAGATAATTGCTGATATGACAACGGTAAGTAAGAAAAAGGCGGAGCTGTTTGCAGATAGAGTGCGTGCGATAAACCCCGACGTCAAAGCAGAGGCTGTTATAAAATTTGTTGACAGGGATAATGCGCACTCACTGATTTGCGAATACCGCCCCGATTTTGTCGTTGATGCGATAGACACCGTCAGCGCAAAAATTGCCCTCATTTCTGCGTGTAAGGCAGAGGGGGTAGCGGTTATTTCCTCTATGGGAACGGGTAACAAGCTCGACCCTATGCACTTAAAAATCACCGATATATCAAAAACGAACACCTGCCCGCTTGCAAGGGCTGTGCGGATAGGACTGCGAAACGAGAAAATAGAGGACGTGCCCGTGCTTTGGAGTGACGAAAAGCCAGCATCGGCTGTAGTTGACACTCAAAACGGCAGACACGCCCCTGCATCCGTGATATTTGTTCCTGCAACAGCAGGGCTACTGATAGCACGGTATGTTGTTCTGAAAATTGCAAAGTAATTTTCTGCGAAAATTAAATATTCATTTTTGCAAGAAAGCGAGGAGTATAAGACACCTCGCTTTTTCTTTTCTTCCTGTTGACAAGCTTTTACCTTTTATGATATAATAATTCTTAATAAGTGTGCGCAAATATTTGTGCGTCACGGGCGTGAAAGCGCACGTATTTTTATAGGAGGGCGTAATGGAAAAGGGGCTGTTTTCTCATACAAAGCTGCTTGATTTTGCCATAGTGGCGATTGTCCTTTTTCTTGCGCTTGCAATATGGCTATCCCCGTTCGTTTTTTCGGACGAGGGCAATGTAGCGGAATTGACTGTCGGGGATAAGACCGAATATATTTCCCTCTACGAAACCCGCCGAATTGAGATAGAAAACGGCGGTGTGTCCCTTGTTTTGTGCGTTGAGAACGGCGAGGTGTGGATAGAACAGTCCACCTGCCCCGACGGTGTGTGCGTGAACAGCGGGAAAATATCCCGTGAGGGCGAGATAATCGTTTGTGCCCCTGCGGCGGTTACGGTCAAAATATCCTTTGGGGGTGATTTTGATGCTGCTCTATAGTTTGCAAAGTGAGGACGGCGCAAGGAAAATTTCCCCCGAAAACACACAGGGGGCTGATGTAAAAACCGTTGCGAACGGAAGCGGCAAAGCAAAGCCCGTTGCAAGTGAGAGCGCCACCCCCGCAAGGTCCGCTGTGGGCAATGAGCTGAACGGAGAAGCAAATACCGCCACATGCGGCGTTGAAGCAAATTCTGTCAGCGGCGGCGACTGCAAAAAAGCTGTTGAAGGCAACGGGGGAACACAAAACGGCTCGGCGCAATTCACGGCAAAGCAAGCAAGACGCCACCCGAAAACCGCCGCCCTGTCGCTGACGGCGTGCCTGTTGGCTATTGCGCTGATTTTCTCCTACGTTGAGATGCTCATTTTCCCTGCGGTTTTCCCCGGAGTAAAATTAGGGCTTGCCAATATAGCGGTAATGTTTGCATTCTTCATCATCGGAAAAAAATATGCGGTAGCCGTTGCGCTCTTGCGTGCTGTTTTGTCCGCAGTCCTGTTTGGCAATGCGTCCACATTCCTTTTCTCGCTCTTTGGAACGGCTCTGTCGCTTTCAGCCTTGTTTTTATCATTGCTTTTCGGCGAAAAAATCAGCCGAATAGGCGTTGGGGTTATGTCCTGCGCTATGCACGGAATAGGACAGATTTTTGCGGCTATGATGATGTACTCCTCGTTTGGAATTATCTATTATCTTCCCGTTCTACTTATAACCTCGGTGCCCCTTGGCGCATTCAGCGGCGTTTTACTTCTTTTGGTTGAGGACAGGCTCAAAAAGCATTACGGAGGCAAACGATGAAAAAATTTTTTTCGCTTACCCTTGCGGTTTTGCTTATGCTGACCTCGGCGCTGTCGCTTTCCTCCTGCTCGGAGCAAACGCATAAGGTGTCGGTGTATGCGCTCGATACGCTGGTAGAGATTACCCTGCCCGCCCTCTCCGACGGCGAGGACGGTGACGCCACTCCGCTTGTAATGAGCGGGCTACATTACTACGAGGATATTTTCTCCGCAACCCGTGAGGGCTCGGAGCTGTATAAATTAAATCATTCAACCGAAGAAACGGTTGCGGTCAGCGACGAGCTGTTTGCGGTGCTTTTAGGGGCGCATGCCCTCGCCGCTGAAACAAACGGAGCGTACGACTACACCTGCGGCGCTCTGACCGAGGTGTGGAAGATAAACGACCCCGATGCCCCTCTGCCTACCGAGAGTGAGATAGAAAATGCGCTCGACCTTGTGGGCTACGAAAGAGTAACCCTCGCTGACGGGAAAATCACACGCCCTGTCGGTATGAAAATAGACCTCGGCGGCGTGGCTAAGGGCTATATAGCCGAGAGGCTTACCGAGCTTTTAGCAGAAAAGGGCTACGGCTGGGGCATTTTGTCGCTCGGCGGTAATATATCGGTCTTTGGCGAGCGTGACGAGCCGTTTTCGGTGGGTGTCAAAAACCCCGAAAAGCCTACGGCGGTACACGGCAAGCTGACGCTTGACGGCGGATTCGTTTCGGTGTCGGGCGTTTATGAGAGGAATAAAACGGTGGACGGAGTCCTCTATCATCACATTTTTGACGTAAAAACAGGCAGGTGCGCCGACAGCGATATTTTGTCGGTTGCGGTTGTGTCCGATGACGGAGCGCTCGCCGATGCGCTGTCAACAGCCCTCTTTGTTATGGGCAAGGACAAGGCGCTTGCATACCTTTCTGACAACGCAGAGGTGGGTGCGGTGATATTCCTTAAAAACGGCGAGGTTCTGACGGTCAACACCGTCTATGAGAAAATTTAACCCAATTGGCAAGCGATTTTAGCACCTCCGCCTTGATGGCGGTTACGGAAGCGAAGGGTTGACTTAACAGGCAAAAAATACAGGTAAAGCAACGAGGCTTTTATGGATATAAAAAACAGCGAATACGAAAAATACATAGGGCTTTTGCTCAAGCACAACGAAAAAAGGCGTGAGGGGGGCAAGGAAATGCTCGCCTACGTTTACACCTTCGGCTGTCAGCAGAACGAGGCGGACA
Source organism: Clostridia bacterium (assembly GCA_017504405.1). Lineage (GTDB taxonomy): Bacteria > Bacillota > Clostridia > Oscillospirales > CAG-272 > UBA1740. The sequence goes on along the minus strand of JAFVRG010000010.1, from coordinate 58,228 downwards.
GTGAGAGGATACGTGGGCTGTGCGCCTCTATGGGCTACGGACGGGCGCAGAGCGCAGATGAGGCAGACCTCATTATCGTAAACACCTGCGCCGTGCGTGAGCACGCAGAGAACCGTGCGCTCTCGATGATTGGCGAGCTTAAGCACAGGAAGGCGGAAAACCCCGACACCGTCATAGGAATATGCGGTTGTATGGTGGCGCAAAGGGAGCGTGCAGAGCAGCTCAAAATGCGCTATCACAACGTCGATTTCACAGTCGAGCCGAACTCGGTTTATATGATACCCAGGCTCGTATGGCAGAAAATTTCCGATAAAAAATACAAGCGCAGCTTTATGTGGGACACCGACACAGGCGAGGTGTGCGAGGGTATACCCGTGATGCGTGACGTATCGCACAGGGCATACGTGAGTATAATGTACGGCTGCAATAATTTTTGCTCCTACTGCATTGTCCCCTACGTTCGTGGGCGTGAGCGGAGCAGAAAAAGCGAGGATATAATCGCAGAGGTAAATGCGCTCATCGACACGGGGTGTAAGGATATAACCCTGCTCGGTCAGAATGTAAATTCCTACAAAAGCGACTGCGATTTTGCAACCCTGCTCTCCCGTATAACCGAGAGGGAGGGCGACTATATAATCAGATTTATGACCAGCCACCCGAAGGACACGCCCGATGCGCTCATTGACGTTATTGCAACCTCACACGGCAGGGTAGAGCCGCATTTCCACCTGCCATTGCAGAGCGGCTCTGACAGAATACTTCGTGACATGAACAGAAAATACGGTACCGAGAGGTATCTCACGATAGTGAAAAAGCTCCGTGAAAAAATCCCCGACATAGCGATAACCACCGATATAATCGTGGGCTACCCCGGGGAGAGTGAGGAGGACTTTGAGAAAACGCTCGACATAATGCGCCTTGTGCGGTTTGATATGATTTATTCATTTATCTACTCGCCACGCAAGGGCACGCCTGCCGCAGAGCGGGAGCAGCTCTCCGAGAGCGTTAAGGGAGAGCGCATGCGCCGTCTGCTCGCTCTCCAAGACGAAATCGCTATTGAGAAAAATCAGCGGGCTGTCGGCACAACCGTTAGGGTGCTCGTTGACGGTGAGAGCTCCGAGATGGGTATTTATTCGGGCAGAACGGCGCAAAATAAGCTGGTGCATTTTTCTGCAACTGAAAATGACGTGGGTAAATACCTCGACGTCGAGATAGAGCGCGCAAGCGCATACGTATTATACGGAAAAATCAAAAATGAAAAGAGGATATAAAAATGAAGGCTATTGAAATTGCAAAGCAGCTCGGCGAGGCTATAAAGAACGATGAGGTGCTTCTCGCCTATGATAAGGCAAAGGCTGATTACGAATCGAACAAGGAGCTTCAGGACAAGCTGGCGTCCTACAACGCACAGCGTGCGGCACTTGCTGAGGAGTTTAACAAGGAGATAGAGGAGCAGAGCTCCGAGGTTATACAGAAAATCAAGGAAAATATGGACGCCCTCGGCAAGGAAATTGTCGAGCATAGCGAGTACAAGGCGTTTGCGGACGCGCAAAAGGCGGTAAACGATTTTATGGCAGAGATAAATCAGGAAATTGCCCGCCACGCATTTGGCATAGAGCCTCAGAATTGTACGCACGACTGCTCGACCTGCTCGGGCTGTCACTGATAAAACAGCGGAATAGCTCCGCTGTCAAAAATTCATTTAATATAACTTTTAAGGGGAAAAGCAATGGCTAAGGACGAGGCAGTTATAATAAATAAAATAGGGGAGCTTACCAACCCTTCACCGATGATGAAGCAGTACGTGGAGATAAAGGGTGAGTACCCCGAGCATATTCTTATGTACCGTCTCGGTGATTTTTACGAGATGTTCTTTGAGGACGCCCTGATTGCCTCACGGGAGCTTGAGCTGACGCTCACGGCACGTGATTGCGGCGGTGGCTTCCGTGCGGCTATGTGCGGTATCCCCTTTCATAAGTCCGATGACTACATTGCCCGTCTGGTTGACAGGAATATAAAGATTGCGGTCTGCGAGCAGTTAGAGGACCCCGCTACCGCAAGGGGACTTGTAAAGCGTGATATAGTCAGAATAATAACCCCCGGTACGGTTACAGACGGAGCGATGCTCAACGATGCGAAAAACAACTACCTCTGCGCCCTTTACTATGCGAAAACCGGCATAGCTCTATGCTTTACCGATATATCAACGGGCACGGCACGTGCAACCTTTATCGAGGGGGATAACGTATACGGCAGAGTGAAAAACGAGCTGGCAATATACACCCCTGCCGAAATTCTTTTGAATACCGACAGGGCGGCGGTTGCCGATATTTGCGATTTTGCCGAAATGAGCTTCGACGTCGTGATAGAGCCGTCTATGAAGGGACTTTATAACGAGGAGATGGCGAGGGAGCGCTTCTCCCTGGCGTACGGTATGGAGCGACTGTCCTCGGTTTCAAACGAGGCAATAATTGTTGCAGTCGGCGCAGCGCTCACCTACACCGAGCAGACGAAAAACTCGCTCGCATACGCCCGTGACCTTGTAATTTACGATGACGGTGAGTTTATGCAGCTCGACGTCAGCGCCGTGAAGAACCTTGAGCTTGTGGAAAACAGCAGGCAGAGGGGGGAGCGTGGCTCGCTCCTGGGCGTTCTCGACAAAACGAAAACCTCTATGGGTAAGAGGCTGTTGCGCTCCTACATAGTGAAGCCAAGTATAAACCTGAGAACGGTAATCTCACGCCTCGACTGCACCGAGGTCTTTTACTCGGATTTTATGCTTCGCTCGGATTTGCGCCACCTGCTCACCCCTGTTTTGGACATAGAGCGCCTGCTTGCGAAGGCAGTGTACGGAACTGCAAACGGAAAGGATTTGAGATCCCTTGGCGACAGCATCAGGGTCCTGCCGGATATAAAGGAGCTTTTGGGCGCAGTCAGCTATACCCGTGTGGCAGAGCTGCGTGACTCGCTCGACACCCTTGAGGATATATCCTCGCTCATTTACTCGGCGATTAGCGATAAGGCGCCGTATTCGATACGTGAGGGCGGAATTATAAATAAGGGCTACAGCGACGAGGTTGACAGACTGCGTGACGTCAGGGACAGGAGCAACGACTGGATAGCACGCCTTGAAGAAAAGGAAAAGGAATTGACGGGCATCAAGGGCCTGCGTATTACCTATAACAAGGTGTTCGGCTACTTCATTGAGGTTACGAAAGCACAGCTTGACCTCGTTCCCGCAAGGTATATGAGAAAGCAGACGCTCACGAACTGCGAAAGATATATGACCGAGGAATTAAAGGCGTTTGAGAATGAGGTTTTGACGGCAGAGGACCGTGTGTGTGCGCTCGAATACGAGATGTTCTGCGCCATCCGTGACACCGTTGCCGCAAATGCGGACAGAATACGTGCGGCGGCGGCTTTTATCGCAGAGATGGACGTATATGCGACCTTTGCCGAGGTGTCGCAGACTAACGGCTACGTGCGCCCTGACGTCAACGCATCGGATATAACGGTTATAACCGAGGGCAGACACCCCGTGGTTGAGAAATTCGTTGACGGCTCGTATTTTGTGCCAAACGATACACGCCTTGGCACGTCCGACTGCAAATTTATGCTGATAACAGGACCGAATATGGCGGGTAAATCGACCTATATGCGTCAGGTTGCGATAATAACCGTTATGGCGCAGATAGGCTGCTTTGTCCCTGCACGCTCGGCAGAGATAGGCATTACCGATAAGGTGTTTACGAGAATAGGTGCATCCGACGACCTTGCATCGGGACAGTCAACCTTTATGCTCGAAATGAACGAGGTGTCGAATATACTTAAAAATGCCACCACCCATTCGCTCATAATTTACGACGAGGTGGGCAGAGGCACCAGCACCTATGACGGAATGAGTATAGCTAAGGCTGTGTGCGAATACACGGCGAAAAAAATAAAGGCGAGAACTCTGTTCGCAACGCACTACCACGAGATATGCGTGCTTGAGGACGAAATTGACGGCATTGTGAACTTCAATATCGCCGCAAAGAAGAAGGGGGATAGTCTTATCTTCCTTCGCAAGATAGTGAGAGGAGCAACCGATGATAGCTACGGCATTGAGGTTGCAAAGCTGGCGGGGCTGCCCCGTGAGGTAGTGTCGAGAGCCCGTGAAATTCTCACGCAAATCGAGTCGGAAGGCTCAAAGGGTGCGCCCGTAGTGGTAAAGAGCGATTACGAAGCTCCCGATTTGTTTGCACAGATAGAACGCCACGAGAGCGACGAGGTTGCCGACAGACTCAGAGAGACGGACATTAACACACTCACGCCGATAGAGGCTATGAACCTCGTGTTTGAGCTTAAAAAAATACTGAAGGGTTAAGTTATGGGGAAAATTAACGTACTCAGCTTTGAAATAGCGAACCTTATCGCCGCAGGCGAGGTAGTTGACCGCCCTGCCTCGGTATTAAAGGAGCTGCTTGAAAACTCCATAGATGCAGGGGCGAAGAAAATCCGTGCCGAGATAAAGGACGGCGGAGTCACGATGATAAAGGTTACCGATGACGGTCACGGCATGGACGGAGCGGAGCTGCCGATAGCGATAAAGAGGCATGCGACGAGCAAAATATCCGACAAAAGCGACCTTGATTCGATAATGACGCTCGGTTTTCGTGGCGAGGCTCTCGCCGCAACCGCCGCAGTTTCAAAGCTGACCATTATATCAAAAACCGAGAGCGCAGATTCGGGAACAGCCCTCTTTTCCGAGGGCGGCAGGGTTACTGAGGTAACCGAGGTAGGATGCTCGGACGGAACGACTATGATAGTTGAGGATTTGTTCTACAACGTCCCCGCCAGGCGCAGCTTTCTCAAAAAGGATAAGACAGAGGCGCTCGCCTGTTATAATGTAGTATCAAAGCTCGCAATGTCACGCCCCGACGTGTCGGTTGAATTTTTCTCTGACGGAGTTTTGAAATTCTCAACCGTGGGCGACGGACGGCTCCTCAATACGCTCTATTCGCTTGAGGGACAGGATTTTGCCAAAAAGCTGATAGAGGTAAAGGGCGAGGATGCGGGTATCAGGGTGACAGGCTACGTTGGCAGGAGCGATAACGTCAGAAATAACCGAAACTACGTAAATACGTTTATAAATAAGAGGTACGTCAAGAGCAATACCGTTGCGGCGGCGCTCGAGCAGGCGTTTTCCTCGTACATAGCGCCGGGAAAATTTCCCGTCAGCATTCTCTTTGTGGATATAGACAGCCGCTTGGTTGACGTCAATGTTCACCCTGCAAAGCTTGAGGTGAAGTTTTCAAACGAGAGTGCCGTATTCAGCGCAGTTTTCTATGCGGTGAAAAATGCGTTGGAGAGCTTTTCCTACCGTCACGAGATGAGGATGACTGAGCCGAAAGCTCAGGTCAAGGAGCCTGTACGCTCCTTTATCCCGATAGAGGAAAAGCGACAAAGCGTGGCGAGCCGTCAGTTTTCTCTTGATACGGCTATGAGAGCCACCGCTGAGGGAAAGCACTCAGCAGCTGCAAGCAGACAGAGCGTGCAGGAAACGGTGACACCCGAAAAATCTCTTGAAATTCTTGAGGAAATTAGACGGGCAGAGCAGAGAAACACTCCTACATCGTACGTTCATTCCCCTGCGTGGGATGCCGTATCGAACGCAGAAAAGAGAAGTGACGATCCGAAAACCGATGCGCCCGATATGAAAGGGGCTGCGCCGAGCGTGCCCGACCAAGGGGACAGGGTGATACCGAGAGCTGGCGACACCCCCTACGTGAGCGAGGAGGCTCTGCGCTCGAGAATATTTGAGGACGAAAACAGAAAATACAGATACGTGGGCGAAATCTTTAACGGCTATCTGCTCCTTGAGGGCGACGACCGAGTGCTTATGATAGATAAGCATGCGGCGCACGAGCGCATAAACTTCGAGGCTATGAAGGACACGCTGAAAAACGACAGACGGGTAGCATCGCAGGGGCTTTTGTTCCCGCTTGAGGTGCATCTTGGCGGTGTGGGCGTTTCGGTAGCCGAGGAGAACAGGGAAAAATTGGAGGCTCTCGGCTTTTCCTTCACCGTTGACGGCAGGGGACGGCTGAAATTGACCGCATACCCTCACAATATAGACTCGTTTGATGCAACGGGCGTTTTCTCGTCGATAGTAGACCGTATGGCAGAGGGAACGGGCGACGCAGAGATAAGCGAGGAGCAGAGAATGGAGAAGTCGCTCTATCAGATAGCCTGCAAGGCATCTATAAAAATAGGCAAGCGCTCTGATGCCTCTCATATTTGTTGGCTGATAGAGAAGCTGCTCGGTATGCCCGACATAACGGTATGCCCTCACGGCAGACCTGTTGCGATAGAGCTTAAAAAATCAGAAATTGAACGGGAATTCAATAGAATAAACTAAAAGATACAGCATTCACAAGTTAAGGAATAGATATGTTTAAGGTATTAAAGCAAGAAGGCAGGGCACGGCGCGGAGTAATGGAAACCGTGCACGGAACGATACAAACCCCCGTATTTATGAACGTTGGCACGAGCGCAACGGTTAAGGGCGGTATTTCAACAATGGATTTAAAGGAGATAGGCTGTCAGGTCGAGCTGTCGAACACCTATCACCTTCATATCCGCCCCGGTGACGACCTCATTTACAAAATGGGCGGACTTCATAAATTTTTCAACTGGGACCGACCCGTCCTCACCGATAGCGGAGGATTTCAGGTTTTCTCACTTGCAAAGCTCCGTAAAATCACCGAGGAGGGCGTACACTTTTCCTCTCATATGGACGGCAAGCGCATATTTATGGGCCCCGAGGAGAGCATGAGAATACAGTCGCATATCGCCTCGACCATTGCTATGGCGTTTGACGAGTGCGTGGAAAATCCTGCGCCCTACGACTACGTGAAAAAATCGAGCGAGCGCACTCTGCGCTGGCTCAAAAGGTGCAAGGATGAGATGACTCGCCTCAACTCCCTGCCCGAAACGATAAATAAAAATCAGCTTCTATTCGGAATAAATCAGGGCGGCACGTACGACGATCTGCGTGTGAAGAATATGATTGAAACGGCGAAAATGGACCTTGACGGATACGCTATCGGCGGTCTTGCCGTCGGTGAGAGCGCAGACGTTATGTACCACATAATCGAGGTTGTCGAGCCGTATATGCCCGCCGACAAGCCGAGGTATCTTATGGGTGTCGGCACGCCGCAGAACATTCTCGAGGCGGTTTACAGAGGCGTTGACTTCTTCGACTGCGTAATGCCGTCGAGAAATGCCCGTCACGGAAATCTTTTCAGCTGGCAGGGCAAGATGAATATAAACAACGAGAGATACTTTGACGATCCCCGTCCTATCTCCGAGGGCTGTCAGTGTCCTGCGTGCAAGCACTATTCACGCTCATATATCCGTCATCTGTTTAAGGCACGTGAGCTGCTCGGTATGCGACTTTGCGTTCTGCACAACCTCTATTTCTATAACGAGCTTATGGAAAAAATCAGAGAGGCGCTCGATAACGGTGAGTATGAGGCATTCTACCGCAAATGGGTAAACAAGCTCGCAGAGCGTGTCGATTAAATCCGTATAATACAAGCATCGCTTTATTATATACAACGTAAATTAAAACCTAATAATACAAAAGAGGTAATTTAATATGGAAATTTTCAAGCTATGGGAAAAGACACCGGGTGAGTTCGTATACGAGCCTGAAATTGCTTTTTATCCCGCACTTCAGAAGGCAACCGATGCAACCGTTGTGATTTTTCCCGGCGGCGGCTACGCAGGGCTTGCAAGGCACGAGGGAGAGGGCTATGCTCAGTTTCTCAATACACTCGGCATGAACGCCTTTGTGGTGAAGAACCGTGTGTCACCCTGCCGTTTTCCTCTGCCCCTGCTCGATGCACGCCGTGCCGTGCGCTTTGTCCGTGCAAACGCAGAGAAATTCGGAATAGATAAGGACAGAGTTGCCGTTATGGGCTCCTCTGCGGGCGGTCACCTCTCAGCGCTCGTTTCCACCTACCGCGGAAAAATAGATTTTGAGGACATAGATGAAATCGACAAAGAGGATTATCTGCCCAACGGTCAGATACTTTGCTATCCCGTAATTTGTATGAGTGACGAAAGGGTAACTCATATGGGCTCCAATATCAATCTGCTCGGTGAGGAAAGATGGAGAGAGCTCGCTCCCTCGGTTGACCCCTCGTTCATTGCCGATGAGAAAACGCCCGAGGCGTTTTTCTGGCATACTTCGGATGACCCGGGTGTCAACGTAATGAATACGTACAGATATGCAACACGCCTGCGTGAGCTGAACATTCCCGTACAGGTGGCGGTATATCCTAAGGGCTATCACGGGCAGGGACTCGCTCCCGCCTACCGCCTCAACCGCAATTGGCGCCTAGAGCTCGAGGGCTGGCTGCACTATATGGGCTTTCTCGATAAGGATTTGTACTGATAAAATCAATCATTCAAAAAACCTGCCATAGCTGTGGCAGGTTTAGTTTTTTTATCTGTAAATTGTTAAAAATCCGTGGCTTTCACTCAAAATCCTTCTCGGAGAATTTCCACTCACTGCGTCTGCGGAAGGGAAGCTTGAAGGCTTTGGTCAGCGCACCCTTTTCCTCGAGATGCACATAGCAGCTCATATCACACGCCCGTCCGCATATTGAGCATTGGTATGCGTGCTGTGCGGGGGGATAGAAGTATATATTCTGCAAAATTTCGGGTGCGGTATCCTTGTCAACCCTCGCCCGTCCGCCTATAATATCCATTCTGTTTTCAAAATCAGCAAAGGCATCGGGGGGCATAAACGGGTTCTTCGTTCCGTTTGCGCCGTTGTAGTATACGGCGCACTGCCAGGGGTCGAGCTCGCCGTTCTCGGAAATAGCGCCGCCCGGGCAAGCCTTTATGCATTTTCCGCATCTGTCGCACAGGTGCTTTTCCTTTACGGGTGTGGGCTCAAGCTCGGCGTCGGTAATGACGAAGCAGCATCTGACAAACGGTCCGAACTCGTCTGTAAGGATAGCGCCATTCATGCCTATTTCACCAAGACCGCACAGAACAGCCGCCTCGGAAAAGTTCATCTGCGTTTCCTGCGTGCATCCTCTGTAAACCGAATCGTACGCAACCTCGGGGTTTGTAGAATCGCTTTCTGCCATTATCTGCTGATGCCTTCTTTGAGGCAGAGCGAGATACCCCTCTTCCTCAAGATACATTGATAGGCGCACCTGCACCATAGGCATAACCGTTTCCTCCATATTCTCAACGCCCATGGTGGTATATTGGTAGTAGGTGCTTCCCTCCTCAATTCCTCTGTACGTGCCTCGGAGAACACGGAACCCGAGACCTATGACGGTTTTTGCCTCGGGCATCAGCTTGCGTACCGCAGAATCGGCGCAAAATCTGTCAATAGGGGCAAAGCCAACGAGGTCAGCCCCCCATTTTTTACAGCTCTCAATAATCTTTTCTCTCATTTTTTGAGTCCCCCTTTCAGATGCTCGTAGCAGGCAACGTCACACGCTCTGCCGCACAGGCAGGGGGCATAGCCCCACTGAGTATTGGGAAGAAAGTTAAGACTGGGGAACAGCTCTCTTGCCGATTTTGCATCAAATCGCTTTTCGCCGTTTATAATGGCATCACGCTCGGGATGCCCCGAAAGAAAGTCGTCCGGCATAAAAGGATTTGATTTGTGCGCCCCCTTGTAATACACGGCGCATTGCCAGCTGTCAAGTCCGTTTTCGTCTATTGCGTTACCAGGGCATACTCTCATACATTCTCCGCATCCGTCACACACAGGAGTGTCAAGGGGCTCGTCGGTGTCGAGAGGCGCATCGGTTATGATAAAGCAATAGCGTATGTAAGGTCCCCAGCTTGGACTGAGTATTTTACCGCTGAGTCCCGTGCTGCCTATTCCGCACGCCCTTGCCGCCTTGCCGAAGTCAATGATGACGTCGGGAGCGGGCTTGTCGGGTGAAACCGGTACTGCGTGTACGAGCTCATAGGTGTCAACAACCTCGGGGTTTGTGTCCTTGTCGCCCTTTATACGAAGGTTGGGCACCGCCTTTTGCAGACACGCATCGTATCCAGAGTCCTCAATGATTGCTCCCATTTTCAGTAAAAATATTTCGGCAAGCTCCTCGTCGGGATACTTAACGCCGAGGGTTGTGTAGGTGTAATACTGTGCGCCGCTGCTCATCGCTCTGTAAATTCCCCTCGGAACGATAAAGCCAAAGCCGATTATGGCCTTTGCGTTTGGCAGAATTGATTTCGGGCTGCGCTGAGGGTCGACTTCCTCATATATTTTTCCGATTCCGCAGACGCTTGCGCCCAGCTCTCTCGCTTTTTCTTTTATAAATTCACTTGTCAGCATAACCGTACCTCACCTGTCCAGCTTCCAGGGCTTTTTCGTTCTCAGCGGCTCCTTGAAGCGTCCTTCCATACAGCCGCCCTTCTTTTCAAGCATCGAAACGCATCCGCGTATGCAGCCGCCGCATTTTGCCATATTGTATCCGACCCAGCTCGGAAAATATTTTTGGAGCTCGCCGTATACCTTCATTATTTCCTTCTCGTCTGCTATATCGGTTTTTCCCTCCAACAAATCGAGATTGCCGTTAGGATTTTCATCAAATACCTCCTTAGGCACAAAGGGGTTATAGTACCGTCCCGCATGAGTATAGAAGGCGTAGCAGCGCCACATATCTATATCTCCCCACTCGCATATCTTGCCTGCGAGGTCAACTGTCACCGTCTTTCCGGAATTTATTGGCGGTATGCAGCCGCCGGGACATTCACGGACACATGCGCCGCACTTTCGGCATAGCGGCTCACCGCTATACATTTCATCGTATTCAAGCTCTGCATCGGTAAACAGAAATGCCACCCTCTGCAGCGGGCCGAATTCGGGTGTGAGGAGCATTTTGCTCCAGCCTATTTCGCCGAGACCGCAGGCAACCGCCGCCAGCCTGAACTGGAACTGAAGGTCGGGAGCGACGTTTGTATCTCTCGTCGCTCTCGTGAACTGAACGCTCCTGTGGTGGGCAGTTGAGGTCTTTGCATTTTCGTTTACCTCTATCTGCTCCTCGGGCGAGAGGGTGTTTCCGGGACTTCCGTCCATATCGGATACGCTTCCTCTTGCTCCCGTATTTCTGTATACGAACGCCTCGTAGCCCTCGTCCTCAATTACCTTTCCCACGTGGTACAGCACCGCAGGGGCAAATATTTCGTTTATTCCTCCGTATGCCATAGACGGGTATTGGAAAAACTGCGTTCCCTCTTCTATTCCTCGCTGAACTCCACGGGGAATACGGAAGACAAAGCCGATACAGCTCTTTGCTTCCGGAAAAAGAAATTGCGGATTCATATCGTCGGGCGCACCGTCAAATCTCGACATAGGCGCTATTCCGCATTTATCAGCGCCTGCCTCGAGGGCAGCCCTTTTAATCATTTCACTTGTCAGCATAGCAAATCTCCGTTCATACTTTTAATGAGGTATCAGCAGAAAGAGTCACGGTTGCACCGTTCATAACACGGGAGCAGTATCCGCATTCCCTGCAATTTCTGTCACAGCTGCCCGCACGCTTGGCAAAGCTGTCGGGTATTTTTGAATTATCGACGTATTGGGGATAGAAAACGCCACTGTGGTTTGGCTCTAAAAGCTCCATAACCGAGCCGTGATAGCGGCGTTTGACGTAGGCGTCAATAATGCGTGACGGCGAAAAATTCACACGGGTTGCGAGCTTCACGGCGCTAACCAACCCCTCATAGAGGTGAATGTCCTCGGGGCGAATAAATGTAGTGCGTTCTAACCATTCATTTCTGTTATCGGGGTTTTTGAGAAACTCCCAGCACACGCCCGAAAAGTCGTAGCCGTTGTCCATTTTCGATATATCCGCCTCGTGCGCCACCAGATTGTCGTGGAAGATATGAGCCAAGCAGTTATAGAGGCATCCGCTGTTTGCGAGCAGATACATTTCCTTGCCCTCGCTGTCGCACCACTTGCGCAGACGCGCAAGCTCGGCAAAGCTTCGGTTTTTCTCCCTTTTGATATAATAGCTGTCAAAACAGTCCTTGACGTAGCCAAGTCCCTCAACAGAACCTATCTCCATATTGACCGACGCCCTGACGTCAACGCCCTCGAAGTTGTTTTTGATGAATTTTGCTATGAGCGGTGACGAGGTAGTTACCGATGACAGCCCGAAGCTCTGCTTTATAAAATCAACAGTTGAGCCGATTTTTTCAAAGAATTTTCTGGATTGACTGTCCTCTCCGTAGCAGTTTGCGTTGAACAGAAGATTCATAGGGATTTTCTCCTCGCTCAGACGCTTCAAATCCTTCGCCTGCCGCATTTGCCGTTCAAAAAGCGTTTCGCTCGCATCGTCAAAAAGGCTCTTTCTTCCGTTAGGGAAATCTCCCCAGGAAAAATACAGTTCCTTTATGCTGTCCTGATTTTTTATCACCGTATCGAGAAAAGACGTGTCGCCTCTGTCCTGATATCCGACTATGTATTTCATCAGCATCTCCTTTTTCAAAACAGTTTGAAAAATAATTACTTTATATGTTGATTATATAACTTTTGTATGCTATAATCAATATAAAATACAAATCAAAAAGTTTGAAAAACAAAGGTAAACAAATGACACTTGCCGAAATAAATCCCTATCTGCGTTACGCCGAGCTTCAACCCTCGGTAATGTCTCAGCCGCCTCACGCCCTCTCCTACGATTACAGGCTTTTCTATGTGCTGTCGGGCCCTGTCAATCTCGTTCTTGAGGATAGAGCAATACTGCTTCACACAGGCTCTGCCGTTTATCTGCGCCCCGCAACTCCGTATTATTTTGATAAAAAGGTAAAGATTATGGTGCTCAATTTCGATATGAGCAGAGATAATGCAAGCAAAAAAAAGGCGCTGCGTCCAAGCGTAGCGGATAGCTTTGACAGCTCGAAAATTTTTGAAAACGACCCGCCCGACGAGCTTTCTGAAACGCTGGTAGCGCATAATGCCTACTCGCTTGAACCGCTTTTTGAGGAATGCGTTGCAGGTATGGGAGCGAGCGAGGAGCTTGCGGATGCGCATACGTCCGCAACGGTCAAGCGTATTTTGTGTTATATGCTCGGAGAAACGATGGGAGCTGCTGACGGCGCAGGTGCGCTCGCAGGCAGGGTTATGCTATACATAAAGAAGAATTACGACAAGGACATAACCAATAAAAAAATTGCCTCGGCTCTCGGATACCACTCCTACTATCTCAACTCGGTTTTTAAGCAGAATACGGGTATGACGATTCATCAGAGACTGATTTCAGAGCGCATATCGGTGGCAAAAAAGCTGCTTGCAAATACAAATCTTTCGGTTGAGGAAATCTCCTTGGAGGTGGGCTTTTTTGACCGAGGTCAGCTTTGCACCGTCTTTAAGAAAAAAACAGGAAAAACCCCGCTCGAATACCGCCGTGCGAGGAAAAAATAAAAAAGCTCTTGGCTGTCATGCCAAGAGCTTTAGGTTTTAAAGGAGTTAAACTCCCGAATAAGCGGAGAAGCCGCCGTCAACGGGAACGACTATTCCTGTAACGAAGCCTGCCGCCTCATCGGAGAGGAGCCAGAGCATAGTGCCGAGAAGCTCCTCGCTCTCGCCGAAGCGTCCCATAGGAGTACCCCTGAGGATTTTCTCGGTTCTCGGAGTGGGTGTTCCGTCGGGTGCGAACAGAAGCGCACGGTTCTGGTTGGTTACGAAAAAGCCGGGTGCTATTGCGTTTACACGCACGCCTGCGGTTGCAAAATGAACTGCAAGCCACTGGGTGAAGTTAGATACAGCCGCCTTTGCCGCACTGTATGCGGGGATTTTCGTCAGAGGACGGAATGCGTTCATCGAGGAAATGTTGAGCACCGTACCCTTACCCTTCTTCGCCATATCGAGCGCAAATACCTGTGTGGTGAGGAATGCCGCTGTTACGTTGAGGTCGAACACGAACTTAATTCCCTCGGGCTTTAGGTCGAAGAAATCAACCTTGTCCGCATCACCGAGAGTTTCGGGGTCGAAATACTCGTTTGCGGTGGTCGCACGGGGGTTGTTTCCGCCTGCTCCGTTGATGAGAATGTCGCATGAGCCAAGCTCCTTTTCAACGGTAGCCCTTGCCTCGTCGAGGCTCTCACGCTCAAGGCAGTTTGCCTTGACAGCGATAGCGATACCGCCGTTTGCTCTGATGCCTGCTGCAACCCTTTCTGCCGCCTCGAGGTTTATGTCAAGAACCGCAACCTTAGCGCCGCACTCTGCAACAGCCTCGGCAAAGGAGGCGCAGAGAACTCCGCCGCCGCCTGTAATAACCGCAACCTTGTCGGATAAATCAATTTTGAATGGAAGCTTCATATCAAATCTCCTTTTCGGACTTTACTATTCCCTCCCAAAGACCCGAGAGGTAGGTAGCGCCGAGCGCTCTGTCGAAAAGACCGTAGCCGGGCTTAGCATCCTCGCCCCAGATGTTTCTTCCGTGGTCGGGGCGCACGTAGCCCTCAAATCCGTTCTTTGCGAGAGCCTTCATTATTTCGGCAATATCGACGTTTCCGAGCTCGGTCATGTGACCGTTCTCAAAGAAATCAATGTCGGATGTGTATTTGAGCTGACGCAGATGAGCGAAATGTATTCTCTTTGCGTACTTTGCCGCCATTTTCGGCAGGTCGTTGAAGCGTCCTGCGCCGAGCGAGCCCGTGCAGAAGGTTATACCGTTGTGCATATTGGGCACAGCCGCAAACAGGCGGTCGTAGTCCTCCTCCTTACAGATTATACGGGGAAGACCGAACATATCCCACGGCGGATCGTCGGGGTGTATAGCCATATTGACGCCTGCCTCGTCGCATGCGGGCATTATAGCGTTCAAAAAGTATACGAGGTTGTCAAAAAGCTTCTCGTGCGTCATGCCCTTGTAGGAGTCGAGCAGGGCATTCAGCTCGTCGGCGGTATAGCTCTCGTCCCAGCCGGGGAGACGGAGATTTTTCGGGTCGAGCTTCATGAGTGTATCGTGATTGTAGGCGAGAGAGGTTGCGCCGTCCTTATGCTTGAAATAGAGGTCGGTGCGCAGCCAGTCAAATACAGGCATGAAGTTGTAGCAGATGCACTTAACGCCCACCTTACCGCAGTTGATAATGTTCTGCTTGTACGCCTCGATATAGGCGTCACGGGTGGGAAGCCCGAGCTTTATGTCCTCGTGGACGGGTACCGATTCGATAACCTCCATTTCGAGGTCAGCCGCATCGCACAGCTCCTTCAGCCTTTCCAGTCGGGATAGCTCCCATACCTGACCTACGGGCACGTCGTAAACGGCGGTGACGACACCGCTCATTCCCTGAATCTGCTTAATGTAATTTAGCGGTATGCAGTCGTTTTCTCCATACCAACGAAATGTCATTTTCATGGCAGAGTGTCCTTTCCTTAATACGTTTTACAGATAATAGTATCCGTTAAGTTTATTTTATAATACGCAAGGTAAAAATTCAATTGCAATTATTGCAAAAACTATTGCAAATATTCTTTTTGTGTGCTATAATTGAACTACTGTGCAACAGCACAAGGAGATAGACAATATGGATAAATGCGAAATTTTTAACTACGGCACGGTGTCAATGCACCACAGCGAAAGCGAGAAGCCCTCGCCATCCTCGTTTGAGAAGCACTGTCACACGACCTACGAGGTGCTTTTTGTGCTTGAGGGAGTGGGACACTATATGTACGAGGGCGAGCGTTACGATATTACCTCGGGCACGGTAGCCCTCGTTTTGCCGTGCAAATTTCACTATGCGGAGCCGAGCGTAAACCACGCCTACAACCGCTACGTTCTGAATTTTTCGGGCGATGATATTCCGAGCGAAATTGCGGAGTATCTTGAGAAATACGGCAGTGCGGTGATACGGGTTGACGGTGAGCGCCGTCGGCGCATCGAGGAGATTTTCGGACGGCTTGAAAATCTTTGCGACATAGAAACGGGATTGCGCTCCGCTATGGCACGGGTGCTTATAGGTGAGCTGCTTATAACCGCTATCAATAACCAGCCCCCCGTTGATTCTCACGGTGACAGCGCCCTCGGCGCTATGGTTATCAAGTACGTCAACGAGCGCATAACCTCGAGGATAATGCTCGACGAGATTGCCAGACATTTCTTCGTCAGCAAATCATACCTATGCCGTGCCTTCAAGGAATACAACAAAATATCCGTGTTCGGATATATAAATAACAAGAAGGTAGTATTGGCACGCCAGATGATAGAGGAGGGCGCAAGCGCCTCGTTTGCCGCATACAGCGTGGGCTTTGCCGACTATTCAACATTCTATCGGGCGTATAAGCGTGTGTTTGGCACAGCTCCCACGTCGAGAGGCGATGCGGAGACGGAGGGAAATGTCCTGTTGGAAAACACGTCCGAGGAGATTTTAGATAACTGACGGGGCACAGGTCAGAAGCAAAGGCAAAGAGGTTTTTATGTACGAAACACTTGACGGGGTGAATAGCCCCGAGGATATAAAGGCGCTGTCACACAGCGGCGCATACGCTCTGTGCGAGGACATTAGAAAATTTTTAGTTGAAAAGGTAACGCAGAACGGCGGACACCTCGCATCAAATCTCGGTGTGGTAGAGCTGACGGTTGCGCTCCACAGGGTATTTGATATTGAGAAGGACAGGATAATATTCGACGTCGGACACCAGAGCTATACGCATAAGCTTTTGACGGGCAGGCGTGAGAACTTTGACACCCTACGAAAAACAGGTGGGCTTTCGGGCTTTACCAACCGAGCAGAGAGCAAATACGACCCGTTCGGCGCAGGACATTCCTCGACCTCAATATCCGCAGCACTCGGATTTTGCGAGGCTGACCGACTTTCGGGCAGCGACAGCACAACGGTTGCGGTTATCGGTGACGGAGCCTTCACGGGCGGAATGGTACACGAGGCGCTCAATAACTGTCACAGAAACGTGCGACTTGTCGTTGTTCTCAACGAAAACGAGATGTCAATATCCAAAAACACTGGCAGATTTGCAAAGCTGATTGCAAGGATGCGTGTGTCGAAAAAATACGTTAAGACAAAGAGGGCAACCCGCTCGTTTTTGAAGGGGATACCCCTTTTCGGCAATTTCCTTTTCAGGCTGACGAGGAAAATCAAGCGTATATTGAAGGCAATTCTGGTCCGTCCGAACTACTTTGAGCAGATGGGCTTTGCCTACATAGGCCCTGCGGACGGCCACGATATTGAAAAAATGGAGATGATATTCTCCGAGGCGAAAAATCTCGGACGCCCCGTGCTCGTTCATCTGCGCACGGTGAAGGGAAAGGGCTATGCCCCCGCCGAGAAGAGCCCGACTGAATATCACAGCTATTATACAAGCAAGAGCTGCAAGCCGACCTTTAACAGCGTTTTATGCGACACCCTATGCGATATGGCGCAAAATGACGAACGTATATGCGCCGTTACTGCCGCTATGGGCGCAGGCACGGGGCTTGACAGATTTTGCGAAAAATATAAGGATAGGTTTTTTGACGTAGGTATTGCGGAGGAGCATGCGCTCACCTTCTCGGCGGGACTTGCCGCCGCAGGCAAGCGTCCCTACTTTGGAGTTTATTCCACCTTTTTGCAGAGGGGGTATGACAATATTCTTCACGATATTGCGCTCCAGAGCCTGCCCGTAACGGTATGTATAGACCGAGCTGGGCTCGCCGTTTCCGACGGCGCAACGCATCACGGAATATTCGACGTTGCGTTTTTGTCGCACGTGCCGAGCATGACGCTGTATGCGCCCCAAACCTTTGGCTCGATGGCAAAAATTCTTGAACACACGAAAGAATTGCAGACCCCCGTCGCTATCCGCTATTCAAATGCACCCGAAAATGAAAGGATAGTAAACGCCTTCTATCCCGACGGCGATTTTGATAGCTTCGGCGTGCGTACCGATACCTCGAATTTCTATAGGGGGGCTACGGTTATAACCTACGGAAAAATTGCCGAGAGGGCGCTCGATGCCGCAGAGTCTCTGAGAGCCGAGGGCATACCTACGCAGGTAATTTTGCTCGAACAGCTATGTCCGTATGCGGAAACGGCGGAGAAAATCAAAAATCTGCTTCCCGAGAGCGGAAAGATAATCTTTCTTGAGGAGGGAATACGCAACGGCGGCGCAGGAATGATAATAGGCGAGGCACTCTCACGTGTTGCGCCCGAAAGGTATGCCGAGGGCGAGTACGAGATACTTGCGATAGACAACAGCTTCGCCAACCCGACAGAGCCGTGCGACCTTTATGAGTATTGCGGTATAGACGCAGGAGCTGTATGCAGGGCTGTCAAAAATTATTCAAAGCAGGAGCTTAGAATATGAACGTTTTGATTATAGGCGACCGCTTCTCGGATATGGCGGTGCGCTATCTTTCAAATATAGCCGAAAGCGCAAGGGAGCAGATGTACGTCTGCTCCCTTACGGTAAATACCGCCTCAACCTATGAGGCGTATTGGCGCTCGCTTTATACAAAATCGAAGGACGCATCAATGTCGGTTAACGGAATGAGAACGCCTCTGACCGTTTCTATCCACGACGTCCTCGCCTCACGCCGTTTTGATGCGATAGTCATTCACCAGGGCGCACGTGAGAGCTGTAATCCCTTGCAGTATACCGACTATCTGCCGCTTATTGAAAAAAGGCTTCACAAGTATGCCCCCGCCGCACGCCTGTTTGTCAGCGAGCCGTGGGCGTATAAGGATGGCTCACCGGTTCTTATGAATACAATGGGCTATGAGAGCACCGAGAAAATGGCAGAGGATATTGTGAGAACGGTTGCCGATGCGGTGGAAAACGCAGAGGGAGTTTTCGGAATTGTTCCGTTTTGCGATGCGCTGAGAGCCTCGCTGTCGGCAGGGCTTGATATGTATGCCAGCCCGAAGGACCCCTCGGATATAGGCAAATACGTGCTCTCGCTCATCCTCTATCTGTGCCTTTCCAAAAAGCAGGTGACAGGTAACAAATTTTCCGACTTTGATACCGATATAGGCACAGGCACGGCAGAATTGGCAAAAAGGTGTGCGCAGGAGTGCGCAAAAGCGAGGGGGTGGCGTGAGTAATGAAGATTTTGTCGATAGGGAACAGCTTTTCACGTGATGCCCATAGGTATATTCACGCCCTCGCACGTAAAAACGGCGCAGAGCTCGAAACGGTAAATCTCTACGTTGCGGACGCATCGCTCGATACGCATATACGAAACTACTATGCCGATAGGCGTGTGTATTTTTATGATTTCAACGGAGTTGAAACCGACTTTTGCGTAACGCTCAACGAGGCGCTATCTGCCGATGAATACGATATTGTCACAGTCCAACAGCTCTCACGCAAATCGCTCGGCACGGATAGCTTTTCCCCGTCGCTTGAAAGGCTCTTGGAGATAGTGGAGCTATATCAGCCGAGAGCGAAAATATATCTGCATCAGGGCTGGGAGTACAGCCCCGACAGCGCCGAAGCAAGGGCTGTCGCACCCAGAGGGGATATGTACAATTCGTTAGATGCAACGCTCTCTGCGATTATGGAAAAATACCCGAAAATTTCGGGTAACATACCCTCGCACCGTGCGGTCAACCTTGCAATAAACGCAGGCGTGGAGCGCCTCTACCGTGACGGAGTGCATCTCTCGCTCGGCGGCGGCAGATACCTCGTAGCGCTCGTCTGGTACAAATCGCTTTTCGGCGCAATGCCCGAAAAGCACCTGACCGCCCTCGATAAGCCAATCCCCGCCCCCGACCTACAAAAAATAATCCTCTGCGCCCAAAACGCCTGAAAACAAAAACCTCATTCTCGCAATGAGGTTTTTATTATATCCACAACAACCCATACATAAAAATCCCTGCACGGTATAGCCTTGCAGGGATTTTATTCTCTTTCGGTAATGTAGTCGAGGGTTACGCCGTACAGGTCAGCCAGCTTTAATAAGTGTGGTAGCGGTATTGTCAAAGCGCCACGCTCATACCGTGAATATACGGTCTGCTGTATTCCGAGGATTTTTGCAACCTCTTCCTGCTTCATGTCGTGATCCTCACGCAAATCACGCAATCGCCTTAAATACATTTTCAACTCCTTAGTATCTTTATGTACTATTGACAATATCATAAAAAAACAGTATAATCATATTTTAGAACCGAAAAGTTCTAAAAATGCAGATTAAGGAGAGTATTTATTA
Organism: Clostridia bacterium; assembly: GCA_017504405.1. GTDB lineage: Bacteria > Bacillota > Clostridia > Oscillospirales > CAG-272 > UBA1740. The sequence continues at coordinate 38,054 of JAFVRG010000010.1, read as the reverse complement.
AGATGAGAGAACTTCTTGATAAGGTATGGAGCTTTGTAGAAAAAGAAAATGTCAAAAGCTTTGAGGAAGACTATAAAGAAAAGCACAAGGAAATATTCAGAATGTTCGATATGTTGAAGGAGCTTTTATACGACGGTCTTTCCGAGGAGCAAAAAAGAATATTCGATAAATTTTTGACACTGAACGAGGACGTTAAAGCTCTTGAGAGGCGGGAAATGTTTGTAATAGGGGCACGTTATGCGATGAAATTTATGTTTGAAACAAAAGGAATAAAATACACAATAAGATTTGAAAAACCAAATCCATAGGATTGCGGGCAATGAAAAAAACGGAGAAAAGTTCTCCGTTTTTGCTTTATGGAAGAATAAACACGCCGAGGATGCCCGAGAGGGTGCCGACGGCGATGCCGACTATGAGGTCGGAGAGGTAGTGCACGCCCGACAGGTAACGGCATACCGAGAGGGCGAGGGTGCATACCCATAAAATGATGCCGACAGGCGTGCCCACTGCGCAGAGCCAGAGCGTTGAAATGACTGAGGCGGAGAGTGCGTGGCGGCTCGGAAAGGAGCGTCCGCCCTTTTCTCTTTTTAAGAGGGGCGTATAGCCCTCTGCCTCAAACGGACGGGGTCTGTCGAGCAAAATTCTCACCCCTGTTACAGTCAAAAACGGAACGGCGCAGGAGAGTGCGAGAATGAGCGCCTGAACAAAGAGCCTTTTGACCGCAAAAATTATCAGCATTGCGGGAAATGATATGAGTATAAGTGCGGTTGATATGAGGTTAACCCAGCGAATGAGCGCACACGCCCAGCCGATTTGCGACAGCCTCTCAACTATTCGTTTCTGCATATCACGCCTCGCCGTTTAGCCTTGCACGGCGGTAGCGTGCGGGGGAAATACCGCATATCTTCGAGAACACACGTGAGAAATAATACTGGTCGGAAAAGCCCGTAGCGGCTGCTATTTCCGCTATCGGTAAATCGGGGGTTGAAACGAGCAGCTCCTTTGCCCTTGAAATTCTCACGTCGGTGAGAAAATCCGAGGGGGTCTTGCCGACAACCGTGCGGAAAACACGGCGCACGTAGTCATGGTTGTAGCCGAGGCGCAGGCACTCACGCACGAGGTCAAAATCCTTGCTATGATATTCGCTCGCAATCCTTGCCTTTAACATACTGATAAAATCAGGCTCACCCTTTTTCTCGGCAATAATTTCCGCATAGCCCATAACCGAGGAGAGCAGAGCCTCAGTCAGGCTTGAGCCCTCGCCGTTTTGCGTGTAGGATGCGTGTATCATTTGCGCAAGCGGTACTATGTTTTTCGTGTAATCCATAAGGGGTGTGAGGGGCTTCATAGGACACTCTCCCGCAACCTCTATAAAAATACCCGAAAAGCCGACGGCTGAGCGAGCTGAAAATTCAACTCCCCTCGGTATGTAAATTATGCTGTCAATTCCGAATTGCAGATTGCCCGCCTCGGTGACGATATAGCATATTCCGTCAACGCCGACGATAACGGTGTCACTGTCAAGCTTCTGCTTTGGCAGAGAATAAATATCCTTTAACTGATATGCAAGAGTTGCGGTCATGTTAGCTCTCCTTAGTCGTTATAAACCTATTGTAGCACAAAAAGTCCGCTTTGTCCATCTTTTTTGGGAGAATTTTTCAGAAGAAAACGAGCCTTTTATCTGACATAACCGCAAACAAAAAGGCAAGGCGCAGAAAGCACCTCACCCTTGCCTGTTTTTTATTATGAAGTTTTTGCGAAGCTTTTTTCAAAAAGCGGCCTGTTTCCGTATTTTTTTGCAAAAGTTTATGCGAAGCTTTTTTCAAAAAGCGCCCTATTTTCGTCTTTTCTCTGCGAAAGTTTTTGCGAAGCTTTTTTCAAAAAGCGCCCTATTTTCGTCTTTTCTCTGCGAAAGTTTTTGCGAAGCTTTTTTCAAAAAGCGCCCTTTCTGCCTTTATCTTGCAACCAGCTCGCCGTTTTCAACCGTTACCGTTATTTCGGTATCGGGGGCGAGGTCCTCGGAAATTATCTTCTTCGCTATCAGCGTTTCGAGGTTGGACTGAATATATCTTTTCAAGGGGCGTGCACCGTAAATCGGGTCGTACGCACGCTCGATAATCAAATCCTTTGCCGAGCTGTCAACGGTCACTGAGAGGCGCTTATCTGCCAAACGCTTTTCGAGTGAAGCGAGCTGTAGGTCAACTATCTTTCCGATATTCTCACGTGTGAGAGGACGGTAGAACACCGTCTGGTCGAGGCGGTTGAGAAATTCGGGGCGGAAGGAGCGCTTGAGGAGCATATTCACGCCATCTCTTGCCTCCTTTGATATATCCCCGTCAGCATCAATTCCGTCGAGAATTATATCCGAGCCGAGGTTTGAGGTCAGAATGATTACCGTATTCTTGAAATCAACCGTTCTGCCCTGGCTGTCGGTAATTCTGCCGTCATCAAGCACCTGCAAAAGCACGTTGAATACGTCGGGGTGCGCCTTTTCAACCTCGTCGAAAAGGATAACCGAGTACGGACGTCTGCGTACAGCCTCGGTGAGCTGACCGCCCTCGTCGTAGCCGACGTAGCCGGGAGGCGCACCGATAAGGCGGGATACCGAGTATTTCTCCATATACTCGCTCATATCTATCCTTATAATGTTCTTCTCGTCGTCAAAGAGCGCCTCGGCAAGAGCCTTTGCCAGCTCGGTTTTTCCGACACCCGTAGGGCCGAGGAACAAAAACGAGCCTATGGGTCTGTTAGGGTCCTGTATGCCTGCACGTGAGCGCAAAATCGCATCGCAAACACGGCTGACAGCCTCGTTCTGACCGACAACACGGCGGTGAAGAATTGAGTCAAGCGACAACAGCTTCTCCCTCTCGCCCTCAACGAGCTTCGATACGGGCACGCCCGTGTGACGGCTGACGAGCCTCGCTATCTCCTCCTCGCCGACGGCATCACGCAGAAGCGTGTGTCCTGCCTCGGTGCTTTCCTTTTTCTCCGCCTCGTCAAGCTGCTTTTTCAGCTCGGGGAGCTTTCCGTATTTAAGCTCTGCCGCACGGCCAAGGTCGTAGTCGTTTTGCGCCCTCTCGATTTCGGCGTTGGTTTTGTCTATATCCTCACGCAGCCTTTGAACGAGCCCTATCGAGCTTCGCTCGCTCTCCCATCTGCCCTTCATTTCCGAGAATTTCGCACGCAGGTCGGAAAGCTCGTCACTGATAGCACAGAGATGCTCACGGGATAGCTTATCCTTTTCCTTTTTGAGCGCCGCCTCCTCGATTTCGAGCTGCATAATTTTTCTCGCAATCTCGTCAAGCTCGGTGGGCATCGAGTTCATCTCGGTCTTTATCATAGCGCACGCCTCGTCAACGAGGTCTATTGCCTTGTCGGGAAGAAAACGGTCGCTGATATACCTATTTGACAGGACGGCGGCGGACAGAAGTGCGGAGTCGTGTATCTTAACGCCGTGATAGACCTCGTATTTTTCCTTCAGTCCACGCAAAATTGATATTGTGTCCTCAACCGTCGGCTCGGGTACTAAAATCGGCTGAAATCTGCGTTCGAGCGCAGGGTCCTTTTCGATATACTTGCGGTATTCGTTGAGCGTGGTTGCGCCGATGCAATGCAGCTCACCCCTCGCCAGCATAGGCTTTAGGAGGTTGCCCGCATCCATAGCGCCGTCGGTTTTTCCTGCGCCGACTATCGTGTGAAGCTCGTCGATGAACAGAATAATTCTGCCCTCGCTCGCCTTAACCTCGCCGAGCACCGCCTTGAGCCTTTCCTCAAACTCGCCCCTGTACTTTGCGCCTGCCACCAAAGCTCCCATATCGAGGGAGAACACCGAGCGGTCTTTAAGATTATCGGGCACGTCCCCACGCACGATACGCAGGGCGAGCCCCTCTGCGATAGCGGTTTTTCCGACACCCGGCTCGCCTATAAGGCAGGGGTTGTTCTTCGTCTTCCTCGACAGTATCTGTATCATACTGCGTATCTCGTCATCTCTGCCGATGACGGGGTCGAGCTTCTGCGCTCTCGCCAGCTCGACGAGGTCCTGACCGTACTTTTTCAGTACGTCGTAGGTGTCCTCGGGGGTCTGCGAGCTCACGTGCTGATTTCCCCTTATGTCTTTAAGGACGGATAAAATTTTGTCAGAGTCAATGCCCGAAAGTATTTTCTTCGTGTCGGCATCCCCTTTTTTTACAAGGGCGAGCAGAATATGCTCAACCGAGATAAATTCATCCCTCATTGATTTTGCGACTGCCTCTGCCTCGTTAAGCACCGCCTCAACCGAGCGTGAAACGTAAATTCTGTCAGCCTCGGCACCCCCCGAAACCTTTGGCAATCTGTCAATTGCCGAAAGGGCGTCCGCCCTTATTTTTTCTCCGTCAAAGCCCGCCCGACGGCATATCTCAAGGGCAAGCCCCTCCTTGCTCTCAAGGAGTGATGCGAGAAGATGCACGCACTGCATCTCTTGGTTTGAATATTCGCTCATCAGCGAGCGTGCGCCGTTTATGGCTTCTATGCTTTTTTGTGTCATTTTTTCAAGATTCATAATATTTTCCTCCTTACAAAAAATCAAATAGGTAAAGCCTTCGGGCAGGGAGCGTGCCTGCGCCACGCCCCTGTGCTGTCAGCCTGAAATTAAGACGTTACCACCAACACCCCTCAGATAATGTGAGGCGATGCCGAGAGGTATTCCCTGTAAATATTCTGCACCTCACGCACGGCAACGCTCGGCGCGTTCAGGTTGTAAAAGTAGGCTTTAAGCGCCGAGTCAAACGCCCGAATATACTCCGCAATCAGCCCGCCGAGCGTGTCGGTGTCCGAGCCCCTGCTCGCCGTGCGGTTAATTCTCGGCTTTATCTTCCTGTAAAATCTGCCCATACGGTCGGCGCCCGACGGGCTCTCGCCGATAAAACGTCGCTCGGTGTCAGCCCACACGCCGTAAAAATCAATGAGAGCCATTATCAACGCCGTGTTCTGCGTCCTCATAGACACACGAAGCTCACCGAGCGCCTCGCTGTCGTCACGGTACAGCTCCACGCTGTATTTTACGTTCGGGTTGTATTTGTAGGCGAGCGAGGAATTTATCTGGAGCATCGTGTCCGAGGCAGGTGCACTCTTGCGGAAGGTATCCGACATACCCAGCATTTTTTCGATAGCACCGAAAATTCCCTCTATCCTCTTTTCGGGCGTTGTGTAGGACACACGTTCTGCAAGGATTTGGTTTATCATATTTGAACGGTTCGTCCCCGACTGATACGCCAGACGGTCTATCTCTCTGACTACCTCGTCGGTAAGGACGAGTGAATATACGCTTTTTGACATTTTAATCCTCCACGGTTTTTCTTTACAGCAACATTATACACCCTGCTTATGAATTTGTCAAGCGATTTATATAAATATTCAAACAAAATTCACAAAATTGCGAAGCACAGTTATTTTCTGCCCTCACACACCGAAATATCCTCTTTTTTAAATGTAAAAATGCTTGATTTTTGTTGACTTGAAATAATGTTTTATGGTATACTCTAATCAAAGTAAAATATTAAGTTATAAGGAGATATATTATGCTTGAAGCAATAAATTTGAAAAAGGTTTACAAGCCCAAAAGAGGCGTGCCCGTCAATGCGCTTGACGGCGTGTCGGTAAAGCTCCCCGATACGGGTATGGTATTTATACTCGGTAAGTCGGGCTCGGGTAAATCAACTCTTCTTAACATCCTCGGAGGTCTTGATAAATACGACAGCGGAGATATACTCATTAAGGGTGTATCGAGCAAGAAATTTAAGCAGAAGCACTTTGACAGCTACCGTAACACCTACATAGGCTTCATCTTCCAGGAGTACAACATTCTTGAGGAATTTTCGATAGGCGCAAATATCGGTCTTGCGCTCGAGCTTCAGGGCAAGCGTGCGACGAGCGAGGCGATAAACAACATACTGAAAGAGGTTGACCTCGCAGGAATGGGCAACCGCAGACCTAACGAGCTTTCGGGCGGTCAGAAGCAGAGAGTTGCGATAGCACGTGCGCTGGTTAAAAACCCCGAAATAATAATGGCAGACGAGCCGACGGGAGCGCTGGACTCAAAGACGGGACGTCAGGTATTCGACACCCTCAAAAAGCTCTCGAAGACTAAGCTCGTTTTAATAGTTTCTCACGACCGTGAGTTCTCCGAGCAGTATGCGGACAGAATTATCGAGCTTGCAGACGGTAAGATTATATCCGACGTTGAGTACAGCGGAGAGAACAACACCGCAGCCGAGGAAAAGGGACTTAATTTTAAGGAAAATGAAATCGAGATACCCGACGACTACGTTCTGACACAGGAGGATATGGATGCGATAAACGAATTTCTGCGCCTCAAGCGTGCAGGACAGAAAACACGCCTCGGCATATTCTCAAAGAAGAATAAGTCGGGTATGGCGGGAGCGTTCGTTCCCACCGACGAGAGCAAGATAAAGCCTCATTCGGGCGAGAAGTTCAAGCTGATTAAGTCACGCCTTCCCCTCAAAAACGCATTCAAGATGGGAACGCAGAGCATAAAGCACAAGCCTGTAAGGCTTGCCTTCACAATTCTTCTCTCGGTTGTTGCGTTCTCGCTGTTCGGACTTGCGACCTCGGTTGCGGGCTACGACCACGTTGAAACGACCTACAACTCACTCATTGACTCGGGCATCAAGTACGTTTCCTTCCAGAAGGGCTGGAACAGCGACCCCGACGAGTACGATTACTTCAACACCTACAACACGTCCTTTACCGATGAGGAAAAGACGAGAATTGAAGGCGAGCTCGGCGTGTCCTTTATGGGACTCATCAACGCACGTGCAGATAGCTGGAATATGTTTTACAGTCAGGATAAGCTGTACGGAAGCTCGGAGTTCAGATCCGTCGCTCATTTCACCGAGGCTGATCTCGATGCGTTCAAGTTTACCGTTGACGGCAGACTGCCTCTGGCAGACAACGAGGTTGCGATAACCGATTGGACGCTTGCACTGCTCAAGGGTGCGGGATACAGCTCAACCGACAAAAACGAGAAAATAGAGATAAACTCTGCCGATGATATTATAGGAAAGAAAATAAATTCATCTATAAGGATAAACAGCAATTTCGGTTCGAGTGGAGAGATGGTGAGCCGTGAGTATACTATTGTCGGAGTTGTAAATACAGGCTTTAATGCCCAGAGATACGAGACAAATATGTTCCAGCAGGACGAGGAGCAGGGCATTTACGATTACCTTTTGTATAAGGAATACGAGGCAATCGTTGATTTCAGTCCCACAGGCGCTCTGTTCGTATCGAAGAACGTATACGACAACCTCTACGAGCAGGCTGTTGCAGGCACCACGGTAACCGATGAGCAGATTTCAAACATCTTTGATAGCCGTTTCAATCCTCAGAATATTGGCGATCCCTTCAACCGCACAATTCATTTAAATTCTTGGATAAGGCCGTTTGCGAGCCTCACCGACAGCTCGGCTGTTTTCTTTAACGAAGCAGGAAAAACCGCGCTTGAAGGCTACGAGGTGCTTCTGCCCGCCGGTAGCATTTACAATGCCGTTCACGACTATTTCAATTCGTGCGATACTAAGCTCACAGACGCTATGGCGCAAGAGATTTTGGATATAGGCGGATACGGCAGCATAACCGAAATTAAGAACAATATCTCTGTAAACCATTACTTTGAGCTTGTCGGCATAAACAGTGAGTTTGAAAAGTGCAAGGTCTATGTTGAGGTTTTGAAGGTAAACAACCAGAATGCTCTGAATGCTATTTTCTGCGAGTATACCGAATCGCAGATAGGCGTTAAGGATTTTGAGGGCTTGGAGCTCGGCGCGGTTTCACCTATCAAGGTGGTCGGATTTTTCAACACCTCAAAGCTTGAAGGAAACAGCAATGTAACGGTAATGAGCGATGAGCTGTGGAACGTCGGAAAGGCTGATTTTCTTGCCGAAATGCAATCGAGCACCGACAAAATGAGCGAGGAATTCGGCCCGACAGGTCCGTTTAAAACCATTGTTGCTCCCGCAGCTGCGGGCGACAAGCTTATGCAGGTAATCAAGTACGTACAAAATACCTACGAGGAGGGTCACGTTCAGTACAGCCTCTCGAATGCAGTAAACGTGCTGCTCGACGATATGAAGGAAATTCTTGACGTTCTCGGTCAGGTATTCCTCTGGGTAGGCGTAGGCTTTGCGGCGTTTGCATCTCTTATGATGTTTAACTTCATCGTTACGAGTATCAACTACAAGAAGCGTGAAATTGGTATTCTGCGTGCAATAGGCTCACGCTCCAACGATGTATTCTCGATATTCTTCTCGGAGAGCTTCGTTATCGCTATGATAAACTTCGTTCTCTCGGCAGGCATATCCTTCGGTGTCACTATGCTTATAAACAATCTGCTCCGTGAGGAGTACGGCCTCTTGATGACCATACTCAGCTTCGGCGTTATGAATATTATATATATTTTCGCAATCAGCCTTGGCGTTGCGTTTATCGCATCCTTTATGCCTGTAAGGAAGATTGCGGCGAAGAAGCCTATTGACGCTATCCGTGACAGATAATAAACCAATTTAAAAAAGGGGCGCACCTGCGCCCCAATGATAGGAGAAAATTTATGAATAATAAAGAAAGAGAGCTGTTTTTATACGGCTCAGGAAGACGCTATCACGACGTAAACAACGTATACGGAACCTCGTGGGAGGCTGTGGGTGCCCTTGAAGGATATCACGTATGGTCCTTCACGGATAAAAATAACGATTACGCTCCAGTTGATATGGATATGAGTGTCAAGGGAAAGGTAACCGTTAACGGCGAGGAGGTTCCGTATAAAACGTGGATTCCCGACAGAGGAAACTGGCGTCCGTTAAAGCTGGCGGTGGATATGCGCCGTGTACATATGGTAGAGGGAGTCACCTATACCGTAGAGATATCGGGATTCAGAACGGCGGACGGCGAGGAATTTCCCTCGACGGAAACGGTGTTCGACTGCGTTAAAATGGAAAAAACGGCGGATTACAAATACGACGAGCACGATGAACAGACGCTCAAGGTTGCGAGAGAGGGTGCGGTGCTTCTCAAAAATGAGGGCGGCATTCTTCCTCTTGTAAACAAAAAAATCAACGTTTTCGGAGAAGTCTACTACCGCTTTTTCAATATGGTAGGCGGCGCCGGATGCATCAATCCCCGATTCAGTGCCGGCTTTATCGGCGGAATGACCGAGCACGGCGGATTTGAGTTAAACGAGGAGCTTCGTCACTACTACGAATACGAATTCGGAACGGTTCCCGACAGGGAAATGCTCGAAAGAGCAAGACAGTTCAGCGATATTGCGGTTGTCTCTTTATGCCGTGGCTCAAAGGAAAATTTCGACAATAGAGCGGATAAGGGCGGATACTATCTTTCCGATATCGAGGAGAGGCTCATTGCCGCAGTATCCGAGATTTTTGAAAAGACCGTTGTAATACTAAACGTCGGCTACACGATTGACGTTAAATTCATAGACAAATACAATATCAAGGGAGCTTTGTGGTTTTCCTACGGCGGACAGTATGCGGGCAGAGTTCTCGCAGAGATATTGAACGGCACTGTTAACCCCTCAGGCAGACTAACCGATACGTGGGCTCTTGACTACTACGATCACCCCGTAGCAAAGAACTATCCTGATTGCAGGGCTTTGGATAACGAGGAAAATCAGAACCCCAGCATACAGGTTTACTATGAGGAGGGAATGTACGTCGGCTACCGTTATTTCGATACATACGGTGTGCCTGTTGCCTATCCCTTCGGATACGGACTTTCCTATACCGATTTCGAGTACAAATACCTTAGCGCAGAGTATGACGGCGAGCGCCTGACACTCAGGGCAGAGGTGAAGAATACGGGCAACCGAGAGGGCAAGCAGGTGCTTCAGCTCTACGTCAGCAAGCCTGACGGCAGAATAGAGAAATGCGCCCACGAGCTCGTTGACTTCCAAAAGACGAGGGAGCTTGCCGTCGGCGAGAGCGAGGTGATCACCTTTACGGTTGATAATTTAGAGCTTTCCTCATACGACACCGAGCTTGCTGCTATGGTAATGGAGAAGGGCGATTACGTATTTTTCCTCGGAGAAAACGTAAACGCTATCGAAAGAGTTTACTCGGTAACGCTCGCAGAGGAAAAGTTGGTTAAACAGCTCCACAGCTACTGCGTGCCCAAAGAGAAGTTTGACGTTATGTCAAAGAAAAAGGGGATAAGCCCGAAGGGAATGACGTCCATTGACTTTGAGAGGAATATTCCCTTTATGCCGAAAACCGAGCGCAAGGTATTCGATGCGCCTGTTTTGCCCGAATATAACGGCGAAACCATTTACTATGAGGATGTGGAAAAGAATCCCGACCTGCTCGATAGCTTTATCGCTCAGATGAGCGTTGAGGAGCTTGCCCGTCTCAACGTATGTGCGTGTGCGTGGTCTATTGACGCAAACGGCGTTGCCGGCTCGGTTTACCCGATTGAAAAGTACGGCTTCAAGAATTTCTATGCGGCGGACGGAAACTCCTGCTTGCGTATGCATAAGCGTACCACAGGTATGCCGTGCAGTAATATGGTCTGCGCAAGCTTTAACCGTGAGCTTGTATATACCGTCGGCAGAGTAATTGCCGAGGAGTCCTTTGACGAGGGTGTTCATATGAGCCTTGCACCCGGAATGAATATGCACCGTGCTCCGCTGTGCGGACGAAACCCTGAGTATTTCTCGGAGGACCCCGTGCTGACGGGAATTATGGCGGGATACCACGCAAAGGGACTTCAGGATAACAAGGTGTCTGCGGTCTATAAGCACGTGATAGCCAACAATAACGAAATATCCAGATTCAGAACACACGCTATAATAGATGAGCGCACTTTGCGTGAGATGTACGTAAAACCCTTTGACATTGCTATGAGAATCTGCCGCGCCGACGGTCTTATGACCTCGTACAATGCGGCAAACGACCTCTACACGGCAACCGACTCCGAGCTGATGCTCGGCATCTTCCGTGAGGAAATGGGCTTTGACGGCTTTATTATGACAGATTGGAATTCATATGAAACCGCAGACCACGTTATGGCGGTTGCCAACGGTAACTGCTGGTTGACTCCGGGCGAGCCCGACGATACTCACACCGCCCCCATAGTTGAGGGTGTCAAGAGCGGTAAGGTTAATATCCACCGTCTGCGTGACAACATCAAGCACCTGGTAAAGGTAATGCTTAAATATACCCGTATATTCGGCTAAAATTCATAAAATATAAAAAGCAGACCTTTTGGTCTGCTTTTTCCTTTTATAAAGTTTTTGCTGAGCTTTTTTCAAAAAGCGACTATTCTGCAAGCGTCTGTTCTGCGTAGGCATTAGTCGAAGAATTTCATAACGAGTGAGGTGGGAAGCGTCTTGCAAGCGATATGCGCCAGCTTCATTTTAATCGAATAAACGGCAACCGCCCGTCCCTTTTTTGCGCATTTGTAGGCGTGATTTGCAACCGCACGGGGGTTTGCCATTGCCCGTTTCTTTTTCGGATATATTTTTCTGTCACGCTCGATTTTTGATATAAATTCGGTATCAACGGGTCCTGGGCATACTGCGGTTACGCTGATTTTTTCTTTTTTCAGCTCCCGCCCGAGAGCACGTGAATAGGAGAGAATATACGCCTTTGTTGCCGCATAGACCAAAAAATGAGGCTGAGGGCAGAACGCCGCCGCACTCGCAAAATTCACAATATGCGCCCCGCTTTTCATATACGGCAAAACGGCAGATATGACAGCGCTCGGGAGCGTGCAGTTAACCCGTATCATATTCTCGGCATCGGCGCATGGCGTGTCACGCACGTCGGCGATAAGTCCGACCCCCGCTCCGTTTAAGAGCCACTTTACCTCGTATTCGCCGTCCCCGAGCATCTCGCTCAACAGCTCATACGGGCGTGAGAAATCGCACTCGATAACACGAATGAAGCCCTTACCGCTGTCGGGGAAAACGGTGCCCGCACGCTCTGCGCTTCGGGTAAGGAGCCATATTTCTCCAACCTCTCCCGACTCTCTGATTTTCTCAATGAGGTAACGGCAGATACCGCCCGTACCGCCAACGGCTACTCCAATATCCATAACAGCACCCCCTTTTCTTTCATAATCTATTATAAAATGCAACTTGCACTTTGTCAAGCAAGGATATTTGTATTTTAATTGACAAAAGGCGCAAAATATAGTAAAATATTCATATAAAGCGAAATGCGAGGATTTTTGTGTGAATAAGACAGAAATTAAGGATAGAATTGAAGCCCTGCGTGAAAAAATCACCTATCACAGCAGGCTCTATTATGAAAACGATGCCCCCGAAATATCCGACTATGAATATGACGCCATGTTCCGTGAGCTGGAAACGCTCGAGCGGGAAAATCCCGAATTTGACAGCCCCGCATCCCCCACAAAGCGTGTAGGGGGTATGGCGCTTGATAAATTTGAGAAGTTTGTGCATACCGTGCAGATGGGTAGCCTATCCGACGTCTTTTCCCCCGAGGAGCTGTCGCAGTTTATTCTGCGTGTCGAGGAGAGCGTATCCCCCGTCGAGTATTCGGTTGAGCCGAAAATCGACGGACTCTCGGTGTCGCTTACCTACCGTGACGGCGTGTTCGTGCAGGGCGCAACCAGGGGAGACGGCTTTATCGGTGAGGACGTCACCGAAAACCTGCGTACCGTGCGCTCGATACCCTTAACGCTCACCGAGCCGCTTCCGTACCTTTGCGTGCGTGGCGAGGTGTATATGCCCCGTGACGTTTTTGAGTCACTCAACGAGCAGCGTGAGCGTGACGGTCTGTCCCTTTTTGCCAATCCGAGAAATGCGGCGGCAGGCTCTCTGCGCCAGCTCGATTCCAAAATAACGGCGAAAAGACACCTTGAAATATTTATCTTTAATTTGCAGGAGGGTAGCCTGTATTCAGACGGACGTGTGGCGAAAACCCACGCAGAAACGCTCGACAGACTTGCCGAGCTCGGCTTTACCACGCTCCCTCACAGGAAAACCCTGTCGGGCGAGAGAGCGGTGCTCGATTACGTGGAAAAGCTCGGAGAGATGCGCCCTGAGCTGTCCTTCGATATGGACGGTGCGGTGGTAAAGGTCAACGATTTGTCCCAAAGGACGGCGCTCGGCGAAAATTCCAGCACGCCCAAATGGGCGATAGCCTACAAATACCCCCCCGAGCAGAAGAAAACAAAGCTTCTTGATATAACCGTGGCGGTAGGCAGAACGGGAGTTATCACCCCTGTTGCAATTTTAGAGCCCGTGCGCCTTTCGGGAAGCGTCGTTTCACGTGCCACGCTCCACAACATTGATTTTATCCGTGAGCTTGACGTGCGTATAGGCGACAGCGTCATAGTGCAGAAGGCGGGCGAGATAATCCCCGAAATATGCGAGAGCGTAAAGGGGGAGCGTGACGGCAGCGAGCGTGTGTTCGAGATGCCCACGGTATGCCCCTCGTGCGGCTCACCCCTCACCCGTGACGGTGACGGCGACGGTGCGGCTGTGCGCTGTACCTTTGTCGGCTGTCCTGCGCAGAAATCACGTGCGATAGCGCATTTTGTTTCAAAGGACGCTATGAACGTTGACGGACTTGGCCCGCAGATAATAGAGCTCTTGCTCGCAAACGGCGTTATATCCGACGTGTGCGACCTCTACTCGATAACAGAGGATGACGTGCGTAACTTAGAGGGTATGGGCGATAAATCAGCGCAAAACCTCATATCCGCTATCGAAAAATCGAAATCGGCAGGACTTGAGCGACTGCTCTATGCGTTTGGAATACGCCAGGTAGGCGCAGTTGCGGCGGAGAGCATAGCGGCACGCTTTGGCACGCTCGATGCGCTCTTTGAGGCGAGCCTTGAGGACTTTACCGCAGTTGAGGACATAGGCGATATAACCGCCAAAAACCTCGTTGAATTTTTTGAGAGCGACAGGGCAAGGGAGCTGCGTGACAGGCTCGTTGCCGCAGGCGTCCACACAGAGGCTGTGGCAGAGCAGAGCTCGGCGGTATTTGAGGGTATGACCTTCGTTCTGACGGGAACGCTCCCCACAATGACACGTGACGAGGCGAGCGCCCTTATTAAACGCGCAGGGGGTAAGGTTTCCTCGTCGGTATCGAAGAAAACCTCGTACGTCTTGGCAGGCGAGGAGGCAGGCTCGAAGCTGACGAAGGCAAAGGACCTCGGCGTGCGCATAATCGACGAGCCCGAGTTTTTGCGAATGATAGAAAAATAAATTGCATATAAAAAAGCCCTCAGGGAGGGCTTTTTTATCTTTACAAAAGTTTTTGCTAAGCTTTTTTCAAAAAGCGCATATTCTTTCGTTTTATACGGTTGAATCAGCCGAGATTGTGATAATCGTCGATGCTGTGAATAGTAACCGTAACGTCAAGCGTTGCAAACGGATAGGTGTTTGTCTGCGTGTTGAGCCTTATAACCGTGAAGGTTATGCTATCACCGATATTCTTCTGCGAGAGCGTTTGTATTATCTGCGAGGCGTCAACGAGAGCCGTACCGTCAATTGAAACCAGCAAATCGCCGTATTTGAGCTGGTCACCGAATGCATAGCTCGTAATCATATATCCCGAGAACTGGTACGCACCTGCCACGTTTACGTTGTTTACACCCGAAAATCCGATGCCGAGGTAGGGTCTGCCCGAAACGTAGCCGCCGTTTGTGAGCAGCTGATTTATAACGTTCAGCGCATCGGGAGCGGGAATAGCATAGCCGATACCCTCAACACCCGTTGTCACGGTCTTTGCATTGACTATAGCAACTAAATTTCCGTGCATATCGAATACGGCGCCGCCCGAGTTGCCGGGGTTGATTGCCGCATCTATCTGCATAAGGTTCATTTTGTAGCCGTCAAGGTACACCTCTCGGTTAAGACCGCTGACAACTCCCGTCGAAACGCTCCACGTCAGCTCGCCCAAGGGATTGCCGATAACGACTATTTCCTCGCCCATATTGACGTAGTCCGTACCTGTTGCGAGTGCCTTTGGCTTATATACCGAACTTTGGTCTACAACTATCCTTATGAGCGCAATATCCGTCCAGGCGTCACCGCCCATAGACTCTGCAACGTATTCACGTCCGTCATAGGTTTGCACCTTTATCGAGGTAGCACCGCTGACAACGTGGTTTGCAGTAATGATATACGCATAGGGCTCGGGGGCATTCTGATGCTGTACGCTGACGAACACGCCTGAGCCTGTTCCGAGGTTCGTGGTTATTGCTACAACGCTGTCACGGCATTCCTCAAATACCCATGAGGACGTGCCTGCCTCGGTGGGGTTCTTCTCAACTGTGTTGGTTTGTATGTTGATTACTTGGTTGACCTTGGCGAGCTTATCCTCATAATCCGATGAGGTTATGGCAGAGCCTATCACCATTCCTACAATTCCCATACCGAGCGAGAGTATCAGCCCCACTACCACGAATACCGTTAACAGCGTGTACGGATTCTTGGGCTTTTTGGGCTTTGGCTGTCTGTACGGGTTATAGGAGTTGCCCGAATAGGGATTATAGGGGTTATAGGAATTTCCCGAATTGTATGGGTTGCCCTGATTTCCCGAATTGTATGGGTTACCTTGATTTCCCGAATTGTAGGGGTTGCTTTGGTATCCTTTTTGATTTGGATTAGGATTGAAGAAATCGTTTCCGTAAAGACCCGAATTTTCCTCACGGCTCTCCTGCCCGTTTTCCTGCGTATTCTCGGAATTACCGCTACCTGTGTCCTCGGTTTTTTGTGCGGGCGCTACGTTGTTTTCTGTGCTTTTTTCGTTTTCCGAACCCGCCTTGCTTTCCTCGGCGTTCTCGTTTTCTATGTCAAAGTCCTTATCGCTCATTGTATAGCTCCTCTCGGATTTTTGATGATTAAGTCAGTTTAATTGTACCGCAAAAATATGTCGTTTTTGTGACCTTTGTGTTTAATTTTATCTTTTTTGCGCCTTTTCCCTGTCAATATAGTTTTGCAGCATTATCTCGGCGGAGAGTGTATCTATAACCCCTTTGCGCTTTCTCGATGCGGTGTCGGTTGCGTTGAGGTAGTTGTACGCCTCAACCGTTGTCAGCCTCTCGTCCATAAAATCAATAGGAATATCGGTTTCTTCACGCAAAAGCTCGGCAAACGCACGTACCTTTTCGGCACGCTCGCCCTCACTGCCGTTCATGTTCTTCGGCAGTCCCACAACTATTTTGACAGCGCCGATTTCACGAGCCTTTTCGGCAACAGCCACGGCTGTATGCCTCATTCCGCCGGGCTTTATATACCCGATTCCGCTCGCAAGATAGCGTGTTATGTCCGTCTGCGAGAGTCCTGTGCGCACGTCGCCGTAATCAACGCCGAGATACCGCCCGTTCATATTATTTTCTGACATAAATAAATCCTTTATCCAAATTTATTATTTATTCTTTTTCCGCATACGGGAGAAATGAATAATGAATAGTGAATAATGAATAATTTCGGTTGATTTTCGCTTTGGCGAAAATCTTCATTCATTTTTCATTATTCATCGGCGAAGCGCCTTCATTATTCATTAGCTCATCCTTCACAGGATGAGCATTGCATCGCCGAATGAAAAAAATCTGTATTTTTCATTTACGGCGCTCTCGTATGCCTTCATAATCCTATCCTTGCCCGCAAGTGCGCTGACCAGCATAATGAGCGTGCTCTCGGGTAGGTGGAAATTCGTAATCAGAGCATCAACCGCCTTGAATTTATACCCGGGGTATATGAAAATTTTCGTGTCTGCATTCATTTCCGACAGAGTGCCGTCGGGTGCGCTCGCACTTTCGAGCACACGGCAGGCGGTTGTGCCGACTGCGATAATTCTTCCACCGTTTGCACGGCGTTTGTTTATTTCCTCGGCTACCTCACGGCTTATCGAAAAATGCTCGGAATGCATAAGGTGTGCCTCGATATCCTCTTCCTTGACGGGACGGAACGTGCCGAGCCCCACGTGCAGAGTAACCTCGCAAAAGCCCACGCCCTTTGCCTTTATTTTCTCAATCAGCTCGGGCGTGAAATGAAGCCCCGCAGTAGGTGCGGCGGCAGAGCCACGCTCCTTTGCGTACACCGTCTGGTAACGCTCGCTGTCGGCGAGCTTTTCGGTTATATAGGGGGGCAGGGGCATATTTCCAACACAGTCGAGCGCCTCGTATATGCTTGAAAATTTATCCGAGTATTCAAATTTCACAGTCCTGTTTCCGCCCTCGGTTATATCGGTGACGGTTGCTCGCAGAGCGCCCTCGCCGAAGGTAAATGATGCACCCACCTTAGCCCTCTTGCCAGGGCGCACGAGGGTCTCCCATTCGCCGTTTTCGAGCATTTTGAGGAGCAAAAGCTCGATAGACGCCCCCGTTTTATCGGTAACGCCGAGCAGGCGTGCAGGGATTACACGGGAGGAGTTTACGACCAGCACGTCCTCAGGGTTAAGGTAGTCGATAACGTCGTAAAAATGTCTGTGTTCAACCGAACAGTCCTCGCTTTTTCGGTCAAGCACCATCAGCCGTGAGAAATCACGCCTCTCCGACGGCGTCTGTGCTATCAGCTCCTCGGGCAGAGCATAATAAAAATCGTGTGTTTTCAAATCGGTGTGTACACGCTCGTTTTCTATCATTTTTACCGTGTCTGCCATTGTCGCACCCTCCGTTTCACTCATATACTATGTATTATACAATTTTTTGAAGACAATTTCAAGCACTTTTTTAACAAGAGAGGTTATTATGAAAAAAAAGAAGATATTTGACGGCGTGGCAACCGCCCTCGCAACCCCCTTTTCGGGCGGTGAGGTGGACTTCTGCGCCCTTGAAAAAATGATAGAATACCAGATAGACGGCGGTGTTGAGGCGATAGTCGTCTGCGGCACGACGGGCGAGTCGCCCGCCCTCACCGATGCGGAAACGCACAGGCTGATTGACAGGTGCGCCGAGCTGATTGACGGCAGGGCGAAAATGATAGTTGGCACAGGCTCACTGGTTTTTCCACGTGCTATGGAGCAGTCACGCTTTGCGGCGGCGCACGGTGCAGACGCCCTGCTCGTTATCACGCCATTTTATAATAAAGGAACGAAAAACGGCATAGCGGAATACTATAAACGCATAGCCAATGCGACCGACAAGCCCGTGATAGTTTATAACGTACCGACAAGGACGGGGGTGGATATAACGCTCGACACACTCGATAAAATCTACCGTGAGGAAAACATTGTAGGAATAAAGGAAGCGAGCCCCAATATTGATAAGGCGCTCGATATTTCATCGAATTTCCCCGCCCTCGCAATATACAGCGGAAACGATACGATGACGTTGCCGATAATGTCGGTTGGCGGCTCGGGCGTTATATCGGTAATATCGAACGCCCTACCGAAAAAATGTGTTGAAATGTGCCGTGCGTACAGGTCGGGCGAGCAGAACAAGGCAACGTCTATCCAACGCTCAATGACAGCTATTATGCACATGATGTTCGAGGATACCAGCCCTGCGCCTATAAAGGCGGCGCTGTCAATGCTCGGGCTCTGCGAGAACGAGCTGCGCCTGCCCCTGACGCCCATATCCCGCACCCTTTATGAGAAAATCCAGCACGAGCTGTCGCAGTTTATATAGCAGGAAATTTTGGAATGTTTTTCGCAATATTTGGAAAAAATATTGACTTTGTTGGAATAATGTGATAGAATTTCTGTAATAATTATTTCAAGGAGGCGGAAATGAGAGATACAACCAAGGAATTGATAAAGCAGTATATGTTGGGCTTGATTTCTGTTAATGATGCGGCAGTGGTGGCGAAAACCGTTGAGAATTTCGGCAAATCAAAGTCTACTGTTTATAATTATTTGAAGGAGCTGCTCGACGAGGGAACGGTATATAAGCATGAGAATAAAAATGAGTATTACCTCGCTTTTACCCAAAAGGATTTTTCATACGCCAATAACGGCAAATTGGACGAGGCGAGAGTATTTGCGTCGGATATTGAGCCTATGCTTTCGGATTTGCCCAAAAACGTCTTCCGTATATGGCAGTATGCCTTCTGCGAAATGATGAATAATGCGATAGAACATTCAAAATCCGACATAATTGAGGTGAGAGTGACAAGAGATGCGGTCAAAACCGAGGTGCACATATTTGACAACGGAATAGGTATATTCAAAAACATCAGAAACTTCATTTTAAGCGAGAGGGGGGAGGATACACCTCTTGCGGAATGTGCCTCAATTTTGCTTGCGGGAAAGTTCACTACCAATAAAAGCGCTCATTCAGGCGAGGGGATATTCTTCACATCTCACCTTATGGATAGTTTTATGATTTTTTCCGACCGTGCTGTGTTTGTCAGAGATAATTTTAAGGATGATTGGGAGAATTACGGCGGACGTGAAGCCGAGGAAAGCAACGGAACATTGGTAATAATGTCGCTCAACAATTACAGTAAAAAAACCTCAAGAGAGGTGTTCGACAGATTTTCAACCGTAGACGAGGGGTTTATAAAAACATCTATTCCGGTAGCGCACTTTTTCCAGAACGGATATCCCGTATCACGCTCCGAGGCACGCAGATTGGGCGAGCTCCTTCTCAGCTTTGAGGAGGCAGACCTTGATTTCGCGGGCGTTGAAGAGCTTGGTCAAGCGTTTGTTCATGAGCTGTTTGTGGTGTGGCAGGGTAAAAACCCAAATATTAAATTAAACGTCTTGAATGCAATGGGCGATGCTCAGTGGATGATACGGCGTGTTTTGAATACGAAATAACAAAAAACTCCGACTTAGCGTGAGTAACACGCTAAGTCGGAGTTTTTTCTTTACCCTGCGTAGCAGGATTTCGTCGCATAGCGACTTCATCCACCATAGGTGGATTTCATCTGCCCGTGGCAGATTTCATTACGTATTCCCGAAAAGACAACACGCTAAGTCGGAACTTTTTTGTTAATGTTGCACAAACGAAAGGTGCGAAATTTTGTCTAATATATCAATTGAATTAATTCACGCATTGTTATATAATATAATCAACAAATTTATAAAAAGGAGAATACTATGAAAAAGCGAATTTTAAGCCTTGTGCTGATCGCAGTAATGCTCGTATGCATGATTCCTGCTATGTCACTTGTGTCATATGCGGACGGTGGCTACGATGCACTCCCCGATGATGCAAATAAGGCACACTTCCTCGCACTCGTCGACGCATACGGCGATGAGGCAACCATTCCCACGGCAGACGTCATAAATGCCAAGCTGACGAATTATCTCTCGTCAAACAAGGCTATGACCTCGGATGACGTTGCGGGCAGAATTGCCCTGACGCTCAAGCCCAGCTATCCCAACGACACCCTCGAGGCACTGACTGCTGATATTAAGGCAGTAATTGACCCGAACGGTGACGGCACGGTTGAGGGCGACCTCATGAGCTACTATGATGCGCTGTATAACGAGCTTTATTTCGTTAACGGTGTTGACGGTGACGTACGTATTATGCTTGCTCCTCTGGAAGCAAACTATATTATCAGCACGCTCCTCAACACATATATTATCGGAAATTACAGGCTCGGTGCTATGATGGCGTACGTTTACAGCGACCTCTACACCGCAGGCGCACGTTACACTGCAGCTGACGGAAACAGCAACAATCTGAGAAACCAGCTCGCTGCAAAATTCAACTCTGAAAACGTTGCCGATTGGTCTGTAAACGGTCTTACCGATTACATCTTCGGACTGCTTAACGACTCCGACACGAGCCTGTTCGTAATCCTGGCGGGTTCATCGCTCGACGTTGAGGGTGACGATGCAAAGAGAGAGGCAGTAAGAGACGTTATTGCAGGCAGATTCCCTGACGGCTATAAGGCAGACGATGATCCCGCAACCGAGGACGCTGACCTTGACAGCAAGAACGTAAAGGGAGCGTTTGCAGAGTATCTGTACAACAATGGCTTCACCCTTGCAGGCTACACGGGCGACGATATGCTTGACAAGATGACTGAGGTTTTCTGCCAGTACGGAACAGCAGGCGTTGATGCTACGCTCTTTGCAGCTCAGCTTTATGCAGGTATGTCCTCGCAGTACGCCGGCTTCACGGCTCCCTACTCGTTCGGAGAAGGCGCTAAATCTCCGTCCTTCACAGGCCTTAAAGTAGAGCTCAAGGACGTTATGACCACAATAAACGAGCAAATGACATACGGCACCCGCAGAGTTGCGAACTTCTACCTCAACTTCACCGACGTTGCTACCTCGGGCGAGGCGGATAAGTTTAAGGCTATCCTTGACTACTACTTCGCACCCGGCAAGGGTCACTACGGCTATTATGAGGACCTCTGGTACGACGACGGCAACCTCATTGCCTACATAGATGCGTCCACCCTCGATCAGGCATACTACACGACGAAGCGTGTTACTCTTGACGAGGACGGCACGACAGTTGTTGACCTCGTTCCCAGCCACTTTGCAAAGTACGTTGACGTCTACGATATACTCTCCGTTAACTCTGACATTAACTCTGCATCGGGTATGGGTACGTATCACTCTGCTCTGAAAATCCTCGGCGGACAGAATATCGGTCAGTACAACCTCGTCGGCAGCTTCTACAAGAGCGGCGATACCGATACCGCAACCAGCGGAATTTCGATAACCGAGGACGGTTATCTGAAAACCTATACGACTGATAATCAGGCGAATACATCGCTTGGTGCAGGTATTTACACGGGCAACCTCTTCACCTACGATATGATTAAGGACAGAGATGGAGTTCAGGCACATTTCAACAACCTCCAGACTATGGGTAACATTGACTTGTGGCTTGACGATAACCTTTCGACGACAGCCGATGCAAACGGCAGCTACGGTTATTTCACGCTCCAGACCAACTATAAATACTCCGATTTCTGGCAGAATAACGTTGCCGCAACGGGTAGCAACTACAACGCTAACTTTGCGCTCGGTGTCTTCGGTGACCTGTCAGGTCAGGCACAGATGGGCTTTACCACGTTCAATGCGAGAATTTACTATAAGGACAACAGAGCATGCACGAATTTCGTCGGTATGGACTCTAACAGCACCAACCCTATGCTTACCCTGTCCAAATATTATTACTTCGATGAGCCTCATACCTTTAACCTCACTCTTGAGGGCAGAATTCTTGACCCCGTGGTAAGGAAATTTGAGCTTAAATTCGATATACTTGGCGAAAAAGACGTGGATTACTCCAAGCATTACGGAAGCGCTGCATATCAGTCCTCTATCCTTCCTGCGGTTAACAACAGGGCAAGGGGTCTTTCCTACCACACGAGAAATACGGGATATATCGCAACCGTTGATAAATATATCGACAATATCCGTATGTATTCCGTTGAGCTTACCGATGCGCAGAAGGCTCGTAACTACTTTGCAGACCTTATTTATAAGTACGCAGTAGACGTATCCGCATACGATATCGAAATGATTCTTGAGTATGCCGACGACACCTTCTACAACGGCTTCTCTGAGTACAATATGTACGACACAACCGATGCAACCAAGACTGCGATGAAGGAAAAGATTGACGCCTTCGTTTCAGAGCTTGATTTTATCGTAAACTACCGTGAGCTCTACGTTGAGCGTGAGAATTTGTACGCCGAGGTTGACTTCACCGCTATTAACGAGAATACCGTTGGTTATTACAACAGCTCGACCACGACTGTTCCCGACAATATCCGTTACATTGAGCCTGAGATAGGCGCATTTGCAAGCCAGAGCAGCTATCAGTATTTCGAGCTCACGAATAACGGCGGACGCCATGCGTACGTCCGTATATCCGACGGAACGGCGAAGGGCAATTGGTTCGTGCTTACGGCTTCTAATACCTCTAACAAGACAACTGCGGAGGCCGCAACCGATACCCTGCTTCCCTACACGCCCACTCCCTCACTGCTGTACGGCACAACCTACGGTAACGTATATACCGATGAGCAGCGTCAGAGCGAGGATTATATCCATCCGTTCCTTGAATATGCAGAGGACGGCAGCGTCAGCTTCAAGGCGGGAGTATCCAATAACTATATGGTATATACGGGATTCCGCTGGACCGATGCGCAGATAAAGAATGCAGTTAACCCGGGCGCAGGTCAGCCCTGCTATCAGTGGCGTTCAACCCGCAACACTGCAACCAACACAGGACTCGGTAGCGCAAACTCTGCCGATACCTGTAACATAAACGGAACGGGATATACCGCACAGTATATCTTCTATGCTCCCGGCAGCATTCCCGGTACATACAGCAACTTTATGAATGTGAGTATGAATAACGTAGGTCTTAACATCGGACTTTCGGGTTCTAACCGTGTATTCGGAACCCGCCAGAATGTAATCTATAAGACCCTTAAGTCTTCCGATTACCCCTACATCGGTATCAACTTCGTCGGAACCTTCGACGCAATAGTTGACGATGTAAATCCCTACACCACCGATATTATCAGCTACGTTAACGCAGAGCTTCTGGTAGATGAGAGGGAAAGCTCCGCTACCTATAACGAGCCGCTTAAAATCGAAAACCTTGGTCAGGGCGGCGGTTGGGACGGCGCAGCCTTCTACTACTACCGCACGACTCCCACCTACCTCCGTATCTATATCACCGACCTTACGGCCGAGGAAATTGCAATCAACAACTTCGTTGACATCTGCCGCTTCTACGGTGTCAGCACCGAGGCGTACAGAAACGCAGGCATAGCCCAGCAGAAGCTCATTGTAAATGAGTTCAAGGGCTCGCAGATAGGCTCTGTCGGCTGTGACAGCAAGGAGGCTGTTGAGGCAAAGCTTGCAGGCGTGCTCGGTAACGCAGATTCGATATTCTCGTTCATAGGCTTCCAGGCACGTGTATCGAAGAACGTCGGTATCAGAAGCGTATATGCATACGACACGACGAAGGCTGAGTCCTTCAGAAAAGCAACTGTTGTTGCATACGGCGCACTCGTCGGCTACGACAGCTTTGAGAACCTCACCGTTACCTTCGACGGTACTGCTATCGACGCAGACGGTAAAAATTTCGTTGCCGATATAATCGCTGACGAGGATGACGGCTTCAAGTCCTTTGAGGAGGCAGAGCGTCTCTCGGTTCTTCCCGACAGTGAGGATACGACCACAGTATTTGCATACACCGTTGATTTCATTAACGGCTCTATCGACCGCAACGGCAACGTAACCGGCGATGACTATACGAACCGTATTCCCAATGGCGGAACGGTTGTTGCGAAGGAACAGCTTATGTTCTTCCGTGGTTTTGTAATAATCGAGCTTGACGGCGAGTATCTCTACCTCTACGATGACGGTATCAGCCAGAACTATCAGGCAAACGGCGGAGCAGTATCTCTCGTTGATATATGCACCTACTACAAGACCGAATATCCGCAGTACGTAAACAATGCGGCAATCAACCATCCTCTCAAGGATGAGGAATAATTAAGGAGGGTAAACAAATGAAAAAGTATAACAAGCCCTCAATTGAGGTTATAAAGGTTAAATCCGAGGAGTTTATCACCTTGTCTATTAACAGTCAAGGAAATAATGATAATACAGTCGGAATTTGGGAACTCCCGTTAAATTGGGATTTATAATTCCATAACCTAAAACAAAAAAAGCTCCGAGTAATCGGAGCTTTTTTCTTACGAGTTGTGATTTCACTTACGTGAAAGTTATGATTTTGCTGACGCAAAGGTTATGAGTTCGCTCTGCGAACGTTATGATATGATTGCCCGTCTAACCTTAAACGTGACGAAGTCACTCATAACTTGGCGAAGCCAATCATAACGGTACGTAGTACCTCATAGCTTGTCCGACAGGGCAATCATAGTTGAGGGCACGCCCTCACCACTTAAACGTGGTGGGCTCGCCCTCTGCCACGAGGTCGGCAAAATCACGCTGACGCAGAATTTCATAGGTAGCAATTGCCACCGAATTTGAGAGATTAAGACTGCGAAGGCTCTCTCGCATCGGTATTCTCACCGTCGTGTCGGGGTTCTTTTGGAGCAGCTCCTCGGGCAGGCCCTTGGTTTCCCTGCCAAACATTATAAATACCGTATCGGGGTATTTTATTTCGGTATACGCTCTTGGCGCTTTCGTTGAAAAATAGTAAATTTTTGCGCCCTCATTTTTCTTAAAAAATTCGTTCTCGTTTTCGTAAATTGTCACGTCCAGCTTATCCCAATAGTCGAGCCCCGCACGCTTCATCTTTTTATCGTCAATCTCAAACCCCAAGGGCTTTATCAGGTGGAGCGCTGCGCCCGTTGCGGCGCAGGTGCGTGCTATGTTTCCCGTATTCTGCGGAATTTCGGGACAGTGGAGAACTATGTTTATGCTTTTCACCGTTCTACCCCTTATCTTTTACTTACGAGAATATTGTACCTTAAAAATAAAAAAAGTCAAGTCAAAATACATTTGTTTACATTTTTTTATTGTAAAATATAAATTTATATGATAAAATATCTTTATATAAACATAAAGGTGGAAGATTATGGGCCTTTTTTCAAAAATATTCGGAACCTACAGCGAGCGGCAGATAAAGAAAATCGAGCGTATCGCTGACCAGATAGAGGCGCTTGACGAGCGCTATTCTGCTATGAGCGATGAGGAGCTTTCGGGTATGACCGAGGTGCTCAAGGCACGTCTTGCCGACGGGGAAACGCTCGACGGTATTTTAGTCGATGCGTTTGCAACCGTGCGTGAGGCGGCGTGGCGTGTGCTCGGCAAAAAGCCGTTCCGTGTACAGCTCATAGGCGGCGTTCTTTTGCATCAGGGCCGTGTTGCTGAAATGAAAACGGGAGAGGGTAAAACTCTGGTTGCAACCCTGCCCGCATACTTAAACGCCCTCGCAGGCAACGGCGTTCATATCGTAACGGTTAACGATTACCTTGCACGCCGTGACAGCGAGGAAATGGGCAGAGTGTACGGCTACCTCGGTCTTACCACGGGACTTATTGTTCCGAATCAGAAGCGTGACGAGAAGATGCGTGCGTACGCCGCCGACATAACCTATGCCACCAACAACGAGCTTGGCTTTGACTACCTGCGTGACAATATGGTTCTTCATAAGGAGGAGATGGTACAGCGTGGCCACGCCTTCGCCATTGTGGACGAGGTTGACTCTATCCTCATAGACGAGGCACGTACCCCTCTGATTATTTCGGGACAGGGCGACGAGTCGAGCGAGCTCTACGAGCGTGCCGATAAGCTCGTGCGTAAAATGAAGCGCCGTGTTATCAAGGAAATGGAGAGCAAGACCGATTACAGCTCAGCCGACGAGGATTTCATAGTAGATGAAAAGCACCGTCAGACGGTGCTCACCGCCAACGGTATACGCAAGGCGGAGGAGTTTTTCGGCGTTGAGAATATAGCCGACTCTGAAAATTCATCTCTCTACCATTATATAGAAAACGCCGTGCGCGCGCACGGTATTATGAAAAACGAGGTAGACTACGTTGTTAAAAACGGCGAGGTCATCATCGTTGATACCTTCACAGGCAGACTTATGTACGGCAGACGCTACTCAAACGGTCTGCATCAGGCAATAGAGGCGAAGGAGGGCGTGCGTATTGAGAAGGAGTCGAAAACGCTTGCCACAATAACCTTCCAGAACTATTTCAGAATGTACAAAAAGCTGTCGGGTATGACGGGTACTGCGCTCACCGAGGATGCGGAATTCCGTGAGATTTACCGTCTTGACGTCGTCGAGGTGCCGACCAACCGTCCTATGATAAGGATAGACCACCCCGACAACGTATACCTCAACCGAGAGGCAAAGCTCCGTGCGGTTGTAGAGCAGATCTGCGAGTGTTATGAGAAGGGACAGCCCGTCCTTGTCGGTACGGTATCTATTGATAAGTCTGAGGAGCTTTCCTACCTCTTAAAGCGCAGGGGTATTCCCCACAACGTCCTCAATGCAAAGCATCACGAGCGTGAGGCGGAGATAATAGCGCAGGCAGGAAAGAGCGGTGCCGTCACGATAGCGACGAATATGGCAGGACGAGGCACCGATATTATGCTCGGCGGTAACGCCGTGTATATGGCAAAGGCTAAAATGAAGAAAATGGGCATCGACGAGGAGCTGATTGCCGAGGCCAACGGCTTCTCGAATACCGATAACCCCGAGCTTTTGGAGGCACGCAGGACATTCTCCGAGCTTTACGAGCAGTATAAGGAGGAGATAGCCCCCGAGGCGGAGCGTGTCCGTGCGGCAGGAGGACTCTTCATTCTCGGTACGGAGAGGCACGAGAGCCGCCGTATTGACAACCAGCTCAGAGGACGTAGCGGACGACAGGGAGATGCGGGCGAATCCCGATTCTACCTCTCGCTCGAGGACGACCTCGTGCGCCTTTTCGGCGGAGAGAGGGTAGGCGCAATGGCGGCGAGAATGAATATGGATAAGGATGCCTGCCTGCGCTCGGCTCTGCTCACTACCGTAATCGAAACGGCGCAGAAGCGCATAGAGTCAAACAACTTCTCACGCCGTAAAAACGTCCTCTCGTACGACGACGTTATGAACTATCAGCGCAATATGATTTATAAGGAGCGCCGAAGCGTAATCGACGGTGCAGACGTTCACGACCGCATCGTGGGTATGATGCGTGAGTTTATATCCGACTCGGTATCGGCGCTTATGCCCGAGGGCGGAGAGTGGGATGAAATCAAGATACGCTCGCACCTTTTCGGACTTGTAGCCGACGGCGAAATTGACACATTAAAGGAAAAGAGCGAGAGTGAGATAGCCGACCTTCTGACCGAGAGGGCACTCTCGGTATATTGTGCAAAGGAAAAGGAATTTTCCGAGGCGGGTATAGATATGCGTGAGGTTGAGCGCAACATACTGCTTCGCAACGTAGACCGCGCGTGGATGGATCAGATAGATGCAATGGACGATTTGAAGGGCTCGGTAGGGCTCAATTCCTACGCACAGCGTGACCCGATAAACGAGTACAGAATAATCGGAGCGCAGATGTTTGAGTCGATGACCGAGGAAATTCGTGATAACACCGTCCGTATGGTGCTCACCGTCACCGCACGCCGCCCTGTTGAGAGGGTTGCGGTGGCAAAGCCGACGACTGCGGGCTTTGCTGACGGTACCGTGAAGAAAAAGCCGACGGTTAAAAAGCAGAAAATCGGCAGAAACGACCCCTGCCCCTGCGGCAGCGGAAAAAAATATAAGCAATGCTGTCTATCTAAGGACGAGGGATAACTCACACGACAGCGAGAGGAGAAAAAATGGGATTTGGCACACTGTTCATAGGCTACGCTCTATCTCTTAATTTCATAACCAAGCAGGGCATCTTCTGGTGTCTTTCCTCTCTTATTATGTTTTTGGGACTGCAAAAGCTCTCAGCGTACAACAGGCATTTCAAAAACGCCCTGTACATCGACCTTTTGATGGTTGCGGCTTCTCTGCCTTTTGCGGTTCTTGAGATTTTGTCGCTTTTGCATTTTAACGTAAATACGGCAATTTCTGTTTTCGTTCTGATACACCCGATAGTTATGGCGGTATTTACCTGGGTGCTTTTGCTGGGTGTTGAGGAAATATCCCGTGAAACACAGCTCCCCGACCAAAGGGGACGAGCGATAATTCAAAGGAAGCTATCGCTTATCTTCTACGTTCCTCTTATAATAATGAACGTTTTTCCCACCCTTTTACCCAAGGACTCGGTGGCGGCGGCGAAGACCGTGCTCGTCTTAACGATAGTTACCGTGTGCATAGGAATTGTCTATATCGCACTTAATTTGAGGCTTCTTTATTCCTGCTATATGTGGATAACTCTGCCTGACGGGGAGGACGAAAAGTGAGCGATAAAAAGCTGAAAATACGTATAATAATGGCGGTGGCGTCAATTGTTTTGCTCGCCAACCCCCTTTATACGATAACCGATTATTTGCCCGATTGCATAGGGTATGCGCTGATTTTGCTGTTGCTTGGCGACCTGTCCGAGATTTATCCGCATTTTAAAGAGGCACGCTCGCTCTTTAAAAAGCTACTATGGATAAGCATTTCACGCTTCCCCTTTATGATTTTGATGAATTGGATAGAGAAAAACCATTCGAGCGAAATGACACTTCTTACGGTAATAGCTCTCGCTTATGCAGTTGTCGAGCTGATATTTGCTATTCCTGCATTCCGTACCTTTTATAAGGGAATAGAGTATATAGGCGAGCGGGAGGGTGTCCTCGAAATATTCGATGGGGAGCGCCTTAAAAATGCGAAATCCGCAACTCTCGTGTTCGTCATAGCACGCTCGGCTCTTGGCTTTCTCCCCACGCTTCTTTTGCTCCCTGCGAGCGCAATGGATGCAGCAGAGCATTACAACTCATACGTAGGAATTGCCGCAGGCATCTGTTTTGCCGTAGGACTGATATTTGGCATCGCATTTATCGCATTTACCTGCCCTTATATTGTGTCGCTTTTGCGCTCGGAGGGTATAAACGAGGTTATCCGTCAGCGCCTTTCTGAAATTGACGGCGAGGTCAGGCGCAGGCATCTGAAAAACAGCCTGTTTTCGATACTCAACCTCACGGCAGTCGGTGTCGGCGCATTTCTCGATATCACCTTTGACAGCATCAATATTCTGCCCGACGTCATATGCGCACTCATTTTACTGCTCGCATCTATTTTCTCGTTCCGCTTTGTGAGCCAACGGATCTTCCGTGCGCTCATGGCAACGGGGCTTCTCTATACGCTCCTTTCGCTTTTCGGCGTCATCGTGCAGGATTATTTCCACGCAAAATTCGACTACAATGCAATATCGAAAACCGATGCGGCAGAGGCGACATATATGAGCGTTATCGCCGTATCGGCGCTTGAAACGCTGGCGTTTATAATATTCATTGCCGTATTTTCATACGCACTCTATTCGGTTGTGAGGGAATACACGGGCAGAGAATATAACGAGAGGGCAACCGAGCTGATACACAGAAGGGTGCGACTGCGCCTTGTGTGGTTCTTTGTATTTGCGGTGCTCTCGTCGCTTTCCTCACTCGCCAACACCGTGTTTATGGCGTTTACGAAGAAGGTACCCGCCGATTCTGCATATATCGCAGGGGGCGAGATGGTAATACCGCTCTTTGACGGCTTCTGGCTCGTGCCGATAATTCTTACGCTCGTGTGGCTTATTTACTCAATGCTTTCATTTGATTTCATAAAGGACGAAATTTCCCACAAAATTGACGAAAAATGATAAAAAGGGCTTGACTTTTTCCCACGCTTGCATTATAATTGAAAAAATATTATAAATTATACTGAAAATAAGAGGTGCTTATGGCTTACTACTACGACAAACCGTCCCATACGTTTAGTGAATATCTGCTCGTGCCGGGATACTCTGATTCTAATTGCATTCCCGCTAACGTGTCGCTCAGAACTCCGCTCGTTAAATTCAAACGGGGCGAGGAGAGCGCAATATCAATGAACGTTCCGCTCGTCAGCGCAATAATGCAGTCGGTATCCGATGATAAAATGGCAGTTGCCCTTGCAAAAGAGGGCGGCGTGTCCTTCATTTACGGCTCGCAGTCCATCGAGGATGAGGCGGCAATGGTCCGCCGTGTCAAGTCGTATAAGGCAGGCTTTGTCACCTCCGCATCAAATATACGCCCCGATGCAACCCTTGCGGATATACTTGCGCTCAAGGAGCAGAACGGCTTTTCCACCGTTGCGGTTACCGAGGACGGCACTGCAAACGGAAGGCTTCTCGGTATCGTCACCTCCCGTGACTACCGTGTCAGCCGTATGTCCCCCGACGAGAAGGTATTTACCTTTATGACCCCCCGTGAGAAGCTGATTGTCGCACCCGAGGGAACTACTCTTAAGGAATGTAATAATATAATCTGGGATAACAAGTTAAATTCCTTGCCCATAGTCGATGAAAATGATTGCCTCGTTTCCTTCGTGTTCAGAAAGGACTATGACAGCCATAAGGAAAATCCGCTCGAGCTTCTCGACTCGCAGAAGCGCTATATAGTCGGCGCAGGCATCAATACCCGTGATTATGCCGAGCGTGTTCCCGCACTCGTTGAGGCAGGCGTTGACGTGCTCTGCATAGATTCGAGCGAGGGCTATTCCGAGTGGCAGAAGAGAACTATTGATTGGATTCGTGCTCACTACGGCGACACCGTAAAGGTTGGAGCAGGTAACGTCGTTGACGGTGAGGGTTTCCGCTTCCTCGCTGAAGCAGGAGCTGACTTTATAAAAATCGGTATCGGCGGCGGCTCTATCTGTATCACCCGTGAGACCAAGGGTATAGGCAGAGGACAGGCTACTGCGGTTATCGACGTGGCACAGGCTCGTGACGAGTATTTCAAGGAAACGGGAATTTACGTTCCTATCTGCTCGGACGGCGGTATCGTTCACGATTATCATATCACCCTTGCGCTTGCAATGGGCTGTGATTTCTGTATGCTCGGAAGATACTTCTCACGTTTTGACGAGAGCCCGACGAGCAAGGTGCTCATAAACGGCACGTATATGAAGGAATATTGGGGCGAGGGCTCTGCCCGTGCGAGAAACTGGCAGCGCTACGACCTCGGCGGAGCGCAGAAGCTCTCGTTTGTAGAGGGCGTTGACTGCTACGTTCCGTACGCAGGACCTCTGCACGACAATATGGCAGTAACGCTTGCAAAGGTTAAATCGACAATGTGCAACTGCGGCGCACTCTCGATAGCAGAGCTCCAAGAAAAGGCGAAGCTCACGCTCGTCAGCTCGGTATCGATAGTCGAGGGCGGAGCGCACGACGTGCTTGTAAAGGATAGCTACAACAACAAGTGAGGACTTCGTATTTTGGCATCTTTCTCCGTTTCCGACCAAGCTCGACGTAGGTAAACTACGCCTTCGGGTCGGAGAACGAAAAAATCTGCTCAAAATACGTGCGTCCTATTGAAAGAATAAAAGCCCCGATTCGGGGCTTTTTGTTTTTAGAGGAATAACTCCGTTAGCTCTGCTGAAAAAATCGGCGTAAACCATGCTCGTTAAAGCCGGGTAATTCCCTAAGAATATCTGTGCGCCTATGGGGTCACAGAGCAATGATGCACGATATTAACCGTTGCATAGAGCGGAGCATTGTTTATTCTTGCGCTCTGCTCGGCTTTCTTAAACGGTAGTAGCGCCTCGTCGAGCTCCTCGATGCGGTCTATTTTGCCGCCCGTATAGTCTAAAATTCTTCTTCGGCAGGCATCTGTACGGTAAAGGAGAGCGCCAATACGGTGGTCCTGAACGTCAAATCCGTGTGGCTTATTGTCCAAAAACCACTGCTTCTCGAAGGCTCTGCCGTAAATCCTTATGAGCTTTTCAACCCTTACGTAATCCTCTCTTGCGAGCCGTTCGAGCTCCTCCTTGTTGCGAGCCTCGTACGCTTTGCGTGTGCGCAGACCGAGCTCGTACTTGATAGCCATAACGTCGCACAGCACTGCGGCAGTATTGAATACGTAGCCGTATTTACGGCTTTTTTTAGCCGTTGCACGGAGCTGGCTTGCATATTCAACGTATTTCTCCCCTGCCCCCTCTTTTACCGTGTAGTCAAGGAAATCGTTGAAATAGTCCGAGTAGAGCATATATTTCGACGGGTTTTTCGGTCCATCGTTATAGGGTACTATGTCGTTGGGGCAGTCTATATTCATAAATTCATCGAAATCAATGCCTACAAGTCTTTTAAAGCCCGCCTTTATCCTTTCCTCATCCGTTATGCCCTTAGCATATTGCGAAAGGTAATATAGCGACGGGAGCTGTGAAAAATGAGAGCATTCTGCGCCGTCATCTCCCCACATAGTTATAAATACGTTGCGTATTTTGTGCTTTTTGCAGGCATCTATTGCGGGTATCATCGTTTCCAGCGTATAACGGTTGAAGGGGATAACACCCTCCCAGCACCAAGCGCCTCCCGCAAACCACGTCTTGTCCGAGAACTGCTTGTGATTTTTTATCATACCGCTGTAATCTTCCTCATTTGTATGATAATAATCCCAATATACGGGTATTGCTTCCTTCGGAACAGATTCGATTATCTCCTTTGGTACCACACTCTCAGGGATATGGATGGCACCGTTGTTCCAGGAGCGGAAGAACATATCCGACCAGAGCATTACCTCGTAGCCGTATTTTTTGGCTATCTCAATAACCCTGTGAAGATGCCGTTTCATAATATCGTCTACCTTTTCGTAGCCGAATTCATCGAGATGCCTGCCTCTGCCGAGCATGTACGCCTCGTCCATTCCGATATGTATTTTTCTCGACTTAAAGCATTCGGAGAGCGTTGAAAGCATACGGTCAATAAGCTCATACGTGCGCTCGTCGTCGGTCATAAGGATGTCGTCGCAATCCCTCGGGAACATTCCCCAACGGAAGATAGCGTTCAGGTGAGCGAGCGTTTGTATGCATGGAATGACGGTCATTCCGAGCTCTGAGGCAAATGCATCTATTTCCTTCATTTCAGCCTTTGAATAGCGTCCCCTCATATAACCGAAGTAAGGCTCACCGTCTACCTCGTATGTGTCCTCGGTGTAGAGCATTACGCAGTTGTACCCCATTCTTTTGAGAAGCGGTAAAAACCTTTTTAATCCGTCTATGCTCATCACGGCGTTTCTGGACATATCTATCATTACGCCAAAAGTGTCAAAATCCTTTTTCATTATAGCTCTCCTTTTACAATGTACGTCCTTGCAGGAAACAGCTTCCCGTCTTGACGACTGTATTTTATCAAATGAATTGATTTGTGTCAATACCTTTGCAATTTTTTTTGTAAATGCATCGTAAATATATTGCCTTTGATTGAGATTTTTGAAAAATACGCCCGCCTTTGCTTTTTCTTTTCTTTATTGCAATCGGCAGAAACTTCCAATAATAATTCTGTTTATACTGCTAACAATAATAGCAGAGACGGCGAGAGTGAAGAAGTGTCAATCACGCCCGACGCCTCGAAAAATAGATATAATGGGAGATTTCTAATGTCTAAGAGTAAAGTAATCGTTCCTGAAGCAAAGGCAGCACTTGACCAGTTCAAGATGCAGGCTGCAAGCGAGGTTGGTGTTAACCTTTCTAACGGCTACAACGGTGATATCACTGCACGTCAGGCAGGTTCCGTTGGCGGTCAGATGGTTAAGAAGATGATCGAGAAGTACGAGAACGATATCAAATCCGGCAAGTAAAATTCACTTGTAAAAGTGAGAGAGCCGTGACGGGTAACCGTCACGGCTTTTCTCAGCTTTGACATATTTCAACGTATTTTTTTGCAAGCTCCGTTATCTTGCCGTAGTCGCCCTCGGCAAGAGCCTTCTTATCTATTATATTAGAGCCGATGCCGAAGCCCGACACGCCCGCCGCAATATATTTTTGCATATTGCTCACGTCAATACCGCCGACAGCGAGCAGCTTAATATGCGAGAGGGGCGCACGTATAGCCTTCACGTACTCAGTCCCCATATTGGTAACAGGGAACAGCTTTACAAAATCTGCCCCCGCCCTGTGCGCCGCCTGCACCTCGCTCGGTGTCAGCGCACCGGGCATTGATACCATACCAAGCTCTCTTGCTTTTCGTATGACGTCAGCATTTGTATCCGGTGAGATAATGAATTTTCCGCCCGCCGCATGCGTCAGCTCAACCTGCCCTTCGGTCAGCACCGTGCCGGCGCCTATGTACATTCTACCTTCAAAATGCTCGGAGAGTGTGCGGATGCAGTCCGCAGTTTCCCCGTCGGGTGTCGAGCCGTTTGCGCTGTACGTTATTTCGAGCAGCCGAATTCCGCCCTCATACATTGCCTCTGCGAGGGGTATCAGCTTTTCCCTTTCAATTCCTCTGACTATAACAATCAGCTTTTTCTCTTCAATAGCCTTGATTATCTGTTCTCTCATTTCCAAAGCTCCCTTTCTATATTCGGTGTCAGCTGAGCGAGCATACCGCCGTCAACGACAAGCTCTGCTCCCGTTATGTTCTTTGATTGCTCGCTTGCGAAGAAATACGCCGCATTCGCAATGTCCTCAAAATCCGCAATATCCTCAATCGGCGTGTAATTGGCGAGAGCGTATTTTACGTTGCCCTGATTCTTTTCCCATCTCTCGGTCTTTATCAAGCCCGGGAGCACGCAGTTTGAGCGCACCCCGTATTTTCCGAAATCAACGGCAAAGGACTTTGACATAGCCAAAATTGCGCTCTTTGACGAGCAATACGCACAACGGTTTTCTGTCACACGCAGAGCGGAGTTCGAGGTTATGAACACAATAGAGCCGCCGCCAATCTCACGCATACCCTTGACCGCCTCACGGCAGAGCATAAAATTAAAAGCCACGTTTATATTGTAAACGCCCATGAAGTCCTCAATAGAAACCGACAGGCTGTCCTGTCCGATTCCGAGGTTTGCCGCATTGAGCACAACAGAGCTAACCGTCCTGCCGCCCGCCCTTATGTCCTCAAAAATCGAAACAACCTCGTCTTGCGAAAACTCCTTAGTTGCGTAACCGAGGGCACAGACGCCGAATTCCTCGCAAATCGCCTTAGCGGCGGCGTCCGCCTTTTCCTTATCCCTGCCCGTTATAATAACGTCGTACCCCTCACGGGCAAATCTTCTCGCAATAGCAAATCCCGTGCCGTAGCACGCCCCTGTTATAAGCACTGTCCTGTTCATAATCTCACCAATCGGCAACACTGCCGTCCTCAAAATAAAGGCGTGGCGTTGACCAGCTTCCCTCGTAAATTTTCTCTTTGATAGCCGCCTCGTCCGGCTCGATGCCGAGACCGGGCTTGCCAGACAGCTCAATGTATCCGTCCTTTATCTCAAACGGCTCGGTAATATATCCGACACCGAGGTCGGAGCCGTCGGCGTTGCCGGGATGCTCCTGGACGAGGAAGTTGGGAATACACGCATCTAACTGCAGGCAGCTTGCGAGTGAAACAGGACCGAGCGGGTTGTGCGGAGCAACCGTGCCGTAATACATTTCTATCACAGCGGCAAGCTTTCGTGCCTCGAATATTCCGCCAACGTGGCAGAGGTCGGGCTGAATTATGCTCACCGCCCGCTTTTCAATCAGCTCACGGTACTGCCATTTTCCGAACAGACGCTCGCCTGCCGCAATAGGTATGTTGGTTTTTCTCGCTATATCAACCATGCAGTCAACGTTTTCGGGCAGACACGGCTCCTCGATAAACATCGGTTGATACGGCGTGAGCTTTTCTATAAGTATATTAGCCATTGCGGGCGACACCCTGCCGTGAAAATCTATTGCCAGATCCACGCCCTTGCCGATGTGCTCACGCACACGGGCAAAGCGCTCTATGTGCGCCTCGGTGTTTTCGGGATTTTCTATCGCCTTTATAGGAGGGATTATCGAGTATTTGAGCGCTGTGTAGCCCTTTTTAAGCCTCTCGTCAGCCAGCGCCAGCATGTCCTCTATAGGAAATTCCCCGGCAGCGCCTGCCACCTTTATATGAGTGTACATTCTCACCCTGTCACGGCATTTTCCGCCCAGCAGCTCGTATACGGGACAGTTGTAGTACTTACCCTTAATATCCCACATTGCCTGCTCAATTCCGCTGATGGCGGACATAATAACAGGACCGCCTCGGTAAAAGCCGCCCCTGTACATAGCCTGTAAATGATGCTCAATCTGCATCGGGTCCTTGCCAATCAGGTATTCCTCAAATTCACGCACCGCTGCCTCAACAGCGTTCGTGTGCCCCTCAAGTATCGGCTCGCCAAGACCGAAAATATCCCTGTCGGTGTGCATTTTCAGTATCATCCATCTCGGCTTTACCTTTAAAAGTTCGAGTCGTGTGATTTTCATATTCCACCTCAAAATAATTGCTTTGAGTATATTATATAATATAAATTTTGACATTTTAATACTAAAAATCAACGGTATTTCATTAAATAAGGAATAAAAGTTGACATTTTCGCCCGCCCGTGATATAATTTCAAAAAATGCGGAGGTGCGTATGAATATAATCGAGCTTGAAACCCCGAAAAAAACCGAGAAGCATATTTCGCCGAAAATAAACGGCACTCACCCCCTCACAGTAACCGAGTACGGCAGAACGTATAAAAATGTGCCCTGCTACCAGATACGTATGGATTCCCCCGTATCGTGTATTCAGTACGTTTTGTCGGGTGAGGGCGTTATTGTGTGCGATGACGGAATTTTTACGGTGAGAAAGGGAGACACCTTTTTTCTTCACGAGGGAGAAAATCAGATATACTATTCGGGCGCAGATAATAACTTTGAGAGAGTGTGGATAAATTTCAACGGAGCGATGGGCATAGCGCTTGCAGGATTGTACGGGCTCTCGGACAGTAAAATATTTTCGGGCGTGAATACACGCCCCCTGCTTGAAGAAGCTGTGGATGCGCTCTCGAAAATAACCGACCCCGACGTGTATTGCCGTGAGTGTGAGCGCAGGGTTTTTCTCATTCTTCAATTCCTCTCGCAGTATAAGGCAAGGAAGGCTCAGCCGTCCTCGTCGGGTGAGAAAATCAGACTTTATCTGGATAGAAATATAATGAGGAGTATATCGCTTGATGAAATAGCGAGCAGCTTTTCCTTCTCCCGTGAGCATATAATCAGAATTTTCCGTAAAAATTACGGTATAACACCGCATCAGTACGTGTTGCAGTCGAGGATACGGATTGCTATGATAATGTTAAAAAGCGGCGAGAAGAGCATAGCGGAAATATCCGACAGCCTTGGCTTTTCCGATCCGCACCATTTTTCACATCAGTTTTTGCGCCTGGTTGGCGTGCGTCCTGCCGTTTACCGCCGCCACGTTTCGGAAAAATAGCCTTCCTTTATATATAAATATAGTCAAATTTTCTCGGAAAATCAGCGAAAAACAGGTTAAAAATAACAAAAAGAAAAAAAGTTAAAAAAACTTTGAAAAAAGGCTTGACAAGGAAAAGTTGCTGTGGTATAATAGACGAGCTGTGAAAAAATCGGCAGCGAAAATTGATCATTGAAAATTGAACAACAGAAATTTTTGAAACACTGAAAAGTGTGAAGAATCTCGTTAATTATTAACACATTGAGAAACTCAAAAAAGTAAGAAAGCTTAGAATTAAGCTCTGAAAAAAGATTTAAATGCCGAAAGG
>JAFVRG010000009.1 GCA_017504405.1 Clostridia bacterium | reverse complement strand
GCTATGCGATAAGGCTATTGTCGGAAAGGAATTTATCGAAAATCGCGTAATCGAAGTTTGCCTTCAAATGCTCACCGAGTATAATATCCAGTATATCGCCAAGCGGGTTGCAGAGGAATGTAATAAGAGCGTGGACAACCTTTCAATAAAGGAACTGAAGAAGGCTATCAAGGAAGTTGATGCCGCTATAGAGAACCTTTGGAAAGGTATTGAGAAAGGACAATCGGTTGATATGCTGACCGAGCGACTAAACCGCCGCCAAGCCGAGAAAACCGAATTGGAAACGCAGCTTGCCATTGAGAACAATAAGAAAATTTGTTTGACCGAAGCGCAGGTTTACGCTTTTCTCGACTATATCTGCGAAATGCCGCTTGATGATTTCAACAAACGCAGAGCACTTATAAATATCTTCGTTAATTCGATCTATTTGTATGATGATCACTTCACTTTGATTATCAACGCAAGTAAGAAACCGCTAAGCGTTGACAACATTCCACTCAATGATATTGAGGACGCTTTTGAGGGCGAAAACGAAGAAAAAACCGAAGGAAAGGAGGGGTGTTCGCTCATAGCGACACCCGTTCCACCAAAAAATACTGCAGAAAAGGATACATTTTCTGCAGTATTTTTTTATCCAAGTCGCAGACTTGGTATATCATCGCCGCAAGGCGTATATCATCTCACCTCAGGCGAGTATATCATCACCGAAGGTGTATTCCTCTGCGACTTGATGATATACAAAACTTCGTTTTGATGATATGCAATTCCTTTGGAATTGATGATATACACGCTTTCGGCGTGATTGAGATGCTAGATGGTGGAAAGCTCTTGACTAGCTTTGCTCAATATGATATAATATATGCAAAATTTTATATTAAAATTACTGTGGAAGAAATTTTTTATGCACAAGACGAAACAATCAAAAGCTATGCTTGGATCTTGCATATTGTTTTTATTGTTTGCGATTATGTTTATATATATTTTCTTTGTTTCTCTACAAGACCTCAACAATTCCAAAACAAAGTATGAGGACTTAATATACAAAGAATTTACCATTGAACACATAAGCAAACAAGATGATCCGGAAATGGGAAACACATATACCATAACAATTCTTGAGGATGATAAAAAAATTTTTGTTAACAACCTACTTACAGAGCGTGATATCCGTGTTGGGTTGGACTCATTAAAAGAGGGGGACAAAATTTATTGCTATTTAATTGAAACCACATCAAGATATGAATGTGTTGAATTAAAAAGCGATATAATGATTCTATCATTGGATCAGTATAACCAAATATATTCTAAACAAGGGATTCTCGGAATTATAATTATGCCGATTGGTTTTTTGATTTGCTTTGTGTTTTCAATAAAATTTTTCCACGCATACCACTCAGAAAGAAAAGCAAACAAAGAGAATAAAGATATATAAAAAGCATTTTTTGTGTACTTTTAGTCGTTCTTAGGCAAAAAACAGATGCAGAATGTAACGCATTCTGCATCTGTTTTTATTTTAGATTATTTCAGTTTATCTTAGGCAGGCTTGCCGCTGCAACTGACTGACCTACACGGCGGGATTTTTCGTCGGGAATGTGAAGCTGAATCTTCTTGGCAAGCTCGGGGAATTCGGTATCAAGTACCTGCTGAGCCCTCTCGAGAAGGATAACGCCGCCCTCACCCGAAGTAACACGTCCCATTATAAGAACGTGCTTTATGTCGTAAAATTCGGTGTAATAAGCGATAGCATATCCGAAATATGCACCGATTGTGTCATAAATGGCAGCCGCACGGGGATCTCCGTCCGACATAAGGCCCTGAACAACCTTGAGCTTCTCTGCCGGAGAGAGGCTCTCATCAAGTTCTATTCCTGCCCAGGGAGCGCACTTTATTACACCGTCCTGTGAAAAATACTTAACACCGCAGCCGTAATCGCCCGACCACTCGTCTACCATTGCCTCCTCACAGAAATCAACAGGGACAAATGCAAGCTCATTGAGCCAGCCTGTGATATTTCCGTCGGGGTCAACGTATCCACCTGCCTCGGACGTACCCATAGCAACGCCGAGAACTGCGTTGTCACCGAGATCCATAGCTCCTGCAAGCGCAGTAACGTCACCGTCGTTTGCAACCTCGATAGGAATGTTCTCTCCTATCTCCTTGGCTACGTCGATATACATATTCTTGACCCTCTTGTCAAAGTCCTCATCACTGACCTTGATAAAGAGCGAGGCTACCATAATGCGATTGTCAACGTAAACGCCTGCGCTGGATACGCCGATAGCATCAACACGGGGCATATGAGAGGCGGCGGTCTTCATCGCATTCAAAATACCCTCATAATGATAGCTGGGGTCGGAATTTGTCTTGGGGAACCAGACAACCTCCTCGGAATAAACGCTCTCGCCGTCTATAACTGCGCTGACCTTGCGGTCGCTTCCTCCTGCGTCAAAGCCGATACGGCAACCGTCAAGATGACGTCCGATGGGAGCAGCTGCTGATTTATCCTCAGGGGCATTCTCAAGAGATACCACCTCTACGGAAAACGCCTGCTCGTACACTCTCTCCATAAACTTAACGTCAAAATCACGCAAGCCGCCGTGAGAGAAAGCCTTTCTGATTTTTTCTCCTACAATCTCACTTCCTGCGATAATTACCTTGTATCCGCCCGCTACCCAGAGAAGTGATTTAACCAAGCGCTCAATAA
Source organism: Clostridia bacterium (assembly GCA_017504405.1). GTDB lineage: Bacteria > Bacillota > Clostridia > Oscillospirales > CAG-272 > UBA1740. The sequence continues at coordinate 46,679 of JAFVRG010000009.1, read as the reverse complement.
ATCTGAAATTTTCCCCGTCGTGTCCCGTACCGTCACGGAAAATACGGGTTTTGTAGGTGGTGGTATATCCGTTGTTTCTCTCAACGGCTATAACGATATCCTGACCGTCAGCCTTTGTAGCCTCACGCATATCACGGCATACTACCGAAAGGGGAGTAAATTTGGGGTCGAGCTTTGCCTGTACCTTAAGCTTCATATCTGATAGTTCCTCCGATAATGGTTTTATTTACGTTGAATTCATCATCTGTGATGATTATATCCGCATCCTTGCCAACTTCGAGTGAGCCCTTTGTATTCTCTACACCGATAGCGGTAGCGGGATTGAGCGATGCTCCGTTTACGCACTCATAGAGCGGAATTTTCGAATTTTTATACACGTTCCAAACGCCTTTATTAAGAGGTAGGACGCTTCCCGCAACAGTTCCGTCCTCAAGACGGCAGACTATGTCACGGTAGATTATTTTCGTACCGCCGAGCGTGTACTCGCCAAAGGGTAGACCGCCTGCGGGAAGGCAGTCGGTGATAAAACAGAGCTTTCTGCCCTTTATTTTATGAAGAAGATCATAGAAGCAGGGAGCTACGTGGAAGGTATCCACGATAAGCTCACAGGTAACATCGGTGTTAAATGCTGCGCATACCACGCCCGGCGCACGGTGCGCCATAGGGGTCATTGCGTTGAAAAGGTGCGTTACGTGCTTAACGCCTGCCTCGGTGCTCTTAACAGCGGTTTCATAATCCGCAGAGGTGTGTCCCATAGACACGACAATGTCTGTGTCGCCCGTTATCTCTCGGATAGCGGCGAAATCCTCCGTATCGGTTTCGGGAGCAAGAGTGATTATCTTGATTATATCGGCGTATTCCTTAACAAACGCCGCATCGGGCTTCAATATGTACTTTGGATCCTGTGCGCCCTTCTTGCCCTCGCTGATAAAGGGACCCTCTGCGTGACAGCCAAGTATGGCACTTCCTCTCCAGCCTTTACTTTCCTCTTTAAGATCACGGCAGACCTCGAGTGCCTTACGAATCGCCCTCATATCAACCGTCATAGTGGTAGGAAGGAATCCCGTAACACCGTTCTTTACAATTCCGCCCGCAATAGTGCGAATTGATTCATGCTCGCCGTCGCACACATCCTTTCCGAGATATCCGTGAATGTGTAGGTCGATAAGCCCGGGAGCAACATACCCGCCCTGGGCATCAATTAGCTCTGTGCCAACAGGCACTCTCTCTACAGGAAGGATGCCCTCTATCACATCTGTGTAAAGAAGAGCGAAGCCTTCAAGAATGCGGTCCTTCAAAATGATTTTTCCGTTTACTATAGCTTTCATTTACTTATTTTCCCCACGAAATAATGTTTAATTAAGTAAATTATATCACACCGCAACTGATTTTGCAACAATATTTTGCTGTTTCGCAACTAAAGTTAACATTATTGTCTATTGCAATGCAATAAAACATATGATATAATGTATTTTGACAACAATTACCCGAAAGGTATGACTTACATATGAACAACTATATTGATAACGACACAATGAGTAGCAAGGATATCAGAGGCAACGGTTTTTCCTCTGATTCTTATAAAATACTGCGAATTATTCTCCATATAATTTTCTCCTTGTTCCCTGCTCTGTCAGGAATTCTTATGCTTTATGCCCCGATTTGCAAGGCGCAAATTAAGGGTGATTACCTAACTCTTTTTGCTAAGGATATACTGACTCCTCATCAAAAGCTCTACCGTCCGTATATCTATGTGCAGATTTCGGCACTCGTGTTTATTCTTTTGTTCATTGTATTATCTATGTATTTCGTAATACGAAATTTCTATTCTCTGACAAATGAGCGTGCCCTGGCAAAGAGAACGCAGAAATCCATAATTACCGCAACGGTAACAACAGCTTTATATTCTATTTTCTGCACCATTTATCCTTCCATAAGCAATATCTTTGTAGGATATGCAAGTCCTGTTATAAATCTCACTCCGTTGATTTTCATGGCGACTATAGCCACGCTATATGCTATTTTCATATCGCTCGCAAGGATATCAACCGACACACAGCGCAAAAATTCCCTCTATGAGAATTATCCTGAAATATGGAAAAAGCACCGTCAGCTTTCACGCGCAAGATTTGAGTTGTTTATATACACACTCATCACCTCTGCAATAGCCGTCGTTTGTATTTTAATGCGAGTAATTACCATAAGAATTGAATACGATGGCAACGTGATAAAAAAACTGTCCTTCACGGGATTTAAGCTGCTCATGGACACGACATCATTTGTGAGCTCTGCGGAGCGAGCTGTTGCTTATGCCATATTCATCATGCTCGTTATCAACCTGGCATTCGCTTTTATGTCGCTTTTATCATATCTTGGACGTTCGGAATTTTACGCAAAGCTCTCTATTGCCACAATCACCGTCGCAACTATTACCTGCCTTCTTGTCGGTCTGTTCGGAAAATATTACGAGCTGATAAAGCTTATAGATTTAGAACTTCTTTCGGAGCTGCTTAGCGGCACGGGAATTGAGGTTGACGAGATTATCAAATACACAACGTCAAGCTACTCCATTTGGTTTTTTGCGGGAAGTATTGCTTTTATAGGCATTATCCTTTTGCGCCGTCCCTTTACGAAGATAACCTCTTTGACTCACCAAATCGCTGCTCACGAGGATGCAATGGTTTCCCGTGCAGTTGAGATTTCCAATACAGGCTCACAGGACGGCGATAATGTCAGCGGCTCAAATGAGAGCGTTGAGACTGTAAAAACCATATCCGACCCCTGCCCTGCCTTCACCGAGATTGATTCACACGTTGGCGAATACGCATCTACCCTTGAAAACCGCAGAGCGGCGCTCTTTGAGGAGCCATCGCTGCCTCGATTAGTGGATTTCATAGTTGAATATGCACGCAATTCACGCCTGCACCTATTCTACACTAACGAGGGAATTGCATCGTTTCTGGCGGGTCTCGGCACAACTAAGCTCTCTATTTTGCAAGGTATGAGCGGTACAGGAAAAACCAGCCTGCCAAAAATAGTTGCCGAGGCTCTCATGTCGGTATGCGATATTGTAGAAATCGAATCCTCATGGAGAGACAAAAACGAGCTGCTCGGCTATTATAATGAGTTCAGCAAAACCTATACGCCTAAGAAATTTACGCAAGCCCTCTATAAAGCAAGGCTGAATCCCGAAGTTCTCACCTTCATAGTCCTCGATGAAATGAACCTCAGCCGTATTGAATACTACTTCTCAGATTTTCTCTCACTTATGGAAAACGAGCCAGACAGGCGTGAAATAAAGCTGCTCAACGTTCCGCTTTTCCGAAAAGAAGATAATGAATCTGTGCCGTATATCGGACTTACCGACGGTCATACAGTAAAAATTCCCGATAATATATGGTTTATCGGTACCGCTAACCGAGATGAAAGCACATTTGATATCAGCGATAAGGTATATGACCGTGCCTATACTATAAATTTTGACAAGCGTGCTGTAAAATCCGCTGAGTTTGGCGAAGCTCTTTCGCCTAAATATCTGCCCGTTGATCTACTTAACGCCTTGTTTGTACAGGCAAAGAATTCGGTTCACTTCTCTCTTGACGATTATCCCGTCATCTCTGAGGTTGAAAAGCTACTTGAGCCATACAATATTTCATTTGGAAACCGTATTGCCATGCAGATAGAAAGTTTCGTTAAGATATACGTTTCCTGCTTTGATTACTCCGAGGAAGTACTTCACGATGCACTCGAAACAATACTGCTCAGCAAGGTAGTAAGAAAGCTTGAGCTTAAGAGCATTGACGATAAGGATGAGCTGGCAGAAGGATTTGAAAAGCTCGGTCTCCAAAGATGCAGTAAATTTATTGCAAGCTTAAAGGAGGATTGATATGTATACCGCTTCGCCCCACTGGGACAGCGATAACGAATATCTCGGCTCGCTCAGATTTGCACAGGCTCACGGCACTGTCACCTATGATGAGTTCAACAAGGCTCTTTTAGACCAAATACGGCTTTTTGACGTTCCTAAGGACAAGCATATAGAGGCGATTGAGGATACACTTGATTTAATAATCAAATCCCTTCCTGCTATCAAGCGAATTTTTACACGCCCTATAATCCATTTAAAGGACACCGATGAGATTGTTCCTGTGGAATCGGCACGTATCATAGACAGCCATACCTTGAGGCATGCAGCCCTACACAGCGAGCTGTGGTCCGATATTACCGCTGAAGGATTAAAGCCACGGCGTCTCTTAACTCTATCAAGAGTTGAAAACTATGCAACCTATGAAAACATCGAATTCTGCCGTCTTATCGACACAATACTCCTCTTTACAAAAAACGCCGCCCTTTTCTTAAAGGACGTCATATACGGTTGCCGTGACCTGAATTTCAATCTTCTCGACAGAACACATCATCAGTGTTATTTTCTTGCCTTGGGTAAGCTACATATAGAATATGCACGTTCGCATTCGATGCATAAAACCGTATATACAAGATGTATTGAGAAGCTCTTTTTCATAGAAAAGGCCATACGGCTCAAGCTCCGCTCACCTGTATACCTTAACTGCAAAAAGCATACAAGAAAGCCGGTTGTCCTCAAAAAGACGAATACGTTTCGCTCCCACAAGGACTATAAGGTTATATACAAGCTACTAAAACGGTTTGAAAACGATATTTACAGCTCGGACGATATAGCCGTATCCGAGGGCAGGCTCTCCGATGAGTACAAAGCCTTTTGCATTTTGCTTTCAATATTTGCAATCGGACATTTTAATTTTTCTATCGAGAGCACTCTCGCAATTAATTCGGATAAATTTAAGCTGTTGGCATCTTACGCCGACTGGGATTTGACCTGCGAGCTCTTATCCCACAACAACGTGCAAGCTCTAAGCTTTACGGCAAAAAAGGATATATCATATACCTCAATTCTTTTTCTTTCGGACAAAAGGGGCATTTCACCCATAGAAATTGAAAAATTCTGCGATAACATCAGAGCCGACGAATATTTCTTTGCCACAACCGACCGTTACGGCGAGAGCGACTGTATCTATCTTTCTATTTTTGACATAGATTCCTTCCGCCGAATACAACAGCTTCTGCTCCGGAGTATGCTCTATTCAGACATAGCGAGAAACCGCTGTCCGTTCTGCGGTCAGCATCTCCAAAAAACCGCAAAAGGATACGAATGCGATGTATGCGACGCAGAGTATTACGAGAGCGTATGCCCTGTCACAAATAAGAAATATACCGTTTCCACAATAAAGAGGCGTGAACACGTCCGTACCCGTGTTGAGGATACCGAACAAAAAATTTCGTTTCTGCACGACAGGTATAATGATTCAATGCTCCATTTCAGAAACATTACACGAATTTCAAGCGACGGCGAGCCAATATGCCCGCATTGCGGAAAAAAGCATTTATCTTAAAAAAACAAAATCCATCGGAAATCCGATGGATTTATGTTTTTTAATGCACGGTAATGATTAAATCGACTGATTTTTTGAGCATTTGACGAAATTCATTCAACATTTTGACTATTTATTGATTTTTTCTGAGCGTTGTGTTATAATTTCCGTTGTAATTAATAGACTAACAAAAAAGGAGTATGCTATGTCGAAAAATAACGTTGTAGATTGGAAAACAATCACCGATTTTGTAATTGATGCTTTTGTTGGATACGGAATTCCGAGGGCTGATGCGGCTATATGTGCAGACGTTCTTCTCGAATCGGATAAGAGGGGAATTGAATCTCACGGTGTTAACCGCTTTAAGCCCATATATCTTGACAGAATCAAGGCGGGAATACAGAACCCTGTCACAGAAATAACCGTTGTTAAGGAAACCGAAACAACCGCCGTACTTGACGCAAATAACGGAATGGGACAGGTTGTCGGTCACAGAGCAATGAGCATGGCTATCGAAAAGGCAAAGAAATACGGAATGGGCAGCGTTGCGGTACGTAACTCCTGCCATTACGGAATCGCAGGATATTATGCGTCTATGGCGACAAAGGCAGGCTGTATCGGTATGACGGGAACGAACGCAAGACCGTCGGTTGCCCCCACGTTTGGAGTTGAGGGAATGTTCGGTACAAACCCCTTTACTATCGGCATTCCCACTGACGAGCCCTTCGACTTTATGTTCGACTGCGCAACCTCAATTACCCAGAACGGAAAGGTTGAGTATTACGAGCGTATTGGAGAAAACGTACATCCCGGCACCATAATCGGCATTGACGGAGAGCCCGTTGAAGGAGATGCGGGCGTTGCTCTCAAAAGAATAAGAAACGGCACTGCCGCACTGACGACGCTCGGCGGTATAGGCGAGGCTCTCGGTGGCTATAAGGGCTACGGATTTGCTATGGCTGTTGAGCTTCTCTCTGCTGTTCTCGCCGACGGAAGCTACGGCAAGGACCTCGACGGCAAGGATGAAAACGGAAACATTCGCCCTTATCACCTCGGACATTACTTTATAGCGATAGATACAAACCATTTTCTCGGTGAGGAGCTGTGCAGAAGGAAGGCGGGCGATATTATCCGTGCTGTCCGTGCATCTAAAAAAGCTCCCGGTGCTGAGCGCATATATTCCGCAGGAGAAAAGGAATATGAAATAGGACTTGCCCGTGCGGCAGGAGTTCCTATTAACGAATCCGTACAGAAGGAAATCATTGCAATTCGTGACGAGCTGGGACTTACACAGTACAAATTCCCGTTTGAGGACTGATATGGATATAAGAGAAAAATCACTTGAAAAGCATTATGAATGGAACGGAAAAATCGAGGTAATATCCCGTGTTCCCGTTGAAAACAGAGAGGATTTATCACTCGCATACACGCCCGGAGTTGCCGAGCCGTGTCTTGAAATACACAAGGACATAAATAAATCATACGAGCTGACTCGCAGAAAAAATCTCGTTGCGGTTATTACCGACGGAACGGCGGTTCTCGGTCTTGGAGACATAGGTCCGGAGGCAGGTATGCCCGTAATGGAGGGAAAATGCGTCCTTTTCAAGGAATTTGCCGACGTTGATGCCTTTCCGCTATGCATACGCTCAAAGGACGTTGACGAAATAGTAAAAACAATTTCTCTGCTCGCCGGTAGCTTTGGCGGTATTAACCTTGAGGACATTTCTGCTCCCCGTTGCTTTGAAATCGAAAGAAGATTGAAGGAAACGTGCGATATTCCCGTCTTCCACGACGACCAGCACGGAACGGCAATTGTTGTTGCGGCGGCACTTATCAACGCACTAAAGGTTGTTGGCAAGACACTTTTCAATGCACGCATAACGATGAGCGGCGCAGGCGCAGCCGGAATTTCAATTGCAAAGCACCTTATAAATATGGGCGCTGACCCCAAGAAGATTTTGATGTGCGATATTGGCGGTATTCTCTGCGAGGGAGATGAAAAACTCAATCCTGCGCAGGCAGCTATGGCTGAAATAACTAACGGCGAGCATAAAAAAGGCTCGCTTGCCGATGCGCTCATCGGTGCTGATATATTTGTAGGTGTTTCTGCTCCCAACATTGTTACAAAGGAAATGATTGCAAGTATGGCAAAGGATTCGATAGTATTCCCTATGGCAAATCCTACGCCTGAAATAATGCCTAACATCGCAAAGGATGCAGGGGCGAGAATTGTCGGAACGGGACGCTCGGATTTTCCCAACCAAATAAACAATCTGTTGGCATTCCCCGGCATCTTCCGTGGCGCTCTCGACTGCCGTGCCTCTACGATAAATGAGGAAATGAAGGTTGCAGCATCACACGCCCTTGCCTCACTGATAGACGAGAAGGATTTGTCTGAGGAGAACATTATCGTTTCCGCTCTCAATAAGAACGTTGCTCCCGTGGTTGCCGCCGCAGTAATCGAAGCGGCTCGAAAAACCGGCGTTGCGAGAATATAAAGCAAAGGATTTCTTTTGTTCTGGCATAACCTTAACAAAAAGATGAGGTACTACCTGTACCTCATCTTCTTATTTAGCCGCCATAGAGCGAAGCTTTTTTCTATAAGATAAGGGAGGTATTCCCTTATATCTCTTAAACCAACGTGTAAAATATGATAGCTCGCAAAAACCGAATTTATCCGAAATTTCAGAAACCGAAACATCTGAATAAACGAGCAATTGCTCCACCTCAGTCATAATCTTATCGTGAACGTAGCCCTTAACGGTGATACCGTTATCCTTAACAAAGCCCTTGGTAAAAAAGCCTACTGAATAGTTGGTTGCCCTCGCAAGGTCAGGCAGAGTTATCCCAATTGAAAGATTTTCGGTTATATACTGAAAAATTATCTCATATTTTTTAACCTTGCGTATATGCTCCGAGAGTCCTGTGTTGCTTTTCAGAAAGTGTGTAACATAGTCAAAGCAAATATTTCTCATTTGAATTGCATCAACAGCATCCTCGCTTACAAACAGGTAAAGTGCTTTTTGTAGAACCTCCGTATCGCCCTGTATAATCAAAGGCTCCTTGACCGAGGCAAATAAGTCATCAAGATTTCCAAGATAAATATTAAACAGAAGGGTTATTTCCTCGGAGGCTTCAAGATACTCCCATTCACATTTAACGTGATTGCCTATAAGGAAAACATCCCCTGCCAACAAAGTCCTTTTCTGTCCGTTAAAGGACAAAACCGCAGAACCCGATAGCAGAAAATGAAGGGAATTAATAGTATGCTGAAAGCTCTTGTCAACAAGAGTTCTGCTGACATAGCCCTTAGCAATCTGCGAGTAGTTATGATCCTTCAATTCCATACGTAGATTATTGAATATAAATTGAAAATCCTCACTACGGCAACTTATAAAGTCAACCTGCTCCGCACTTTTCTCGTGTATTTTTTCCATTAAAACACCCCTTAAAACCCGATAGGGAATAAAAAGTCAAATTCAATCCCGTTTTTTTCATTGCAAACACATTATATCACAGCTATAATTAAATTGCAACTAATTTTTTCAAGGAGGATAATATGAAAGCAAGAATAATTAAAAAAAACGGTGAATGTGAAATAGTCACTCCAATTCTGACTGTAAACAAAAGCAAAACGACAGCATTTCTCGACATAAGCTCAATCGGTGCTGACTGTGCCTATATTGATTTCGGATACGATTTCCTCACGTCCGAAACAGACAAAAACGGATACTCTATTGCACCAAGAGGTACAAAGGAGGGCGGCACAATGTTGTGCCGTTTCACCGACAAATCAGACTGTGAATATATATCTGACAGCAACTATATGCCCGTATTTGGTTTTAAATCGTCCGAAAAATCCATTTTTGCAGTTGTTACGCAAATGACCTATGAATATAAGATAGTAGTTGGAGTCAAGAACGGTATTCATTATATTTACCCCAGATTTTTTGTAGATAACAAAAATAATTACGAAAATATTGAAATAGATTTTTATCATCTTCAAAAGGGAGCTGACTACAACGATATGGCAGCTCTGTACCGAGAAATCAAATCCCCAACACCGCTTTCAGAAAAAGTCAAAAAATATCCCGATATTAAATATGCGGTAGACTCGGTTGAGTTAAGAATCAGAATGGCGTGGAAGCCCGTTCCGTCACCTGTTCTGCACCAAACCCTTGAAAACGAGCCGCCTGTAATCGTCGGCTGCACTACGGACAGAGCTAAAGATATAATTGACGGACTTAAAAGACGTGGTGTTGATAAGGTTGAAATCTGCCTTGTAGGCATTGAAACAAAGGGTCACGACGGAAGATGGCCTCAGCTGTTGCCTATTGAGGAAAGCATTGGCGGAGAGACCGAGCTTGTCAAGCTTTGTAAATACGGTCAGGACGCCGGATATAAAATGGTTGTTCATACAAACAGTACCGAAATGTATGAGATTTCCGACGATTGGAACGAAAACGAGCTTATAGTAACTCACGACGGCGAATATTCTACTGACTCCATTCCCTGGGGTGGCGGTTTGCCATATCATTTATGTCCAAAATGCGCCGCAGAATATGCTGAAAGAAACCACAAAAAGGTGGAGGAAATGGGATTTAAGGGACTTCACTACATTGATGTTCTTACCAATTTTCCGCCAAAAAACTGTTATAGCGAAAAGCACCCTATGACTGCGCGCCAGAGCGCAGAGCAAATATGCCAAATCGGTCAGATGACACGTGATATGTTTGGAGGCTTTGCTTCTGAGGGCGGATTTGACTACGCGTCCGATGTCCTTGACTATGCGCTCTATACCAGCTATAATCTCTACGGCAAGCAGCACCCCGTATGCGACGAAACTATACCGTTCTGGCAGTTGGTTTATCACGGCTCTATTCTCTGCAATCCGTCAACTGAAACCGTAAACTGGTGTGTTAAGGACGAAATGAGTCATTTGAAATTTATCGAGTTTGGCGGCAGACCGCTCGCCTACATAAATTCAAAGTACGTTGACGAGGGTGGCTGTGGCAATTGGATGGGTGAAAACGACCTACTCTGTGCAACCGATGAGCTGCTCAATGATTCACTTGACAGAATAGCAAGAATGTATAACGAATATAAGGATATGTCTGATCTGCAATACGAGAAAATGCTTTCTCACGAAAAGCTTGCAGACGGCATTTACTGCATTACCTATTCAAACGGAACAAAAATCACCGTAGACTATAACAAAATGAATTATAAGATAGATTAATTATGAAAAAAAGAATTTCCGCAGCACTTATAATGCTATATCTGTTCCCCTGGGGAATACAGTTTATGGTATCGAACTTTTTGCCCGTTTACGTTGCCTCTCTCCCCTTTGCAAACGAGGAAACAGTCGGAACGGTAACGGCAATCGGAGCAGTTGTTACAGTATTCGCACAATTTATATGGACAAAAATCGCAGATAAGGTAAAAAGAAAGAATAATGTTTTATCCCTGACTCTCTTAATGCTTGCAGGCTTTTCGGCTCTGTTCTTTATTAAGGGCATAAATTTGGTGATGCTCTACGTTTTTGTGGTTTTTTTCTATTCCTGCTATATGGTTCATATGCCCTTAATTGACACGATAAACGCTGAAAACACCGCCATTACCGGTCACAGCTTCAGCCATTTTCGCTCTTTTGCTTCCTTTGGCTATGCTGTTATGGGAATTTTGTTTGCATTTATCCCCAAGGATGGAGCAAACAGTATATTCTCATACATTATTATTCTTGCTTTCGCCTCTGTGGTAGCATCAAGTCTTGTCGGCTCGGACTCTCAGCCAAAGCCAAAACAAGAAAAAAACTCGAAAGGTGTAATGAACAAAGCGTTTGTTCTCTATCTCATATTCACCGTTATTCTCTACATCAGCTCCTCTATGATAAATACGTTCTTCCCTGTATATTATTCATCTGCAGAAGGAATAGGAGGCAGTGTTGAAATGTATGGTGTTATAATCACTGTTGGAACCTTTATTGAATGGGGTGTTATGATCCTGTTCGGAAAAATCAAGAAAGAGATCAACTACAAATATGTCTTTATGATAATAGTGGTTTCGGTAATTTTGAAAAGCGGAATTATTTATCTTTTTGACAACAAATATCTTGTTATGCTCACAGTGATTTTCCACGGAATTTGGAATGGTCTTTTATGGTCTGTATCAACTCCGTATATGAAAAAAATAGTTCCTGAGGGTACACTCACCTCCGCATCGGGAATGTGGAGCATTGCAGCCTACGGAGCCGGCACATTCACAGGCTCGTTTTTGGGCGGTCAGCTGGCAACAGCGCTTGGTATCCGCACAATTTTTCTGATAATCTGCTTTATGATGGCAATTCTTACAGTTTTGTGTCCATTCTTATTTCCGAAAGAGCATAAAATCATTGAGTAGCCTATACAAAGTCAATCCGGTAGGGTTGACTTTGTTTTCATTTAGTGATAAAATGATTAAAACCGATAAAAATAACAGGAGTTACAACTATGAAATGGCTGATTGCCTCTGACATACACGGCTCGGCAGACTTTTGCCGAGAGCTGATAAACGCATATAGGCGTGAGGGTGCCGACAAAATGCTCTTGCTCGGTGATATTCTCTATCACGGGCCGAGAAACGACCTGCCGAAGGGATATGCGCCGAAGGAGGTCATAGAGCATCTGAACGCTATGGCAAGCGATATTTTGTGCGTTCGAGGAAACTGCGACACCGAGGTTGACCAGATGGTGCTATCATTCCCAATTCTTGCTGATTATGCGATAATTTCAGAGGGAAAAAGAATGATTTTCGCAACTCACGGGCACAATTTTAACACCGAAAAGCTCCCCTCCCTGCATGAGGGCGACATTCTTCTTCACGGGCATACGCATATTCCTGCCTGCGAGGAGCACGACGGATACGTATACCTCAATCCCGGCTCGGTTTCAATTCCCAAAAACGGCTCAAAAAACAGTTATATGACGCTTGAAAACGGCGTTTTTATATGGAAATCGCTCGACGGCGAGGAATATATGAGGCATACGGTAGAATAAGGGAACGATATACGCTTTTTGAAAAAAGCTTAGCAAAAACTTTAATAAAGGGAAAATCAAAAGGGCAGAATTTTCTGCCCTCTTTTATTTTGGTGAGAATCGGCGGGCGAAGGTGCAGGTTTTGCACAAATCTTCCGTCATTTTTCGCTTTTTGAAGCCCTCGATCATAGCCTGTGCCCTCTCGGTGGAAAGGATTTCGTCAAGGGTACTGTCAAATATATTGCCAAGAGGTATTTTGCCCTCGCCGTCAAGACAGCAGGGGACTACCGTACCGTCGGCAAGTATTCCTATCTGGTCGCCAAGGCCAAAGCAAAAGCCCTCGTCAGTCGGCTCTGCCGTGCTCTGCACGGGCCACGTGAATATACCGTCAAATTCAAGGAAAATATATTTATCCATACGGTATCCGTTATGCCTTTTCACCCATTCACCGTTAAAATGCTCGTGAAAACGGGTTATAACTGCACCGTTTTGGCTGTTTGCGCCCGTTTTCTCCTCGGTATCGAGATTCCACAGGCGGAACACAGTATAAATTCCCGCATCCCTTGCCCTCTCGGAAAAGGAAATGGCATCCCTAAGATACCTTTCCCCATCAATCTCCATACCGTTCCCCTCAACGGAATGAACGGAAATGCTCACCTTATGAATTACGTGAGCATACGAAAGCAAAAGCTCCCCCTTTTGCGACAAAAGCGTACCGTTTGTCGTTATACAAACCTTATATCCGTATTTTTCTGCTACCCCGAGTAACAAATCAAGATTTGGATGAATGAGAGGCTCGCCCATCACATGCAGATAGATGTAATCGGTATGCCCCATTAACTTTTTGCACATTTCCTCAAACTCAAAGAGAGTCATCATTTTGGGAGTGCGCCGTGTTTTCGGGCAAAATGAACAGGAGAGGTTACATATGTTGGTTATTTCCACGTATATTTTCTTAAACATTTCTATTCTCTTGTAGAAAAGCCGATGCGGTGCATCGGCTTTTCTTTTATTTATTTCTTTTTATTTCTTTGCCTTCTTTGCAAGTTTTGCAACCTCAGCCTTATGGTTATCCACAATCTTGTGAATCTTGCCCGAATGATCAAGCAAGCGGCTGATAGTTTCGTCGTGGTTGAGGGTGTCGATTATGTAGGAAACATATTTGCACATATTAACCTCGGTGTACCACTCACGTTCAAGAAGCTCAGGAGTGCGGTAAATGAGGTTAGTTGTGAAAATCTGAGTAAACAGACCGCTCTCATACGCCTTATCCATAACCTCAAGACCGTTGCAGAAAAGACCGAAGGTGGTGAATACGAATATTCTCCTTGCGCCCTTGCTCTTAAGCTGCTCGGCAACGTCAATTATCGACTCACCCGAAGAAATCATATCGTCAACAATAATTACGTCCTTGCCTGTCAGATCCTTACCGAGGTACTCGTGCGCCTCAATGGGATTTTTGCCGTTTACTATAACCGAGTAGTTACGACGCTTATAGAACATACCGAGGTCTATTCCGAGCATAGAGGAATAGTAAATACATCTGGACATTGCGCCCTCGTCGGGAGAAACTATCATTATCTCTTCGGGGTCAAAGGTAATGTCGGGGTATTTTCTGATAAGAGCCTTTATCATCTGATAGCTTGTACGGATATTGTCAAAGCCATTGAGAGGAATTGCATTCTGAACACGGGGGTCGTGAGCATCAAAGGTAATGAAGTTGGAAACACCCATATTGATAAGCTCCTGGAGCGCAGTAGCACAGTCAAGAGATTCTCTCGACGAGCGCTTATGCTGTCTGCCCTCGTAAAGCATAGGCATTATAACCGAAATTCTCCTTGCCTTACCGCCGATAGCGCCGATAACACGCTTCAAATCCTGAAAATGGTCGTCAGGACTCATAGGAACGGTCATGCCGTACATTTTATAAGTAACGCCGTAGTTGAACACGTCCGAGATGATATATACGTCGTGTCCTCTCATTGATTTATGGATAGCACCCTTCGCTTCTCCGCTGCCAAATCGGGGACAATCCGCCTGTGCAATATAGGTGAAATCACTGTCATCCTCGTGTCTGCGTCTCTCCTTAAGATAGGAATCGACCTGAGCCACGAAGTCCTCACAGCCTCTCATACCGATAACACTAAGCTCGCCGTACAAATTCTCTTTCATAACAACCTCTCATATTAAATTTTAATCTGGACACTAATATTATACCCTTATAATTTCTAAAAGTCAAGTTGAAAAAGGCGTTTTGTTAACAAAAAAGCAGAAATTTGTCATAATTAACAATTTACCACTGAAAGCATATAATATATTGTACATTTTTTTGCAAGGAGATACACTATGGATCAAAGCCAGGAGATGACCCCTTCACGTCAGTATAATGACGAGGGATACCTTATAGTCAGAGCCTTCACGGCAGGCGGTTTTATCCCACTCGAAAATGCACGTGTTACCGTGCGTGGAGGGGATAGCAACAATCAACAGTACCTCTTAGAAACCGTGACCGACAGGAGCGGTGCTACTGAAATAATACCCTTGCCCGCTCCACCGCCTCAGCTGTCGCTTGATTCTGCATCGGTAAGACCTTATGCCACTTATATTGTAGAGGTAGCGAAGGATATGTTTTACACCTACAGAGATGAAAACGTGACGGTTTTTGCGGATATAACCTCTCTGCAATCGGCAAATATGATACCCACCTCAATGTACCGCCCCGAGGAAAACCGTCCTAACGATGCCCTCTTGACAACGAGAGCAGAAGAAACGCCATAAGGAGTAAACGATGCCCACTCTTCCAACAATTCCAAACAACGTAACAGTTCACCTCGGCAGACCCGACGAAGCGGCACAAAACGTAACCGTCAGCTTTCTTGACTACATAAAAAACGTAGCATCCAGCGAAATTTATCCTACCTGGCCCGAGGCAGCAATAGAGGCAAATATCAGAGCGCAGATATCATTTGCCCTCAATAGAATTTACACACAGTTTTACCGAAACAGGGGATATGATTTTGATATAACGAACAGCACCGCCTACGACCAATCCTTTGTGTACGGGCGTGATATTTTTGAAAACATATCTGACAAGGTTAACCAGATTTTTAACAGCTATATACGGCGCGAGGGGGCTGTCGAGCCTCTATTCACTGCATACTGCGACGGTGTCGAGGTTCAATGTGAGGGACTTTCTCAATGGGGTACGGTAACTCTCGCCGAGCAGGGGCTCACGCCGTTTCAGATTTTACAAAACTACTACGGAAACGACATTGAGATTGTGTCGGACGTTCCCATTCAGGACATAAATATACCTGCTCCGCAGATTCCCCTGCGTCTTGGCAGCTCGGGGCCGTTTGTTCAGCTATTACAGGTACGCCTGAACAGAATATCAAGAAATTTCAGCGCAATACCCAAAATCTACCCCACCGACGGGGTTTTTGGCACGGAAACTGAAAATGCAGTTAAGGAATTTCAAAGAGTTTTTAATCTCACGCCCGACGGAATTGTGGGAAATGCAACCTGGTACGAGGTTCAGCGTGTCTACAACGGCGTAAAGCAATTAAATTCATTAAACTCCGAGGGGCTGACGCTTGAAGAAATTTCTACGCAGTATCCCCGACTTTTACGAAAGGGCGACAGCGGTCCCGAGGTATCGGTAATTCAATACTACCTATCCTATATTTCCGAGTTCGTCCCCTCGGTGCCGAGCGTCAATATCGACGGTAGCTTCGGCGACGATACGGAGAGGGCTGTTATTGCCTTCCAAGAGGCGTTCAATCTAACGCCTGACGGTGTTGTCGGTGAGGTTACCTGGGATAAAATGTACAATATTTACCTTGGAATTATCGAGGCAATTACACCTGAATTCAGTCAGGGCGTTACAATTCCCTATCAGGGAAGAATTCTGCGTGTAGGCTCGGAGGGCGAGGACGTGCGTATTTTGCAGGAATACCTATCTTACATTTCCAACACCTATACCGAGATACCAAAGGTTACGCCCGACGGAATATTCGGAAACGCAACCGCCGAGGCAGTCAGCGCCTTCCAAAACCTTTTTGAGCTTAGCGGAAGACGGGGTACGGTAAACAGCAACACGTGGAATGCAATAACAAACGTATACGACGACCTCTACGTAGGAAATCAGGCAAGCGAGGGGCAATTCCCCGGATACACGGTAAGCTGACAGGAGGAGAGATGAGAAGAATTTACAACATTGACAGAAGAAGCGAGGCAATAGAGGAGATTCAAAGATATTTGCTGGCAATATCGTATATAGACAACCCGCCGTACCTCTCACACGTAAGCATTGACGGAATATACAGCGACAGAACAAGGGATGCTGTTTCTGACTTTCAGAAAAGATACGGGCTCGGTGTCACGGGAGAGGTGGACCTCGAAACCTGGCTATTGCTATACCTTAAATACTCAGAAACAGAAAAACCTGTTTAAAGAGGCAAAAACTGGACATAATCGGTATGAGGTTATGTCCTTTTTTTCTAAAAGCGAAATAAAACAAGCTAACAAAAACATAGATTAAGTATAGCAAAAAACGGAGGTCGGCGTGACAAATCATTTTACGAAAAGCGCAGAGTCAGCGCTCCACAATGCTCTATTGAGTGCAAGCGATATGGGGCATACCTACATTGGAAGCGAGCATATTCTGCTCGGTTTAATTTCAGAGGCAGGCTCTATCGCCTCTAAGGTACTCGAAGGAAAGGGAATCAGCCGTGAAAGGATATATGAAATAATATCCGGAAATTCGGGGATAGGCGTCAAAACTAACGTTTCCCCCTCGGATTTTACACCGAGGGCGAGAAAAATAATTGAGGGGTCGGAATATTATGCACGTCAGCACGGCTCCGAGAGAATAGGCACCGAGCATATTCTGCTCGCAATTTCAGACGAGCGAGACTGTGTGGCTATGAAGGTGCTCGCAATAACGGGTATAGGCGGCGCAGAGATTAAAAGCGATACCCTTGCCATAATAGGTGAGGGTGCAAAAACCGAAAGACGTGATAAAAAAGGGCTGGCGAAGGATAAGGCGTCGGCAACTCTATCGAGCTTCGGCAGGGATTTAACTGCACTCGCAAGAACGCAAAGGCAGGACCCGATAATAGGCCGTGACCGTGAAACCATGAGAGTTATGCAGATATTGTCGAGAAAAAGCAAAAACAACCCCTGTCTTATCGGCGAGCCGGGTGTCGGAAAGACTGCTATTGTTGAGGGGCTCGCTCAAAAAATTGCCGAGGGCAAGGTGCCCGAGCCACTTAAAGGAAAAACACTCTTTTCGCTCGATTTATCGCTTATGATAGCGGGAGCAAAATACCGAGGCGAATTTGAGGAGCGAATGAAAAGCGTTATGGAGGAGGTATCAAAAAACGATTCGATAATTCTTTTTATTGACGAAATTCACACTATTATCGGCGCAGGAGCCGCAGAGGGTGCGGTTGATGCCGCAAACATACTCAAGCCCGCTCTTGCAAGGGGAGAGATACAGGTGATAGGCGCTACCACAGCCGCAGAATATCACAGAAAAATAGAAAAGGACTCGGCTCTTGAAAGACGTTTTCAGTCGGTAATAGTAGGTGAGCCAAGCGAGGAGGAGACCGCAAAAATATTAGAGGGGCTGAAAAGCAGCTATGAAAGGCATCACGGGCTGACAATATGCGAGGATGCAATTGAGGCGGCAATATCGCTGTCCTGCCGCTATATTACCGACAGATTTCTGCCCGATAAAGCAATTGACCTGCTCGATGAGGCGTGCGCTATGGCTAAGATTAAAGAATGTGAGCTGCCTGCTGAAATTGAAGAAAAGAAAGCCGAGCTTTCACGGTTGAAATCAGAAAAGGAAAATGCAATAATAACTCAAAGCTTCGAAGAAGCGGCAAGCATACACACACGGGAAAACGAATGCGCCGAGGAGCTCGCAGAGCTTGAAGCTCAATATTCAAAAAAGGTTTTAAACGAAAAAAGCTATATACACAAGGATGATATTGCAAAAATAATAAATGAATGGACGGGTATTCCTACAGCCACTCTCACCCAAAAGGAGAGTGAGCGGTTGGATAGGCTCGAATCGGAAATATCAGAGAGAGTTATAGGACAAAAAGAGGCAGCACAGGTTATTTCAAGAGCTATACAACGCTCCAGAGTAGGGCTGAAGGACCCGAAAAGACCCATTGGCTCTTTTATGCTGCTTGGACCTACGGGAGTGGGAAAAACCGAAATGGCAAAGGCTCTTGCCTCCATAATGTTCGGCTCGGAAAATTCCCTCATAAAGATTGACATGAGCGAGTTCATGGAAAAGCACAGCGTATCAAAGCTCATCGGCTCTCCCCCGGGGTACGTCGGGTATGAGGAGGGCGGATATCTCACCGAAAAGATAAAACGGCGCCCGTATTCGCTCATTCTCCTTGACGAAATCGAGAAAGCGCACCCTGACGTGTTCAACCTATTGCTACAAATTCTCGACGACGGCGTACTGACCGATTCGAGCGGCGTTAGAGTCAATTTCAAAAATACGATAATTATAATGACCTCAAACATAGGAGCATCAAAGCTAACGGAAAGAAAACCTCTCGGATTTCAGCCTGAGGGAAAGGACGAAGGAGAAAAGGACCGAAAATCGACCGTCCTGTCCGAGCTGAAAAAAACCTTCTCCCCCGAGTTTCTCAACCGAATTGACGAGGTTGTTGTGTTCAATGCTCTTACGGAAGCAGATACGGAAGAAATAGCAAAAATTATGCTGTCAGAAATAGCGGACAGAATCAAAAAGCTCGGAATTGAAATAGAATTTGACGAGAGCGCCGTCAGACTGATATCACGCACGGGATATGACAAAGCCTACGGAGCACGTCCGCTGAAACGCACAATCACCCATCTGGTGGAGGATGCGCTCAGCAGGAAAATACTGTCTCAGGAGATTTTTGCACCGTGCAGGGTTAAGGCGAGTGAGAGCGATGGGGCTCTTGCTTTTGAGCTTATTTAGTACACAAAACGCACGCAATTTTGGTTGCGTGCGTATTATATTAAATATTTTTGAAAAAAGTATTGACAAACCAGAAAAAGTGTGATAAACTGTCATTACCTCTGTCGGGGGCTTTTTTTGTGTGCTTTTTTTCTGGGACGAGCTGCACACAACGTCCGACATTGAGGGAGGTACAACGGCTACACGCCGATTGCAAGGGACATACAGTCCAAATTCTATTAGGAGGTGCCGATATGAGAGTCAAAATTACACTCGCTTGCACAGAATGCAAACAAAGAAATTATGACACAATGAAAAACAAGAAAAATGATCCTGACAGACTTGAAATGAACAAGTTCTGCCGTTTCTGCCGCAAACACACCTTGCACAAAGAAACAAAGTAATTTATTGAGAGGATATTGATATGGCAGAAAATGAAGTAACAAAATCCACTGAAACCAAGGAGCCCAAGAAAAAGAAGAATAAGCCCAATTTCTTCGTCCGTATGGGCCGTGCAATTGCTAAGTTCTGGCGTGAATCACTCAGCGAGCTGAAAAAGGTCGTTTGGATGTCAGGCAAGGATCTGCGCAAGAGCACGATGGTAGTTGTAGTATCAGTCGTTGTACTGAGTGCGGCTATCGGTCTTGTTGACTACGGTCTGACACTCGCAATTCAGGGAATTGCCAGACTGTTTAACTAAAGGTTGCACGCTATGAGTAACATCAATGAAATGAATCTCGGTCCCAGATGGTACGTTGCACATACTTACTCAGGTTACGAAAACAAGGTAAAGGCAAGCATTGAAAAGATAGTTGAGAACCGTGGACTCGGACACTTGATTTACGATGTCCAGATTCCTGTTGAGACCACTGTCGAAACTAACGACAAGGGCGAAGAAAAGGTTATTGAAACCAAGCTCTTTCCCTGTTACGTGCTTGTTAAGATGACTATGACAGACGAGAGCTGGCACGTAGTCAGAAACATTACGGGTGTTACAGGCTTTGTTGGCCCCGGCTCAGAGCCCGTTCCCCTCACCGACCAAGAGGTTGAGGCGTTCAATATTGAAACGCACTCCGAGGAGCTTTCCGTCAAGGTCGGCGATATGGTTACCGTTATATCCGGATCCTTCGAGGGCTTCGAGGGTAAGGTACAGGAAATCAGTGAGGACAAGAAGGAAATTACCGTTCTTGTTTCCACACACAGACGCGAATTTCCTATCATCGTTGAGGCGAAGGATGTTCGCATAGCTGAATAAGGCGTCAGCCCGTCTTATTCTTTTACGTGGGAGGGAGAAAAATTCTTCTTAATTCTCCCGAATATTCACCACAATGGAGGTTAAATTATTATGGCTAAGAAAATTATGGGTTTTATCAAATTGCAGATACCCGCAGGTAAGGCTACTCCCCAGCCCCCTATCGGTCCTGCGCTCGGTCAGTACGGTGTATCTATTCCTAACTTCACCAAGGAATTCAACGAGAGAACTAAGAACGACATGGGTCTTATCATCCCTGTTGTAATCACAGTTTACGCTGACCGTTCCTTCACTTTCATTACTAAGACTCCTCCCGCACCCGTTCTTATTAAGAAGGCATGCGGAATCGAGACTGCATCCGCAGCCCCCAACAAGAACAAGGTTGCTCAGATAACCAAAGAGCAGGTTCGTAAAATCGCTGAACAGAAGATGCCCGACCTTAACGCTTCCTCTATCGAGGCAGCTATGGCTATGATCGCAGGTACTGCTCGTAGCATGGGTATTACTGTGGTAGACTAATAGTTGGAGGTTATGAGAAATGAAAATGGGAAAGAAATATAAAGACAGTGTTGCTTTGATTGAAAAGTCAAAGCTCTATGACCCCGCCGAGGCACTCGCACTCGTTTGCCAGACTGCTAAGGCTAAATTCGACGAGACCGTTGAAATTCACGTTCGTCTGGGCGTTGACTCCCGTCACGCTGACCAGCAGGTTCGTGGTGCTATCGTTCTTCCTAACGGAACGGGCAAAACCGTAAGAACTCTCGTATTTGCAAAGGGAGATAAGGCTAAGGCTGCTCTCGATGCAGGCGCAGACTTTGTTGGCGCAGAGGATATGGTTACCAAGATTACTGCTGAGAACTGGTTTGATTTCGACGTTGTAATCGCAACCCCCGACATGATGGGCGTTATCGGACGTCTTGGTAAGGTTCTCGGTCCTAAGGGACTTATGCCTAACCCCAAGGCAGGAACTGTTACGATAGACGTTGCACGTGCAGTTACCGAGGCTAAGGCAGGTAAGATTGAGTACCGTCTTGATAAGACCAACATCATTCACTGCCCTATCGGTAAGGCTTCCTTCGGTGCAGATAAGCTCGCTGAGAACTTCAATACTCTTATGGGTGCTATTATCAAGGCTAAGCCCGCATCTGCTAAGGGTCAGTACATCAAGAGCTGCGTTCTCGCATCTACGATGGGCCCCGGTGTTAAGATTAACTCCGCTAAGCTCGTCTGATAAAATTCAAATTCAAAAAGTCCGAGTTATCTCGGACTTTTTTCTTTATATAATAATAAAAAAATCGGTTTTTCAACCGATTTTTTTATTTACATTTTTTCTGCCTTTAAGGCACGTGACATAAGGTGCTGTATTTCAGTTTTAGGCTCTGCGCCCTCAAAAAGAACACGGTAAACGCTGTCTACTATCGGCATCTCTATTCCTCTGGCAACAGCATCCTCGTGTACGGATTTACAGCTGTGAACGCCCTCAACTGTTGTGGATTTGCCGTCCATTGCGTGCGATGCGGAATTCAGCTTACCTATTGTGAGACCGAGCTGATAGTTTCGGGAAAGAGGGCTGAAGCAGGTAACGATTAGGTCGCCAACGCCTGTAAGACCGAAGAAGGTGTCCTTGCTCGCTCCCAAGGATACGCCGTATTCTACCATTTCACGCAAGCCCCTCGTTATGAGTGCCGCCTTCGCATTATCGCCGTAGCCCTGTCCTTCAAGTATTCCGGATGCAATCGCTATTACGTTTTTAATAGCAACGCCATACTCTGCTCCTATTTCGTCGTTTGAAACGTAAAGCCTCAGATAATTATTTGAGAATATGCGCTGAACCCTCTCAGCAAGAGCGTTATCGGTTGACACGGCGCATATCGCCGTGAGCTTCCGCTCCACCACCTCCTCGGCGTGACTCGGTCCAATTATCGAGCAAAGTCCTTTATAGTCTATATCCGAATAGAAATCACGTATAGTTTCGCTTATTCTCTTATTGGTGTTCCAGTCAAAGCCCTTAGCCGCATTTACAACTACAGTTTCCTCGGTTACATAGGGCTTTACGGCGAGAAGCGCCGATTCAATGAACTGTGTCGGAACGACAACGAGAATCAGTTCATTATATTCCTTTAAATCCTCTGAGTTAAGAGTTGCACGCAGAGAGCTGTTAAGATTAACGTTGGGAAAAAACTTGGAATTTCTATGATTTTCGTTTATATCGTTAATTTCCTCTGCAACAACACCGTATATCAACACGTCATTGCCGTTATCTGCGAGCACCTGAGCGAGGGCTGTGCCCCAGCTTCCGCTACCTATAACAGAAATTCTCATTATATATCTTCCTTCCTGAAATTAAGAGTGATGGCGTCAACAGACGGCTCCATCTGTGTCAGCTTTACTCCTGCCGCACGCAGCATTCTCTTTGATGCGAGAGTTCCGTCGGTATCGGCATATTTATCGGAGAGATAAACAACCTCCTTGATACCGCTCTGAATGATAGCCTTTGCACACTCGTTACAAGGGAAAAGTGCAACGTAAATTTTAGAGCCTATGAGATTCTTTCCCGTTGCATTGAGAATGGCGTTAAGCTCTGCGTGAACGACAAACGGGTATTTAGTATCGCCGAAATCTCCGCTGCGCTCCCAGGGAAACTCATCATCAGAGCATCCGTAGGGAAATCCGTTGTAGCCTGTGGAAAGAATCTTATTTTCCGTATCAACAATACACGCACCAACCTGAGTGCTTGGGTCCTTGCTCCTCTTGGAAGCGAGAAGCGCAACACCCATAAAATATTCATTCCAATTTATGTAATTTTGTCTTTTCATAACCTCTCCTTATGCCTCAAAATCAAGAAGATTTACAAACAGTCCGCCCTGTACTGTGCGGCCCCTGAACGAACGGCATTTCAATTTGTCAACGTCATATAGGTCAATAAAGGCAACTCTGTCGGGCGTTGCATCAGCCATATTCCAGATGCCGTCAACCACTGCCTTCATATACTCATCATCCTTTGTCATCACAGTAGTCCACATAGGCCAGTTGGTGGTGGTAACACTGCCTCGGCAGTCGAGGGGAATGCCGTATTTTGTCACCTTGGTTTTATAATACGCAACCTCTCGCTTGTAAACCTCTTCGGTAAAGAGTCCGAGTCCGAAATACTTATCCCAGATTATATTATATTTTAAGCTCCATGTTCCCTCTCTGTCAAAGGCGAGGCGGTGGTGGTCACCGTCCAATGTTTCCGTTTCCCAAAGCTTTGCATATTTTTTAGCCAACGCAGAGTATTTTTGTGCAGAAGCTGTATCACCCGTCAGCTCACACGCTCTCGCATAAGCGCCGAGCGCCACGATAGCCTTTAACGACAGGTTGCAGTTATGAGGCATTCTGCCTGTAAAATCATCGGTACAGAGCTGATTTTCGGGATTGTATCCGTTCTCTGCGAGGTATTCTGCCCATTTAGCGAGGATTTTTTTATGCTCTTTAAAATATGAATAATCCTTAAGCTCATGACAAGCCGCAACCGTGCAGATTATCATATTTCCGCATTCCTCTACGGGCATCTGCTCCTCGTATTTCTGCTCTGCCTCTGTCTTTCCGTATCCGTAGACCTGTCCCGTTGCCATCGGATACGTACCGACGTCGTGGGGTGCAAATTCATATTTCCAGTCGCTCATATCTGCATATCTGAATACGGGATTGAGCATTGCAAAAACAAGCGAGGGGTTATATTTGAGGAACATTGGAATTGACGGGTAGGTTACGTCTACGGTTGCTATGCAACCGTTTGAACCGCATTCCTTTGAGAAAAACTGCATCTCTCCGTTATGATACGTGAGCTTGTGCCCTGCAATTGTCTGCCTGTACGCAAGGGAGAGAATGTCTGCATATTTTCTGCCACCCACACGCCGTGCATCGGTGAGCATCCTTTTCTCAAAACGCAGAACCTTTTTGGATATTTTTCCATAGTCCCTGATAGCCTTTTTGCATACGGCTTTGAAGGTATCGCCGTTCTTCTTATAATATGCGTCGATATGCTCTCCAAAATAATCAATTGAATGTATATCGTCATACGCTATGCAAAGGAAATCGTCTGCTTTGGTATCAGGACAAACCTGATACGATTTTACAAGACCGATTGAGGGGTATGCGTTGTTTGCGAGATACTCGCCGTCAGCAAGGTCATCACGCACGCAGTTTGCTGCCTCAAAGCGGAAATTAGTCATATCACGGATGACGGGCTTAAATCCGTTGCCGAATATATGCAAATAACCCCAATCAATATTGAGCGCATCACCGCTTCTTGATAGAATTTCCTTATTTCCCCTGCCGCAATATGCTCCGCACTCATATTTTTTGAAGGTCATTGTCTGGTCCGGGTCAAATTCGGGTCTGTTTATCGCTATACTGCCGTTGAGGTGCACAGCAAGCTCGACTGTATGCTCTGCGCCGTCAAGCGATTCGATAGTATACGCCATATATGAAACCGGACGTGATAGGAGCATAAGGTCATCGGGCAAAAGCGGCGTCATAAACGTAACCGTCAGGCGAACACTCTCGTTTTCAAAGGTGTAAACCGTCGAAAGCGGGCGCACAGTAACGCTTTTCTGCGTCAAGGTCCTCGGCTCTGAATCATATAGGTCATCGCAATAGAGCTTTCCCATAAATTTATGCAGCTTTCCGTCTATTTTGACAGTGCCGTACATATTCTGACGCTCACTCGACCAGTGGCGGGTAACGGTATCGTAAAGATTGTCAGCACCCGACCAAATGCTGAAATGTGGGTCAACGGTAATCAGGGGGTAAGCCGGCGCTCTTAATGCTTTCATACACACCTCCGTGGAGCTAATATTACTTATAATAATATCATATATAAGCGCTTTTGTAAACATTTTTGATAAATTTTGCAGTAAAATTTAAAAAAGCTATTGCAAAATTTCTTTTTCTGTGATACAATTAGCGAGTGTGGGAAAGCATCACTATTTTTCCTACTAATTATGGAGACGTATCGAAGTGGTCATAACGGGGCTGACTCGAAATCAGTTTGCCTAACCGGCACGTGAGTTCGAATCTCACCGTCTCCGCCAAAGCAATGCGCAACGCCAATTGGCGTTGCGTTTTTGTTTTTGCTAAGATTGGCGGAGGGATCACTCCTTTTGCAAAGTAAAGCAGGATTGGTTTCAGGAAAATAGAAATTTTAGCAAATTTTACGAAATTATACTTTGCAACTATACATATCTATGCTATAACTTATTTAAAATAAAGCTTATTTTACTGAAAATCCGATTACGAGGAGAATTGAAAAAATGATGCACACAGAACAGTGGATTTGGCTCCCGAAGAATTTATATCCGAAAAGGCAGAACACGATTTGCAGCGGTTTTCTCGATCACTCCGTCGGAAATCATACAGTTGCCGAATTCCGAAAAAAATATACCTTTGATAAAGAAATACTTTCTGTTCAACTTCGCTTCAGCGGAGATACAGTCTTTCAGCTCTTTTGCAACGAACGGCTCGTTGCAACCGGACCTGCTTGTGTCGGCGGGGATTTTATCGGTAATGAGACGCCCAGAGATAATTTTTATTCCTATGAGAAAACGATACACCCCGATTCATTTACACTTGATTTTTTTGCCAGAGTGCGCATGATTCCAATTCATATATGTGAATATTCAAGAGGCCGCGGAGGCTTTATGCTTTCCGCTATTATTACCTTTGCAGACGGAACGCAAGAGCAAATATCAACCGATAAAAGCTGGCGTGTGAGAAACAACGGCGCTTACCTTTCTGCACGGGAATTTGACGGTAGAATAGAGCCGGACGAATTTGTATATGCCGAGGAAATTGAGAATATATGGAATACCTCAACAGCCCCTATTCCTACTCGCATAGAATTTGAGCTTCTTCCGAATGGATGTGACATCACGCTTTCTCCTCATGAGGAGAAGACCGTTGTATTAGAGCTTGATAAAATCTGGGGCGGTTTCATACACGTCAGAGCCGAAGCTTCAGGGGATTTATTTGCGCAAATTACGTGTAGCGAGCTTGAGGACACCTCCAGGGCGAAGCCCGAATCCGTGATTTTCTCAAGCGACGGCGAGTATCGGGGATTTTATTTACACAGCGTCGGAAAAATAGTTGTACAATGCAAAAATTCCTCGGAGCATAATTCACGGTTAACCGTTGGATTGATTGCAACCCATTATCCCGTTTACGAGGAAGCAAATACCGTCACAAGCGATGAGGACTTAAATCTTGTGCTGAAAACCTGTCAGCACACGCTCAAAATTTGTCGGCAGACGCATCATCTGGACAGCCCGAGGCACTGCGAGCCTCTCGCCTGTACGGGGGATTATTACGTTGAAAGTCTTATGACCTTATTTTCCTTTGGCGATATGCGGCTTTCGGAATTTGATCTCATTCGAACTGCGGTGATGCTTGAACGGCATGACGGCAGAATGTTTCACACTACGTACAGCCTGATTTTTGTCAAAATGCTCTATGACGTATATATGGCAACGGGAAATCGGGAATTGCTTGAAAGCTGCAAGAATGCTCTTATCCTTCTTTTAAAACGCTTTGAATCCTATATCGGAGATAACGGATTGCTGGAAACTCCTCCCGATTATATGTTCATAGATTGGATATACATTGACGGATTAACTATGCATCATCCGCCCAAGGCTCTCGGACAAACCTGCTTGAATATGTTTTATTTCGGAGCGCTCGGATATGCGGAAAAAATTTTCAACGAGCTTTCTATGCCCGATATTGCAAATAACTGTGCTGACAGGAGAGCAAAGCTGCGTGCAGCTATCAACGGCTCGCTGTTCGATGCCGAAAAAGGTATTTATTTTGAAGGTCTGAATACTCCTACCCCACAGCATTTGCTTGGAATATTCATGCCTGAAAACAGCGAAAAGCGGTATTATATCAAGCACTCAAATATTCTTGCCGCCTATTTTGGCGTCTGCGATGACAAGCTCGCAAAGGAATTGATAAGAAAGATTATGTCGGATGAGATTCAAGGGGAGTATCAGCCGTATTTTGCACATTACTTATTGGAGGCGGTTTACCGTCTCGGATTAAGAGAACAGTATACGTTGAAAATACTTGAACGCTGGAAAGCACCCGTCCGTGAGTGCTCAAAGGGATTGGTAGAGGGCTTTGTAGCTCCCGAACCGACGTATCTCTTCGACCACAGCCACGCATGGGGGGGAACTCCGCTCTATTCACTGCCAAAGGCATTGATGGGTATGGAAATTACAAGGCCCGGTATGAGAGAGCTGCGAATCTCACCGTCACTTCTGGGTATGAGCTACGCAAAGGCAGAGCTACTGACACCGTACGGTAAGGTAATATGCGAAATGAAAGAGAACGAAAAGCCTCATATAACGTATCCTGAGGAAATATCGGTCATATTTTATTAAAAGCATTTGGAGGAGATGAAGGTTGTTCAGAGCCCTCAACCAATTATCAGAAGCGGCTCGGCGAAAAATCCTCACCGTAGTTGATTACTCATCCCTACAATAACAAAAAACCATCCTTAGTGGATGGTTTTTTGTTTGCCAATTAAAACGGCACTATACGTGTGCAAATCGGGAAATTGTACGAAAGAGATTTAAGTATTACAGCATCATACGATAAATCTTTGTGCAATCATCTTCATTGAGCTCCACAAAGCCACCGACGGTTCCGTTTCTTCCGTTGCCATAGCAAAGAGTCTTAACCATATAGGGGATATCCTCTTCCTTAGCACCCAGCTCCTCAAAATTCTTAGGCATGCCGATAGAAATCAAGAAGCTGCGAAACGCCTCAATTCCCGCTTTTGCGGTAACCTCGGGATGGGCGAAATCCATCTGACATCCCCATACACGAACAGCCACCTGAGCAAAACGCATAACGTCATGACTCATATTGTAGGTGAAAACTGCGGGCATAACAACGGCAAGACCTGCGCCGTGAGCACAGTCATATAGCGCAGAAAGCTCGTGCTCGATGCTATGACTCGCCCAGTCCTGCGAACGGCCTACGCCGCAGGACTGATTGTGCGCCATAGTACCCGCCCACATAATATTAGCACGTGCCTCGTAATTATTGGGGTCTGCAATGACACGGGGGCCCTCATGCACCATTGTGAGGAGGAGCGCTTCTATCATTCTGTCTGTTACCTCAACCTCTTTGGTATTTGTGAGGTAACGCTCATAGAGGTGAGCCATAATGTCGGTGATTCCGCATGCGGTTTGATATGCGGATAGCGTCTGCGTGAGCGCAGGATTCAGAATACTGAATTTGGGACGTACAGCATCACCGCCTGCGCCTCGCTTCAGCATTCCGTTTTCGTGAGTGATTACCGTATCCGCACTGCCTTCGCTACCTGCGGCAGAAATAGTGAGTACCACGCCTACGGGCAGGGCCTTATCCATCGGCTTGCCACAGTAAAAATCCCAAAAATCTCCGTCATACACGGTGCCTGCCGCAATTGCCTTTGACGAGTCAATCGTGCTGCCGCCACCGACAGCCAGAACGAAATCAACGCCCTCCTTGCGACAAAGCTCAATACCCTCGTATACAAGACCGCTTCTGGGATTGGGTAGTACACCGCCAAGCTCGACATATTCAATTTTCTCTTTTTCAAGAGAAGCCTTCACTCTGTCCAAAAGGCCCGAACGCTTGACGCTACCTCCCCCGTAGTGAATGAGCACCTTGCTTCCGCCAAAGCGCTTTACAAGGCTGCCTGTACCGTTTTCGGCATCTTTTCCAAAAGAAAAATAGGTAGGGGAACAAAAGGTAAAGTTATCCATATATTTTTTTCCTTATCAATTTATTCTGTTTATTTATTTTTCGAGCATATCTACTGTTGAGATTTTTCCATTTTCAATTTTTAAGGTTTTTATCTCGTAAGGAGATATTTGCGTGGAGTATTCCTTGCCCTGCACATCAACTGAGAGCGTTTTTTCTCTGCCGTCACATTCGATAAGACGAATAATTTGAGCATTGCCCTCCTCTGTACGCTTCCACGCACTGACAAGCACGCCGTTGTCGGACACGCTGCAATAGCTGCCATTAGCATCAAACTCGCCTGCGTGATTTGCCTCATCAATAACAATGGGCGGGTTGTTAAACTGCTCAGCCATTGTCCACGTTGAACCGTCAAAGCCTATGCGAAGTGAGCCCTCTACAATTCCTCTGTCAATAATATCGTGATCAATCTCATCATCAAGCTCGGACAGGCGTAAATCGCCGTAAATCGCACTTCTCAAAAGTGTTAAACCGAGCCTTTGGTTATGAAGATTATACGCAAAAACCGACGTAGGAGCTACCGTATATCCGTCAACGGATATCCACGCCCCGAGAGGCACATCGGCAGGATTTTCGCCTCGCTCGACTGAGCCTGCGGGGACTGCAACCGTGTGTCGCTCATTCTTTGCGTCAAGCTCGAGCTTCAAAACCTTATGCTTTTCCTCCCAATTCGCTCTGTAACGTACATCAAAGTATTCAGAATCATTATAAAAACGGTAATAAATCTCCAACACCGATGAGTTATATTTGTACGTTGCCTTAATTTCCGTCAGATGCTCGCCTGGCTCAATAATCTTAAAGCCACAAAAATCAAAATATGAGGGCACGGGCTCATATTTTTCAATATTAAAGCACCAGGTATCTCCCTTATCCTCACATACTGCGGGGATAAAGAGATTTTTGGCAACAGCTTTCCCTGTCAGCTTGCTCACAACCCGCTTCACAGTGCCGTTTTCGGAAAATTCAACGCAGAGCCTGTCTGTTTCAATTTTATAAGGGTCAACCGCTTTTTTAACAACGTCCTCCTCGGTTTTTATCAGCTTAAACGCTTTATAGCCCACAGGGGGGATTTTTGCCTTGAAAATA
Source organism: Clostridia bacterium (assembly GCA_017504405.1). GTDB lineage: Bacteria > Bacillota > Clostridia > Oscillospirales > CAG-272 > UBA1740. The sequence goes on along the minus strand of JAFVRG010000009.1, from coordinate 16,160 downwards.
AATCTCGAACGGAATCTGGGTATCACCGATTTTTCCCTGATTATCTGGCAGGGATAGCGGTTTCCCTCGGCATCCTCAAGGCAAATTCCCTTGTCATACCAAGGAAATTCGTGAACCCACTGAACCTCCACCTCGATATATCCGTCATACTCCGAGCCGTTTAGATTCCAAACTACGATATTCCATATATTGTCGGGATTTTTGCCCGGCATTTTAATTTTACGGGTGACTGATTGGAGATTTACGTGCATAATCTCGTTTGCGGTTGAAATCGCTCTGCCGTACATATTTTCCGCATCGAAATACGCATCCTTTATACACGCACCGCCGAGAATATCGTGGAATTGGTTAAATAATATATCCTTCCATACCTCTGTTAATTTCTCGGTGTCGTTTTTATCAGCAATGAGCGAGGATTTCTCAGCGTTAAGAACGGCATATTCGGCAATTCTGTTGAGCTTTTTTATTTTACTGTAATTTGAATAAGGTCCGAAATCTCCCGTCAGAAGCTCAAAATCCACCGTATAATCGGTGCTGTGGTCGTCAAAAAAACCGCTGACGGTGGAAAATTCAGCCTCTGCATCTGCCTCTATCTCCGCAATAGCCTTCTTGGTCGGCGCACCGCCGTGGTCGGTAACGCCATACACAACCAGAGCGTCCTCATCGGGCGCAAGCTCCTTTACCGTGTTCTGCCACTCATACTCATACGCCTTATGGGCACGGTAGGCGGTGACGGCACTTCCGTCAGCACTTTTCCAGTTAAAAAGCGGATTTTTAAGCTCAATATGATGCTTTTCGGGGCGGACAAAGCAGTAATTGCTGATTTTACTCTTTTTAAGTATCTGAGGCAGCATCGGGCTGTGACCGAAGCTGTCAATATTAAATACGGTATCGCTATATTTGCCAAAATGCTCCATAAGATAGCGCTGTCCGTAAAGTCCCTGACGCACGTAGCTCTCGCCCGTTGCTCCGTAGCAATCGGGTTGGAGCCACCAGCCCTCTGCGAGATCCCAGCGTCCCTCGGCTACACGTGCCTTAATTTCCTCAAACATTTCGGGGTCGGTTTTTCTTATCCATTCAAAAACGGGCGGTGTTGCAAAGGAATAAATGAATTTATCATTCTCCTTCATTCTATCGAGCGCCGCACGGAAGGTGGCTCGTACAGATGCCATAGCCTCATCCCATTTCCATAGCCACACCGGGTCAAAATGGGTATTTCCTATCATATAAAGCTTTCTCATATTAGACTCCAACAGTCGATGCTTTTCTTATATCACCGACATATGTCCTGACTTTTTTATTTGCCCTGAATGTTTATTATCACATACTCGGAATTTGCCACTGTTTTCATAGGATACCCCCAACCTGCGAAGCCCGAGGTGACTATCGCCTGCGTATTTTCACCTACGAAATAGTGTCCGTAAACCGCATCATTGAATTTTATTATTTGCTGTAACAAATTCACGGGAAAGAACTGTCCTGCGTGAGTGTGTCCCGACAGAATAAGGTCAACGCCGCTCCTCGAATTCTCCTCATATTCGCACGGCTGGTGGTCGAGGGTGAGGATATAACTCTCCCTGTCAAGCGAGAACAAAAGGCTTTCAAGCGATGCACGCTCTTTTTGCCGTGATGCGCTCCTATCCTCTCTGCCCACGAGCGTCAGCTCGCCATTTATTTCATAAACTGCATCCTTAAGAATTGTGATGCCGTTGGAGGTTATGGCAGAAACAAGGTCGTTTTCGTTAAAATTCGCCGAAAGTAATTTCGTAGGTCGGTCGTGATTGCCGAAAACGTAGAACGTGCCAAAATTTGAACGAATACTGCCGAGTGCGCCGAATAGCTCATTAAGTCCCTCTTTCGTTGTGGAATTGTCAACTATATCACCGCAAAGAACAACTATATCGGGGTTCTGTGCATCTATTTCTCTGCATTTTTCGTACAGCTCGTCATAGTCAAGCGAAATTCCGTAATGAACGTCTGCTATAAGTGCTATTTTATACCCCTCAGCCCTTATATTTTTATCCGTTTTTACCGAGTATTCGGTGGAAACAACGTTGTTCATATTGATATATCCGAAAATAAGTATACCCGCTGTGAGAAAAATGGGAATAATACAGAGTCCGTATATCTTTTTCCACAGGGAAAAACCGTCCGAATACCTTTTGCGAAACGCTTTTTTAAAAATGAAATTTACAAGCTGAACGGTAAGAGCGAGGAAAAACAGGTGGAGTATCACAACGGTTATCACCGAGGAAATATTCAGACACGAAAGCCCAAGTGCAAGACCTGCAAGCATAAGGGGAATTTTAACCCGTTTCTTCTCGCTATCAAGCCCAGCAGTCACCGCAATACGTCTGACAAATCGGTACATATAAAACGATATGCCAAGACACACGGCAGTAGCTGCAAGATATACTATCCACATAAAATCCTCGCTATGTTATAAATTACTTTTTGACGAGAAAAACCCTGACTCCGTATTTATCAAGCTCAATATCACCCTTAACGGTAGCTCCCGTTTCAAGGTCGAGCATTTCTCTGTTATTCTTGACAGTCACAGGGAAAACATTATAATTTTCAACAAAAATGTACTTTTCACCGTCACATTCTCTGCTATGCGAGGTAACACCGTAAGGGAGATTTTCAAAATCAACGGACAGCGAAAGCGACTCTGCTAGCTCGGAGATTATCTTATCCGAAAGCTCGCCGTCGTCACGTGCGGCAAAATAGTACGCCTCACCTTTTCCGTACTTGTTCTTAACAAGTGCAGGCTCACCTGCGTAAAAATCTTTTGCGTAATATGCGAGCACCTCTGCCCCATCCTTTGGATGAATGCGCTCGCAATAATCGTGTACAGGGTATTCTTCGCCCTTGTAGGCAATAAAATTGCTATCCTCGGGGAAAAGGGTATCTACCTCCTCGCTCACCAAGCCGAAAACATTGCCAAGCTCATTTGCGGGGAAGCCGTTAAGATAGCAAAGGTCGTTTTCGTTTACCATTCCCGTAATATAGGTGCTGACGAGCGTACCGCCGTTTTTCACATAGCTTTCAAGCTTTGAAATCGTTTCCTCCTTCACCATATAGAGCATCGGAGCTACAACCATTTTGTATCCGTCTATGGGACGGTTTGCGTCAATTATATCGACTGCAATTCCACGCTGCCAAAGGGCGAAATAGAACTTAAAGCAGGTGTCATAATATTTCTTGTTGGAACGGCAGAATGCCTGAGCCTTTGACAGAGCCCACTCGTTTTCGGTATCGAAAATCAGAGCAACCTCAACCTTTGGCATAGTGCCTGCGCAGCCGTCAATTTTTCTCAAAAAACTGCCAACCTCGGCAACGTCACGGAAAACTCTCGTGTTCTCGGTAGGATTGTGGTCAATCACTGCGCCGTGAAACTTCTCGAGCGAGCCACGTGATTTACGCCACTGGAAATACTGGACAGAATCTGCTCCGTGTGCAACTGCCTGTATCGAGGCTAATTTATGCATGCCCGGACGCTTTAACTTATTATATTCATTCCAGTTAACAAGGCTCGGCGTACTCTCCATGAGCAAAAACGGCTTCTGCTTCATAGCCCTGTACGTATCGTGTACAAAAGCTATATCTGCCGCCGTATGAGGAAGATCGTTTGCGGCATCGTGATGCCAATCGGGATAACTGTCCCAGGATACAGCATCGAGCTCCTGCTCCATAGCCCAATAATTGAGCTGAGTATAATGCTGCATGAAATTAGCGGTTACGGGCAGAGTTGAGTGCGTGCGAACCGCCTCTACCTCATTTTTTATAAAGCTCGCAGTCTGCTCGGTTACGAAGCGTTGCCAATCAAGGTAAAGCGCCGAATAGGTGTCGCCGAGCGGCGAGGGCGCATCAATCTCTTCAAATGAATTGAAGCGATGGCTCCAGAAGGTGTTCCACCACTCAAAGTTGAGCTTGTCTATATCACCGTATTTTTTTGCGAGAAATTTGTGAAAAGCATCCTGACACAACGGGCAGAAGCACTCGCCGCTGTACTCGTTTGAAATATGCCAACCGATAACCGCAGGATGCTTGCCGTAGCGTTCGGAGAGGCGGGTGTTCATCTCCCTAACCTTCTTGCGGTAATAGGGGGATGTGAGGCAATGGTTATGGCGACCGCCGTACAGCATTTTCTCGCCACGCTCATTTGTACGGAGCACCTCGGGATATTTTTTCGCCATCCATACAGGACGTGCTCCCGAGGGAGTTGCAAGAATAACTCTGCCTCCGTTATTGTATATTTTATCCAAAATTTCATCAAAAATTTCAAAATGATATTCATTTTCTCTGGGCTCGAGCACACTCCATGAGAATATGCCAACGCTCGCCTCGTTAACCGATGCAAGCTTCATAAGACGCATATCCTCGTCCCAGATCTCTTTTGTATCCACCCACTGCTCAGGGTTGTAATCAGCTCCGTGAAGCAATGTGGGAAAATCCTTATTAAAATACTTTTTTTTCATGTCTTTCTCCGTATAGTTAAAAAATCAGTATACACATATATTTTAGCATATTTATCACAAAAAGCAATAGATTTTCCGAAAGTTTGATAACAAAAAGCGCCCCAATCAAGGGGCGCATTGCTTATGATTTCGCTATATCCGAAATTATTTTATTCATTTCGTCAAGCTTATTGTACATATCCTCTGCGAGGTGAAGCTGGCAGCGGGCACGCACAAGGTTATGCTCACGGTAAAGCGTCTTAAAATACGCATCTCCCGTTATATAATCGTCAAGGAAACGGACAGCAAGCTCCACAGTCATCACAAATGCGCCAAGTGCCATGGTGCTGATTTCAGTTTCCGTCAGGGTTGACACGATTTCGGGTATAAAGCCTTCTGCAAATGCTCTGAATTTATTCATATCGAGCGAGACCTTCGACAAATCGGGCTCATCCTCCATAGCGGTATTTGCGGCAAAGCGTATAGCATCGCCAAAATCGTGCGCTACAAGCCCGGGCATTACGGTATCAAGGTCGATTACGGTTTTTGCCTCTCCCGTATCCCTATCGAAAAGAACGTTATTTATCTTTGTATCGTTATGAGTTACACGGAGCGGCAGCTCCTGAGAATCAAGCAGCTCATTAAGACGAATTGCAAGGGGTCTTAACCTCTTGATTCTCTCTATTTCATCAAGGACGAGCTCTACCCTGCCGCACGGATCCTCGTTAACGTGACGGAGAAATACCGCTATACGGCTCCGCGTGTTATGAAAGTTCGGTATAGTTTCATAAAGCGAGGTGGCATCAAAATCGGAGAGCATAGTCTGAAATCTTCCAAATGCTCTACCCGCCTCACGCAGCTTGTTCAAATCATCCGAGGCATTGATTGCAACGGTGTTTGAAACGTACTCGGAAATTCTCCAGAAGCCCTGATCCTCCATATAATAATTCTTGCCGCTTGCGGTATGGAGAAAATGCATAACCTCATCACGGCTCTCTCCCGCCTCCTCGAGCTTTTCTGCTATATGCTCGGTTATGTATTCGATATTGCTCATTATCCTCTTGGGATTTTTGAAAACAAAAATATTCAGCTTCTGAAAAACATATCTTTTCAGTCCGTCTGCTTCCTCTATTTGCACGTCGTAAGTGGTATTGATATTACCGTTGGAGATTACAGAGGACTCCTTTACTGTGCCTTTTATGCCGAAAACATCACACAGCTGCTTGAATTTTTCATTGATATTTTCCATTTTTACCTCACAAAGCATAACTGATTTAAATTGTGCTGCCCCAAATCAATACCTTGTTATTATAGCACAATTAATTCATTTTGTCAACCAAACGCCATTGTAATAATTGACGAATAGCATTTTTCGGCAAAATTCGTATTGATTTTTGAGAGTTTTTATGCTATAATGATTTGGAATGGATAAGTGCAGGTAGGCGTAGCCCTTCACTGCTCTCAATTATCTCGATTTATAGTACAAGGAGTAATAAATGGATTTTTCATTCACAGGATTTCTTTCTCAAATGGCACAAAATCCACTCCTCACCGTTGCTGTAATAATGACGCTCGGCGTAATTTTAGTCAACGGCTGGACGGATGCCCCCAACGCTATTGCAACCTGCGTTGTTACAAGATGTATGTCACCGAGAGGCGCAATTTTGCTCGCCGCTGTTTTTAACTTCCTCGGTGTCTTTTTAATGAGTATAATAAACGCAACGGTTGCGGAAACCATAACAAAAATGGTAGATTTCGGTTCAAATTCAAGGGAGGCAATAGTAGCCCTTAGTGCCGCGCTCTTCGCAATTGTTGTATGGGCAACACTTGCGTGGTATTTCGGAATCCCCACGAGCGAGAGCCACGCACTCATCGCAGGACTCACGGGCGGAGCTATTGCTCTGCACGGAAGCTTAGAGGGTGTTAACGGTGGTGAATGGGTTAAGGTCCTCTACGGAATGGTTATTTCGGTATTTATGGGCTTTGCCCTCGGTTGGATTATCTGCAAGGGTGTTATGCTTTTGTTCCGCCGTGTCACGAGAGATAAGACCGAGAAGATTTTCCGTGCGGGACAGATATTCGGTGCGGCAGGCATGAGCTTCATGCACGGCGCACAGGACGGACAGAAGTTTATGGGCGTTATAATGCTCAGCATTTTCCTCGTAAACGGAAAGTCCCCGTCCGAAATGGGCACGGTTGATACCGGCAGCCTTATCTGGCTTATGCTCATCTGCTCTGTCGTAATGTCGCTTGGAACGCTCATTGGCGGTGATAAGATTATAAAATCCGTCGGAATGGATATGGTTAAGGTTGAGAAATATCAAGGCTTCTCCGCCGACCTCGCCGCCTCCGCCTCGCTTTTGTTCAGCTCGGTATTCGGAATACCCGTATCCACCACCCACGCAAAAACCACTTCTATCATGGGTGTAGGTGCGGCAAAGCGTTTCTCCTCTGTAAATCTCGGTGTTGTCAAGGATATGGTTATGACCTGGATTCTGACCTTCCCCGGTTGCGGAATTATCGGATTCTTGATGACAAAGCTATTCATGTGGATTTTTATTTAAGAAAGGAATATACTAAATGACAAAGAAGGATAAGTTTTATTTCGACAATTTTATCGACGCAGCAACCGCTTGCTGTGATTCTGCCGACTTTCTTCTCCACTGCCTTTCACACTACGATGTGGAGAAGCTACCCGAAATGCTTGAAAAAATGCATAAATTCGAGCATTTAGGCGACACTAAGAAGCATGAAATGTCCGCAGCCCTCGCAAAGGCATTTGTAACGCCCGTAGACAGGGAGGACCTCGCTCTCATAAGCAACAACATCGACCACGTAAACGACAGGCTTGAAGAGGTTTTGCAATACCTTTACGTGGATGATATGAAGGTTATAACGCCCGAGGCAATCGATTTTGTTTCAATGCTCGTAGAGTGCACCTATCAGATGAAGGCGTTGCTCGAAGAATTCCCCAACTTCAAGAAGCCTGCTAAGCTGCATGAAATGATAATTGAGCTCAGCAACAGCGAGGAAAAGTGCGACAGGCTGTTTTTGGAGGCAACACACAAGGCAAAGAGCCAGTTCACCGACGTTTTGGACGTTATGTTCTGGAGAGAGATATACAAGAAAATGGAAGCGTGCGCTGATGCCTGCGAGCACGTAGGCGACTGTATCGAAACAGTTGTTATGAAAAATACTTAATACGCAAAGGAACAATCAATGGACTATTTAGACACACTTAAGGAAGTGGTTTCAAACACCCTGTTCTGGAAACAGGTGCTGATGTGGGTTATCGGCGGCGTGCTGATATTCCTCGCTATAAAGAAGGAAATGGAGCCCACGCTCCTTCTCCCCATGGGATTTGGAGCTATACTCGTAAACATACCAAATTCGGGCGCCGCAGGCGTTCTCGACCGACTTTTTGAAATAGGAATTGCGGGACACGAGCTTATGCCCCTCATTCTGTTTATCGGTATCGGAGCAATGATAGATTTCGAGCCGTTGCTCACAAATCCGAAGCTGATGCTATTCGGTGCGGCGGCGCAATTCGGAATATTCTTCACTCTCTGCCTGGCATCTCTTTGCGGATACCAGCTCAACGATGCGGCATCAATCGCTATAATCGGTGCGGCGGACGGTCCTACCTCGATATTCGTTGCAACGGTGCTCGGATCTAATTATTTACCGGCGATAATGGTTGCGGCATACTCTTATATGGCTCTTGTACCTATTATACAGCCCCCGATAATCAAGCTGTGTACAACGAGAAAAGAGCGCCGTATCCATATGGAATATAAGGGCAAGAAGGTTCCGAAGCTCACAAAAATTCTCTTCCCCATTATCGTTACCATAATCGTAGGTCTGGTTGCACCCGATGCGGTTGCCCTCATAGGATTTTTGATGTTCGGTAATCTTATCCGTGAGTGCGGAGTGCTCAATTCACTCTCAGATACCGCGCAGAAGGTTCTCGCTAACCTTATCACAATATTCCTCGGAATAACGATTGCATCGCAGATGAAGGCAGATCAGTTCATCAAGCTCGACACGATAATAATAATCGGTCTCGGACTTGTAGCATTTGTCGTAGACACCTTTGGCGGTGTAATGCTCGCAAAGCTGATGAATCTGTTCTCTAAGACAAAGATTAACCCGATGATCGGCGCGGCGGGAATATCCGCATTCCCCATGTCTGCACGTGTAGTTCATAAAATGGGACTTGAGGAGGACAATCAGAACTTCCTACTCATGCACTCTATCGGAGTAAATGTTTCAGGACAGATTGCTTCGGTTATAGCAGGCGGACTCATTCTTACACTTGTTAAGGGAGGTTTATTCTGATGACAGGTTGGCAGCTTTTAAAAAACGCTCTACCTATTATGGGCGTTGGTATGATTGATATTTTTGCAGTAACCGCTGTGATAATACTCACGGTTTTGTTTCTCAATTACTTTTCAAACAAAATCAGCAAATAATATTAAATGACCGTTGTTAACGCAACGGTCATTTCTATATAAAAATGCTCCGATTTCTCGGAGCATTTTGTTTTTGATTTATTTGACATCAAGCCTTGCACCAATCTTTGAGAGATCGGGAAGCTTCAATAAAGGATCGCCATTATCATCAAACAGCAGATTCGGATCATTATACAGAATATCATCGATTGTGTCGATAAAATCGGTTGTATATTCACCGTTTTCATCCATAATCTGAATATCTATTCCGTCATAGTCCGCATAATTTGTGGAAAGAGCGAAGATTGAATCCCAATAAACCTCATTGTTACCGTTCTTAACGATTGTGGAAAGATCGTTTCCAACGTTGATCGTCAAATTGTTGGTATAAAGTCCGGTGTAGGCAACCTTTGAGAAGATAGCCGCTCTGTACACGTAATGCGCCCATCCTGCTCCTTGTGAGAATAGTTTTTCAATATCCGTCGAAATGGAGCTATCGATTTCCTGACGCTTCAAAGCAGCACGGCTGAGCTGCCAATCTGAAATATCCTTAGGAGAATCCTTTGCGAGGAGGTTATGATAAAAATGATTAAGCTTCGTATCATTATAATATATCGACACTTCCTTTGGTAGCTTCGAGGTATCGTCATACCCTCTGTAACCTACATCAACGAGGAAATCTGACATTTCATATATTGAATTGAAGGTGTAAGTTCCTTTAGCCTTACCGCCTATTGAATCGGACAGCCTCACGCTGAAATCCATAATGGTGTTCTCATCAATTGCAATCGTTCCGCCATTGACAACTGAATTCATGCAGCTTTCAAACAATGCAGATCCTCCGGAGCTGTAAGCGCCAAAGTGTGCATATCCCTTCGAGAACATATCATAGAGGAACTCATCGGAACGCAGATACTTAATTCTCTGGTACGCATACTTGAAATCATCATCGAGAAGATCTGAGGAGTAGAGTACGTCTCGGGCAGCATAAGTGCCGTCAGCCTCCTCATATCCAAATTTAAGATGATATTCAGTTCCTGTCCATGACCAATTATCCGACATCGTCTCTTCACGTAAGGTCTGCATAAGCCAGGTCAGATTACGGGGATAGAGATACTCAGTCATTATCTCAACCTGACTTGCAGTATTCATAATGATATTATTATAAATATTTGCGCCGTGAATATTGTGGAATACAAGGCCGTTGCAATCCCCCTTCATGAAATTATAGATGAGATTGTCGTGAATTGTATAGAGCATCGAATCTGCATCGGAGTAGAACACTCGGACGCACCAGGGCTGCCAGGATGAGCCGATATCGTGAATAAGGTTATATCTCCACACAATACCCGTCATAGTGGTAACGTCCTGGAGTCCCGAATAGGAGAGACCTCCGTCATCGGTTTCGGTCATAAAATCATACCACTCATTGTACTCAAATAGCAAATTGCACGAACTATAATACTGAACCGCTGCGTGTCCGCCGTCAGATACCGTACATTTGCGCACGGTAAGTCCCGAGAACCTCTCCATTTTGAACGCAGGACGGTAGTCAACGTGCTGCTCGGAGATATCACGGATTACACAGTTCTCTACCAAAATGTTGGCGAGGTCATAAACTCCGTCTTTGTTAAGGTCGCCGAAAGCACAATCATAGAACGCAAAGGTGCCTGTTCCCGTTGCCTCAAATAACGAATCCTTAACCGTAATGTCGGTAGCATATCTTGCACACATAAACAAGCCGGCATTAAGTCCTCCGAAGCAACCTGTAACCGATACGTTGGTTGCATACATAAGGCACATTAAATCCGTCTGTGAATACTTAAATCCAAGGTTTACAAAATGTACGTTCTGCGCATAGTTGCTCTCCGTTCCTGCAACGTTGATTGCTCTTGACTGCAGGGTTGCGATGTACAGATCATCAAGAGACATCGTTTCGTCAAGATAAACGTAAAGCTTCTTGCCATCCTCGTCATAGTAGTACTCGCCGGGGTCATTAATTTCCTCAATGATATTGAAGAAATACGCACGTCTGAACTCTGATGCAGAGCCACCGTCAGAGGGAATACCTATAGATCCGTTACCCGATCTTCCTGTATGCAGGGTGACAAATCCGTCATAAAACGTTACGTTACCGTTAAATGAATATCTATGATCGGTAAAGCCCGTAAGATAGTGACGGGATACAGTATAGTTATTCTGTAGCGTATTTTCTATATAGATTTTCTGGCTGTCAACGTCCCATGATTTTACTCTCTCATAGGTTTCGCCACGAAGGAAAATGTTAACCGGTGTAGTTGCGAAATCAGGACCAATGTCCGATACACTTACAAATTGACCGTTTTTCATATAATTGATATAGGTTATTGCAAATGCGCCGGGCATATCAATATCAACCATAGTATTATCGCTGACCTGATAGCCTTCCTCAGGGAAACGTGAAGGCTTCAAATTAACGTTTCCTGCATAGAATTCAACAGCGTCAAAGATATATCCGATATCGGTTTTTGCGGAGGCAGCCAAAAGGTCGGTGAGATAATCAGTATAGTTTGTAAGGTCGATAACGTAGAGATTTTCTCTCGCCGTTTCATCAAATACCCTGTTAACTATTGAAGAGTCCGTACACTTTTTAATCTCGTCCGACTTGATATTAAGTCCGCCGGTGAGATATGCTCTGCCGCCACGGGAGGTGTAGTAAACTCCAACATCCTGCGTTCCTGAGGGGACATTAACAGTTGAAGAGATATAGTAATTGCCCTCCTCGAAGGATATTATTACATCCTGCTTATCAGTGATTTCACTGTTAATATACTCTCTGGCTATCTCATTAGCTCTGTAAATTGTCTGAACGGGAGTGTCAAGAGTAAGTCCGTCGTTGTAGTCATATCCCGAATTGGAAACGTAGATATGATATCCGTCCTTATCCCAATCGGAATAAGCGAGCCTATCCTCATCAGCGCCTGCGCCCGAAGTAGTTGTAGTGGTAGTGGGGGCTGCAGTTGTGGTTGTAGTTGTGGAATCCGAACCGTCGCCGTCAGGTGTGCACGCAACGAGCGAGAAAACCATTATAACACATATAAGTATAGCTAAAATTCTTTTCATTTTTTCTCCTCCTTACGATTTCTTTCCGTCAACGGTAGTGATTACTCTTGTGATAAAGAGCTCTTCTGCCAGCCTATCTGCGCTCTCCACGCCGCTTGCGTATTTTGCGAGCTCATAAAGTGACACAGTATTTCCAACGTTAACGCTTTCAACATCACTGTAACGTATAAACTGTGTATTTTCGCCCTCAATTACCGCAAATATACGTACAACGTATTCCTTCGTATATTCCTCAGTCAATTTAGCAGCATCTGCGCCATCATATGCCTTGGTTATAGAGTAAGCCTTTCCGTCACTCATCTCGGTAATTTCCGAAACCTCAGTGTCCTTGCTTTCAACTCGGTTCCACTCGTCTATATATCTTATCAAAGCGCCCTTGGCATTTGTAGTGATGCGAGCTCCGTCGTAGTTGACGGATAAGTCGGCAGAATCTGCCTCGGCAATCATAAATCCAATTGAAACAATGTCATAGGATAGGTCACCGAAGGTATAACCCGCACTAATCGCTTCGGTATCAACCGCAAACAATGCTCTCATTGCAGCGTAGTCATTAACACGAATCTGATAGCCTGCGAAGCGTATATAGTCATCCATATCAAAGAGGATCTGAGCATTTGCACTGTTAGCAACAGCAACAATCCTGTTGATTTCAGAGCTTCCCTCTCCCGCAAGAGTTGCAAACTGCGCATTGTTGAGAGAGCTTGCCTCGGAATAATGCATCTTCTTCTCAAGCTTTAAGCTATTTGCCAAAAGCCGGTCAATCTCCACAGATGCAGAGGAGGAGTTTTTAATCTCGGTAGCCAAATTCTTTACAGCATCAGAATTAGCCTTGTAATTGGTTACAATGAGATAGTATAGGTTTACATTATCCTTTATATCTAAAAGATCCTCTACGCACTTGTCAAAGAGCGCCTGCGCCTCATCATTTACGGCGGTCATTCCCTGTACCTGTGCAATGTAGGCATCAATACCGTCGAGTATTTCCTTTACCACTGCGACCGACTGCTCAGCACTCGCTGCATTCGCAAGAGCTTTGCTGTAATTTGCAGATATCAGCGCAAGGACATCCTCCTTATCAAGAGCTCTCGAAATAGCACGGTCAATATTTGCCTGCATGGTTGCAACGTCACTTGTAGTGCACATACCTACACGGTAAGCGTTAAATGCGCTGTAGAAGGTATCGTTAAGAACGAGGGAGCCCAAAGCTGCAAGAGCATCGGTGTTTTCAAGACCGTAGTAATAACAGAGGTCTGCAAAGTTATTCTGCTTCATCTGCTCGGGTGTGAGAGATACGTCGTAGAAACGAAGCAGATACATCTTCGTACCCTGATTGTGTGCAGTAAACTGCGACAAATCGTTTTTAACAAGCTCAAGGTCGAAGGTAGGCTCCTTGCCTGAGGTTGTAGTAAGAGGTCCCTTGCTGGGGTGAAGCATATACAGGCTACGGTAAAGATTTGTGCGGGTGGTATAAGCAAGACGTGCTATGTAGTGATAGGTTTCATTAACTACAAAATCACCGTGCGTTTCCCGCATTGCGCCATCGCCGTGCGTCTGTCCGGTATAAAGATTTCCGATGATGGTATTATTCTTCGCACTCATCAGAGCAAACGAACCCTTATGGTAACCCATCGCCATCAGTGGCGCATAAACCTGCTTTGTTTCATTTCCAACTACGTAGTAGGGACACGACATGCGGTAAACGCCCTCCATAGTGAAGTTGCCGTACGTGTTATCATACTGGAGGTACTCTGTGCTGTAAATGAATTTGGATTTCTCTCCGCTCGGGGATACCGTATTAAGAATATCCTCACTGTAAGTGGCAGCAAACATAACGCCGACGTTACGTGTTCCCCATTGACGGAATTGATTTTCCTCATTATATTTAATGAAACCCTCGTCATCTATCTCAACCTTTTGGGTATATTTATCATCCGCACCCTGATTTCCGAGACGGTAATACTCTCCTGCGTATTTACCCGCAAGGATTTTTACGTAGGAATCGTACTTGCCGCCGGTCTCGTGCGTGTTACCGAGGACGATGCGGGCGCCGTTAATTTCAGCATCTGCACCGTTGTACACAATATCGGAATCCTCAATGTCGGAGAGTTTCATCATAGACATAAGGTGTCCGTCGTCATAATACAGGTTTATGTATTTTGCGAGCTCTGCATCAACAACGGGCGTTGCATAATCAACAGATGCATCACCGAATTCAGGCATTGCGTTAGCCAAAACGTTGGCAACCATTGCATTGAGCTTTGCGCCTGCATTAGGGTCGCTCAGGCTCAGCTGCTGCGCCTGCTCGAACACAGTATTCTTGAATTTCTTTGCCAAGGCATTGTAAGCCGTCATATCTATGCCGAAATAATAGCAAAGATCCGCAAAATGATTTTGCTTGAGCTGCTCAGCCGTAAGCTCGCAGTCGTAAATTCTGAGGTAGTACATATTAACCATATCGGGGAAGGTAACCATAAGACCCGATAAGTCGTTATACGCACCGTATGAGGGATAACCTTCGCTTGCGACAGTTGCTCTTTCATGATTTGCATCTGCCGACACCCAGTTACCCGTCTTCATCAATGCCTTTTGGTTAAGGCTGTAAGTTGTAGGCGAGGTGTATCGCAACGAATACGAAACGTGGATTGTATCACCGTTAGCAAAATTTCCGCCGTTGCTTTTGGGGTGGATATTGCCTCCGTAGCGTCCGTTAAATCCTAACCAGAGGGAGGGAACGGTATCACCGGAAAGCTGATAGCCGCCGATTACCTGATAGGATTCGGTCTGCTTTTTTCTCGTGTTAGGAGAATCCTTAAAGGATTCCTCGGAAGAAGATACACCGTATCTTGCATCGGCTCCACGGCCTCCGCAGGCGAGCAACACAGCAACAGGGGGATTTATCGATGAGTCCTTATAATCCCTGACCATTTCAACCGAGAAGGAATTGAGAGCGTCAGTAGAGCCAACCTCAAATGCGCTGTCAAGCACGGTGGAGGCACTGGCATAGCCCCTCTCAAACGGAATTACAACCTCATCTGCCGTGTAGGCGTGCGCTATCCAGATACCCGATTGCTCACCGTGAACATAGGATGAATTCATACGTGCAGGAATAACTGCAAGGCCCTCGGAATTTGCAGTGAACGTATAATTGTCAAGAACATTAACACCCGACGAATCACGGTAGTCAATAGTAATTAAATAATATTTACCCGCATTCGTTCCGTCCAAAATCTTGACAAAGGAACGCAATCCTTGGGTGGTGGTAATACCTGTCTTACCGTTTATAATACGGTAGTCCGTTCCCTCCAGCTCAAGCGCTTCGGAATTCATAACGAAATCCGCACTTGTCATTTTTGTTAGATCAACGAAGGACTGAAGATGTCCGTCGTCATACCACATATGCTCGTAGTATTCGTAGGTGCCTACTGCCGGTGACTGAGATTCATCAGCATAAGATACCAAGGATACTGCGGGAATCATGCAAATAAGCATAATTGCCACGAGCATAAGGCTCAAAACTCTTCGTTTCATTGTAGTTCTCCTTTTGAATAATTTTCGTTACATATATTATACATTAACAGTTTATTTTTTTCAATTGACAGTATTAACAAAAATAAGATGTCAGTTTATTGCAACATGCACAAGAAAAGTTTACACATTCTATTTTAATAAAATTTCTTTACATATTCTACTTTATAAAACACTTTTAGCTTGCAATAAAAGACAAAAGCTCAACACTTTAAGATTGCAAAAATTCTACAAATCTGATTTCATACAATACTCGGGAAAATATAAGGAAAAAGCTCCGATTACTCGGAGCTTTTTTGTTTAGTTTTTGCCAGTGAATAATTTGGGAATAGACTTAGGGAATTTTAGGTGAATTTCGTCGTTGTTCCGAACGAAGATGTATAGAATACTGCGAGGTAGGAAAACGGCGGAAGACACCAAAATTCACAAGTTTTATAAATCCCAATTTAAAGGCAATTCCCAAATTCCAACTGTATTGTCGTTGTTGCCCTGGCTGTTGATGGAGAGGGTTATAAATTCCTCTGCCTTAATCTTTACGATTTCAGCTGTGGGCTTGTTGTACTTTTTCATTTATTTACCCTCCTTATTCCTCGTCATTTGTTGTACCAACAACTGCCTTAAT
>JAFVRG010000008.1 GCA_017504405.1 Clostridia bacterium | reverse complement strand
CATATCGGGCAGAGGCAAGGTCTGCGCCTTGTCGTAAAGAGCCACCACCGTGACGATGGCATTCGGTCGCGCGCACTGCCATGCGAGCTCAAAGGTGTTCTCTGCTCCAGCCACCTCGAGTACGACATCTGCACCGCCGTGATCGCTGTTCTCACGAACAAAATCAAGGCATCTTTCGGGCGTGACCGTCAGCACATCGGGATAATGCTCATTCACAAACTTGATGCGGTTCTCGTCCTTCTCGCACACGATGATGCGCTTGGGATTTTTCAGCATCACGCAAAGGAGCGTGCAAATTCCCGTGGGACCTGCTCCGATGATGAGAACGGTATCGTCCTCGGTGATCTCGGAGATCTTCGCCGCCCAATAGCCCGTAGCAAGAACGTCGCCAACAAGCAGAGCTTGCCTGTCGGTCACAGTATCGGAAATCTTGTTCAGCCCCTGATCCGCAAACGGCACGCGAACGTACTCTGCCTGACCGCCGTCAATGCGGCAACCAAGCGCCCAACCGCCATTCTTGTCGGTGCAGTTATTGACAAATCCCCTTTTGCAGAAAAAGCACTCACCGCAGAAGGTTTCCACGTTGACCGTGACTCTGTCGCCGGGCTTTACGTGCGTGACAGCCGAGCCGACTTCTTCCACAACTCCGACCATCTCGTGACCGACCGTGATTCCTTCCACCGCTCTCGGCACGCTGCCGTGCTTGATATGCAAGTCGCTCGAACAGATGCTCGCCAAGGTCACCTTGACAATAGCATCCCTCTCGTGCTGTATCGTCGGCTTTGGCTTCTCAACCAATCCGAATTTTCCCTTTGATATGTAAGTATATCATAATATTGATTTTTTGTTTTTTCAAAATCAATTGTATTCGCTTGAGTCGCAAACAATTTCTTTTCAATTATTTGTAACTTGTTTTGAAGTTCAAAAATATGTTTAACTATCCTATCTCCAACTCCATCCATACGAGAGTTGATCATATAGAGCATTCGAGAATTTTCTGGCGAAAGACTAGCTACAATATTTTTCTCGCATATTTGGATTATCTGATCTATTGCCCCATATACGCTGTCTCTAGAAGGAATACTAATCACCTTGTTTTCGGTATACAAGTTCATTATTTCATCGGTTATGTAGTTTGCTATTGCAGGGGTTGTGAGTATCTCTCCAGATCTTATGTGTTTCTTTACAGCCGTATATTTGCTTGCATAATTGGTAATAATTTTCTGCTCCAAATATGCATTTATGACATCCAAAAAACGTGACGAATTGAAATACTGTACAAAGGTAGCCGATTCTAAAATCATCTTAACATCATCCGTGATATCTCGATATATATCGTCATTAATTTTTTGTAGTATTTCTTTTTTATCTTTACGTTTTTCTTGCCTATCAATAAACTTACCAATTATAAACTTTACGGTATCATAAATAGTACCACTTAATACACTTACACCTATTGTTGAAATTAATTCCATATTCAAAAGTCCTTTTTCTTTTATTATACCACATATTTTGGCTTGATTCAACAATTATATACAAATTCAATTTTTATAAAAGGCATATTTTCACAAACCGTTTTCTTTGTTTACTGCATATCAAATTTTGAAACAGTAAAATTCTTTTTCTTTGTTGTTACGCACAAGGAAATTGGGCACGTAAATTTAAAAAATATGCCCTGCGCATCCGTAAAATCATGATACGCAGGACCTGTTTTTTGACCACATGTTTGACCACTTACAGAACTGGAGCACACGGAGACAAGAGTGCCAGAGAGCACGTTTTGACAACTTTTGTGCACCAGAAAGGTCTAAACGGAGCAGAAACGTCTAGAAAATGGTAAATTTTACCATTGGAGTGGTAGATGCCGCAAGTTCAAGTCTTATCTCTCAGACCAAATAAGCACGGTTATTTTTCACACGGGTCTTAATCTCAGGCGATTGTAGTTCATCAATAGAAAACCATTTGAATGTTGTACTTTCGCCATTTTGAGGATGGGGATCAACCTCCGTAGGCAAAACGAGGGTTCATATAATTGTATCACACTTACATGTTTTTATAAATATAATTTTGCGCATCCTGCGAAATTTCTTACAACACGTACATAGCCGTTTTACAACGAAACACAGACTGTTTTGACGGTTTGTGTCAGAATTATGAAATTTTTTGTTTTTCATATTGACAAACGCCGTGGCGTGTGCCATTATTTTGTTAACCGATGAGGTGCGCGGAATTGAAAGAGACCGAGCACGGAGGAGCTTCCGAAGAATCTCATTTATGAGTGCCGAAGGTGCAAGGGCTTTTACACGAAGCTCTCAGGCAAAGGACGGAAGCGGAGAAGCACCGTTTTTGTTTACGGTTTAACTGACAGAATAGCACCAAAAGTACTAAGTGTCACCAAAAAAACATTGACAAGTCGGCTCGTTTGTGATAGGATAGTGGCGAAAAAATCAATCAAGGAGAATATACCTTATGAAATATAAAAATCCAATCATTCCGGGCTTTCATCCGGACCCCAGCATTTGCCGTGTCGGAGATGACTTTTATCTGGTAACATCCACGTTTGATTTTTTCCCCGGGGTTCCTATCTATCATAGCAAAAACCTAATCAATTGGGAGCTCATCAATTATTGCCTGACCGAGGACAGTCAGCTCCCACTCGCAGACGCAGAGCCTTCCAGCGGCATCTATGCGCCCACTATCCGATATCACAACGGTACCTTTTTCATGACAACAACAAACGTAACCCATGGCGGTAACTTCATTGTGCACACCAATGATATTTACGGAAAATGGAGTGAGCCTGCGTGGGTTAGGCAGAACGGTATTGACCCTTCTCTTTTCTGGGATGATGACGGTACCTGCTATTTCGTTTCCAACGGCTCGGAAAATCCAGATGACGGTCACGGAATTTTTCTGTGTGAGATAAATCCCTTTACAGGTGAGATGCTCACAGGCTCGTTCCGTCTTAACAACGGTTGCGGAGGTAGGTGTGCCGAAGCACCGCACATATATAAACGCAAGGGCTGGTATTATCTGATGCTTGCGGAGGGAGGAACGGAATACGGTCACATGGTAACGGTGCAACGTGCCAAAAACATATACGGCCCTTATGAAAAATGTCCGCACAACCCCATTGTGACACATCGCGATGCACCAGATGCCACCTTTCAGGCAACAGGTCATGCCGATATCGTAGAGGATCAAAACGGAAATTGGTGGCTTGTTTGTCTTGGAATCCGTCCTTTGCCGCATCTCATGCTTCACAATCTCGGACGCGAATCGCTTCTCGCCCCACTCACCTGGCGTGAGGACGGTTGGCCGACAGTCGGAAACAACCGTCTTATCGACGCTGAAATGGACGGCCCGCTTCCCGGTCCTGCACCGCATCCTGTAAGCTTTGATTTTGAGGATTGCTTTGAAAATGATAAATTGCATTTGCGTTGGAATTTCCTGCGCAATCCGAATCGTGAGTGCTATCGTCCTGAAAAAGGCAGGCTTTTGCTGGTTGGCGGCGAGTATGATCTTTCCGCTACAAACGGAAGCCCGACAATGATCGCTGCCCGCCAGCAGGCATTCTGCATTGAAGCGACTGCACAGTTAGAGGGCGATATTCAAATCGGTCAGTGCGCAGGCCTGACAGCCTTTTATAACAGCGATTATCATTACGATATTTTGATAACAAAGGAGACTGACGGTCATTACGTCTGCCTGCGCAAGCGTGTTGCGGATATTGATGTCACTGTCGCCCGTCAAAGAATTGATTATAAAGACGCTATCCGATTTAAAATGATAAGTGACAAGGAATGGTACAAATTCTATTATGAGGCTGACGGTATGTTCGTTGAGTTAGGACGTGGAAGAGCTACGCTTCTCTGTACCGAAATGACTCATACAATGACCTATACAGGAACATATTGGGGCATCTTCACGGAAAAGGGTGAAATATCCGTAACCTTAGCAGGAGTGAAACAGCTTGCATAATCAAAAAACAGCACTTCAAGTGCTGTTTTTCTATTTTCTCGTTAGCTTTAACGTCATTTTAACGGCAATCTCACCGATTTAAGATGGCGTTTGAAGCGAAAAAAGGTTATTAAAGGAACAAGCCGCAATATTTATTTGATGTTTCAATATTTATTTGATGTTTATTTAGTTAAAGCTGTTTTAGGTATAAAAGCTTTTTGGCGATTTGTGTCAAAATTATGAAATTTTTTTGTTTTTCATATTGACAAACGCCGTGCCGTATGCTATCATATACGGGTAACCGATGAGGTGCGCGGAATTGAAAGAGACCGAGCACGGAGGAGTTTCCGGAGAATCTCATTTATGAGTGCCGAAGGTGCAAGGGTTTTACCCGAATCTCTCAGGCAAAAGGACGGAAGTGGAAAATCACCGTTTTCGTTTTTTATTTATGGAAGGCTTCCGCATCGGAAGCTTATTTTTATTTTTTGGAGGTCTTTAATGGACAAGCTTCTCGAAATAGTCAAGGCCGCAAATGCGTATCTGTCCGACTATATTCTAATAGTTCTCTTGGTCGGTGTCGGTCTTTTCTATTCAATTAAAACAAGATTTATACAGGTGCGTTGCTTCGGCGAGGGTATGAAAAAAACCTTCGGCAATCTTTCACTCCGTGGCGGAAAGCAAAAGGGCGGAATGAGCTCCTTCCAGGCGCTTGCAACCGCTATTGCGGCGCAGGTCGGTACGGGTAACATAGTCGGTGCATCGGGCGCTATACTTGTAGGCGGTCCCGGCGCAATATTCTGGATGTGGGTAATCGCATTCCTCGGAATGGCTACCATCTACTCGGAGGCTGTTCTCGCTCAGAAAACCCGTGAGGTTGACGAAAACGGCGAGGTGCACGGCGGTCCTGTTTATTACATAAAGTCGGTATTTAAGGGCAAGTTCGGTAAGGGTCTTGCAATATTCTTTGCAATCGCCACCATGCTCGCTCTCGGATTTATGGGCACAATGGTTCAGTCGAACTCTATCGCAGAGTCGGTTAACAACGCATGGAGCATTCCTACCTGGGTTGTCGGTCTTGTAGTTGCAGCCGTTGCGGCATTTATATTCATCGGCGGTGTCAGCAGAATCGCATCTGTTACCGAGAAGATAGTTCCTGTTATGGCGGCTCTGTTCCTGCTCGGCGGTCTTGTAATCCTCTGCGTACGTATTCAGTATATCCCCGCAACCTTCTGGGCTATCTTCAAGTATGCATTCACCCCCAACGCTCTCATAGGAGGCGGTATCGGTGCTGCACTTAAAACTGCGATAAGCCAGGGCGCTAAGCGTGGCTTGTTCTCAAACGAGGCAGGTATGGGTTCAACTCCTCACGCACACGCTATGGCTAAGGTAAAGTCTCCTCACGACCAGGGTGTTGTTGCAATGATAGGTGTGTTTATAGACACATTCGTAGTTCTCACGATGACGGCTCTCGTTATTATCTCTACCCTCTATATGGGCGACAATGGCATTGTCAACGCAGCGGCTAACGGAGTTGTAAAAACTACCGCAATGCAGGCGGCAGTATCCTCGGTGTTCGGTAGCGGATTCGGTAATTCCTTCGTTGCGGTTTGCCTGTTCTTCTTCGCTTTCTCAACCATTATCAGCTGGAATTTGTTCGGAAAGCTCAACGTTCAGTATCTTTTCAAGAACAACAAGATTGCAACCTACGCCTACTCGGCAATTGCTATCGTGTTCATATTCCTCGGCTCATTGCTCACCAACGACCTCGTGTGGGAGCTTACAGACTTCTTCAACTATCTCATGGTCATCCCGAACGCAATTGCGCTCTTCGCTCTCGGCAGCGTTGTTGCCGCTGAGGCAAAGGCTCACTCTAAAAAGAAAAACGGCCTCGTTGACGAGGACCTCGGCGAAGCTAAGGCTGATGTTGAAGCAGAGTAAGCCAATATAATTTTTGAAATTAAGAGTGTTTTGTTTTCTTAATTTACCTCTTTTTAAAAGGTCCCCGTTGCTACGGCAACGGGGATTTTTTTATTCATTCTCTATTATTCTGCTCTCGTGGCAGGTGAAATAAATTATCTGCATATTTTCCGACACTTTCACAAGCAGCTTTGACGCACGTTCAAAATGCTCGGCATCAAGCTCTGCAAACGGATCGTCGAGTAGAAGGAACGGACGCTCGCCTTTGTAAATATTGTCTATGAGAGAAAGACGCATACAAAGCGATACGAGCGCCCTCTCGCCCGAGCTCAGCTGACTGAAGCGGTGGAGAGTTCCGTTCTCATCATAGGACAGCGAGAATTTTTCATCAAGCCGTGCCCCCGTCAGCTTATCCTCAAGCAGCTCGGCGTATGATAAAAAGCTTTTGTTCATCGGAAGAGCGTACTCCTCCTTCATTTTCCTATCAACGGCAACAATTATATCCCTCGTGTGCTTTGCTATCTGATAGGAAAATTCCATTTCGTTTATCTCGAGCCTCAGCCTGTCTGATTTTTCACTCAGCTCAACCTTTAAAGCGATTATGTTTTTAAGCCCGTTTTCCTCTATTTTTAGAGCGGTGATTTTATCGGTTTGCTCCTCTATAGCCACCTTTATCTCTTCTGCATCTATTTGGGGCTCGGGCTCGCCGTCCCCGTCAGAGGGAGCCTCGGCTTCTGCCCGTTTTGAGAGATTCTCCAAGCGTTTTTTTGAATCCTCGAGAAGCTTTGCATCTACTGCAGAATCTTCCAAAATCTCCTGCGCTCTGTGAGCTCCCTCAAATCCGTAACGGAGCATCAATTCCGCCGTCTCCTTTTCAAGCTGACTTAGCTCGTCTGCCGCCTGCTCCCTATCCTTTTTCGCTCTCTCAAATTCGTTTCCGAGAGCAACAAATTCTTTTACAGAAAAGCGCAGGGTGTTTATTCCGTCGGCAAAGTCGGCGCACTCTATTGAGTATTTTGTGAGCATGTCCTTGAGCTGCTTTTCAATCTCAAAAAGTCTCTTTTCGTCGCTCTCACGCACAGCGATTGCAGTTGCGTTTTTATCAAACAGCGCCTTATACCTTTCGTATTCCGAGAGAAACAGCTTTCCCTCTCCGACTGAATATCCGTACGGTGCTATGAGGGGCAAAAGAGCCACATCTGTCGGCTGCAACTGCTCGGTGCGCTTGAGAAGATAGATAAATCCCGATGCCATTGCCCCGACAACTCCCGCCGCCATAATAGCAACAGCCAAAATCAAATTCACGCCGACCAACGCCACGCCAACGCCCACCATAGCGACAAACAGAGCAAGAGCAACGGTCATTGCCGTTTTCTTTATGCTCTTCTGTGTGACGGCATCGTTGGAAACAATACTCCTGACCTTCTCTATGACACTCTCATCTGGGGGATTTATACCAAAGCGTTTATGCAAACGGGAAAATTCGCCGTCGGTTTCCGGTGGTACGGAAAGCTTTTTTGCAAGTGTACTGTGCTCGACCGCCATATCCGACATTTTTGAAAGGTAATCTCCGTCGGGTACGCCACCGAAAAAGCGTTTTCTCTCCCCGTCAAGCCTGAGCATTTTTTCCTCGCTCATCAGCGGTGCATCGGCATTATCCTTTATCCTTTTTATGTTTTCCAGAAGATAGCCTATGCGCTCCCTATCCTTTTCGCTCGGAATACCCTTTGGGTATTTTTCGAGAATTGCGGTTGCGCTTGCCTTTTCCTTCTCTATATCCTCAAGATTTGAGTTGTAGTTTTTGCGCTTTTCCCGTCTCAGCTCCGCCGCCTTTAAAAGCTCATCGGTTTTTTTGAGGTCGGCAAGCTTTTTTTCAGCTTCCGCTATTTCCCCCTTAATATCCTCAAGGTCATTTTCTTTGCCCGCAAGCTCTCTTATTTTTTCTCCGAGAAATGCAAATTCCCTTTTCTTTTCATCTATCGGGCCGTTCCTTCCCGTCTTGTGCCTGTATTTCTTCATCTCTGCCTCAAGGCGCTCTACCGCATCCTCGGCATTGACCCTGCCTATCGCAAGAGGTCCCAGCTTCGCTCCTATATCACCGCCAACCTCGGTTGCGGTATCTCCGAGAGAAAAAAATGCGGTACGCTCAAATGAATCGGCGTTTATTCCGAGCAGAAATTCTCCGACGTTATCAAGCTTTACATCCCTACCGTAGCCGTCGTGAACAGTCAAGAGATCCTTTGGCTCAGAGGTTCTGTCAAAAACTCTCTCTACCGTATAGTCTCCATTATCGCAACGAATCGAGAGAGCGCCGCCGTATTTAACTCCCGTGGCAGGCAGATAACGCTCTCTGTCACCCATCTCCTTATCTCTTTTGGTGGTAGATCGCATTCCGTAAAGCATTGCCTTCACGAATGCTGAAAACGTGGTTTTACCCTCGCCGTTGTTTTTGATAATGCAATTAAAGCCCTCGTCAATGTCGAAGCTTTCATCGGATATCATACCGAATCCGAATATGTAACCGCCTGTTATTTTCATATTACTTATCCTCCCCTGAAAGAATACCGATTCCGAGTGAAAGCACCCTGTCAAGAGCCTCGCCCTCCAAAATCTCACCGCCGGGCATAACAGACGCAAGAATTTCAGGATCGGTTACCGTACGAACAAATTCCCCGAGGAGCGTTGGGTCGTTTTTATAATCCGAGAGATCTATTTTCATCCTCGTTTCATTCTTAACAGATACGGCAAAATACCTCGTCAACTGATCCTTTGCCCTTTCGCAGAGCATAGAGGTATCAAATGATGCTTCACCCGTGAAAATCAGGCGAACCATATCACCGACGTCGGCATCTACTGTTTTTATAGCGGAGCGTACCGCTTCAAAGTCATTTTTGTGCTCCGAAACGTCATACTCATAGCAACGCACGTTTCTCTTGGCAAACGGAACGAATTCCGAAGAAACGCCGCCGTCCACGGTGATAAGAACAAATCCGCATCCGCTGTTGCCGTCAGCGCCCGGTTCGTCAAAGCCTCGTCCCTCGGGCGTGCCCGAAAAGCAATATATGCCTCGCTCGTCAAGCCTTCCCTGCGAATGCTTATGAATGTGTCCGAGAGCGAGGTAGTCGATATTTTTATTTTTGAGAGGATTGTGTGGGATTGAGTAATCAGCGCCCTCGTTTTTGTCCGCAAACTCACCGTGAAGCATAACTATATTGGTATCTCTCTCAGAAAGGGCAGGCATTTCCGAAAGCACAAGGGGGTAGGATGCGCCGACTATTGAGGTGTCAGCGTATTTTTTGACCGTCCACTCCTTCATAAGGACAAGATTTTGCGGTAGCTCGCCGTACCCCGAAAGCGCACCTGCGTCGTGGTTCCCCGAAATATACAGAAAATCCACGTCCTCTGCATCCCTGACGGTATCAATAAACCGCTCAACGTCTATTGAGCTCGGTTTATCATATTCGAAAACGTCGCCGCAGAGCAAAATAGCTCTGACACCGTTTTTGCGGGCGTATTCCACCATTCTCTCAAAGGTTTCAAACAGCTCCGCGCGGCGTTTTCTCGCCTGCGCTTCATCGAGATGCGATTGCATTTTTGAGCCGAGATGCAAATCGGCGGTATGTATCAGCTTCAGCATTTTATCCCCCAAAAAATATCCTTACAAATATTGTAAACCAAAAGGCAACTGTTGTCAAGTTGATGCAAGCATTTTGTATGCGCACGATTTTTTTGTTTAATATAACAAATTTTTAAAAATATTTATAATATTGTTGACTTAACAGTGAAATTGTTATATAATTAACATTATATTAAATAAAAATTTATTTTCTTGAAAGGTCGCCGTTTTTTTACGGCGAATTGGTGATTTTTATGGAGAGAGTATTTAATTTCTCTGCAGGTCCTTCCATGCTCCCCCTGAGCGTCCTTGAAAAGGCACAGGCTGAGCTCCTCTCATACGGCGAGAGCGGTATGTCGGTTATGGAGATGAGTCACCGTTCAAAGGATTATGAACCTATTCTCGAAGATGCGATTGCTGCTCTGCGCAGACTGATGAACATTCCCGACAATTACAAGGTTCTGTTCCTTCAGGGCGGAGCCTCTACCCAGTTTGCGGCTGTTCCCCTTAACCTTATGAACAAGCATCACAGAGCCGATTACATAGTTTCGGGTAACTTCTCAAAGAAGGCGTACACCGAGGCTAAGAAGTACGGTGACGTTGAGGTTGCGGCTTCCTCCGCAGGCTCGCTCAATCCCTTCGATTGCGTTCCCGATACCACCCGTGAGAGCTTCCGTGAGAATATCGACTACGTTCATATCTGCTATAACAACACAATTTACGGAACGAAGTTCCACTACATTCCCGACACAGGTGACGTTCCGCTCGTTGCAGATATGTCCTCCTGCATACTTTCCGAGCCTGTTGACGTATCCAAGTTTGGTCTTATCTACGCAGGAGCGCAGAAGAACGTTGCTCCCGCAGGTCTTACCATCGTTATAGTCCGTGAGGACCTTATCGGCAACGCTGACCCCTCCACCCCCACTATGCTCGATTATAAGGCGATGGCGGACAATAATTCTATGTACAACACACCTCCCTGCTGGTGCATTTATATGGCTAAGCTCGTGTTCGATTGGCTTGAGAGCATCGGCGGTCTTGAGGAAATGATGTACATTAACAGACGCAAAGCATCTATTCTCTACGACTACCTCGATTCTCAGGATTACTACACCTCTCCTGTTGTGAAGAAGAACCGTTCAATGATGAACGTTGTATTCGTTACGGGCGACAAGGAGCTGGACGCTAAGTTTGCGAGTGAGGCGGCAAAGGCCGGATTTAAGAACCTCAAGGGACACAGAATTGTCGGCGGTATGCGTGCATCTATTTACAATGCAATGCCCATCGAGGGTGTTGAGGGTCTTGTTAAGTTTATGGACGACTTTGCAAGGGCTAATCCCAAAAATGCAGATGCCGTCTGATTGAAAGGATTTATCATGAAAAAGATTAAGCTTATGAACAAAATCGCCGCTGTCGGAACAGATAAGCTCGACAGAAGCGTATATGAAATCGGCGAGGATTTTGAAAATCCCGACGCTATAATGGTGCGCTCCGCCGCACTCCACGATATACCCATTAACCCCGAGCTTCTTGCTATTGCAAGATGCGGTGCGGGTGTAAACAACATTCCTCTTGACAAGTGCGCAGAAAACGGTGTTGTAGTATTCAACACCCCCGGCGCAAACGCAAACGGAGTTAAGGAGCTGACTATGGCGGCTCTGCTCCTCGCCTCCCGTGACATTGTCGGCGGTATTGACTGGGTTAAGTCGCTTGAGGGCACAGAGGGTATTGAGAAGGCTGTTGAAAAGGGCAAGAGCGCATACGCGGGTCACGAGGTTGCAGGTAAGCTGCTCGGTGTTATCGGTCTGGGCGCTATCGGCGGTATGGTAGCAAACACCGCACACAGCCTCGGCATGAAGGTTATAGGATGCGACCCCTACATAACCGTAAATGCGGCGTGGAGCCTCAGCCGTGCTATTGAAAA
Source organism: Clostridia bacterium (assembly GCA_017504405.1). GTDB lineage: Bacteria > Bacillota > Clostridia > Oscillospirales > CAG-272 > UBA1740. The sequence goes on along the minus strand of JAFVRG010000008.1, from coordinate 108,443 downwards.
GGCTGCTGACTACAACGAGATTTACAAGCGTGCGGATTACATAACCCTGCACGTTCCCGCAACTCCCACCACAAAGAACATGATTAACAAGGACACTATCGCAATGATGAAGGATGGCGTTATAATCGTCAACCTCTCACGTGCAGACCTTGTTAACGCAGAGGATATGAAGGCGGCTCTCGAAAGCGGTAAGGTTGCAAAATACGTTACCGACTTCCCCACCGCCGCAACTATCGGAGTTAAGGGTGTTATTAATATCCCTCACCTCGGAGCTTCAACCGAGGAGAGCGAGGACAACTGCGCTGTTATGGCAGCAACAGAGCTTGACGAGTACCTTACAACAGGTAATATTCGCAACAGCGTAAACTTCCCTGCTCTGTCAATCCCTCATACGGGTGCGGCAAGAATTTGCCTTATCCACAAGAATATTCCCAATATGCTCTCTCAGATAACAAATGCTATTGCAAGCGAAAGCATCAATATAGAGAACATGGTTAACGGGTCACGTGGCGACTACGCATATACGCTGGTAGAGACCATCACTCCCGTATCCGATGCGGCAGCTGAGCATCTTGCGGCTATTGAGGGCGTTATCAGGGTAAGAGTTATAAAGTAATAAAAACTTGACTAACGGCTAAATTTATTGTATAATAGAGGGTAGATTGAATCTACCCTTTATTTTTTAGGAGAATGTATGGACAATAGGTTTTTAAGTCTTATATATCCCTCAGCTGAGAAAAAGGAGAGCGCCCTTATATCAGGTACGGCACCCCGCATTTCGGAGGACGTGTGCGAGGAGCTGGGGCTATCCTCTATGCTCTCGCTCAAAAACGGACGTGTCAGCGAATATTTCACCTCTGACGAGGAGGTAATTCGGTATAGACAGAAAACGCTGTCCGACCTTATAGAGATACCGGAGCTTGGCGAGGCGCTCGGTGCGGCTATACCCGTTTTGTGCGATATTTTAGAGCTGCGCCGCCTTTCCGAGGATATGCGTGACGCATCTGACACATACCTTTACAGCATAACCGAAATTGAGCTTTATATCAGCGCAGTGGATTTGCTCTGCGAGCGTCTGTCGGCAATGCGTGACAGGATAAAAAGCCCTGCGTTCAAGAGCTTTTCCGATTATATTTTTGAGCTTTCCGAGAGCGAGGATTACCGTTCGCTGTCCGAGAGCGTCAAGAAGCTGTCGGCTAAGGTTCGTGAGGTCAGAAGCATTACTGTCGGAGTAAATCTTGATTCGCAGATGCGCCCTGTATCCGCAGGAGTTATTTCGGTAAATTCCGAGAAATTCAAATCGGGCAAGCTGCTTGATAAGGTTTTGAGAATGAGCTTCAAAAACGATGCGCTCACTTGTATAGCAGAGCTTTCTCCGTTCGGTGACGGAGAATCCGAAAACCGCCGTGAGGCTCTGGTCGGTGCGTTTAACCGTGCAATTGAGGACGTTTTCCGTCACTCCGTCAGGGATTGGCGCAGAATTTGCTCGGATTACGTATTGGACAATACGGATTTTCTTTTGAAAATTCTGCCCGAAATCGAATTTGTCAGCAAGTGCGCCTCACTCATATCCGAGTTGACTGCCAAAGGATATGACTGCGTTGTGCCCACCGTGTGCGATAAGGACGAAAAGGCTTTTTCAGCAAAGGCTCTCTATAATCCCGACGTCGCCCTGCGTATAGACGAAAGGGTTGTCGATAACGATTTCGAGTTTGACAGCGAGGGAAAAATATTCGTGCTGTCAGGCCCTAACCGAGGCGGAAAGTCGGTTATAACCTGCGCCGCGGGTCTATGCCAGGCGATGATGCAGCTCGGTATGCCCGTGCCCGCAAGTGAGGCAAGGCTCAGCGTGGTTGACGGAATATTCACCCATTTCCCTGAGGGGGCTGAGGATACTATTGATAAGGGTAGGCTCGGCGAGGAATGCGCCCGTCTCGGCGAAATCTTTGACAGCGTTACCGAGTATTCAATGATACTGCTCGATGAATCTCTCTCCTCTACGGGAGCGTACGAGGCATCTTATATAGCGGCGGAAATACTCACAGGCTTTGCAGGCGTAGGCTGCCGAGGAATATTCTCAACGCACCTTCACGAGCTCGCCGCACATATCGAGGAAATCAACGAGCGCTCGGAAAAGGACGGCGGCGTCAAGATTGACACGCTCGTTGCAGGCATCGAGGAGGGCAGACGTTCCTTTAAGATAGTACGCAAAAAGCCCGACGGCAAGAGCTACGCAAAGGATATTGCCAACAAGTACGGTCTGTCCTACGAGGATATTAAAAAGAGAATCAAACGATAAGGAATTAACGCTTTTTTGAAAAAAAGCTTGGCAAAAAACTTCAAAAAAGAGTATACACGAAAAGAGCGACGATGTCGCTCTTTTTGATTTAGCAAAACGCAAAGAAGCCACCCTGCTGGGTGGCTTCTGTCTGCGCAAAACCTTATACCAGCCCCTGATACGAGAAAAATTTTGAGGAAAAACCGCCGTTTTTTGCCCGAAGGCGTAGTCTACCTACGTCGAGCTTGGCAAAAAACGACGGTAAAAGAGCCCGACTGTCTGTCGGGCTCTTCTTTGATTTTACCAAAATTTCCGTATCAGCTCTAAGGACAGATAGAATTTGATGCAGAATGCGTTTTGTCACATCGAAGCTGTATAAAATACTGCGAGATGTGTCAAAACGCATAAGAGCCACTTGGGAAACAAGTGGCTCTGTTCTGCGCAAATTATACTGTCCTTAGTGGACGATGCAGCGCTCGGTGTCCTTATCAAAGATGTGAATTCTGGACGTGTCAATCGCTACCTTAATCGTGTCACCTGCTCTGGACTGAGAACGTGCTGATACTCTTGCTATGATGTTCTTGCCGTTGGTTGCATCCTCCTGTCCGTCAAATGCGAGGTAGAGGTAAATCTCTGCACCCATAAGCTCGGTTACGTCAACGGTGGTGTTGATGGTGCTGTCGGGGAAGTTAGCAAGGTACATAGGCTCGTCGTGAATGCTCTCAGGACGGATACCCATTACAACCTCCTGACCGATATACTCCTTCAGCTCGGGGCAGTTTGCCTTCTCGGGAGGGAGCTTTATCGAATTGGAAGCAAAGGTTACGTAGAGGTCATTTCCCTTAGCCTCAAGCTTACCCGTTACAAAGTTCATCTGAGGTGTTCCTATGAAGGAAGCAACGAAGAGGTTAACGGGATAGTCATAGAGGTTCTGAGGAGTGTCAACCTGCTGGATTACACCCTCCTTCATAACAACGATACGGGTTGCCATCGTCATAGCCTCGACCTGGTCGTGGGTAACGTAGATGAAGGTTGTACCGAGGTTCTTGTGAAGCTTGGTAATCTCGGTTCTCATGGCAGCACGGAGCTTCGCATCGAGGTTTGAGAGAGGCTCGTCGAGCAAGAATACCTTAGGATTACGAACGATTGCACGGCCGAGAGCAACACGCTGCTTCTGACCTCCCGACATAGCCTTCGGCTTTCTGTCGAGCAGGTGTGCTATATCAAGTATCTTAGCAGCCTCCTCAACACGGCGCTTGATTTCCTCCTTAGGAACCTTACGCAGCTTGAGTCCGAAAGCCATATTGTCAAATACCGACATATGAGGATACAGAGCGTAGTTCTGGAAAACCATCGCAATATCTCTGTCCTTAGGTGCGATATCGTTAACGAGAGTGTCACCGATGAAGAGCTCACCCTCGGTAATCTCCTCAAGACCTGCAATCATACGGAGGGTTGTCGATTTACCGCATCCGGAGGGTCCTACGAAAATAATAAATTCCTTATCCTTGATTTCAAGATTGAAATCCGAAACGGCGGTAACGCCACCGGGATACTTCTTGTAAATGTGTTTAAGAGAAAGGCTGGACATTTTAATACTCCTTATATATATTTTTTTACATTAGGTATTGTACCACATTTCACTCACAATTTAAAGGGTTTAACTTAACAAACTTTCAACCTCGTTTTTGTGCAGTGTGCACAATTTTTAGCCGTTTTGTTCAGATGCGTGACATTTTCCGAGCAAACCGTTCTAATAAATTAGAAATTTCGCAGTCTGAATTTTATTAAAGGGACTGTTTTGCTCACTTTTAGGTTGATGTTATTGAAGCATTGCCTTTTTGCGTGCCGCCTCTGCCTTCAAGCGAAGCTCGGTGTTAAGAATACGCTTACGCAAGCGGAGTGATTTGGGCGTTATCTCCATCAGCTCATCGTCGTTTATAAACTCAATTGCCTCCTCAAGGCTCATATTGCGGGGGGTTATGAGGGTGAGTGCCTCGTCTGCGCCCTTCGAGCGAACAGCGGTGAGGTGCTTTTCCTTACATACGTTGACGGCAATATCGCCGGGCTTCGGATTTTCACCGATAATCATTCCCTCATAAACGGGGGTTGCCGCACCTATAAACAACGGGCCTCTGTCCTGAGCATAGAACAGACCGTAGCTGGTGGATTTTCCCGTTTCGCTGGCAACGAGTGAGCCTGTAAAGCGCATAACCACCTCGCCCTTAAAGGGTGCGTATCCGTCAAAAATAGAGTTCATTATGCCCTCGCCACGGGTGGCGGTCATAAATTCACTGCGGTAGCCAATGAGGCAACGTGAGGGTATCGAATAAACTATTCTCTGGCGTGAGCCACGCATCTGCATATCGAGAAGCTCACCCTTTCTGGCTCCGAGGCGCTCCATTACAGTACCCATATATTCCTCGGGCACGTCAACCTCGACACGCTCCATAGGCTCGCATTTTACGCCGTCTATTTCCTTATAAAGCACACGGGGTGTTGAGCAGCAGAGCTCGTAGCCCTCACGGCGCATATTTTCAATAAGAATCGATAGGTGCATCTCTCCTCTGCCCGCAACACGGAAGGAGTCGGTGGTATCACCGTCGCTGACACGGAGCGACACGTCACGGAGCAGCTCACGGTAGAGGCGCTCACGCAGGTGTCGGCTGGTAACGAATTTACCCTCCTTACCTGCAAAGGGGCTGTCGTTTACCGAGAAGGTCATTTCGAGGGTGGGGTCGCTCACCTTGACAAATTCGAGAGGCTCAACGCACGCCGTTGACGTGACTGTATCACCGATATTTATATCCTCACAGCCCGAAAAACAAACAATATCTCCAACGGTGGCACTCTCAACCTGACGTCTGGAAAGACCGTCAAACTGATATATGGACACTACACGGGAGCGGTGGGTTGCATCTGGGTTGTGGAAATTGGATATTGTTATTTCCTGATTCTGACGTAAGGAGCCACGCTCGATTCTTCCTATACCTATTCTTCCCACATAGTCGTTATAATCTATCGAGGAAACGAGAAGCTGAAGCTCGCCCTCATCATCTCCCTCGGGAGCGGGGATATATTCAAGAATTGTGTTGAAAAGGGGAGTCAGGTCCGTGCCCTGCTCATAGGGTGAGAGCGATGCCGTTCCTGCTCTGCCCGAGCAGAAAAGCATAGGCGAGTCAAGCTGCTCATCGGTAGCATCAAGGTCGATAAGGAGCTCCAAAACCTCCTCCTCAACCTCCTCAAGGCGGGCATCGGGACGGTCAATCTTGTTGACAACAACTATAACCTTATGATTCATAGCGAGCGCCTTTTCCAGCACGAAGCGTGTCTGGGGCATAGGTCCCTCGGCAGCGTCAACGAGAAGTATAACGCCGTTAACCATTTTCAGTATACGCTCAACCTCTCCGCCGAAATCTGCGTGTCCGGGGGTGTCAACGATGTTGATTTTCGTATCCTTATAGTACACTGCCGTGTTTTTAGCAAGTATTGTGATACCACGCTCACGCTCAATGGCGTTGGAGTCCATTACTCTGTCCTCAGTAACCTGATTCTCTCGGTATACTCCGCCCTGACGAAGCATCTCGTCAACCAGAGTCGTTTTTCCATGGTCTACGTGCGCTATTATCGCAACGTTTCTCAGATCCGTTCTTTTCAATTTCTTTACCTCTTCTTTTAATCTAACCTATTTATTATAATACTTTTTTTACACTTTTTCAACATATTTTTACCATTTTTTTAAATTTGTGCGCAGGCGCATGGAAAACACTCCTTTATTACATATATATTTTATATATTATTATTTACTTTTGAGGGATTTTGTGGTATAATTTATAGAGCACTTAATTAGGAGGTATTCTATGCGCCTTGATAAATTTCTATCCGAATGTCATCTGTTGTCACGCAAGGAATCCTCCCGCGCGGTTAAGTGCGGACGGATAACCGTAAACGGCAGGCAGACTGTGAGCGCGGATATGAGCATATCGCCCGACACCGACGAAATTGCGCTGGACGGTACGCCCGTTTCATATAACAAATTTATCTACGTGATGCTCAACAAGCCCGAGGGGTACGTCAGCGCAACCGAGGATTCGAGCCTGCCTACGGTGGTGGAGCTCCTCTCCGAGGATTTGCAAAAATTCAAGCCCTTTCCGTGCGGAAGGCTTGACCGTGACACCGTCGGCCTTATGATACTCACAAACGACGGAGAGCTATCGCACCTGTTGCTCTCGCCAAAGCGTCACGTGCCAAAAAAATACCTGTTTAAGAGCGCTGACCCGTTGCCCTTGGGTGCGGAACAGAGCTTTGAAAACGGAGTGATTCTCGCTGACGGATACGAATGTAAGAGCGCAAAAATCGAGCTTAGCGAGGACCGCTCGGGCGGTATTATCACTCTTAACGAGGGCAAATACCACCAGATAAAGCGAATGGTAGCGGCGCTCGGTAGCAAGGTAACCTACCTCGAAAGGATAGAATTTTCGGGTATTGCCCTTGACAAAAATCTTGGGCGCGGAGAATACAGACATCTGACCGAGGACGAGGTCAAAGCACTTAAAAATGCGGTTAACCGCAAATAAACGGCAGTTAGCAGTAATACTGCAAATTATATAACCCTATGCTGTAAAGGAGTACAAAATGGACATTATTAAGACAATTGCACAGGAGCTCGGTCTTAAGGACGAGCAGGTGGAGAAAACGGTGGCGTTGATTGATGAGGGAAACACCATCCCGTTCATCGCACGTTACCGTAAGGAGGTTACGGGGAGCCTTGACGACACAACCCTGCGTACCCTCGAGGAGAGGCTGATTTACCTGCGTAAATTCAACGAGCGCCGTGATGAAATATCGAAGCTCATTGATGAGCAGGGCAAGCTGACGGATGAAATTACCCATGCTCTTTCTAACGCAAAGACGCTGGTTGAGCTGGAGGATATATACCGTCCCTACAAGCCCAAGAGAAAGACGAGGGCATCGGTTGCAAGAGAAAAGGGACTTGAGCCTCTCGCTCTCGCAATAATGGAGCAGCGTGACAGCTACGAGCCGTCGATTGAGGAAATGGCTAAGGAATTTATCTCCGACGCCGAGGGCAAGGAGGTAAAGAGCGCCGAGGATGCAATACAGGGCGCTATGGATATAATCGCAGAGGACATTTCCGACTCTGCCGAAATCAGAAAGGCTCTGCGTGAGAGCGCATTTGAAAACGGCGAAATAGTCACTGTTAAGTCAAAGGATGAGCCGTCGGTTTACGAGGGCTATTACGAGTACAGAGAGGCTGTAAAGAAGATACCTTCACACAGAATACTCGCCGTCAACCGTGGCGAAAAAGAGGAATTTTTGAAGGTATCGCTTGAGGTAAACGAGGCGTCGCAGCTCGCCATTATCAGCTCACGCATAATTACCAACGAGAAGTCCCCTGCCGTTAAGATAATAATGGACACAATCAAGGACAGCTATGAGCGCTTGATTTTCCCCTCTCTTGAAAGAGAAATCAGAAGTGATTTGTTCGACAACGCCTGCGAGGGAGCGCTCAAGGTATTTACCGAAAATCTGCGCAATCTTTTGCTGGTTTCTCCCCTGAAGGGCAAGACGGTGCTCGGCTATGACCCAGGCTTCCGTACAGGCTGTAAGCTCGCTGTTGTTGACAAGACGGGCAAGGTGCTCGACACGGCAGTTATCTACCCCACCGAGCCAAGAAAGGATATTGCCGGCTCACGTAGAGTTGTTCTCAACTTGATAAGGAAATACGGCATTGACGTCGTTGCTATTGGAAACGGAACAGCATCCCGTGAGAGCGAGCTGTTCATAGCCGAAACGATAAAGGAGTGCGACGGCGTTAAGTACGCAATAGTCAACGAGGCAGGAGCATCGGTTTATTCCGCATCGAAGGCGGGTGCTGAGGAGTTCCCCGATTTTGACGTTACCGAAAGAAGTGCGGTATCAATCGCACGCCGTTTGCAGGACCCCCTCGCAGAGCTCGTAAAAATAGAGCCTAAGGCGATAGGTGTCGGTCAGTATCAGCACGATATGAAGCCTGCACGCCTTGACGAGGCGCTCGGCGGTGTCGTTGAGGACTGCGTTAACAGTGTTGGAGTTGACGTCAACACCGCATCCTATTCCCTGCTCTCCTACATTTCGGGAATAAGCACCGCAGCAGCTAAAAATATAGTTGCATACCGTGAGGAAAACGGTGAATTCAAGAGCCGTTCTCAGCTACTCAAGGTGCCCAAAATCGGAAACAAGGCATTTGAGCAGTGCGCAGGATTTTTGCGTGTTACTAACTCAAAGGAAATTCTCGACAACACGGGAGTTCACCCCGAGTCCTATGAAATAACCAAGAACCTGCTCGATAAATTCGACTTCACAAAGGAGGACGTGAAGGCGGGAGATATCAATACCCTGCGTTTTAAGGTTACAAAATACGGAATGAAGCGTGTGTGCGACGAGCTCGGCTGCGGTGAGCCTACTCTGCTCGACATCATCGGTGAGCTCGAAAAGCCCGGAAGAGATATTCGTGACAGCGCACCTGCGCCTGTTCTCCGTGCAGACGTTCTGGACATAAAGGATTTGAAGCCCGATATGCTCCTCAAGGGAACGGTAAGAAACGTAGTTGATTTCGGTGCATTCGTGGATATAGGCGTGCATCACGACGGCCTGCTCCATATATCCGAAATGAGCGAGAGCTTTGTAAAGAGGGCAAGTGACATCGTATCCGTCGGTGACGTCATAGAGGTCAGAGTCAAGAGTGTTGACCTGCAAAAGTGCAGAATTGCGCTTTCCCGTAAAAACATGGCGGTTGTTTCAGACTAACCTCTAAAGATGCTTTTTCCGAAGAAATCGCAAATAGCAAAGTGAGGCGCAAAAAACGCCTCACTTTTAATTTAATGAAAACGGCGTACCCGAAAGGTACGCCGTTTTGTGTTTATAGTTATGCCAAAAGGCGGAAGCCCCTTAGCTTAGCCGAGCTTACATCCAACCTTCGACAGGTCGAGCAATTCGAAGTCAGCAACCCACTCGTAGCCCTCCTGGTAGGAAAGATCCTCGAGGTAGTCGACGATATCCGAGCTGTACTCGCCATCCTCAAAGAGCTCGACGTCCATCATACCGTCGTAGTAGTTATACGCCTTTACGTGAACAGCATCCCATACCGACTTATCAGTTGAGAAGTTGTTGTAGGTATTAATGGATATGTTGTTGTGATATACGCCGTGATAACCGTCAGCCCAGTAGTAATGACGTCCCATCATCTCATGTGCCTGAGTCCATGCATCGGTGTTATTACCGCTGTTAACAGACCATTTACTGTACTCCCACTCATATGTGCTTTCGTTGTAGGTGTACATAGGCATATAGAAGGCGTGTATGTTAATAGGAACTGCCATTGTGTCAGGATCGTAGTAGGTGATCGAGCATGCAGCAGGGTTAACCTGTGTGGTGCTCTTAATCCGTCCGTATTCATAGAGGAAATCAGCAAGCTTAGCAATGCTGGTCCAGCCTGTGAACTTAGATCCCGCAGTGAGGTTCTTGCCCTCGTACTGACCGTTCTGAGTCTTATTGATAGTAACCGTTATATACTTTGCGTTTTCGTCACGGATAACCGTTGCGCCGCCGTCGTTTCTGATAAGGTCATTGCTGACTGCAATTCCGTTTCCGTAAACATCGTAGAAGGATTCCTCGGAGTTGAGGTAACGGAGCATATCGTACTGGAAACGTCCGTCCATATCGGGATCCTCAAAATTCTTCTCCCAGGCATTACCTATTCCGGAGTTCTGAATGTGCGACCAGATAGCATCAGCCTTAACCGTGAACGAGCTGTTGACGTCACGCCACCACCAGAAATTACCCTCGCCCTTATCGCCGGACGACATAGTAACTCTCTCACCTGTGTTGAAGATAAAGTTGTCGTGAACGTACTCTGCCTTCATCTTACAGAAAACAGTAGCCTTCGCATACTCACCCTCCCAGAGGTTGTATATCAGGTTGTGGTGTATCTCGTAGCCCGAGCCGTATCCGTCATCATAGAAGATGTTGGAGCCCCAGTTGGGATAGTTGATACCGATGTCATGTATTCTGTTGTATCTGATTACCGTACCGACCTGCGTTACGTTGTCGGAGAGCTGGTAGAAGAGACCGACGTCGTCGGTTTCACGTATGAACTCGTATATATCGTTATACTCAAAGGTTAGGAACGCTGCATCATCCCATGAGAACGCACCGTGCTTACCGTGGTGAACAGAGTTCTGGCGGATGGTTACGCCGCATATACGGGTGAAATATATTACCCATGAGTAGGAATAGTGTCTGGATGCTATGTCGTGAATGTCACAGTTCTGGATAAGAATATTTGACATCTCCAGCTTCTCGGACGAATCGGGTCTGCAAGTATTGCGAAGATCGATAGCTCCCATTCCAAGCTCGAATATATGGCAGGAATCGATGGTGAGACCGGGAGTGTTGTCTGCAACTATCGCCTTATCAGCGCAGTGAGCAATCGTACAACCCATAAAGGTTACGTTGTTACAGTTGGAAAGGCTGACGAGGTTGTTCTGGCAGTACATAATGTCAACGCCGAGGAAGGTTATGTTGTGTGCGCCGTTACCGCTAACGAGATCCTTCTGAGAGGTTGCAACGTAGAGGTTAGAGGTGTCAGCATCCTCGCCGAGGTAAACGTACAGCATCTTGGATGCGTGGTCGTAGTAATACTCGCCGGGAATATCAATTGCCTCGAGGACGTTCATTATATAATATGTACGGTAGGTGGGGTTACCTGTCATGGTATCGTCACCGCCAAGCTCACCGTTGTAGTTCCTACCGCGGTCGGTCTTGAAATACGCAAAATATCTGCCGTTTCCGCCGGGGTTGAAGCCGTTGGGATATTGGTCCTGGTCGTAGGTAACAAAATCGGTTATCTGGTGAATAAGGTCATCCCAGCTGTTACCGAAGAAGTTGAAGAGGAGACCCTCCTGGTTTTTAAAATCCCAATCGTATATCGTTTCATATGTTTCGTTGGTTACCCAGATATTCATGGGAGCTGTTCTGTAAAATCCGAGAGCGCCCATTTCGGAAGGAGTATACCATTCGGTGTTACCGTTTCTGTCGGTGAACTCATAGTTTATATAAGTAGTGAACAGCCAACCTGCAAGGTCGTAGCCAAACGCCTCTGCATCCGCTGAATACTCACCGTGGTTGGGGAAACGAGCGGGCTGGAGGTTGGAGTTACCGTTATAGAATTCTACCGCATCGTACGAGGAAATGGTTGAAGATCCGCTGGTAGCCTTCGGAACACCCGCATCGTTGAAGATGGAGGTCAAAACATCGGAAAACTCGGATACGTCAACTGCGAGGAGGTGAGGAGCAATCTCCGGGCTGACGAGGTCAAGCACCTTCTTGTTTTCCTTACCTACAACGTGAGACTCGTTTGCATAGGTTATTTTGCTCTGACCTATGTTCATACCGCCAAGTATTCTCGCTCTGCCGCCGCCAACGGTAGCATAATAAATCTTATTATTCTTGCCCTCGCCTGCAACGGGAAGGTTAAATCCGTTAGCAACGTAATAATCGCCGTCCGCCATAGCTACGATGACATCATCCTCGCCGCCGCCGTTGATGTAGTCGAGAACCGCTGAGGTTGCATACTCAAGAGTTGCAAACGCCTTATCAGGTGCGGAGCCGTCATTCGAGTCAACTCCTGTTTTCGAGGAAACGTAAACATAATGTACGTTCTCGGAGGGGAGCATACCGCTGTAATCCTTACCGGGATTCAGGTTTGCACCTGCGGTAGTCGTTGTGGTTGTCGGCTGTGCCGTTGTTGTGGTTGTGGTCGTTGTTCCGTCGTCGCCTACGCCGTCCTCAGTACAGGCAACAATAGAAAAAATCATCACAAGACACATGAGCAAACAAATTAATTTTTTCATATTTTTCTCCTTTTGACAAAATAATCTGTATAAATTTGCAATTATATTATATCATTTGCGGTCGATAAAGTCAACTAAAAAGCAGTCGGCGTTTTACACAAACTTTTTTTCTTATTTTTGTGCATATTAAACTATAAATATATTTGAAGCACCGAAACATCGGGCAAATGCGAAGGGACGTGCAGTCATACTGCACGTCCCTTTTGCATACATTTTAGTGAAAATTAAACCATTCTCTTGATTTTTACAGCGCAGTCCTCGCATACACATTTACCGTCTACGTCGTAGAGATTTCTCTCCGAATCGCAAAGACAGCAACGAAGCGCACTGCGACGAAGCTGAATGGTATCGCCTGCAAGGCTGAACTCAAGATTGTCGCCCTCTTTTATGTCGAGAGTTTTTCTTATTTCCATAGGGATTACTATTCTGCCAAGCTTATCAATCCCCCTGAAAATACCCGTCTTCTCCATAATCCTAATTCCTTTCGTAAATAGTAAGGGAAAAATCAACGCCCTATCCGAGTGGTGACAGGACTAATGTTTAGCCTAACAATTATAACACACTTTTTTCTTTTGTCAAGGGTATTTTTGACAAATTATAGAAAATTTTGCAAAATTTTGGAAAAAGGAGTCGATATGATAAGCAATGTCCTTTCCGAGCTTCTCTCGTTTCTGCCAGTAGCCGTTGCGAGGGAAATACTGCAAATTTCGGACAACTACCGGGATTTTGAAAAACGTCTATCCGAGATACGCATACGGGCGGACAGGATATGTACTCTTACGCTCGATATGCGCCCTGTCACTATGAGAGTTTTTGTGAGCGCGCAGGAGCTTCACGATTGTGTGAAGGCGTTTTGTAAGGGCTCGGTTTATGCTTACAGCGAGAGCCTCGCTGAGGGATTTATAACAACGGACAGCGGTTTTCGTGTCGGCGTGGCAGGCAGAGCTCTTCGGGATGAAAAAAGAATTTACGGCGTTACCGACATAAAATCCATATCTATACGCATTCCTCATTCGGTTGCGGGGGCAGGAGATGCAATAGTCAGCGCATGGAGAGAGGAGCGTGGCGGTATACTCGTGTATTCACCGCCCGGTGTTGGAAAAACCACCGCTCTGCGTGATGCCGCTATCCAGCTCTCATCGGGCAAAAGTCCTCTGCGTGTGGTTATAGTGGACAGCAGAGGTGAATTCCCTGAATCTCTCATTGATAAAGGCTGCACCGTTGACGTGCTCACGGGATACCCCAAGGCTGTTGGAATTGAAACCGCCACCCGCACGCTGTCCCCCGACGTGATAATATGTGACGAGATAGGTAACACAGAGGAGGCAATTGCAATTCTCGGTGCACAGAGCACGGGAGTATCGCTGATAGCATCGGCGCATGCCGCCAGCCTATCTGAGCTTTTAAGCAGAAGGGCTGTAAAAATTCTATCATTAAACGGAGTGTTCCGAGCATATATTGGTGTGAGCCGCAGTGACGGCGTTTACGCATATACGACAGACAGGCACATCAGCATCGGAGGTAATTTATGCTCATCAAATTTATAGGAATTTTTCTTCTCTTAACAGCAACTCTCTATCTTTCCGTGTCAATTGCAAGGTCATACAGACAAAGAACACGGCAAACCGAGGGGATACTGCTCCTTTTGCGCCACATAAGGGCGAAAATCAGTTGCTTTTCAACACCGATGAGCGAGATTTTCGAGGACTTTGATAACAGTGAGCTCGAGCGCACGGGATTTCTCTCCTTAGCGAGAGACAAGGGTCTCTCATCAGCCGTTGAAGAGTCGCTAAGGCTCGGTTATTTCACATATGAGCAGGCGGATATGCTGATGGCTATGTGGAATCAGCTCGGTGACGGATACGTCGATAACGCAGTAGGTGTGTGCGATTACTATATTTCGCAATTTGAAAACGCGCTTTCGCACGAGAGAGTGGAGCACCCGAAAATGGCACGCATTGCAAGGGGCGTAGTCCTGACGGGTGGTTTGATGCTGATAATAGTACTCTTATAAAGCTTGGAGGTTAAAGAAATGGATGTAGGACTTGTGTTAAAGGTTGCAGGTGTTGGAATGCTGGTGACAGTTGCTCATCAGATACTCAGCAAGGCAGGGCGTGACGAGCAGGCAATGCTCGTTTCCCTTGCAGGAATAGTAATCGTCCTCGTCATGCTCATCGGCGAAATAGGCGGACTCATCGAAACGGTGCGCTCGGTATTCGGTCTATGAGCCTCTGGCAGACGCTCGGCATAGCCATCCTTCTCTCCTTCATTATTTTCATAACCCGAGAAACCAAGCTGTCGCCCCTCGTAATATCTGCGTCAGGCATACTTTTATTTTCGCTTTTGCTCGAAAGATACCGTGGGGTTGTGGAAAAGCTGGGAGCACTCGCTGATGCAGGTGGTATTTCCGAGGAGCTGTCTTTTATGCTGAAAGCGGGGGGGATAGCCCTCGCAGCACATCTGTGCTCGGGAATGTGCAGGGATATGGGACACGGCTCGGTTGCGGACAAGGTAGAGCTGCTTGCCAAGGCGGAGATGCTCATAATCTCACTGCCTGTTATAGAGAGACTATTCACTCTTTTTACATAAGGATAAGGATTTTAAAATGAAAAAAAGAATTGCAATATGCTTTATATCTCTGCTTCTGCTTGCTTTTGCTTTTCAAACCGTATGCTATGCTGATGAGCCCGATTACGCAGGTGAGCTGTACGGCTCACTGCCATCTCTGGCACAAAACGCTCTCCCCGACGGAATAACACAGGAGAGTGTATCCGAGCGCACGGGTATAAAGGGCATACTGCTTATGATAACCGATGCTCTGTCGGGTCAGCTGACAGATAGCCGTCCCCTCATAATCACAATGCTATCACTGTGCGTTCTGGGGTCTCTCGTGTCGTCGGTGTGTGAGGGGCTGTCGTGCAAAAAAAATGCCGATATGTGCATATCAATAGCCCTTGCCGCCTCGCTCTGCACTATTCTTTTGCCGACGGTTGATGGCATTGTATCATACCTTTCCGACATGAGCGTGCTGATGAATGCGCTCGCTCCTATAAGTGCGGCAATTCTCATCTCGGGGGCGAGCGTCACCGCAGGAGCGGCGAGCTCAGCAGGAATGAGCGCAGTTGCGGCTATAACGGACAGGCTGTGCGTAGACGTGCTCACTCCTATTTCTGTTGCACTTCTCGGTTTTTCTATATGCGACTGTATGGGAGGCAGGTTCCGTGCCGCCGCAATTTCGGGGTACATAAAGAAAGCATATCTGACTCTCATAGGATTCATGTGCACGGTAATATCCTTTTCTATGGGAATGCAAAGCGCAATATCGGCGAGCGCAGATTCTCTCGGCGCACGCTCGCTCAAATTCGTGGTAGGCTCATCACTGCCAATGGTAGGCTCAACCGTTTCTGCATCTCTCTCCACCTTGGGAGCGTCGCTTTCCGTTATTAAAAGCACGGTTGGCGCAGGAGCGGTTATTGCCACGCTCGCAATTGCTCTGCCCTCTCTTTTCTACATATTCGTCATAAGATTTTCGCTGTCCCTCTGCGCAGGTGTGTCCTCCCTCTCAGGCTCTGTTGAGTGCGAGCGTGTGTTCCGTTCATTCTTCTCTCTGTTTGATATGCTGCTGGCAGTGGTGGCGCTTACGGCTGTTACGGCGATAATAGTCATTTCCATCTTTATAAAAAACTCGCCCGCAATAGGAGGATGATATGAGCGCATATTTATATTCGGTTTTGCTGGTTGTGCTTCTGGCGGGAGTTATATGCACAGTGATAAGCTCTAAAAACGACTCAATGCTCGCATTCTGCGTTTCTCTCGCCGTCACGGTAACTGTCGCGTCCCCTCTGGCGAGCATGGGGGACGGGGACGTCACAGAGTTTCTCGTCAGCATTTTTGAGGACAGCGAGGTTGACGGCTACACGCCCCCCACAGAAAACGCAAGGGCGGCTGTGGAGCAAGGCATACGCGCCGAGATATGCCGTGAATTTTCACTCAGCGAGGAAAACGTTGGCGTCGTTGCAAAAATCAATATAACCGACGGCGGAATTATAATCGAGCACATCGAAATAAACCTGACCGGCTCCGCTGTCGGCGCAGATATACCGAAAATAGTGCATTATATCGAAAACGGATGCGGATGCGAATGTGAGGTACTCATAAATGGCAAGTGAAAATATTTTTTTAAAGAACCTTAAAACCATGAAGGGCAGGTGGGCTCTTTTCATAATACTCATTTTAGGTATAGCATTTCTCGTATTGGGGCGTTCGGACAGCAATGAAACGGTCGTAACCGAGAGCGACTATTTTGCATCTGCTGAGCAATACCGAATAGCTCTTGAGGACAAAATACGGGAGCTTTGCTCATCTATCGATGGGGTAGGGAACGTATACGTGACGGTGACGCTCGAGGGCGGCGAGGAATGTGTATACGCAAAAAATGACGGCTCGGGTAGCTTTGTTATCAGCTCGGGAGAGGGACTTTTACTATATAAACGTATGCCGACGGTGCGTGGGGTTGCCATCGTATGTGAGGGCGGAGAGCGTGACGACGTAAGGCTCTCGGTAGCCGATGCGGTAAGCACCGTATGCGGTGTCGGAGCAAATAAAATAAGCATATCCAAAAAAAGCGGATAAAAGTGGAATAAAAACATCAAACGTAAAATATATTGTAGCAAATAAGAAAAATGCCTCGGAGGGAATAAAGATGGCAAAAATAAACTTTTCGGGAAAGAAAAAGCTACTTTCCAAAATCGGCAAAAAAAATTTAATCATTCTCGCTGCCGTACTTATAATCGGACTCGCCGTTTACCTCAATTACACGTTCTTCTACGACAACTCATCGGCACTGCCTGAAACAGATGAGCCTGTAACCGAGGGCACGGAGCAGGTTGAAACCACGGTATCATCGGATAATTACTTCACCGCAACACAGCTCAGCCGTCAAAGAGCACGTGACGAGGCTCTCGAGGTTTTGCAGACCGTTATAGACAGCGAAAGCGCACTTGAAGAAACAAAGGCAGAGGCTCTCGCAGAAATGACACGTATTGCCTCCGACATCGAAAAGGAGTCAAGGATAGAGGCACTGATAACCGCAAAGGGATTTGAGCAGTGTATTGCGGTAATCAACGAGGATAAAATCAGCGTTGTTGTCAAGAGCGATTTTGACCTTCAGCAAAATCATCTGGCTCAAATTAACGAAATAGTTATGGCTGAATCGGGAATAATCCCCCAGAACGTAAAGATAATTAAAAAGTAAAAAAGATGCCGTCCACGGGTTCTGATTCCGAGGGACGGCTCTTTGCTTTTCCTAAAACAAAAAGCGGAAATATAATCCTTATAAATAAGAATTTTCTATTGACTTTATAAGGAAAATATGATATATTTATATGCAATAAAGATTAATACTCAAGGAGATACATTATGCAAAAGCTGAAAGCAGGAATCGTCGGCGCAACAGGTATGGTTGGTCAGCGATTCATTACTTTGGTAGAAAATCACCCCTATTTTGAAATCACGGCTCTCGTTGCCAGCCCCCGCTCCGCAGGAAAGAAATACTGTGAGGCTGTTGACGGCAGATGGAAGATGAAAACCGAAATTCCCGACAGCGTTAAGGATATGGAGATAATCTCCTCCGAGGATATAGAAAAAATTTCATCTCTCGTTGATTTTGTTTTCTGCGCTGTCGATATGAAGAAGGACGAAATCCGTGAGCTTGAATATAAATTCGCACGTGCGGAAATTCCCGTAATCTCGAACAACTCGGCTCACAGATGGACACCCGACGTTCCGATGGTTATTCCCGAAATCAACCCCGAGCATCTCGCTGTTATAGCAGACCAGAGAAAGCGACTCGGAACTACCAGAGGATTTATCGCAGTTAAGCCTAACTGCTCTATTCAGAGCTACGTTCCCGCACTCACTCCCCTGCTCAAATATAAGCCCACTACCGTTCTCGCCACCACATATCAGGCGATAAGCGGAGCCGGCAAAACCTTTAACGAATGGCCCGAGATGATAGATAACGTAATCCCCTACATCGGCGGCGAGGAGGAAAAGAGCGAGCAGGAGCCCCTTAAAATCTGGGGCTCGGTTGAAAACGGTGAGATTGTGAAGGCAAATGAGCCTCTCATAACCACTCAGTGCATACGTGTTCCCGTCTCCGACGGTCACACTGCCGCTGTTTTCGTTAAGTTTGAGAATAAGCCCACAAAGGAGGAAATTCTCAACGCATGGAAGGAATACAAGGGCCGTGCGCAGGAGCTGGAGCTCCCCTCTGCGCCTGAGCAGTTCCTCACCTATTTCGAGGAGGATAACCGTCCTCAGGCACGCCTTGACCGTGACATATACGGAGGAATGGGCATAACGCTCGGCAGACTGCGTGAGGATACCGTATTTGACTATAAGTTTGTAGGACTTTCACACAACACTCTGCGTGGCGCAGCGGGAGGCGCGGTTCTCATTGCGGAGCTTCTCTACCGCGAGGGTTATCTTACCTCTAAGTAAGACAATTAACGATAAAAAGGGACTCAATCGAGTCCCTCTTTTTTATTGATTTAATTTTTATATGGTTCAAAATGCGTCGCTGTCAGGCGGGTGCTATAAGACCGTATTCGCCGTCATCCCTCTTGTAAACAAGGCATATTTTATTTTCATCGCCGTCAAGGTATATGAAGAAGCGGTGCCCGAGCAAATTCATCTGCATTATAGCCTCCTCTGCCGACATCGGCTTCATTTCAAAGGACTTTTTGTGTATAACAAATTCTCCCTCCTCACCGTCGTCGTCGGGGATATAGTCGGCAAACGCACTTTCTCGCAAACGTCGTTCAAGGCGTGTTTTATTTTTCCTTATCTGACGCTCCAGAGCATCGAGCGAGCGGTCAAGCGCAGTCTGGAACGTGTCGCTCCCCTCCTCGCTTCTGAAAAGCGTTCCGTTGTACAAAATCGTTATCTCTATTATCTGACTGCCGTGCTTGCACGAGCATTTCACATCTGCAACAGTGTCGGAGCCGAAGAATTTATCGAGCTTTGACAGCTTTCTCTCGATTAACTCCGAGAGGCTCTCTCTTACGTTCATCTGGCGTGCTGTGATTTTGATTTTCATAAAGTGTACCACCTTTGCTTTTCTTTACAGAACTTACGTATCTGTAATTAAATTATAGCACGGTTTTTTGTAAAAATAAACAGTTTTTCGGTAAAAATATTTAATTTTTTGTGAATTGTAGCCAAATTTCGAGCGTTTTGTATCTTTTTTCTGAAGATTTTACCGTTGTTGCGATACACTCTTGACTTGCTTTTACAAAGTATGATAAAATAAAAAATAGAGCGAAAGGCGGAGAGAATATGATTGATACACTTTTTTTAGACCTTGACGACACGATACTTGATTTTCATAAGGCGGAGGCAGTTGCTATAGCAAAAACCTTCCGCTCGCTTGACATAGAGCCGAGCGAGGAAAACATATCACTTTACAGCAGAATCAACGATTCTCAGTGGAAACGCCTTGAGAAGGGCGAGCTGACACGTGAGCAGGTGCTGTCAACCCGCTTTTCCCTGCTTTTCGAGGCACTGGGCATAGAGCGCTCGGTTGCAATGGCCCGTGGGCTGTACGAAACGCTTTTGGGTCAGGGGCATTTCTTCATTGACGGGGCTGAAACGCTTCTGAGGGATTTGTGCGGAAAATACAGAATATACATAGCCTCAAACGGAACGGCGAGAATACAAAAGGGACGTATTGAGAGCTCGGGTATAGCGAAATACGTTGACAGAATTTTCATATCAAGCGAAATCGGAGTTAATAAGCCGAGCAAGGAATTTTTTGATTATTGCTTTGACGCCGTGGGCGGAGTTGACCGTGAGAGGACACTGATGGTCGGTGACAGCCTTTCCTCCGATATTCTGGGCGGAAAAAATGCAGGCATAAAAACCTGCCTTTACAATCCGCACAAAAGAGAAAATACGACTCAGATAATTCCCGATTACGAAATACACAATCTGTCTGAATTGCCGAGTTTGCTTTCTAAAATATAAAAACAGCCCCAAGCTGTCCGCATAGGACTGTATCGGGGCTGTTTTTAAATTATTCAGCGAGAATTTTGAGTATACGAGCCATTGACTCCTCGTATTCCGCAGTTGAAGAATTCTTGAATACAAGAAAATCGTCTGGAATTTCGGGGTCATCAATTCCTTCGGGAATGCTGTAATCACGTGTGGAAACGTATTCGTCCCAATTCGCCAGCTTCCACGTGTCACGGGGCGAATTGCGTGCTATCATACGCTGACGGCACACGTCAAGAGTCGTTTCGACCCAAACTACGGTGAGGCGAGCGTTATGCTCGGCGAGCTTCTTTTTCAATTCTCTGACGTAGGCGGGATTTCTGACCTCACGGGTGAAGGGTGCGTTTATGAGCACCGTATCTGCATACTCGAGCGCCTCCATAGCCAGATTCACTACAACCTCGTACTCAGGGTTTCTTATATACTTCTCAAAGAAATCCGAGCTGCGATTGCGCTCCTGACCCGCAACGTCAAATATTACGTGCGAAAGAGGAATAAGCGTATCCTTATCGAGGTACACGATGTTCTTTATATTCTTCGCAAGCATTTTGGATATATATGTCTTGCCGCACGCAGGCGGAGAGGTTACAAGTATTAGTCTTTTCTTCATCTTATTCTACCTTTTATTTTCCTGATAAATTCATAACAATTGTGATTATACAACAAAGTCCAATGCAAGTCAAGTATAAATCGACATTTTTTATGCAATTTTAGGCATTTTTTTATTAATTTTCCCTTTGTTGCATATAAAAGTTGCTTGTATTTGTTAATTTTCGTTGCCGTTTCTTGATTTTAATTTTATTATGCTCTATAATTAAAATACGAACACCGTTTTTGAGAGGTTTTTAATGGATATAAATTACAAAAAGGCACTTGACCTTATCGAAACATATTTTATAAACGGAAAAAGCCGTGCGGCGCAGATAAGATACGCACCGCAAAAAACCGAAAGCTCATTTTCACATTCAAAAATAAGTGATATTCCGCGTTCTCTGCCCGAGAGCGTTGGAGTTTCCTCTCGCCTGATAGATGATTTTCTCTCGGAGCTTGAGCGAGAGATGCGTGCCGTTACTCATTCTCTGCTCATAGTATGCGACGGGAAGGTAATCTGTGATGCGAGCGCACCCGGCTACAACACCGCAGAGTGGCACCTCTGCCACTCGCTCTCAAAGAGCGTTACCGCTCTCGCTATCGGAATACTCATCGATGAGGGAAGACTGTCGCTCGACACGTCGCTTTTTGACATTTTCGGAAAGTCAGTAGGCAAGGAGCTCCGCTCTGCGACAGTAAAAAATCTGCTCGAAATGAGCATACCCCACACCTTTGGCGAGCTCGGCTCGCTGGTCAGCGAGAGCTGGACCGAGGATTACCTTGGAGGCTCGTTGAAGGCGGATATAGGCGAGGAGCTGTCATACAACAGCATGAACTCATACATACTGTCGGTAATCGTGAAGGAGGTCAGCGGAGTTGACCTGTTTGATTTTTTGAAGGTACGGCTCTTTGCTCCTCTCGGAATCAAAAACGTGCTATGGGAAAAATCCCCCGAGGAAATAAGCAAGGGGGGCTGGGGACTCTACCTTTCCAATTATGATATGACAAAGATAGGTATGCTCTACCTTAACGGTGGAGTGTACAACGGTACCCGCATAATCAGTGAGGAATTTATAAAAAATTCTGCCGTATCCTATATGCAGGGCAAGGACGGGGAAAGCTATGATTACGGCAGACATTTATGGGTTAACAAAAACGCTCGCTCATATCTTTTCAACGGAATGCTCGGTCAGAATTTGTGGATATGCCCTGAAAGCAATATGGTAATATCGGTGTTTTCCGGAAACGACGAGCTTTTCCAAGAGAGCGCTCTGCTCGGTTTGATAGCAAAGTACTTTGACCCGTCGGTTTTCTCACGCTCCCGTTTGAGAAAAAACAGGGGAGCATACCGAAGGCTGCGTATCCACGAGAAGCACTTTTTCGAGATGCGAAGCTACACCGAGAAAAGGAAATGCGGATTTTTCAACCGCCGCTTTAATAAAAAGCGTGCAAGCGAGCTTTCGGGAAAGCAATTTGATTTTGCCTCAAACAACGCCTCTCTGCTCCCCCTGTTTACACGGGTAATGCAGAGCAACTACACCGACGGTTTGTCCTCACTCACAGTTTTGCCGATAAAGGACGGGCTGTTGCTATCGTTTGGACTCGGAGAGGACGTTTTCGAGATTAACGCAGGGTTTTACAGCTTCCGCCGCAGCGTTCTTGATTTCAACGGTGAGCCGTACACGGTGGCGGCGCGGTGTAATTTTACCGAGAGCGAGGACAGGGAGAAAATACTGAAGCTGGAGCTTATATACCCCGAGCTGCCAAACGCCATGAAAATCAGCCTCTGCTATGAGGATATGCAAAACGCAAAAATCAGTCTGAGGGAGATACCCGGCAAAAATATGGCAGAGCGTCTTATGCGCTCGGTAACCGACCTGTTGCCACGCTCATTCGGACTTTTGGTTATGATGAAGCCGCAGTTCAATCCCGAGCTTTTGAGGTACAAGATAACAAATGCATTCTCGCCCACCGTTTTAGGTGCGCTCCACGTCGACGACGGGCAGCTACCCCCGCCGTCCGAGAATTACAAAGTCTTTGCAGAGGACAAGACCTCCGACAGTGAGGTTCTGCTCCCAAGCCTATAAAGGCAAAACTCTAAATCCAATGAAAAAGCACAGCCGAACACGGCTGTGCTTTTTGGTGGACCGACCGGTTATACTCCGTTTCGGCGCAAGCACGCTTTGCGCTCTTGGTGCTACGCGCTGTACTTGACTGCGTCAAGCCGCCGAGGAGCAATCGGCGCGCGGCTCGCTTGTGCGAGCACAGACTCGCTCGCACTTGATTATGTAGCCTGCGGCTCAAACCGGTCGGGTCAAGATATGAGCCTAACAGCTCAAAAACAAAAGAGAGATAACCGCAAGGGCTATCTCTCTTTTGTTGGTGGACCGTCAGGGACTCGAACCCCGGACCGACCGGTTATGAGCCGGTTGCTCTAACCAACTGAGCTAACGGTCCATACGCTTTTTGGCGCAAGCAATATTATACCAAGCAATTATGAATAAATCAGCATTTATTTATGTACAATTTATTAACATTTGCGTTTATCTTATACTTTTTTCCTTTTTTATAGGTGCGTGCGCTTATTTTGTTAATTTTGGTGTTTTTTTGTGCTATACTTTAGATAAGCTTACGGCAAAAGCCACACAAAGCGGTGGGAATTGAGGACAGGGGGGATATAAATTGGCAAAGAGCTTTTTGTATAATTTCAGACGCGCGGTTATGTCTCCGTTAGGAATTGCCGTCGCCGTTATTCCCTCGGTTATTGCTATATTTTTAAATAGCTTTTCTGCATCTATGTGGTGCATATTTGCCGAGGCGGTGCTCATCACGCTGTACCTCTTTTTGCACGACGATATAGATGCCTGCCTTATGCCTTTCCTCTGTATCATGGCGACGGGAACGACAATGCTCGGCATATTCACCGACTTTTTCTCTGCGATTAAGCCGTTTTTGCCGTTTGGAGCTATAGTATTTATCGCTATTATATTCCACTTTGTATTTTATCGAAAGCCCTTTTCCTACGGGCATCATTTATTCCCCCTGATCGCCTGTGCAATCGCTATTCTGCTCGGGGGTGTCGGTACTCTGGCGCTTAAAAGCTACCTAAATCTTACCTCCCTCTATTATCTGTCGGGACTGTCTATTCTGCCCATTCTTTTATACCTCATTTATTCTAACAGGTATCACGGTGTCAGTGCATACGGAGACAGGTGCGAGCGTTTTATGATGTATATGACGGCGCTCGGCATTGTAACTGCCATGACTGCGTTTGTTGTTATGATGCGCATATCGGCTCAGATTTCCATTTACGTATCAAAGGGAATGCTCCTCATTTCGGATTTTCCGTTCCGCAATACGCTTTGCACTTTGATAATAATGAGCATCCCCCCTGCATTTTGTCTTGCGGGAATGAAAAAATTCCCTCTCGTCATTCGCTCTCTATTCTTTGTTTTAGGAAACGTATTCTATTTTTCGCTCATCATATCAACCTCTCGCACGGCGATGCTGTTTGGCGGAGTCATTCTTTTGCTTTCGCTATTTGTATATATCAAAAACGGCTCGGTTTCTGCACGGGAAAAGGGGATTTTGCTCCTGTTGCTTGCTACTGTGATTGCCGTATTCATTTCAAAATACGGAGCAAAGCTGCTGCCCGAACTGTTCGAGCGGCTCGAAAACGGTCTGCTCACAAAGGACGAAAACCGATACACAATGCTCTTGCGCTCGTTTTCAGACTTCTGCGAAAATCCCATTTTCGGTGTCGGTATGATTTCGGATAGGAATACCGACGTTTACACGGCTGACGGATGTATTTCCTGGTATCATATGTATTTTCCGCAGATATGGGGGGCTATGGGTATTTTGGGATGCCTTTGCTTTGGTTATCTGCTTTTTCACCGTCTCTATTTATCCTTTACAAGGTGGAACGAAAAGACATCGGGCGTTATCCTATCGTATTTTGCGCTCTTTCTCTTCTCACAGACCGATACGGGAGAATTCAATCCAATACCGTTTGCAATGCTATCGGTGCTTATATTCGTTCTTTTGGAGCAGGCACCGAGGTTACGTGAATTTCCATTGGAGCAAAAAATAAAATCGTGGAAGCGTTAATGCCTCCACGTTTTTTTATTTGACTTCCCTTATCTTTTTCACTGCGCTCGGTATTGCGGCTACGGTATCGGATGCCGTCATACAAACATCGCCAACTCTCGCCTGCGCTATTTCTCCTGCAAGTCCGTTAAGATAAGCTCCGCCCGCCGCAGCAAGAAGCGCAGAAATGTCACACCCGTCACACCTTGCAAGCAGGGCGGCAAGTATTCCCGACAAAACGTCTCCGCTGCCCGCAGTAGCCATACCAGCGCATCCGCTGTCGGATATATACACATCCTTTCCGTCGGTTATGACCGTTGACGGTCCCTTGAGCAGAAGAATGACTCCCCACTCCCTTGCAAATTCGACTGCATGCTTTATCGGGTTTTCGAGTATGCTCTCTCTATCCCTGCCGCACAGTCTGGAAAATTCGAGAAGATGCGGTGTCAGCACAACTGTGCCTCGCTTGTTTTTGAGTACGGTCAGTCCGTACTCTGCGACAGAATTAAGAGCATCGGCGTCTATAATCACGCTTTTGTCATAATTTTTCAGTATATATTCAACTGTATCATATACAGCTCTTGATTTACCTATACCCATTCCTATTGCAACCGCACTCGTGCCCGAAATTGCCGCATCAATATCCCTTTCGCTGAATACAATATTGCCCTCGCCGTCATCGGGCATAGGATAATATGTGCTTTCAAGCAGATATGGAGTTAGGGACGGCGCTATGCTCCGAGGAGCTGCGAGTCTCGCCACTCCGCATCCTGAACGCAGAGCACTCGTAGCAAGGTTTGATAGCTTGACAGCTCCGCCGTAGCACATAGAGCCACCGATAAGGGTTATATAGCCAAAGCTGCCCTTATGCGAAAAATTCTTCCTCTCCTCAAAAAGTGGAAAAAGGTCGCACGGCTCAATTCGGCAATACGGAGACGAGGTCGGCTCAATACCTATATCGCAGTTGACGAGTTTTTTGATAAAATCCTTCGCCCTGCCGAGAAAATGACCGCTTTTGTAAAAGCCTACCGAAACGGTGAGGTCGGATTTTACTATAAAATCGCCCATACCGCTATCGCTGTCAAGACCGCTGTTTATATCAGCAGAAATGACGTATGCGCCCGATGAATTTATCGCCGCTATTGCATCACGTGCTACACCCGTCGGAGAGCCGTGAAAACCCGTACCGAAAATGCAGTCCACAACCGTTTGGTATCCCAAAAGTCCCTTTTTTGAATCAAAAAAGGAATACGGAATACCTGCCTGCCTGCATCTTTCAAAATAGTATTTTGAATCCTTTGAAAATTTATCATATAAAAGAATCAGCTGAGGGATTATACCCCCGTCGGCAAGCAAAAGCGCCAACGCATAGCCGTCGCCTGCGTTATTACCCGAGCCGCACACGATGGCAACTCTCTTTTCAAAGCGTGTGCTGTTGTATATTCCCTTAGCCGCACGGAGCATCAATTCTCTGCCCGATACACCCCCTGCTATTGTAGCGGCATCGCTATCTCTCATTGCCGCTGATGACAGAACCTTATCCATCGTACACCTCGCTTTTTCCTTATATATTCATTTTACCATTTTTGTCGATCCGTTGCAATATTTGAATTTGAAAAATTTGTCGGAAAATGCAAAAATTTAGTCGTGTAAGCTATTGACTTTTCATTAACCCTATGATATAATATAAGCGTTATATGACTGACGGATTTTCGTGGGCTCAACCATACGGGAGTATAACGCCATTTTGTAAATTATGCCGACCGTCTGGGCTGATGCCTTAGACTGGTTGGCTTTTTATATTTGTTAAAAAATAAACTATCATATAAATTTGAAGAGGAGATATGCTAATGAGAGAAGAGTGGAAGGGCTTTGTGCCCGGTTCATGGCAAAATGAGATTAACGTAAGAAGCTTCATTCACCATAACTACTCCCCTTATTACGGTAACGAGGATTTTCTGGCGGGCCCTACAAAGGACACGCTCGACCTCTGGGAGAAGGTAAGTGAGCTGAAACGGCGTGAGATAGAGGCAGGCGGTGTTCTCGACATGGATACGAGAGTCGTATCCACGATAACCTCGCACGGCCCCGGATATATAGACAAGGATAAGGAAAAAATTATCGGTCTTCAGACCGATATGCCGCTGAAGCGCTCACTTCAGCCCTACGGCGGAATAAGAATGGCGATGAAGGCGTGCAAGGACAACGGCTATTCGGTTGACCCTGAGATAGTTGAGTTCTTCACCGAGCACAGAAAAACGCACAATGCAGGCGTTTTCGACGCATACACGCCCGAAATGAGAAAATGCCGTTCCAATCACATAATTACAGGTCTGCCCGACGCATACGGACGTGGCAGAATTATCGGCGATTACCGCCGAGTTGCGCTTTACGGCGTAGACAGGCTGATTGAGGACAAGCAGAGGCAGAAGGAGGCTACTCAGGGCTCTATGACTGCGGATATAATCCGTGACCGTGAGGAGCTATCCGAGCAGATTCGTGCCCTTGAAATGCTCAAAAAGCTCGCAGAAATTTACGGCTGCGATATATCCAAGCCTGCAACCACGCTCAAGGAGGCTACCCAGGCTCTCTACTTCGCTTATCTTGCTGCCGTTAAGGAGCAGAACGGCGCAGCAATGAGCCTCGGAAGAACCTCTACCTTCCTCGATATCTACGCTGAGCGTGATTTGCGTGAGGGTAGAATTACAGAGTCCGAGGTACAGGAGATAGTTGACCATTTCGTCATGAAGCTCCGTATGGTATGCTTTGCAAGGACTCCTGATTACAATGCTATATTTGCAGGCGACCCCACCTGGGTAACCGAGTCCATCGGCGGTCTCGGAACAGACGGACGTCCTCTGGTTACGAAGATGTCCTTCCGCTACCTTAACACGCTCAACAACATCGGTGCGGCGCCCGAGCCTAACCTCACGGTTCTCTGGTCGGAGCATCTGCCCGAGGCATTTAAAAAATACTGCGCTAAGATTTCGATAGAGCATCACGCTCTCCAATACGAAAACGACGATCTGATGCGTCCTATGCACGGTGACGATTATGCAATCGCTTGCTGTGTTTCCTCAATGAAGATTGGTAAGGAAATGCAGTTCTTCGGCGCACGTGCCAACCTCGCAAAATGCCTTCTCTACGCCATTAACGGCGGTGTTGATGAAATCAGCGGCGACCAGGTCGGTCCCGAATACCGTCCCGTTGAGGGAGATTATCTCGATTACGACGACGTAATGGCAAAATACAAGGAAATGATGAAGTGGCTGGCGGAGGTTTACGTAAACACTCTGAATATCATTCACTATATGCACGATAAGTATTCCTACGAGAGACTCCAGATGGCACTCCACGACAAGCACGTGAGACGCTGGTTCGCTACGGGAATCGCAGGATTCTCGGTTGTTGCCGATTCGCTGTCCGCTATCAAATATGCAAAGGTTAAGGTTATAAGAAACGAAAAGGGCATCGCCACAGATTTCATAACCGAGGGCGATTTCCCCAAATACGGAAACGACGATGACAGAGTTGACAGCATTGCCAAAGAGGTTTTGTCGATGTTCATTCACTGCTTGCGTCAGAACCAGACCTACCGTAACGGAATCATAACCACCTCCATTCTCACGATAACCTCAAACGTTACCTATGGAAAGAACACGGGCGCAACCCCTGACGGAAGAAAGCAGGGAGAGGCGTTTGCCCCCGGTGCAAACCCGATGCACGGAAGAGATGAAAACGGTGCTGTTGCATCCTTGGCGTCGGTTGCTAAAATACCCTTTATTGATTCTCAGGACGGTATATCCAACACGTTTACAATTATTCCCTCTGCGCTTGGAAAGACAGATGAGGAGAGAGAGGCAAATCTCGTTGCTCTGCTCGACGGCTACGGACGCAAGGGCGGCTTCCACCTCAACGTCAACGTATTTGACAGAGAGCTACTGCTTGATGCACAGAAGCACCCCGAGCTTTATCCTCAGCTCACGATACGTGTATCGGGATATGCGGTTAACTTCATTAAGCTGACGAAGCAGCAGCAGGACGAGGTTATTTCGAGAACCTTCCACTCCGAGATATAATGAAGGGATATATCCATTCAATTGAGAGCTTCGGCACGGTTGACGGCCCCGGTGTTCGGTTCGTTGTGTTTTTTCAGGGGTGTCCTATGCGATGCCTGTACTGCCACAACCCCGACACCTGGACTGTGGGTGCCGGTATGCAGATGAGCGCTGACGAGGTGCTCGCAAAAATGCTCCGCAACATTGATTTTTACAAAACGGGCGGGCTCACTGCCACGGGCGGTGAGCCGTTGCTCCAGCTCGAATTTCTCACAGAGCTGTTCTCCCTCGCAAAGGATAGAGGTATTCATACCTGCCTTGACACCTCGGGAATAACCTTTTCAGAGGGTAAAACCGAAGCGTTTGACCGACTTCTCTCGGTAACAGACCTCGTTATGCTGGACATAAAGCATATTGATGACAAAAAGCATAAGGAGCTGACAGGACATTCGAACAAGACGGTTCTGAATTTCGCCCGATATTTGAACAGGCGTGGGGTTAAAATGAGAGTTCGTCAGGTGCTCCTGCCCGAATACACCGACACAGAGGAGCAGCTCTTAGCCCTTGGCGATTTTCTGTCCGATTTTGATAATCTGGAAAAGATAGAAATTCTGCCGTACCACACGCTCGGACGTGCAAAATACGAGAATATGGGAATAGATTACCCTCTAAAGGACGTTGTGCAAATGACCGACAGCGATGCAAGGCGTGCCCTGAAAATTATCGAAAGCAAAATGAAATAGCCACACACGAAATGCGCCTGCGCTTCGGTGTGGCCTTTTTATTTAATTTTTACAAAGTGCTTGATGTACCTTGATTTTAGTGATATAATCAAGAAAAATACAGATTGTTTTTCAAAGGGGGCTGCGCTATGAGGGCTTCATACGAATATATTTTTAGCAAGAAAACGGCTCTCCCGCTCATTGCACTGTTTTGCTGCCTTTTGTGGGGGCTTGGCTTTCCTATCATAAAGTTAGGCTACGAGGCTCTCGGGATAGATTCAAACGATACGTTCTCTCAGCTATTGTTTGCGGGTGTGCGCTTCGGATGCGGCGGCGCTGTTATGCTTATTATTCTCACAGTTAAAAACAAGCCGAAAAGTCTTCCGTCCGTAAAAGCTATTCCGAGCATACTTTTACTCGCCCTCGTATACTCGGTTCTTCAATACGTCTTCCAGTACATAGGAATCTCCAGAACGGCAGGCAGCACCTCCTCTATCATAAACCAGAGCGGCACGTTTCTTCTGGTTTTCCTCTCCCCTCTTTTCATAAAAGAGGAACGCCTCACCGCCCGAAAGTCGATTGGAGCAATCATAGGATTTTTAGGAATAATAATTGTCAATTTCAAGGAAAATATGAGCTTCCGTCTTTCATTTATGGGTGAGGGCTTCATATTTTTAGCATCGCTTTCCTCTGCCATAGGTTATATAATCAGCAAAAAGCTCACCAAAAACCAAAATGCCGCCACAGTAACCGCCATTCATCAGACGATAGGCGGAATTATACTGACTGTTGTGGGGCTTATCGGCGGTGGACGGTTCACCTCATTTGGAATTAAGGGCTTCTTCATTCTGCTTTTCTTAACCTTCTCCGCCGCAGCCGCCAATGCTCTGTGGCTCACGCTTATAAAGCATAATGACGTAGCTACGGTTTCGGTATATAAATTGACAGTTCCATTCTTTGGAGTGCTTTTCTCAGGCATTTTCCTCAACGAAAAAATTATAACCCTGCCAAACGCACTTGCCCTGATTGCTGTATGCGCAGGAATAGCGATAACTAATGGCGCAACCCTCAGAAACAAAGGCAAGGGAGAATTGAAATGACTATAACCGTTGACACTCAAAGGGTAGTTAAAAAATCAAAAAACTTTTGGAGCAATATACATTTTCATCCAACCGATGCTATTGAGGACGATTGGGGACAAAAAATCCTCGACGAAATTGCAAAGGATAAGGTGGCGAAAAGCGTGCGTATGTACGCAATGCTCGAGGATATAGTTACTGAGGATAATGAGGGGGAGCTTCACTACGATTTCACGCTCACCGACACACGCCTCGACTATATGCTATCACGTGGCTTCAATATATTTTTGAGCTATAATTTTATTCCGCCCTGCATATCTACCGATACCGAGCAAACCAGCACGGTTTGTAAAAGAAAGACAAGGTATAAGGGAAAATATATTCTGACCGCCAAGCCGAAAAGCTATGAAAAATGGGAAGAAATATGCAGAAAATACACCGAGCACATAGTTGAGCGCTACGGAATAGACGAGGTGTCGAAATGGCATCTGCAATGCTATAACGAGCCTGACGTGGGTGCATTCTTCATGCGTGAGGCAACCGTTTCCGAGCGCTGTGAGGAATACTGCAAGCTGTATGCAGCATTCGTCAGGGGTGCTTTATCGGTGAGCGACAGGCTATCCGTCGGCGGACCTGCGTTAGCGGCACACTATAATTTCTTAGCAGGCTTTCTCGATTTCGTCAGGAAAAATTCGCTCAGGCTGGATTTTATATGCTTTCACTCATACGGCACCGACCCCCACCTCATTAACAACGGGAGCGGTAGGCTGTGCGTTGAAAATCATCTGAAAAAGATATACGATGTAATGCTCATGGCAAAGGAACGGGGTTTTTCGCACATTCCACTCATTATCGACGAGTGGGGCGCCACGACAGGTGGCTTTCTCAATATTGAGGACTGCCCTGCGCTGATATTCAGAGAAACTCCTGCCTTTGCTGCATATTTTGTGAAGCTCTTTATTATGCTTAACTCACTAAATCTTCCGATAGAAAAGCTCATGATTTGCCTGTCGGGTCAGCACGAGATGCAGACCGACTTTTCGGGATTCAGAAATTTCTTCACCCTGAATTTCTACAAAAAGCCGATATACAACGCATACGTACTCGCCGCCAAGCTTTTTGAAAACGAGCTTTACTTTGAAAATAGTGAGGAGTGCAAAGAGCTGAGCATTTATCCCACCGCATCTGACGACGGCAGGGTTAGCGTTATCTTAGCGTACGCATCAGAAAATTTTGAAGAGGGCGAGCCAATCGAGGTTGAGCTGAAATTTGTCGGCACGGGCAGTAGCACCGCCACGCTGACGGCAATAGATTCAACTCACGCAAATGCAATAAGCGCATACAGAGCTCTTGGCTGTCCGGACTCACCAACCGAGTCTGAAAAAACCTCAATAGCTACGGCGGCTACGTTGAGGAGCGAGAGGGTTGACGTTAACAATTCAACCGTCAAGATAAAAATTGAACAAAGCTCCGTCATTTTGGTTGAATTATAAAGCAGGGGCTTTCATATTGAACACGTCAACCTTGCTCAAGGCGGCACTTTCCGTTCAAAATCCGTTTGATCCGACAGCCGTATTTCGGCATTGCCTTAAACAAAAAGCAGGTGTGCAAGATTTTTCTTGCACACCTGTTTTTTCATTTATCAAAGAGGTTGGCTCAGAAGAATACGCCACGTGCCTGCTCCTTGATTTCCTTAGTGGTTGCGAAGGGGATGCGGGTTGTATATCCGCATTTAGCCGCTACCTGCTGCTTTACAGGCCACATAAAGATTTCTCTGTTCCACGTGTTTACGGTATCGTTGTAAACCTCACGTGCCGCAGTTATCTCCCTTTGCAGATAGCTGTTTTGCTGCATTGCATCAGCAATTTCGTTATGAGCCTTCAGGTCAGGGTAGTTCTCAAACGCAAGATTTATAGAACGGCTGACACCGTCAATGCTTCCCGAAAGTGCATTTCTCGTTTCGTCGTCAAGCGTGCCGCTACGGTACTTCGCAATGTTTTCAAAGGTGCTCTTGTCAAGCTCGATTGCCTTGTCAAGCAATTTAGCGCAGTTCTGGAGAATCATCACTCTCTGCTCCAAATAGTTGTCTATCTGAGAGGCGTCGTGCTGAAGCTTCTGCTCCAACTGCTTGAAATAATTTTTCGCCTTTATCTTACAAATAAGATAGATAACTCCCGGAATTATAAGAAGACACCAAAGCACAATTTCAAGTATTACGGCGCTTGTAGGCTTCTCAACAGGAAGTCGCTTTGCGATTACGTTTACATCTCTGCCACCCTCTACAATAGGGTCATTCATTTCGTCTAATGCATTTGCCATTTCTATATCCTCCTTAGTTTTTAATCAATGTATGCAAACAACCCGTGCTTAGACACGCACGCCTGTGCGTTTGCGGGCTTATTGCCGTTGTCATCGGATGTTACGTTGAGCCTTGTGCGGCGTTCTACCGGAATGTACTCCATCCAATGCACGGGGACCGAGTGAAGCCTTCCGTCCCCTCCCCATACGGGGACAAAATCAACACGGCTCTCTGCCGTAAAGGAATATGCGGTTATCTCAACCGTATCGGTGCCGTCATGCTTTGCCAGAATTTCCGATTTAAGAATAGAGTCGGTTGCAGATAAATCGTTGGCAAACCAGCGAGAGGGGAAGGTGTTTGCGAGCACCTCGCTCTCCCTTGTCGTATAGTTTTGGAGATAGCTCTCCTTGTATATATATTCCTTTGGCTTGTGCTGCTGATACAGGGGTATCGAAATCAGGGGAGCCAAATCAAAGTAGATGCACTGAAAATCGTCCGCTGTATACTGCAAAAACAGACGGCGACACTCGTCAATATCGTACGAGAAGTATCTTTGGGGGGCAAACTCATAATCACGTGTCTGCGAATGCTCGGACATTATGTAGTTAAGACACCCTCTTTTCGTAAAGGCAAAGTCGTCGCCGTATGGCGTGCCGCCCGTTATAATGTCAACAAGGTTTTTCTGCGCCAAGGGGGTGAACAAAAGACGGAACTCGACCTCGTTATCTCTATCAGCGGCGCCGAAAAGAACGTCAAAGTCGGCATTTCCCATCTCGGTAAAGCCCGTGGATAGGGAGCGTACTGCCTTCTTACGCAGCTTCTTTGCCCCTCGGTTTACGTAACGCTCGAGCTCCTTTTCATTCATTTTCTCTGCATCGGTAGCAGTGCGTGAAAAGCTGAGATTAGGGGCGGCGTCGTTTCCGTAAATCAGCCTGATATGCGTTGAATAGATGGGCTTTGGCTTTTCGAGGGTGGCTGTCAGAACCTGAGTTCTGCGCCGTGTAATACGCCTGCCCTTCGAATCAACGTCAACCTCAACCCAGCTGATAGTCAAATTTCCAACGTACGTATGCGTGCCCATACGCACCTGCTTATATCGCTCAAAGACAAAGGGATTGCCCATTATCTGCCCCGATATTATACCGAGGGTTGAAGCATCGCTCCCGTGGCTGTCCTCAAAGCCGTACTTACCGCTTAAGTAGTCAAAGCGGCGCATATCGTAATATTTATCCATATCAAGAAGCGGTACCGTCTGCTCAATAAGGCGAGGGGGCATCGTTTCATCAAAGAGGGAAAGAAGCGGAGACATCTGAGCCCTCGCACGTGCGAGCAGCTCCTCCTCCTGTGCGTTAAGCTTATCGCTCATAGCGCTCATCTCTCTGATTTTGGGATTAAGCTTTTTTACTATATAAACAATTATCAGAACGGTAGGAACTATAAGCACGCATAGGAGCACTGCGAGAATTATCAAGAGAACCCTCTTTGTCTTCTGTCCCGACAGCTTTTTATCGTGGCCCGAGGATTCGAGCGATTTTTTCCTGTATTCTGCCGCAGTTGTGCGATTTTGCTCAACGTCAATACCCGAGGTTTTGACGAGGTCATCAAACATTTTCTCGGCGTTTTCGGCAAATTTCGCCTTATACTCCGCGTCGTATGCGTTTGCCGGCTCGAATATCATTTCATCCATAAAAATCTCCTTCGCTCCGTCAATTACTTGTACTCGCCTGCCGTCAGCCTTATAAGCAGATTTATACTGTCGGGCTGAACGGGTGCATTATGTGCGGCGGCATTTCTGCCCTTAGCTCCGCATTTTTCACATACATACGTTATTACGTATCCCCTTTTTGCATCGGGGTCCGCACGCAACGGGCGCATAAGCCCTCCGCAGGTGTTTTTCCTGTCGCCCGGCATTATATCCACGTGAAGTGAATACAGGCAGAACGGACAGTGGTTACGTGAGCTGTAACCGAGTGGCTCTACCGTCTTACCGCAGTTTTTGCATACAAATCCGCTGTCGTTTTTTAGAAACCGTTTGCTCTCCATAATCATCAATACCTGCTTTCCCTTGAATCAAGGCAGACAAAAAGGAGCATCAACGGTGACAGCACGTCAAGCATATCGGAAAACAGAAGCGTGTCCGAAATAAAGCTGTCGACAATTGCATAGACCGAATATGCCGCTGCTACACAGCACGATGCTATACATGCGATTTTCGCTGTTTTATTTGAGATTTTACCGAACATATAGCTCAAAACGAAAACACCCGATATAAACACAAAGGCACAGGATATTACGTAAAAAACGAGGTATGCGCTCTTTTGCGAAATCATTGTGAGTATATCAACTACAATAAAGTAGAAATATACGTAGGACGCACCCGCAACGCCGAAGGCGCACATACCCTCCCTGCGTGAGAGAGCCCCTGCGCACAAAAGAACTACCGATACTGCAAAGAACACGGTATGCGCCGATATTGCGGGAATGAAGAAAAATCTACCCCGTCTTAGCGATATATCGAAAAATTCGAGAAAAACACGCACAATTCCGAGAAAGATTATGTATTCAAGCCGTTTTGATTTTAGAATCTCATACCTTATTGCCATATTATTCTCCTAACCCCAATCCGAAGAAAACGAATTTTCCGTCAAATACGAGGATAAGTATCAATATACAAGCGACGGCTATCGCAACAGAAACGAGTGATATTACAATGCTGAGCTTTCCGTGAGTTTTCTTCTCTCTCTTGCATTTCGAGGGATAAAGATGTATCAGCCCTGAGCGATTGAGAGCATTTGAAATAGGCTTGTAGATAACCATCGTGAGAGCGGCGTTTATCGTACCCTTTATTAGATTAAAGGGCAAAAACAGCGTGGGTATCATAGAAATAACGAGTGAACGGTCAACACCCATATAAAACGGTGTTACGAAGATATTGAGCAGCAGCATTACCGCTGTCATCGACAAAACACCGACGCAAAGTCCGAGTATTGCCCTCGACAAGCGTTTTTTGTATCTGTAAAACAGTGAGGATACAAACGCAAAAACTGCGCTGGAAGAAAAATTCATTATAAGACCGTAAATGCCCGTGCTGCTGATTGTCAGCTCAATAAGCGAGGTCAAAAGCGCAATGACAACTCCCGCAACGGGACCGAAAAACAGCGCTCCCGTAACGATTATAGCATCCTTAAAATCGAACGTAAGAAAGCTGACGGGTATTCTGAATATCAAGGTAGATGCGTAGGCGAGGGCGCAAAAGAGCGCTATTGTTACGTATCTGTTTAAATGCTTTGCCGTTATGCGTCCTTCCATTTCTTCTTCCTTTCCGTTAAGTTACGCAACGAGATGTGTTATAAGTATCTTAATTCCGAGACCTATGAGGATAATTCCGCCTGCAAGCTCGGATATGAATTTGTAGCGTGAGCCAAAAACATTTCCGATTTTCACGCCAATAAAAGACATAGCGAACGTGACAACTCCGATAGCCGCAACCGCCGCAAATATATTTGCGCTACCGTCGAATGCGAGCGCAACGCCTGATGCCATAGCATCAATGCTTGTTGCTATCGCCATTACCAGCATCACCTTAAAGGACAGGGATGCGCTGTTTTTGTCAACATCACATGCATTGCCCTCCTCTTTCTCAAAGGACTCCTTTATCATAGCGAGGCCTATTATTGTGAGAAGCGCAAAGGCTATCCAATGGTCAAATTTCTCTATTTTATCGGCAAAGAGCGTTCCCACAAGATAGCCGATAAGAGGCATCAGCGCCTGAAATCCGCCGAACCAGAGTCCGACTATTGCACACTTCTTATTGTCTGCTCTATCCATGCAAAGACCCTTGCATATAGATACCGCAAAAGCATCCATAGAGAGTCCCACGGCGAGCATTGCAACCGTGATTACTGCCTGCATATCAATATTCTGCGTTACCCACAGTTCTCGGATAGGGGAGAACATCCCTTATGTTGGAAACGCCTGTAACGTACATAATTATACGCTCAAATCCAAGGCCGTAGCCTGCGTGCTTCGTTCCGCCGAATTTACGCAGATTTACGTACCACCAGTAATCCTTCTCATCGAGTCCCAGCTCATCCATTCTCGCCTTCAGAACGTCAAGGCGCTCCTCTCTCTGCGAGCCACCGATTATCTCACCGACTCCCGGAACGAGAAGGTCCATAGCGGCAACCGTCTTTCCGTCGTCATTCTGACGCATATAGAAGGATTTAATCTCCTTCGGATAGTCTATTACAAATACAGGCTTTTTGAATATCTGCTCGGTTAAGTATCTCTCATGCTCGGTCTGCAAATCGCTGCCCCAGCTGATAGGATACTGGAACTTCTGTCCCGACTTCTGCAAAAGCTCAACTGCCTCGGTATAGGTAACCTTAACGTAATCGCTGTCAACGAGCGAGTGGAGCCTTTCGAGCAGGGTCTTATCAACAAAGCTGTTGAAGAACTGCATTTCCTGAGGACACTTATCGAGCACGTGACGGATGATATGACGTATCATATCCCACGCAAGCTCCATATTGTCGTCAAGGTCTGCAAACGCTATTTCAGGCTCTATCATCCAAAACTCAGCCGCATGACGTGCTGTGTTGGAATTTTCCGCACGGAAGGTGGGTCCGAAGGTATATATATTTCCGAATGCCATAGCGAAGGTTTCACCCTCGAGCTGTCCTGACACGGTGAGGTTTGCGCTCTTGCCAAAGAAATCCTTGGAGTAATCGATTTTTCCGTCCTCTGTTCTCGGCAGCTCGTCGAGGTCGAGAGTAGTTACACGGAACATTTCACCTGCACCCTCGCAGTCGGATCCTGTAATGAGGGGGGTATGCACGTATACGAAGCCACGGGAGTTGAAAAACTCGTGGATTGCGAACGCAATCTCGCTCCTTACACGGAATACCGCACTGAAAAGATTTGTTCTCGGACGCAGATATGCGATTTCACGCAGAAACTCGGGGGTATGACGCTTCGGCTGGAGCGGATAGTCGGGTGTAGACGTACCCTCTACCTCTATTTTCGTAGCCTTCAGCTCAAACGGCTGCTTAGCCTCGGGGGTGAGCTCAACCACTCCGTGAACAACCAGTGCGGCACCGATGTTCTGATGCGCTATTTCGTCATAGTTGTCCACACGCTCACGCTCAAATACTACCTGAATTCCCTTGTGACAGCTACCGTCGTTGAGGTCGATAAATCCGAACGCCTTGCTATCACGCAGATTTCTCACCCAACCGCCAAGAGTGATCTCCTTGCCTCCAAAGGCAGCGCTGTCCTTATATATGTCCCTAATCAGTTGTCTTTTCATAAAATCCTCCAAAGATTTGCTATTTACACAACTTACAGTATAACATATTTTATTCGTTTTGTAAAGCGTTTATAATAATTATTAAATAAAAAGCGAGAATAATGATAGAATCAAAATTCTCGCTATGATAGCTTATATCCTTCTTCTCAGGGAACAGATATCAGTCATTTGGTAAATTGCTGTATTTCTGACACAAATTCGAAAGTCCCGTTATCTTTAAATCTCTTATAGATGCCCAAGAGCTTCCGACCTCGCTGTTACCCGCCACGACAGAGCCAAGTATGGAGTAAAGATAGGGATAGGCGTTTTCCGAACCGCTCGCAGCAGTTATCGCCATATCAAGCTGCTGAGTGGGATTGATGTTGAGCGAATTATAGATAAGGTCAAGCATCTGCTTGGTATTCGTGCCCGTTTCGTATTTAAGTCCAAGTCCCTTTTCATAGTAGGTCGTACGCACATCAGGGCTCTTTATCGACATATACTGTATATATGCGCTGGCAGGTGTGAATTCTCTGCTGTTTTTGAGTATCGATCCTGCACATGCTGTATCGTATACCTTTACCATATAATCGTCGGACTCATCAAGCTTCGGATACGGTATCGGGCATATCGACATTCCCGAGAGCGTTGAACCCTCAAGGTCATAGAGATAGAGATTTCCGCAGAACAGCGTTCTCCCTCTTGCGAATATGCGGCGCAATACATTGGTATCCTCGGTATCTACAACGTGAAGATATCCGCCGTTAAGATCGAACAGCGATTCCTTTAACAGCCTGCAATAATTTGCAAATATGCCGTTTATATTAGTTTCGTTGAACCTATACTGACCGTTTTCGTAGTATACAAGGTCCATATCTGTAGAGCCGTATGCAAGTGTCATTGCCGTTGCAGCAGCAGTACGCTTGCTACCGTTAGCCATCATAAGAAGTCCAAGGTCATCGTACTCGTCCTTGCCTATCTGACCGCCCGACTGCTCATGGAACGCCTGGTTAGCGAAGGATGACAAAACCTCCCACGTCCATTCACCGTCACTGATAAAATCGTAAAAATCAGTGACATCAGTATAAAAGCCCTTGGATTTGATAAGATCCTCATTTACGTAAAGCACCGATGCGCAACGGATTATATCGAGGAAGAAATCGCCCATCATAATAAAGCCCTTGCCGCCGTTCGCCATATCCTGACCGAATGAATAGTCGTTCATCGGCTGAGTATACCAACCGTCCTCGTACGAGAAATTGAAGTAATTTGTAAACTGCTCTGTGTTGAGATTTCTGAAAATTCCCTCGAGCTGAAGCTTGAAAAGAGCGGTGACACGGCAGGAAACAACGTCGGGAGTGTTTTCGTCGTTGGCACGGAACAGGTTCATAACCAAATCGAAGGCAGTATCCCATGCATCGTCTATGTAGGTATACTTTATATCTATACCGAGCCTTCCGTTTACGTAATCGTTTCTCTCCTTCGCCTTCCTCACGATAGCATCGTTTATCTCGCTGTCGGGAGCCTCGATATATTTCGAGCTTGAGGTACCGCCTCGGCTCGCCTCGCTTGAGTTTGAAAGGCACATCTTCACCGTCTTACCCTCAAAGCTGACGCCCTCAAAGACAGCCTCGCCTGAACCCTCAATCTTCTTGACGTCATCGCCATCGTCTTCATCATCCTTACATGCGGCAAGCGCAAGAGTGCAGAAAATGAGCGCAAGCATAAGAGCAATTAGTCTTACAACTTTATTTTTCATATTTTTCTCCTTATCCACCATTTTAAAAGGTGTCAATACTATTATATCTCAACGTGAATACTGTGTCAAGCAGGAATAATCTATCTGCGATATTTAACAATTTTTTGAAATTGAGCCGTTTGTACCCTTTCAGTCATTTTTTCTCAATAATAAACGCCGCTTTCCAAACAAAAAAAGCGAGAATTATGATAAAATCAAAATTCTCGCTTGCAATTTCGGTATATATTATTCAGCAGGAAGATTTGCGTATTTCTTACAGAGGTCGGATAGACCGTTAACCTTCTGTTCTCTTATCATTGCCCACGAGCTGGATACTGCCTGATTTCCCGTAATAACTCCTGCGAAAATCGAGTAGAGGTCCTGACTGGTTCCGCTATCCACCACAATATCTACTCTCTGGTCGAGCTGCTGTATGGGGGTTACGTTGAGATTATTGTAAATAAGGTCAAGCATCTGCTTTGTATTCGTACCTGTTTCATATTTGAGTCCAAGTCCCTGGTCGTAATAGGTGGTACGAACAGGCTCGCTCTTAATACACATATACTGGAAATACGCCGATGCGGGAGTGAAGGATTTGCTGTTTTTAAGAACCGCTCCGATATTAGCTCCGTCAGCCGATCTGACAACGTATCTGTCGCTGTCAAACATCTTGGGATACGGAATAGGACAAATCTTCATTGCCGAAAGCGCTGCACCCTCAAGGTCAAACAGATGCAAGCCTGCGCAGAAAAGTGTTCTGCCTCTCGCAAAGGTCTGGCGCAAGGTGTTATGGCTCTCGTCATCTATAATCTGAAGATAACCTGCATTGGTATCAAAGAGTCCTTCCTTCAGCTTCGTCGCATAGTTAGCAAAGATTCCGTTAATGTTCGCCTCGTTGAACTTATACTGACCGTTTTCAAAGGTCATGAGCTCCATATCAACCGAGCCGTATACGAACGCCATAGACGTGCCTGCCGCCATATTCTTTCCGCCATTTGCCATTGCGAGCAGACCTATGTCGTCAAGCTCATCCTTGCCTATTGCGCTGCCGGCAGCATTCTGATATGCCTGAGCAGAAAGTCCTATGAGCTCATCCCAAATCCATGTGCCCTCGCTGATAAGGTCGTAGAACTCACTCACGTCGGTGAAAAATCCCTTAGAAACCAAGAGCTCCTCATTAACGTACAGGGGTGCTGCGGAACGTATTGAATCGAGGAACACATCGCCGAGCATAAGGTAAACCTTACCGCCGTTAGCAACGTCCTGTCCGAATGCATAACCGGTCATAGCCTCGGTATACCAGCCGTTTTCCGCCGAGAAATCGAAGTAGTTGGTAAACTGCTCCGTGTTCAGATTCCTGAATATACCCTCAAGCTGAAGCTGGAACATAGAGGACATACGTGCGATTACCACGTCGGGCGTGTATTCGTCGTTTGCATCATAAAGGTTCTTTACAATATCGTTACAGGTATCCCACATATCGTCTATGTAGCTGTATACGAGATTGATTTTCAGCCTTCCGTTTACATAATCGTTTCTCTCCTTAGCCTTTCTGACGATAGCGTCGTTTATCTCGCTGTCGGGGGCGGTTATGTACTTTGAGCTGTCTGTTCCGCCTCTCGATGCCTCAGAGGACTTCGAGTGACAAATCTTAACCGTCTTACCCTCAAAGCTGACTCCGTCAAAGGCAGCCTCGCCCTTGCCCGTTACTCCCTGCGGTCCGTCGCCACCCTCCTCGTCATCCTTACAGGCGGCGAGTGCAAGCATGCAGAAAACAAGCGCAAGCATAAGAGCAATAAGTCTTACAATTTTGTTTTTCATACCTTTCTCCTTTTGAAACGTGTAATTACACACATATATTATACATTTTTTATTGGCTATTGTCAATGCTTTTATTGACACTTAGAAAACAGCTCCGCTAACTTAACGCTCAAAGAGCAAAAAAGAAAAATGCCGCACCGTAGGCTTTAGCCCCTGATGCGGCATAAATTGTTTTATCAGTCTATTTTGGGAGTGGCATCCTTAATCGAGAGATTGAGTCTGCCCTTCTCATCTGTTCCAAGGTACTTAACACGAACGCTGTCGCCAACCTTTACCACGTCCTCGACGTTTTCGGTTCTGGTCTTAGCGAGCTTTGAAATGTGTACCATACCCTCCTTACCGGGAGCAAACTCTACGAATGCACCGATAGGAATGATTCTCGTAACTACGCCGTCATAGCTCTCGCCTGCTTCGGGCTCGAATATGATAGCCTCAATGATTTCCTTCGCCTTGTATGCGCCGTCACGGTCAACCGAGGAGATGAATATAGAGCCGTCGTCCTCAATGTTGATTTCAGCACCCGTGTCAGCGGAAATCTTCTGAATAACCTTACCGCCCTTACCGATAACGTCACCAATCTTATCGGGATTGATACGCATCGAGAGCATCTTGGGTGCCCACTCGGAAATATCTGCACGGGGCTCTGCAATTGCCTTGAGCATTACGTCGTCAAGGATATAGTCACGACCCTTGTGCGTTACCTCGAACGCCCTCTTGATTATCTCAGGGGTAAGACCGTCAATCTTGAGGTCCATCTGAATTGCAGTAATACCCTTATGAGTTCCTGCAACCTTGAAGTCCATATCGCCGTAGAAATCCTCAAGACCCTGTATGTCGAGCATTGTATCCCACGAGCCGTCCTCGGCGGTGATAAGACCGCAGGAAATGCCTGCTACGGGTGCGGTAATGGGAACACCTGCATCCATAAGTGCGAGAGTCGAACCGCAGATAGATGCCTGAGAGGTAGAGCCGTTAGAGCTGAGAACCTCGGATACAAGACGCATAGCATAGGGGAACTCCTCAACCGAGGGAAGAACAGGAACGAGTGCTCGCTCAGCGAGTGCGCCGTGTCCTATCTCACGTCTGCCGGGAGAACGGAGCGACTTTGCCTCGCCTGTTGAGTAGCCGGGCATATTGTAGTGGTGCATATATCTCTTCTCTGTTTCGTCGTCAAGTCCCTCGAGCATCTGCGCATCAGCGAGAGGGCCAAGAGTTGCGACGGTGAGAACCTGGGTCTGTCCACGTGTGAACATACCCGTACCGTGTGTTCTCGGAAGAATTCCTACCTCTGCATTAAGAGGACGGATTTCGTCCATTTTTCTGCCGTCAACACGCTTCTTATCAACGAGAAGCCAGCGGCGAACTATCTTCTTCTGTATTTTGTAGATAAGCTCGGGGAGAACGGTTGCAAGGTCGGGATATTTCTCAGAGAACTTCGCCTCTATATCCTCAACGATGGGCTGAAGACGTGCGTCACGAACCGTCTTGTCATCGGTATCGAGAGCGAACATAACGTCATTTTCGCAGTATGCGAAGATTTCGTCGAACATATCGTGGTCAAGCTCGCAGGAGGGGTATGCAAACTTCGGCTTACCAACCTCAGCTACGATGCCGTCGATGAACACGAGCAAATCCTTGATAGTTGCGTGAGCAAGCATGATTGCGTCGAACATATCCTCATCGGATACCTCCTTCGCACCTGCCTCAATCATAACAACCTTCTTCTCACTTGCTGCTACGGTGAGCTCAAGTATGCTGTTCTTGCGCTCCTCAGCGGCGGGGTTGATAACGAACTTTCCGTCTACCATACCTACGTAAACGCCGCCGATAGGACCGTTCCAGGGAATATCCGAGATAGAAAGGGCGATAGATGCGCCTACCATTGCGGTTATTTCGGGAGAGCAATCCTTATCAACCGACATAACGGTGAGGGTGAGGGATACGTCATTTCTCAGATCCTTCGGGAAGAGAGGACGTATGGGGCGGTCGATAACTCTTGATGTAAGCACCGCCTTCTCGCTGGGCTTACCCTCACGGCGAAGAAATCCGCCGGGAATTTTGCCTACCGAATACATTTTCTCGTCGTAATCGACAGAGAGGGGAAGGAAGTCTATTCCGTCCCTGGGCTTCGCAGATGCAGTAGCGCATGCGAGAACTACGGTCTCACCGTAGCGCACAAGACAGGATCCGTTAGCGAGTCCTGCCATCTTTCCTACCTCAACGGTAAGGGGTCTGCCTGCAAATTCATAATTAAACACCTTGTAATTTTCAAACATTTGATTTTCCTCCATTTTATTTTTTGGCGGGAAATATAGCACTTAAATATATGCCCGAGGGTGCTCCGACGCATATTTAACTGCTACCTCTCCCGCAATTTTACGACACGAGTAGCATTAAAAGGGGA
The DNA here is from genome assembly GCA_017504405.1 of Clostridia bacterium. Taxonomy (GTDB): domain Bacteria; phylum Bacillota; class Clostridia; order Oscillospirales; family CAG-272; genus UBA1740. Next base: position 64,114 of record JAFVRG010000008.1, on the reverse strand, counting down.
CGACAAAAGCCGTCCCCGTTTAACCTTACTTTCTGAGACCCAGCTTCTTGATAAGAGCACGATATCTCTCGATATCCTTTCTCTCAAGATAAGCGAGAAGGTTCTTTCTGTGGCCAACCATCATAAGAAGTCCTCTCTGAGAATGGAAGTCCTTCTTGTTCTTCTTGATGTGCTCGGTAAGGGTGTTTATTCTGTGAGTAAGAATAGCAACCTGTACCTCAGGAGAACCGGTATCCGTCTCATTGACCTTGTACTCATTGATGATTTGCTGCTTGAGTTCCTTGTCCATCTTTTTTCACCTTTCTTAAAATTTATTCCACGACTAAGCAAACGGCGGGTGAAATCTGTACCCGTAAACCGAGCCGAGGTTGTGCGGCAAAAACCGCATGCCTTGTCATTATAACACAACAAAAGCGTTTTGTAAATAGTTTTTTGAAATTTTTTATGTATTTTATAAAAGCGACTTAATCATTGGGGTTGATATAGGGCATATAGGCACGGAAATAGTCAAGGCCCGAGCCTATCGTAGTGATGAGGACTGCCGCACAGCCAACGTAGCTTGTGATGTAGAAGTCATACTGCGCATATATGGGGTTTACCATAAACACGACTATAGAAACACACTGCGTCATGGTCTTCACCTTGCCCCACCAGCTCGCCGCAACAACCTTGCCGCTCTTGCCCGATATAACGAGGCGCAGAGAGGTTATGGCAAGCTCACGGAACATAACGATAAGGGCAACCCACACGAAAATTCCCGTGAAAAGCTCTGCTCCCTTCGTCAGTGACGAAACGTACAAAACCGAAACGAGCGCACCGAAAACCATAAACTTATCGGCAAGCGGGTCAATGAATTTTCCGAAATCGGTAACGAGATTGTATTTTCTCGCAATCTTTCCGTCGAGCATATCGGTAAATGCAGTGAGAGCAAATAGCGCCGCAGGAACCACCTGTCCCCATATTTCAATGTTTCTCATAAATATTGCCGCCGCCATAAATACGGGAACGAGCAATACTCTCAGAATTGAGAGGGTGTTGGGGGTATTTAGCATTTTTTTCTTCTTTTCCATAACAATTTACTCCGTTTACTCTGTATTGATTAGATTAGAAATCAGCGTATTTCGTAGCCAAAAAGGTCGTAATCGAGAGCCTCGGTAATTCTCACCTTGACAAACTCGCCCTCGGGCACTCTGCGCTTTGACGAGAAATAAACTCTGCCGTCAACGTCGGGTGCATCCGCCGAGCTCCTGCCGTAATGTGTTTCTGCCACACTGTCAAAGCCCTCGCAAAGAACGGTCACGGTTTTACCAACCTTCTTTTCGTTGAGACGGGTGCTTATATCGAGCTGGATAGCCATCAGGGCGTCATATCTGTCCTGCTTCACCTGCTCATCAATCTGACCGTCCATTTCAGCCGCCAGAGTTCCCTCCTCTGCCGAGTAGGTGAATGCGCCGAAGCGGTCAAACTCGGTTTCCTTTATAAATTCGCACAGCTCCTCGAAATCCCTCTCGCTCTCCCCGGGGAAGCCTACCATTGCGGTTGTACGCAGGGTTATACCCGGAACGCTCTTACGCAGACGGCGCACTGCATCACGGATTGTTTTACCGTCACCGTGTCTGTTCATTCCCCGCAAAATCCTGTCGGATATATGCTGAACGGGAATGTCCATATATTTGAGCAGCCTGTCATTTGTACGCATCTCGTGCACGAGGGCGTCGGTTATTTTGTCGGGGTAGCAGTAAAGAAGTCGTATCCAAGGGATATTCGTATTATCGGTTATCGCACGGACAAGTTCTGCCAGCTTATACTCACCGTATATATCAAGCCCGTAACGGGTTGTATCCTGCGCTACGAGGTTTAATTCCTTAACTCCGAGAGCCTCGAGGTCCTTTGCCTCGCTCACAATGTCCTCAATCGGACGGCTGCGGAGCTTACCTCTTATAAGGGGTATAGCGCAATATGTACAGCAGTTGTCGCACCCCTCAGCGATTTTAAGGTATGCGGTATAGTCGGGAGTTGTCAGCACTCTGTCGCCGCCTAAGGGACAGGTGTTTTTATCCTCAAACGAGGAATACCTCTCTCCCCTTTCAACTGCCTTGATTGCATCGACTATTTTGTCAAGGCTGCCAACGCCGATTATTGCATCGACCTCGGGCAGCTGCTCGAAAACCTGTTCACGGTAACGCTCGGTAAGACAGCCTGTGGCTATAATTCCACGCAGATTTCTGTTTTCCTTCAACCACGCAAGGTCGAGGATGTTGTCGATTGATTCCTGCTTTGCGCTCTCGATAAAGCCGCAGGTGTTCACTATTATTATGTCTGCATCAATGTCCTCGCTGACTATTTCGTAGCCTGCGCTGTTGATTTTATGAAGCATGACCTCGGTGTCAACAAGATTTTTTGAGCAGCCGAGGGACACGAATCCTATTTTAGTCATTGTTAGCTCCTTTTCCGCACTCGGCGGGGAATATCAGGTGAGAAGATTTGCTATCTTCGGTCTTATCTTAGCATAGTAAAAGCCCGCCACCAGCTCGATAACGTAATCATAGAGTAAAAATATCGGGGTAAGCACGAGATAAACTATCCACAGATGCGAATATATCCATGTGTAATCGTCAAGCATAAAGAACTTGGCGACAAGCCACAAAATTGCCGTCAGCATAAGCTCAAAGGATAATATCCTAAGTGCATACGACAAAAGCCTTGGCCGTACGGAGCACAAATATCTTTTGATTATCGGATATATACCGCCAAAAAGTATATACATAAGGGCAGTCTGCTTATTAGGAAGAATTAAGAATGACAAAACCGAGGTCCCCGCATAAACCATAAGGTTATAGGGGATACGCAACTCAAAATCCGCAAGCATAACCGCAAACGAGGCAATAACCACCGCGCTGATGTCAAGCACACCCGTAAGTGCGCCTATATACATAATGGCAACGGACAATGCCGTCAGCACTGCTGATATGCTCAGCCTTTTCGTTTTTTTCATATATCAGCAGCAGGAAATGAGGTCTGAGCCCATACACTCACAGCACATATCCGCACAGAGAAGTCCCGTGCACATATCACAGGTTGAGGTGCTGCTCTGGCGCTGAGGTCTGCCGTAGGGAGCGTAATTATTTCCAAAGCCCTGCGTGCGCTGATTAAACATCTCCTTCGCCTGCTGGTATTCAAGATTGTTCGGGTCCATCTCACACGCAAGCTCCAGCTCACGCATAGCGTCGTTAACCCAGCCACGGCGGTTGAGAAGCACGCTCTTTATATAATGCCACTCGGCGTTTCTCATATTCTGAGCGATAGCATCAAGGTCACGCTCAGCCTCGGAAAATCTGCCCGCCTTTACCTTCCGCCTGATTGCAATATAGTCGGCAGAGCCGTAGAACGAGCCTGCACGGCGGCTCATTATCTCGTCGTATGCCTGATTTATCTCCTGCATACGCTCCTCTGCCATTTTCGCCATATCGGCATCCTTGGTGTAATTGTCAGGGTGATACTTGCGAGCGAGCTGACGGTAGGCGTTTTTCACCTCCGTGTCGGTTGCGTTCTCATTTATTCCAAGTATTTCATAGGGAGATTTGTTCATTTTTCTTTTCCTTTCGAGAGCTGTTATTTTCCTCATAACCCCTGCATATTCTATCAAGCTCACGGGTTAGTCCAAGGTAGAGTGTATTTTTAATTATATGCTCAACGGCGCATCTTTCGCCGAAATCTATTCGCATTATTTCATTTTCAAGTGCTGACAGCTCGAGCATTATTCCCGACCTGACGGCTGAGAGTCTGTCGCCAATCCCGTCAGAGCCGTAAAGGCATACGTACGGATTGTACGAGCCGCTCTTCACATCACGGGGATAATCGTCGAGTGCATCGAGCTCGTATATTATCTTTCCGAGCCGATACCCTATTCCGTGAGCTATATCGGCGCCGACACCGTCAATGCCGAACGAAAAAATCCGAGCGAGCAGCTCGCCGAACACGTCGGCAACGATGTCAACACTCTCCTCCCTGCGTTTCTCAAACTCCGAGAGGCGTTTTATATCCTTTGCCGCATCCTCGCAGAGCGACGGAAGCTTCGCCCTCCTTTTGGCATTTGAGAAAACAGGCAACGCCATATAGCACGCAATTCTGCGCAAAAATCCCGAATCGGCAATATCGTCCTTTATTTTAAGGTAAGACAGTACCGCCGCACTGCGTGCCGCATAATCGAGCTCGGGGTGAACTACCATATTACGCTTTTTTAAAGGGTGAGCAATGCACCTGTGCCTCTCCACTTTTAGAGAATTGTCGGAGTCCTCGGAGAGCGCCATACGTACAAGCGAGAGAAAGACAAAATCATATCTTAGGGAAAACGAGCTAAGACACCCTGTGCATTTTTTCATTGCACGGCAGGTGCCGCAGTATATAGCCTTATACAGCTCATACTCACGCACGAGCAGCTCGTCACTGTTAACCTTCACGTAGCCAAACATCGCTATCTCCGTCATTTCACATAATATACCAACTAACATTATACCACATAAAAACAAAATTTTGTTAACAATTATATAATTTTATTAAAAAATATTTTTATTTGACATTTATGGGCATATTTTTCCTGTCAAAGGTAACAATATAAGAAAAAAGGAGGGTGTTATGATAGAAAACGACACAATAAAGCTGCTCCGTGAATGTGATGCGGGAATACGGATGGGAATTGACTCGCTGATAGACATGCTCGAATATGCGAGGGATGAGAGACTGAGGAGCACGATAACCGACTCCATAGGAGAGCACGAGCGGTTAGAGAGCGAGGTGGAGTCGCTCCTTCATGAATACAAGGACAGAGGAAAGCCGCCGAGTCCTATGGCGGTCAGCATGTCACATATTAAAACAAAGATGAAGATGATGTCAAAGAAAAAGGACGGCAAGGTGGCAGATTTAGTAACCGACGGCTGTAATATGGGTGTCAAAAGTCTGAACAGGTATCTCAATCAGTACGAGGCGGCGAGTGAGAGGACTAAGGATATTGCAAAAAAGCTCATAAGCATTGAAAAAAGCCTCGCCGACAATGTCTGCTCCTATCTATAACTCAAAAGCCTGTCTGTGTGTTAGCTACACACGGCAGGCTTTTTTATTGAGCACGCATCACTCAAATTAATTTTTACTGTCATAATTCGCCGTAAAGGAAAATATCATATAGTAAAAATATCAGGAGGACTATATGAAGAAAAAGATTATAATTTCCCTTGCCGCCGTTTTGACGGTGGCTATTGGGCTCGGCGTATTCCTCGGAATCTCCCCCGAATTCGGCGGTGGCAATCTCTCATTTGCGACATCGGTGCTCGCAGAGGATTACTCAATGATAAAGAGCGGAAAGGTAGGAGAGGACATTTGCTTCTCAAAGAGTGATTTTGAAAAGACACTCGGCGTTGAGAGTGCGTGCGATATAACAATTACTGCTCTGCCCGATGAGAGTGAGGGGATCCTCAAGGTTGGCGACGTGCGTCTTAACGTAGGTGACACCGTTTCGGCAGATTCACTTGATATGCTGATTTTCACACCCGCATCTATCTCAAAGGAAAGCTCGTTTTCCTTCACCGCCTGCGGTTATATGGGTGGAGCGGAAATGAAGTGCAAGCTGCTGCAAAGGGATGGGGATAACACCGCCCCCTCGGCAGGCTCCGCCACCGCAACAGTATCTACTCAAAAAAATATCAGCATCTGGGGAAGAATGGATTCGGTTGATCCCGAAAACGACAAGACTGAATATTTCGTGGTTTCATTTCCCGAGAAGGGAAGGCTCGAAATACTGTCAGGCTACGGAGATTTCAAATATACCCCCGATGCGGACTATACCGGCAACGACAGCTTTTCCTACATAGTCCGTGACTGCTGGGGCAGCTTCTCGGAAATAGCAACGGTTAATATTAAGGTAGAAAAGAACAAAATAGATCTCGAATACCTCGATATGCTCGACTGCTCCGCCCACAATGCATCCCTCGTTCTCGCCAGCGAGAAAATCATGCTCGGCAAGCTGTGCGGTGACGGTATGTACTTTATGCCGAACGAAAGCGTCAGCAGAGAGGAATTTGTTTCTATGGCAATGAAGGCCGTCGGAATTGAAAAGATAGATGGGCTCGAAAACACCTGCTTTGACGACGACAGTGAAATTTCCGACAGCCTGCGTCCCTACATTGCTACTGCTCAGAAATTGGGATTTATAAACGGCTCATTTGACGGAAACGGCCTCATATTCCGTCCAAAAAGCGCAATCACGAGAGCTGAGGCGGCGGTGATTGTCAGCAATATGCTAAATCTCACAGTCAGCACCTCCTCTACTCCCACCTTTTCGGATATAGAAGAAATACCGAGCTGGGCAAAGGGCTCCATAATTGCTGTATATCAGAATAAAATTTTCAGTGTTACAGCACTTGACCAAATGATGATAGACGCAAACGAGGAGCTGACCCGTGCTCAGACTGCGGAAACACTCTACGCAATGATGAACAGCAAGTCCTAAAAAGCAAAAAACTATTGAAAAATCCTTTCATATATGTTATTATATAATTAGACCCTGATTTTGGAGGATTTTTCGATGAATTACAATCAATTTGACCCAAACGGACAAAACAATCAGAATGGACAGAACAATCCAAACGGACAAAACACAGACAACGGGTATAACCCCGAGAATATGTCACTTAATTCTATGTACGACCCGTACAACGATCTGTACCGTCAAGGTATGCAGCAAAAACCTAACCTCGGGTTCTCTATTGCATCGATGGTGCTCGGTATATTCTCGTTGGTTTGCTGCTGCATTACATACGCCGCACTCATAACATCTATCCTTGCGATAGTATTCTCTGTTGTTGCGAAGATAAAGAATGAAAGATTTGACGGAATGGCTATAGCAGGACTCGTGTGCGGAATAATCGGCTGTGTTCTCGCCGCATCGGATATAATTCTTTCCGCTGTTTTCTCGGAATATTTAGCCGAGCTCGAAAAAGAGCTTGAGGCAACGTACGGAACGTATAGATAACTGAATATAAAAGTCACGGCTGTTTGCAGCCGTGACTTTTGTTTATAATAAAGCAACGGGGAGTCCTGCGACTCCCCGCTGTTGTTTTTTGTTTTGCCTCACGGCTTGTTTTATTAGTTATCCTCTGAATAGAAGATTACCTTGGATATCCAATAGAGAGAATCCATATACCACTCGTTCGGCTTGTTCTGCTTTAAGTAGGAAGCCGCATCGTAGAGAGATACACTCTCGCCGAGGTTCTGGCTGACGCAGTCAACGTAGTTGATGAAGCTCGTTCCCTCGCCCTCAAATACTATGAACGCACGGTACATATAATCCTGAGTAAATGCTCTCTTGTATTCGTTTACGCCTACGTTGAGCATGGAATTGTCAATTCCGTATATATCAAGATTCGAGTCGGTTGCCTCTGCCTTCGTATCTGCATCTACTGCATATCTTGCGTCATGCATTACAACGGTAGAATTCTCAGCAAGACAAATGTACTTGTCGCCCGAAAGCATTACGGTGATATCCGAAATATCGTCGGTTGCATTTGCAAATACATAACCGATGCTGGCAACTCTGTAGGTCTGACCCTCAAAGGTATATCCTGCAGCAACGTTTGTGGAATTTATAGCGAAGAGTGCACGGATGCTCGCATAATCGGTAGCCCTGACCTGATAGCCCTGGAACTTGATATATGCGCTCATATCCATTGATTCCTTAGCCTTAGCCGCTCTTGCATATCTGACTACTGTGCCTGCATTGTCTGCCAGCTGAGATGCCTGAGCCGCAAGAAGAACTGCCTTGTCGGAGTTCTCAACCGCCTTCGGGAGGTTTTCGCTGACAACGTTCATATTCTGGAACATTGTTGCAATATCGCTCGTTGCCTGAGCCGCAGTATTAGCATTCTTAGCTGCTGCCTCTGCTGCAATTACTATTGCATTGAGGTCATCAACGTCCGCCTTACCGTTCTGAACGTTTGCTATCATAACCTCAAGCTGTGCTATCGAATCGTTTACAATATCAATAGCTGCCTCTATGCCTGTGAGTCCGTCAAGAATTTCTTCAAGCTCAGCCTTGTTAGCGTTAAGTCCGCTGATTACAGACTGAAGATCAGCAACAGCTGCCTGCGATGCATTCTTCGATGCGAGAATGGTATTGTACATCTGTGCAACCTCTGCCTTTGCCGCATTGATGTCGGTGTTAGCAAGGTTCGCAACGTGCTTATCGATAGCCTGCTGCATTGTTGTTATCTGAGTTGAGTTAACAGCACCCAAGCTGTAGCCTATAAAGTTGTTAAGGAAGCTCGAGGTGAGTGCTGCCTGACCGTAAGGAAGAAGACCTGATACGTTAAGCTTGTAGTGGAGCGCAAGGTCTGCAAAATGGTTCTGGAGCATCTGCGCATCGGTCAGTGAGCAATCGTAAAGTCTGAGATAGTAGGTGTACTTACCGCACTCAACAACGTGAGCGAGATTTGCATTGCTGGGCTGGAAGTCGTAGGTTTTAACGTCTCCGCCCGCATAAAGGATTTTTGCATTGTTAGCAACAGTTCCGTCCTCGTTTACGAGAATTCTTACCGTATTTTCAATCTGAGACTCATTTATATAGAATGTTTCATGTGCGAAATGGATCGTAGAGCCGCCGGGCAGATTCAATGACTGCCAAGCTCCGAGGTTGTGGTAAATACCTGTACCGAACTCCTCAACCTTTGTACCGCCGGCGTGGATACGGAAGGTTCCTATACCGCCCGAGCCGTTGTAGCTGTACAAATGGATATTCATATCCGACTTGCTGCCTTCATTGTACTTAGCCTGATATTCGCTGTGGAATACGTGTGAGGTACGCTCGATTGTGTAGGTTCCGTATGTGCTGTCAACCTGAAGAGCGCTCTTCGGGAAGAAGAACTGGTCGTAGGTCACGTGCTGTCTGAGGAACTCCTGAGTCTGTGCGTTATTGTTCTTTGCGAGGTCATTTACACCCTCGAACTTATAGTGCAGAGCCTCCTTATCAAAGAGAGCACCGAAGAACACACCTGTATTGGTGTCGTCCTGAAGAGTCTCGTTGTAGGTAACAAATCCGTTGTTATTAACGCCTATATTTCCTGTTGCGGAGGTTCCGAGCACATAGTACTTACCTGCGTTCTTACCGCCGATAATCTTTACAAAGTTGTGATAACCGTAGAATCCCTTTGCAGGATTTACTCCGCCGTTGACTACGAGAGCGTTGTCGATCTCGTCCTCGAAGGATGCGGAATCCTGGCTAACAACGTCTGCATCAGCAAGACCGCCGAGAGCAACGAAGGACATGAGGTGTCCGTCATCGTAATAAAGCGACTTGTAGCCCTGATAAATTGTTTCTATATTATCTCTTGCGGGAGCTATGTATCTTGCGTGCGCATCATCGAGAATAGCCTGCATCTCTGCAATTTCGGTAGCATAGTCCGCAGCAGCGTATCCAACCTTATAATCAAGGAATTTATTGTAGACACCGGAGAGCTTTACCTTACCCGAGCTTTCCCACTCGGTGAGAGATTCGGGAATATTGAGCTTGTAGTAATAGCACAGGTCTGCAAAATGGTTGCGGTTAACCTCAAGTCCGGTAATAACTCTGTCGTATATACGGAATGAGCTATACGTATTTACAGTTGAATCAAGATAAGGCGCAGATTTGGTATAAGTACCGGTAACGTTGTCTATCGTGCTGTTAACCGTAGTATTGAATTCACCCTTTGAATCGGGCTGTGTGTACTTATTGTTCAGCGCAAAGGTAGAGGTAAGTGTTCCGTTAGCCTTTCCCTCTGAGGTGTATGCAACACTGTAGAAGGTATCAATAGGCTGAGCCGTCGACATATCGTGAGTCATAGAAAGGTATGAGCCCTGGCTATGCTCGCTCTTGGTACCGAGAATAATGCTGTCAATAGCTCTGTCAATCTTTATCGAGCCGAGATCCTTAGCAGCATGGAAGCTGCGGAGGAAATAAGCCTTATATCTCTGACCGAGATCAGGATCGGTGGTTATAGGCAGAATTGATGCCATATCCATAATGGCATTTCCCTGGAACGAGAAGCCGCCGAAGTAGCCTTCACTGTCAACCGTACTCGCAGGATAGTAGAAATCCGTCTGTGTACCGTAAACAACCTGACCGTATCCCGAGGTTCCGTTGATACGGGTAATTCCGCCAACGGTTCCGTTAGCAGAGCCGGCAGGGTAATATGCGCCGAGATATACGCCTATATTCGAAGGTGCCTGAACAGCTCCTGAGGGAACGGCGAAGCCTGAGAACTTAATAACTCCGTTTGCATCGGGAGCGATAGTTCCGCCGTGTGCTGTGGTGAGCATAAGGTAATTACCCTTGATCTCTCCGTCAGCAACTCTGATGAAGTAATGTCCTCTGGATTCATTCGCACCGTTTACGTCGGTACCCTGAATGAACACATCGTTTGCGTCGTGGGACTCGTTAGTTCCCGTATTCTCGGCATTGATGCCCGTCATGTCAACGTATGCATACAATCCGTCGCTTACCCACAGGTCCTTATAGCCCTCATAGGTTTTGTCGGTTCTGTACGTTACAGCTCCGTCATCGCCCGCAAAGGTGGTGAGAGCAAATGCAGGAATTATGGATATTACCATAAGCACTGCGAGCACAACGCTCATAATTCTTTTTTTCATATTTTTCTCCTTTGACATAAAAATTTAATTATCCACCACGATAATTTTATCATTTATATTTTAAAATGTCAACACGCACGTTGCAATTTCGTCAGTATGTACAATTCCAAAAGCTTCTTTTTGTGCAAAATATAGATTTACAAAAGTGCAAAAACAAAAAACGGATTAGAAAGCACCCTCAAATCCGTTTTATGTACGTAAACTCTTTTATTTTCCAACACAGAAGCGGGCAAATATTTCGCCCACAACACTCTCCGATACTGCTCTGCCGTCAAGCTCGGATATAGCACCGATAGCGAGCTCTAGGTCGGAGGATGCCACATCGCACGGAAAGCCCATGCGGAAGGCATCGAGGGCGAGCTCTGTGTGCTCCCTTGCCTTTATCAGTGAGGCGTGCTGACGGGCGTTTGATACCACCGCATCCGTGCCTATCCTGATTTTTTCATCTATAAACAAGCTCTCTATTAATGAACGGAGCTTATCGGCGCTGTCGGAAATTGCGCTCATTTCAACGGTGTTTTCAAACCGTGATTTTACCGTCCTGACGGTGTCGGGAAACAGTGTCAAATCTTCTTTATTTATGATTGCCACCGTTGTTTTGCCCATCTCTGCAAGTCGTTCTATCAGTTCAGAATCATCCTCGGTCATAGGGCGTGAGCCGTCAAAAACGGCTATCACCAGCTCAGCCCCGTCTATCTGCTCACGGGAGCGCTCAACGCCTATTTTTTCTACGGGGTCATCCGTGATTCTCAGTCCTGCCGTATCCGTGAGCAGGAGCGTTGCCGTTCCAAGTGATATACGCTCGGTGAGCACGTCACGTGTTGTTCCCGCATGCTCTGTTACTATCGCCCTGTCCTCACCGACGAGCAGATTGTAAAGCGAGCTCTTTCCCGAATTGGGGCTGCCGCATATAACCGTTTTTATCCCCTCGTTAACCGCTCTTCCCGTTTTGTAGGTTTCTATAAGCGAGTCGAGTGAAGCGATTATAGATCCAAGGCTGTCGGTTATCTCCCTGTCGGTCAGCTCAGCGAGGTCCTCGTCGGGATAATCTATACGTGCAAAGATACTGCTCATCAGCGTGAGCATTTCCGCTCTTATTTTCTCTATCCTGTCGGACAGCCTGCTCCTCGATTTTACAGAGGAAAGACGCACCTGCGCCATGCTTCCCGCATCAAGCAAGTCGCCGATTGCCTCCGCCTCGGTGAGAGAAATTTTCCCGTTTACAAACGCACGGCGAGTGAACTCACCTGCCTCTGCGGGAGATGCGCCTGCCGAAAAAAGTGCCGTCAGCACCGCCTGTGTCACGAGTATTCCACCGTGGCAGGATATCTCAACGGTATCCTCTCCCGTAAAGCTGGACGGAGCAGAAAAGTATAGAGCTATCGCATCGTCTACACGCTCGCCCGCTGAAACGACGTCGCCGTATACGGCACGTGCCCTTCCGAAGTCCGATAAACTTCCACCCCTTCTCGGGATAAAGCATCTGTCGGCTATCTTCAACGCATCGGCTCCGCTCATGCGTATAACGGCAACCCCACCCTTGCCGGGTGGGGTGGATATTGCCGCTACTGTTTTAGTAAAATCACTCATATTATTCGTTCTCGGAGGAGCTATCCTCTTCCTTATTCTTCTGAACGTATATTACTACCTTACGGTTGTTGTCTGTTCCTATCGAATTGGTGGTTACACCCTCAATTGTGTGAACCTCGGAGTGAATTATGCGTCTTTCATACGCATTCATAGGCTCAAGAACAACGCTCCTGTTGTCACGCAGAGCCTTCGCAGCCTTCTTGCGTGCGAGAGCACGGAGAGTTTCCTCTCTCTTAGAACGGTAACCCTCTATATCAACGGTAACCCTCGAACGGTCACGCTCGCCCTTAATATTTTTCTTGATGCAAGCGAGATTGGAAAGGTACTGGATTGAATCGAGAGTGTCGCCGTGATGTCCAATAAGAGTTCCTGCCTCCTCGCCCGAAATGATGATTCTGCGAGAGCCGTTTGAGCACTTGTAGAGCTTTGCCTCAGCCTTTATTCCGAGGTTTGCAATAAGAGTGTTTATGAGGTCAAGAGAACGGTCCTCGCCCTCCTTTGCATCAACGGGCTCAATGGTTACATCCTCGTCCTCGTCTGCGCTCGTTTCCGCCTCAGCCTTTTTAGAAGCTGCTGCCTTTTTCTTCTTTTCCTCGGCGATTGCCTTCTTTATTGCTTCCTCGTCGGGCTGTCTCTCGTGTCTGCGTCTGACGGGAGCGGGCTCCTCAACCTCCATATATGCCTTAATTTTGGTAGGCTTAACACCTATAATTCCGAGAATGCCGTTGCTTCCCAGCTCAATGATTTCATACTGCACGTCGTCAAGAGGTCCTGCACCAAGAGCCGCCTTCGCATTTTCAAGCGCCTGCTCAAGCCCCTTGCCTGTTGCCATTACTTCTTTCTTCATTTTTATATCCTTTTTAGTCTTATTTTTTCCTATTTGTGTCGTTTTTCATTTTCGCCTGTCCAACGTTTTTGTTGGGAGTCTTCCTCTGCGGAGGGAGCTGACGTACGGGAACGTCATCGTCGTCCTCGTCAATGTAGTGGAGCGAGCGTACGGGTGCACTGTCGTCACGGCAGGTCACTCTGTTCGGGTCGGAATATGCTCCACGGTTCTTCTTCATTTCCTTCTGCATCATTTTGAGCTCCTCGTCCGTGTACTTGGGAAGAGGCATAGCGTATGCGAGAATTACACTCTGGATAGCGCCGAGAACGGTCTGGTATATCCAGTAAAGACCGAGCGCCGCACTGAATGTAAATGCAAAATACATACTGAGCAGGGGCATAGCAAAATCCATTATCTTCATGGACGTCTGCTGGTCGGGGGTTTGTCCAATCTGCGTATTTGCCATAAATCTTCTCGTAATCTTCATTGAAGCAAACGAGGTTACAAATACGAGGATAGGAATAAGCACGAGCCAACCCGTTCCTGTGATATTAGGGTCAATGCCAAGGCTCTTTCCAAACATCATAAGGTTAGGCATCTCAGCATTTGCGACACCGTCAATATGCGCAAAAGCTGACGGATTAGCAGTTATGCTTGCTATAAGACCTATTTCATTCTCGACACTACCGCCTGCAACACCCGCAATTGCGGCAACGGCATCCTCCGACAGCTTACATAGCCACGTGAGAGGGTTGCGGACCAGCTCGTAAAGTCCCATAATAACAGGAAGCTGTATGAGCAACGGTAAGCAGCCTGCCCAGGGGCTTGCGCCCGCCTGAGTCTGAAGGTCCATTATTTCCTGCTGCTTTTTACGCAGGGTTACCTGGTCGTTTCTGCCCGCATACTTCTTCTCAATGAGAAATATCTGCGGACGCAGCTTTGCCATTTTAATCTGATTTTTCTGCTGCTTGATGCCCAAGGGCAGTAGCAGAATTTTTACAAACAGTGCAAATAAAAGCAGAGCCCCTGCATAGTGAGGAATAATCCAATAGCAGAATCTGAATACAAAGCTGAAGGGCCATGCTATAATTTCAAGAAATCCCATTTTAAAATCCTATTCTTAATTTTCTTTCGTTGTGTCACCCACGTATTTTTCAGCCATACGCTTATGCCCCTTGTCTGTCATTTTCCTTTTTCTTCTCGGCGGAACTGGGTCGTATCCGCACTTGCAGAACGGGTTGCAACGTAAAATCCGACGCACCGAGAGATAAAATCCGACAAAGAAGCCTCTCTCACGGAACGCCTCAATTGCGTACTCCGAGCACGTGGGACTGAACCGACAGCTCGGTGGCTTTAAGGGTGATATGAATTTTCTGTATATGCCGATTAGCCAGATAAAAACGTATTTCACTTTTCTTCTCCAACGATGAGGTCTAATCGCATAAAGCTCTTTTTGAGCTGTTCTGCCAGCTCGGTTGATTTCATACCGATTATCGCCTCACGTGCGACAATCACTATGAGAAAGCCCGTCTTAACAATACATTCGTTGACAACCTGACGGTAGGCTGCCCTCATTATCCGTTTTACCCGAGAACGCACGCACGCTTTTCCTATCTTCTTTCCCACTGTGAGCCCTACACGGTTCACCGTTATATGCTGCGGATGCGATTTTCTCAGTACCTTTGCCTTGTAATCGGGGAGCACGTGTACGGCCATTGCCGAGGTTGCCGCCCTTTTACCCCTTGAATACGCCTTGGAATACAGATGATTTTCGCAAAGTGAGGTTATTTTCATAAATCATCCGTCCTCTCTGTCTTTACTTTATTTTGCCGTTTTTTACTGTTTGTTTTCTAAAACAAAACCTCCGAGGCGCATATCCAGCGATGTCGGAGGTTTTCGCATAGGGGTTACCCCTGATTAATATGTGAGCTGAGCTCTACCCTTTGCACGTCTTCTCTTAAGAACCTTTCTGCCGTTAGCGGTAGCCATTCTCTTTCTGAAGCCATGCTCTTTTTTTCTCTGTCTTTTCTTAGGCTGATATGTTCTGACCATCGTTATCTCCTCCTTATTTAACGTTAATTCGCTTTGCGAGGCAAAATCCCCGCGTATTCATACAAAGACAAGTTATTATACAATACCAAATGCGTTTTGTCAATAGTTTTATTAAAAAACTTTTGGTTACGGAAAACAAAAAAAGTTATTTTTTGCTGTCCGAGGGCTCGTAATACACAGTTCTTCCCGCCTCGACTGAACGTGTGAGCCACACGCTTGCTCCTATGGTGCAATTGTCGCCTATGTAGGTTCTTCCGCCGAGAATCGTTGCGTTTGCATATATGACAACGTTGTTTCCTATGTTGGGATGGCGCTTTATATCCTTTACGGGGTTTCCGTTCTCGTCAAGCTCAAAGCTCTTAGCACCCAGCGTTACACCCTGATACAGCTTGACGTTATTACCGATAACAGTGGTCTCACCTATAACTATACCCGTGCCGTGGTCTATGAAGAAATATTCTCCGATTGTCGCTCCCGCATGAATATCAATACCCGTCTTACCGTGGGCGTATTCTGTCATCATTCTCGATAAAAGGGGAACGCCGATAAGATAAAGCTCGTGCGCCATACGGTACACCGAAATTGCGTAAAATCCCGGGTAGCACAAGAGCACCTCCTCACGGCATTTAGCCGCAGGGTCACCGAGATAAAGAGCCTCTATGTCTTTTAGCAGAAGCGCCTTGATTTTGGGCAGGGTTGCGAGAAATTTATCGCACGCATCTGCGCTCATTGAAGTGTCCTCGCCGACAAATGCGTATGCTCTCTCTATCTGCGCTCCGAGCTTCGCCCTTACGAGAGCGAGCCCCTCGGATACGGTATGCCCTGTCATCCCCTTGAAAAATCCCGGGAACATGAGTGACTGCAAATCGGAAATTATTTCCGCAACCGCATCTCTTGACGGTACGAATGCGCAATTGTCTGCCTTTATCATTCCCTCACCCTCTTTTGTAAGGGCTGTTGCAATTTCATTTACGTTCATATCACACCTCAAAAAGCTCTCCCGACAGATACCGAGTACCCGAGTCGGGGAAAATCACTACAATACGTTTGCCCTTGTTCTCCTCACGGCGAGCAAGCTCAACCGCCGCATATAACGCAGCACCTGACGAAATACCCGCCAACACCCCCTCGGTTTTCGGGAGCATTCTTGTCATGCTCACAGCGTCCTCATCGGACACGGCTATTATCTCGTCAACAACCGTTCTGTCAAAATTCTTCGGTACGAAATTTGCGCCTATACCCTGAATTTTATGCGCTCCGCTGCGCCCCTCGGTCAAAAGAGGAGAGGATAGGGGCTCTACGCCCACAACCCTAACATCGGGTTTTTTGGATTTCAGGAATCTGCCGACTCCGCTGACGGTTCCGCCCGTGCCTATTCCCGCAACGAGTATATCAATTTTACCGTTACACGCCTCCCATATTTCGGGAGCGGTTGACAGCTCGTGAGCCATAGGGTTATCGGGGTTATAGAACTGTCCTGCTATTACAGCGCCCTTGGTTTCTCTGCATATTTCCTCGGCACGTGCTACCGCACCGTTCATTCCGAGCGCTCCGTCCGTCAGCACGACCTCTGCGCCGTACACCTTCATCAGCTTGATGCGTTCAACCGACATAGTGTCGGGCATAACGATTATCGCACGCATACCGAGCGAGGCGCAGACGGCGGCAATTCCTATACCCGTATTGCCCGAGGTTGGCTCTATTATCACGCTATCCTTTGTTATTTCTCCACGTCCGAGAGCCGCCTCTATCATTCTGAGTGCAACTCTGTCCTTTATACTGCCTGCGGGATTTTGCATCTCGAGCTTTGCAATTATGCTTGCAGATAGAGAATATTTTTTCTCAATACCCGAAAGTCTGAGAAGAGGAGTATTCCCGATAAGCTCTGAAAAAGAATTAAATATCTTCATCCTTCCTCCGTAATGTGCGATTTTAAAAAACGGAGCCTTCCGTGCGCCGCTTTACCCACCGAATATTCTTTACTTCATTAGTATAACACACTTTATTATTATAATCAAGTATATTTTCAAAGTTGCGGGGCATCAAAAAAAATAAGATGCCATCGCACATTATTTTTAAAAAACAGGTTGATTTTTGTCGTATAATATGTTAATATGGTTATATAACTGTTTAGGAGATTTAAGGATGATAAACATTGCTATACTGGGCTGCGGCGTTGTTGGCGGCGGCTGTGCCTCTCTCATTGTTGAAAATAAGAGTATGTTAGAGGCTCTCGCAAACGACACGGTTGATATAAAATATATACTCGACCTGCGTGATATGCCCGACAGTCCGTTTGCAGATAAAATGATAAAGGATTTCAATATTATTCTGAACGACCCCGACGTTGACGTGGTTATCGAAACAATGGGCGGAGCTCGCCCTGCGTACGATTTTTCCCTCGCCTGCCTTGAGGCGGGAAAACACGTTGTTACCTCTAACAAGGAGGTTGTCAGCAAATTTGGCGATACCCTGCTCGAGGCGGCTCGCAAAAACGGCGTAAACTACCTGTTTGAGGCAAGCGTTGGCGGCGGTATACCGCTTTTGCGTACAATAACCGACGGAATTGCGAGCTCGAATGAAATAACCGAGATCAGCGGTATTCTCAACGGAACAACCAACTACATTCTTACACGCATGTTCGGCTCGGGTGCGAGCTTTGAGAATGCGCTGGCAGAGGCTCAGGAGAAGGGATATGCCGAGCGCAATCCCTCAGCAGACGTTGACGGAATTGATGCTGCACGCAAAACCAACATTCTCGCCGCTCTTGCGACGGGCAAGCTCGCAGGTGAGGAGTTGATACACACCGAGGGCATAACGAAGATAAACGGCGAGGACGTCGTCGCTGCGAAAAAATACGGCGCTGAAATAAAGCTTTTGGGCAGAGTTGTCAGGTCTGGCGATAAAACCTACGCATACGTTGCGCCTCACTTTGTACCCCACTCAAATATGCTCTCAAACGTATCGGGTGTATACAATGCCGTATCCGTCAGCGGAAACTATATCGGCGATGCTATTATATACGGTCAGGGCGCAGGAGCGAAGGCTACGGCGAGCGCAGTTATATCCGACGTCGCTAACATAATAAGCGGCAAGGAAAAGCACGCAACGAGGAGCTTTTTGCGTGATAACAGCTTCCCCTCTGATTTTGCGGAATTTTGCTGCAAGAGATACGTGCGTTTTGCAGACGGCGAAAATCTCGACAAGGCTGCCATGATATTTGAAAATGCAAAAATTCTCGAAAGAAACGCAATAGTCACCCAGAAGATGAGCGAGAAGGAATTTTCCGAAAAAATCTCTCTCTTTAAGGTTGAAAACGTAATAAGAGTTCTTTAAACAGAAAAGGCCGTCGCCAAAGCGACGGTCTTTTTTATATTGTGGGAACCTCATCAGAGAGCTTCATTATCGCAAAAAGGTTTATGAGTGTCATTGCCGCCGAAAGCAGGTCGCATATTCGCCAGGCGTAGCTCTCGTCAATACAAAATCCTATGATTACAGTCATACAGTAAATTACGGTAAACGCATTTGCTATCCATTTTCTCTGTGAAAAATAGCGAACGGCAACCTGACCGTAATAAACCCACAAAATCATAGTGGCAAAGGCGAAGAAGAACATCTCAACAAACACGAGAGCGCCCGCCGACGGGCCGAAAACCGAGGAAAACGCACGTATGACGAGATTCATGGCGTTTCCCCCACCATAGCTATCGGTAACACAGAGGATTGCGAGCGCAGTAAGGGTGCACATGAACACCGTGTCAACGAAAACCTCTATCATTCCCATAATACCCTGCGCCGTGGGAGAGCTGTCGGCAGACGCATGCGCCATTGGCGCAGTACCCATACCCGCCTCGTTTGAAAACATACCCCTCGAAACTCCGTAGCGAATTGCAAGAGGTGCGGATGCAACTGCTCCGCCTACGGCAGAGCGGAAGGTAAATGCCTCGGAAAAAATTCTCTCAAAAACAGCGGGAACAGAATCGAAATGATAGCATATAACCGCAACCGACATTCCGATGTATAAAACCGACATTACGGGAACTATTGCGGAAATAATACCGCTTATTCTCTTATGACCCCCTATGGAAATAAAGAGTACTGGAAGAGCTACAGCGACTGCTGTAAGCAGCTGTCCTTTTCCAAAAATTTCACCCACACACTCAGATATGGCATTAGCCTGAATAAGCGCTCCCACTATCGGGGCGCAAAGGATACACAAAAGCCCAAATATACGGGCAAGTGTTTGGCTTTTTACACCCTTTTCTATGTAATACATAGCGCCGCCCTCATAGCCGTCGGGCGTTTTGCGTCTATATTTTTTTGCTAAGACAACCTCTGCGTACTTAATTATCATAACGAGGATTGCGCTCAGCCACATCCAGAATACACTACCCGCACCGCCGTAAATTATAGCAAGCGCAACACCTACTATGTTTCCAACACCCAGAGTTCCGCCAAGTGCCATAAATAGAGCCTTTAACTGCCCTCTGCCGTTTTCAGAAAATGCCCGTCTTAACGTTTTTATCGGATGAATGAGGTGAAAGCCCCGTAGCTTTACGCATAAGTATACCGAAACGAATAAAAGCGCCGCCGTCATAGCAGAGGACGCCCACGACTCAAAAGATAATAAAAATCCCCTCATATTTCCCCCTATACTGTTAAAATATATAGGGAAACGGGAGAGGGTATTACGCTTTTTGAAAAAAGCTTAGCAAAAACTTCAATAAGAAAGGGGACTTTTTATAAGTCCCCAAATCTATTTGAGTGCCATAGGCGCACAGATTTTGAGTGGATTTTTGCGTTCTCCAACCCGAAAGCCCTGCTCACCACGGGCGCACGTATTTTGGATGGATTTCGTCGTTCTTCACTCCGAAGCCGTATAGAATACGGCGAGCCCTAAGGAAAACGGCGGAAGACGCCGAAATACGAAGCCCGAAAGGATTAGCGGGATACTTCTTCCATAACAAATGCTTCAAGAACGTCGCCCTCACGGATATCGTTAAACTTCGAGAGTCCGACACCGCACTCGTAGCCCTCGGCTACCTCCTTGGCATCGTCCTTAAATCTCTTGAGCGATGCTATCTTATCCTCGAAGATAACCACGCCGTCACGGACGATACGGATAGATGCGTTACGTGTAATCTTACCGTTTGTTATATAACAGCCCGCAATAGTACCGACGTTGGGCACACGGATGGTCTGACGGACCTCTGCGTGACCGAGCAACACCTCCTTGAACTCGGGAGCGAGCATGCCCTTCATAGCCGCCTCGATTTCCTCGATGCAGTCATAAATAATTCTGTACGTGCGGATGTCAACCGACTGTCTTTCAGCAGAATCGAGCGCTCCTCTGTCGGGACGTACGTTAAATCCAACGATTATTGCGTTGGATGCCGCCGCCAGCATTACGTCGCTCTCGGTAATTCCTCCGACTGCGGAATGAATAACACTGACCTTAACCTCATCGTTAGAGAGCTTGAGCAGCGATGCCTTGACTGCCTCGGCAGAGCCGTCAACGTCTGCCTTTACAACTATATCAAGACGCTTTGCGCCCTCTTTAATCTGGTCAAACAGCTCGTCGAGGCTGACGTGCGCATTAGCCTTGAACATATCCTGCTTTGCCTTCTCACGTCTCTGCTCTGCGAGTGAGCGTGCCATCTTCTCGTCCTCAACGGCGTTGAACTCGTCACCAGCCATAGGAACCTCGGAAAGACCGATTATCTCTACGGGAACCGACGGTCCTGCCTCGGATACATTCATACCCTTATCGTTCTTCATAGCTCTTACACGTCCAACCGACGTGCCTGCTATAACGATATCGCCCGAATGGAGAGTTCCGTTCTGGACGAGAACTGTAGCAACAGGGCCTCTGCCCTTATCCAGTTTCGCCTCTATAACAACGCCCTTCGCATGGCGGTTGGGGTTAGCACGAAGCTCCTTGACCTCTGCGACGAGCAGAACGCTCTCCAAGAGGTCGTTAATACCCATACCCGTATGCGCGGAAACAGGAACACATATTACGTCACCGCCCCACTCCTCGGGAACAAGGTCGTATTTAGTGAGCTCCTGCCTTACGTTGTCGGGGTTTGCCTGCGGCTTATCCATCTTATTTATAGCAACAACGATGTCAATCCCCGCAGCCTTTGCGTGGTTGATAGCCTCAACCGTCTGTGGCATTATTCCGTCGTCAGCCGCAACAACGAGTATTGCAATATCGGTTGACTGCGCACCCCTTGCACGCATAGCGGTAAACGCCTCGTGTCCGGGGGTGTCGAGGAATGTTATATCCTTTCCGTTTACGTTCACTCTGTACGCACCTATGTGCTGAGTGATTCCGCCTGCCTCACCACGGGTTACGCTCGTATGTCTTATAGCATCGAGTATAGAGGTCTTACCGTGGTCAACGTGTCCCATTACGCAGACAACGGGCGCTCTGCCAACGAGGTTCTCGTCGGTATCAACGGTATCGTCGAACAAACGCTCCTCTATCGTTACGACAACCTCCTTTGTAACCTTAGCGCCGAACTCGTCAGCGATGAGGTATGCCGTATCGTAATCTATCACCTGATTGACGGATGCCATAACACCCATCATAAAGAGCTTCTTGACAACCTCGGCACTGGTTTTCTTGAGCCTTGTTGCCAGCTCGCCTACGGTTATCTCGTCGGGAACGGTGATCTCGAGCTGCTTCTTGCGAGCGAGCTCTGCCGCCATTCTCTTCATCTTTTCCTCTTCCTCGAAGCGCTTATCCTTCTTCTTGCCCTTGCCCATCTGCTGAGCCTGACGGTTATCCTGCTTCTTGAACTTCTGACGGTCGCTTTGGAAGCTGTCACGTCTGCCGCTCTGCTGATGCGAGCCGTACTTATTATCAATCGTTTCGTCGTACTTCGAGAGGTCTACCGAGCCACCTCGGGTATCGACAATTCTCATCTTGGGCTTTGCTTCCACCCTCTCGCCCGTGCCGTCTGCGGGGGCAGCGGTTGTGTTCATGGAGATTATCGTCTTAAACGCCTGCTTTTGTGCGGGCTGCTTCTTTTTCTCCTGCTTTTGCTGGGGCTGAGGCTGAGCCTTAACCTCAGGCTTTTTCTCCTCAACCTTCTTTTCCTCGGGCTTCTTTTCCTCAGACTTCTTTTCTTCGGGCTTACTTTCAACCTTTTCGGGCGCAGGCTTTTCTGCCTTTTTCTTAGGCTTATCTATAACTATTGTAGCCACACCGTCAAGGTAGTCGTCCAAGTTTTCTATTTGATTATTTACTGTTATCAATGCCAAAAATGCATCGTACTCCGTCGTATCAAGAGAAGATGCGGCCTTTTTATCGGCGAGATTTATCAGAGCAAAAAGCTCCGAAAGCTCAGCAGATTTAAGCGAAAAATCCTTCGCCAGCTGTTGAACCTTAATTGCGGTTTCCTTTACTGCCATATTATTAACCCTTCCGAACTCATTCGGTCCTTTCCTCACAATTTTTGAATATGCTTTCAATTGCGGAGGCGAAATTCTCATCGTTTATCGCCACTGCGGAAATATCGTTATCCTTACCTATTGCCCTCGATAGCTCGCTGCCTGTTATACTCGGGCATATACATTTTACACCGTAAAATTCGCTCTTGCTCTTTATTCGCTTAGCCGTATTCTGAGAGGCATCGCAGACAAGAACACACAGCTTAGCTGTGCCGTCCCTTAGCGACTGACAGCACAAATCTGCGCCTATCGACAGTCTGCCCGCCCTGCGGGCGAGTCCGAGCATACCGAGCAATTTACTCTTCGTTTCCATTAAGCTCACGCTCCATTGCCTCGTAGACCGACTCGGGTATCTGCACGTTCAACGCAGTTGCCGCACGTCCTGTCTTACGGGCCTTGTTAAGGCATGCCGTTTTTCTACAAATATATGCGCCTCTGCCCGACTTCTTACCTGTGAAGTCGAGAGATATTTCCCCCTCAGGTGAGCGTACTATGCGTATCAGCTCTGCCTTCGGAAGCATCGTGTTACAGCCAACGCATTTGCGTTCGGGCTTTTTCTTCTGTATAGGCAAGGTATTCTCTCCTTCTTAATCCGCCTTGATATCTATCTTGAAGCCTGTGAGTCTTGCAGCAAGCTTCGCATTCTGACCCTCACGGCCTATTGCAAGGGAAAGCTGCTCGGGCGCAACTCTGACTCTGCACGTGCGCTCGCCGTCCATCTCGACTGAGAGAACGTTTGCGGGAGCGAGAGCAGCTGCAACGAATTCCTCGGGAATTTCGCTGTACTTTATGACGTCTATCTTCTCGTTTCCGAGCTCGTTAAGTATGGTTGCGATACGTGTTCCCCTGTTACCGATACAAGCACCTACTGGGTCTACGTTCTCGTCTCTTGAATAAACTGCAATCTTGCTCCTTGAGCCTGCATCTCTGGACACACCCTTGATAATTACGGTGCCGTCTGCGATTTCGGGAATTTCAAGCTCGAAAAGTCGCTTGACAAGACCGGGGTGTATTCTCGAAAGAACAACTATCGGTCCACGGGTTTCGGTTGCTCTGACCTCGGTTACAAAGAGCTTTAAGTGGTCGCCGACGTTGAATACCTCTCCGGGTATCTGCTCCTGTGCGGTGAGTACTGCACGGCTCGTGCCCGTATCCACAACGAGGCTTCCGCTTACGTCATCAATCTTATCAACAACTGCGGTTATAATCTCCTCACGCTTGCTCTCGTACTCACGGGTTGCCATAGAGCGCTCTGCCTCACGGATAGCCTGGATTATTACCTGCTTTGCCGCCTGTGCGCTGAGTCGTCTGAAATTCTTGGTATCCAGCTTGGTTTCCACTATTGAGCCGAGCTTATTTCTCTTGCTGAGGCTCTTTGCCTCATCAAGTCCTATCTCGCACTGAGGGTCGGTTACCTCCTCAACAACGGTTCTCTGCTGAAAAACCTTTACGTCCTTCTTCTCGGGTGAGAGAACGACACGGACGTTGCTGGCTCCACCCATCTCACGCTTGAACGCATTGACGAGTGCCGCCTCAACCTTCTCAATCATATACTCCTTGGGAATACCCTTCTCCTCCTCGAGCTTCTCAAGGGCGTCAAAAAATTCCTTGTTCATTTCAAAAACCTACTGATAACAGTTCCCTTTCATTATATTTGCAAAATTTAATTTGATTAACCAAAATCGTATACGGTTGTCAGCTTTGACACACTGCTCTTATCAAGCTTGACCTCGCCGTCGGCAGTTTCGAGAGTTATAATGCCGTCCTCATATCCCGCCAAAATTCCCACAAAGGATTTTTTGCCGTCCTGCGCCGCAAACAGCTTTGCCTCCACATCCATACCGAGGCAAAATTCGATATGCTCGTCGGTTCTCAGCTCCCGCTCTATTCCCGGGGAGGAAACCTCCAGCCTGTAAGAATTTTCGATGGGGTCAGCCTCGTCAAGGATGGGGTCGATTGCTCTGTGCACTCGCTCGCAATCCTCGATGTTTATTCCGTCCTCGGTGTCAATCGTGATTATCAGATGCCACTCGGACGCAATTTTTACGTACTCAACGTCCCATAGCATATATCCCATACCCTCAATCACGGGTAAAAGAAGCTCACGCACAACAGTCGCGGTATTTTTCTTTGCCATTATAAATCCTCCATTTTTCGGAGCAAAAGCATACTCCGCCAATCATAAAACAAAGACTGGGAGAGTTCCCAGCCTTGTCCTATACCATACATATTATAACACATAAATAATAAAAATCAATAGTTTTCTAAAATTTTTTTAATTTTTATTATTATAATTGCCGTTACGCCAGCGCAGTTCCTATTACCGTTGCAAACTGAGAGTTCTCGGGGATTACGAAGTTAATAGAGAACATCTCGGAAAGGCTCTCAAACTTCTCCTTAACCATAGGATCTACCGAGAGGTTGCCTGTGAGCACTATGTCCTTAACCCCACGGCTTCTGGCGGCAAAAATGCTCATCATACCGATAGTTTCAAATACCATATTGGCAATTCCGAGGGCTACGTCCTCCTTGGTTGCCATATCGCTGAGCTTGCCGAAGTTAGCCGCCGTCATATTCATAGGCAGCTCGCCCTGACCGTGCGTTATATCCGAAATTCGGAGGTCAATATTTGAAATATCTCCCGATGATGCAAGCTCGAAAACGTGGTCAACGCTATCAAGACCGAGCATCCTGCGTGCAAGTCCTGTGAGCGTACCGCCGCCGACACCCGTACCGCCAAGATACTCCGATGCCTCGCCCTGCTTTGCATACACGAGAGCAGTACCCGTACCCATACTGACAACTATTGCCTCGGAGAGCCCTGAGAGGTAAAGTCCGCCCCTGCCGATGCTTTCAAATTCCGATACGGTATCGCAGGGCAATGAATATATAGGTCTTGTAATATAAGACGAGCCTACACCCGTTGTCAGCACACGGTCAATATCCGAGAGCGACAGGTCGTTTTCCGACAAAAATTTGCCGAATGCTCCGTAGATTGAGGTTATCGGGTCGGTTGCACGCACAAAGAGGGGAGATATCAGCTTTCTTTCTCCCTCGGTATTAAATCCTACTATTTTAGTAGTAGTTCCGCCCACGTCTATTCCTATAACTACCTTCATTTGCCGCTCCTTTTTGGATTTATTTCCTTTATTATACTATTTTTTACACGCAAAAGCAACATTTTTTATAATATTTTTTGATACACAAGTTAAACGCAAAAAACCGTGCGAGCAGGTTCGCACGGTTTTTTGTACCGCACCCCGAGCTTTTCGGGGTGCGAATACCTTAATACGGAAGTTATTACTTAACCTCGACTTCAGCGCCGGCAGCCTTAACCTGCTCAGCAATCTTGTCTGCCTCGTCCTTAGAAACTGCTTCCTTAATTGCCTTAGGAGCTGCCTCAACGAGGTCCTTAGCATCCTTAAGTCCAAGGCCGGTGATCTCACGAACAACCTTGATAACTGCAAGCTTGTTAGCGCCTGCGCTCTTAAGAATTACGTCGAACTCGGTCTTCTCCTCAGCTGCGGGAGCTGCTGCGCCTGCTACGGGAGCTGCTGCTACGGGAGCTGCGCTTACGCCGAATTCCTCCTCGAGAGCCTTTACGAGATCAGCGAGCTCGAGTATGGTGAGACCCTTTACAAGGTCAAGAATCTGTGTAGTCTTTTCGTTAGCCATTTTGTTTTCCTCCAAAATTTCTGTTATTATTTTTTAATTAGTTGTTTTAAGAAGCTATTAAGCCTCTGCGGGAGCGCTCTCGCCTTCCTTGTCTATCTTTGCCTGAAGCACATATGCAAGGCCATAGAGAGGAGAAAGCAAGCTGCCGAGCACCTTCGCAATAAGAACCTCCTTGGAAGGAATGCTTGCGAGCTCGTTAACACCGTTGGCGTCGATAACGCCGCCATCGATAAATCCTGCCTTGATCTCGAAAGAGTCAATCTTATCAGCATAGCTCTTAAGAATCTTTGCAGGTGCAATCGGATCAGTAGTTCCGAGTGCGATTGCGGTCATTCCGGAGAGGTGCTCCTTCATTGCGTCGTAGCCTGCGATTTCGCATGCTCTGCCGGTCAGCGTATTCTTCATAACCGTGTAGTCTACGCCAGCCTTGCGGAGCTCAGCACGAAGCTTGGTATCATCCTCAACCTTAATGCCCTCATACTTTACAAGTACGCCGGAAGCTGCATTCTTCATCTTTTCAGCGAGAGCTGCAACCATTTCCTGCTTCTGTTCAAGAATCTTGTTACTTGGCATTTTCTGTTTTACCTCCGTATAAATTTGAATAAAAAAATCCTTTTCCCGTAAAGACGCACGTATACCGAGAAAAGGAAAGTAATCAATATTAATTTCGCTCACCTCGGCAGGATAGTGAAAATCACATTTACGGGAACCTGCTGTCTTAGGATAACGCATAGATTATACAACAGTTTTTTTGCTTTGTCAATAGTTTTTTGAAAAAAATTAAAAATTCTGTCCGTGCACTCAAAGGAATGCACGGACAGTATTGTTTTTCGCCTATTTGGCAGGTTGATTACTCCTCAGTCTTGTTAGCCTCAGCCTCTGCTGCCGCAACGGTAGCCTGAGCTGCTGCAACCTTAGCCTCTGCATCAGCAACAATCTTCTGTGCCTCAGCGAGCTTCTCAGCGGAGGTCTTCGAGTGACCTGTCATAAGGGTCTCTGCTGTCTCAACGGACATATCGGGGCAGAATACCTTCTTGAGAACGATAACTGCAACCTCGGCGAGTATCATGATGATGATACCTACAAGTGCGCCTGCAAGTGCGCTCTCGCCTGCCTCGGTAAGCACGATGAAGCTTGCGTCACCCTCGCCCTCGAGCTGGAGAGGATTGTTGTAGTAGTGCTTCCAGCCTGCTACGAGAGTGGGAATTATGTATGCTGCAAGAGTAAATACCGCCATAACGATGTTGTTATCGCTGATCTTACCGGAGGAGAGAAGTCCTGCAAGTCCCTTGGGCTTCTCACGTCTTACCGTGCAGGAAAGACGTCTTGCTGCCTTATCAAGATATCCTACGCATCCGAGCATTACTACGAGGTATACTATCATAAGGATACCGTCTATGATGTAGCTGGTGTTTACATCCTGCTTAGCTGCCGTGTATACTGCGCTCTCAGCGAGGTAGAAAGCAAACTTACCGTTAATGAAGGATGTGAATACGTTAGACTTAATAATATTGAAGAAGAATACAAGGAAGCCTATCATTCCAACAAAAGCAGGGCCCTGAAGGATGTTGAGGTACTTGAACTCCTCGTTAGGATACTCACGGAGTCTGGATACTGCGAAGTTGAGAACAACCGAGATAACTGAGAGTATGCAGATGGTGGATACGCCGCCCGCATAGGTCATACCGGGAACTACGCACTGGAACAGCATTATCATAAGAGGAAGCGAAATCTTACCGGGAAGAACGCTACCAAGCTCTGCTGCTACGTTTTCGGGGGTCTGAATGTTTTTAAGAGCCTTAATAACCGCCTTGATTGCGGGGATGAGGAACAAAAGCGGAAGAATAAGGGTCATAATGAGAACTGCAAAGAGTCCTATAAGGCAAACGAGAACTCTGAGGATGAGGGAAACGAAATCGCTGGTGTCGTCGAAATCAATTACGCCGACGATGGTGGTTGCTATACAAATTGCAGTAGCAACGTCCTCCTTGCCCTCCTCGCTCTCGAGGTATTTCTTGAATTCTGCCTGACGCTCTGCGAGGTCTTCTCTCTCCTCAGCCGTCATATCGGTTTTTGCCGAATCAATGCCAATCGTCACGATTTTCGTAAGCATCGAAATGCTGCTTATCAGCTTGGGTGAGGATACCGAAACCTCCTCGGGGATTTCAATAACTTCGCCTGGGATAACCTCATTTGCCATCTTTGCGATGTCGAGAATATTCTCAGAGGTCTGAATGGTGATGATGGGAGTAAAGCTCATGATGAGAGCGAGCAGTATGAGAAGAAGGCTGCCCCACATCTGAATAGTTCCCACCAGTTTTCTGGGAAGGTTTAACTGTTTCATAAATATCTCCTTATTTTAATTTATTTAGTAAACCATCTTTCATTGTAGCACAATGATTACACTTTGTCAATGAAAAATTAATATTTATTTCACTTTTTTGTAAAAATATTCAATAAATTTTTTTAGCCCCTTCATAAATAAAAAACCGCAGGCTTTTCCTGCAGTTTGTATAGGTTATCGAGCGCAGTATACGCCCTCAAGGACACGGTGAGCGTCCTGCGAGCTTCATTATTTGTACGGATTTTTCGATTTGAGCGTTGCGTACAGCTCACGGTATGAGGCGAGTCTGGACTTTTCTATCAGCCCATCCTTCACCGCACGCATTACCGCACACTCCTCAGCACCCTCTCCTGAGTGCGTGCAATCTGCATATCGGCAATTCACGCTATGCCCGCACAAATCGGGAAAGGCAGAAATGAGGTCGGATAGCTCAAAGAAATCGAATCGCTCAAAATCAAGAAGGCTGAACCCGGGGGTATCCGCAAGGAATCCGCCGTTTCCGACTGCGTACAGCTGAACGTGGCGGGTAGTGTGCTTGCCCCTGCCGATTTTTTTACTAACATCACCTGTTTCGAGTGAGAGGCTTGGGAAAATGGCGTTCATCAGTGTCGATTTTCCCACTCCCGATGCTCCTGCAAACGCACCGATTTTTCCGTCCGTGAGATGAGAAAATACGTAATCTCTGACAGCGTCCACACCATCATTCGTATATGAGCTGCAAACCAGGGTATCAAAGCCTGCGTTTTCATATATCCGACGGTACTCGTTGCACAAATCCGAGCAGTCGCTCTTTGTGATTATAATCACGGGGGTTATGTCATTATGAACGGCAATTGCCGTCATTTTATCAACGGTAGAAAGGATAGGTGTCGGCTTCTCGGTTGCAAGCGTTATAAAGAGATAATCTATATTTGAAAGAGGGGGGCGTATGAGTGAATTTTTGCGCTCAAAAACGCTCTCTATGACCGAGCCGTCCTTGTCGGTAGACACGGTTACGAAATCACCGACAAACAGCTTATCATCCGTGCGCTTTATATTGCCCCTGGCACGGCAGGATACGGTTTGTCCGTCCTCGCACAGCACGTCGTATATACCGCCGAGCCCTTTGATTACCCTTCCTTTATTTTTCTCCATAAAAATTTCCTTCCAAAGTCTTGTGTAATGCTGAGCAGTGTGTCTGACAGGAAAAGTCTGCATTGCTATTGAGCAATGGCTTTTCATCAGTCTTTCTCAACAAGAAAATACAAGCCAAAGCGACAGCAATAAGACATGCACAGCATATAGCGAAGGTGGGAAGAAGACTGTTTTTCTTTTCCTTTTTGGTCTCTGTTTTCTCGACCCTCGCTCCGTTTACGGCAGAGAGAAGTGCTGACAGCATAGCGTTTGCATCCTTATACCTCGCATCTGCGTCCTTCGACATCGCCTTCATGACAACACGCTCAAGGGCGACGGGGATTTCGGGATTTATATCGCAGACAGGGGTAGGCATATCGGTTATATGCATCATAGCGACCCCCTCGGCTGTATCGCTGTCAAAGGGAACACGCCCCGTCAGCACGGTGTAAAGCACTATGCCGAGCGAATATATATCGCTGCGGCTGTCAACCGGCATACCCTTTGCCTGCTCGGGGCTGATGTAATAGACGCTGCCCACGCCCTTTCGGTCGCTTCGGAAGCTGTCAAAGCCGTGAGTTTTCGCTATACCGAAATCGGTGAGCTTAACACGCCCGTTCTTGTCTATCATTATATTTTCGGGCTTTATATCCCTATGGACAATGCCGTTTTTATGAGCCTCACCAAGGGCACGGAGTATCTGCGACAGGCAGGACACAGCCTCTCTTGGCATTAGCGCCCCATGCATATTGAGATAGTCGCAAAGAGTGACGCCGTCAATGTATTCCATTACTATATACTTAGCATTTTCGGTGCTGACAATGTCGTAGACCTCAACTATATTGGGGTGTGACAGCATCGACACCGCACGTGCCTCCGAATCGAAATAACGCAGGGATGAGGCGTTGTTTTTATCGTATAGCTTTATCGCAACTATACGCTTGACGAGTCCGTCCTCGGCAATGTACACCTTGCCCGTAGAGCCTTCACCTATCTGCCGTATAAGCCGATAACGTGAATCAATAATTACGTCCATAGCCTCTCCTTTCGCTGTCGTTTCGGTGTTGTTTTACTGCCTTTTTGCACGGCGCAGCTGACCGCAGGCGGCATTTACGTCTGCGCCGAGTCGGCGGCGCACGGTTGCCGTAACACCCATTCTGTTCAGTATATCCGCAAACCTGTCCACGCTCTCACGGCTGCCACGTGAAAATCCTGTTTCGCTCACCTCGTTAACACGTATCAGATTGACGTGTACGGGTGCATCGCTTTCGGCAAAAGCATTACGCAGCAGCGACGCAAGCTCACGGGCATCCTCGGGAGTGTCGTTTTTGCCTGATATGAGAGTGTATTCAAAGGATATACGTCTGCCTGTTTTTGCATAATAGTCAACGCAGGCAGTCAGCAAATCGTTTATGCCCCATTTGTTGTTTACCGGCATTATCTCGCTTCGCTTCTCATCGTTAGAGGCGTGAAGCGAAATCGAGAGGGTTATGGGAAATTCGAGCTCTGCGAGCCTGTAAATTCCGTCAACCACACCGCAGGTAGAGAGCGATATATGGCGGTAGCCTATGTTCAAACCCTTTTCGTGATTGACGAGACGAAGAAAGCGCACGGTATTATCAAAATTATCGAGCGGCTCGCCTATTCCCATCATAACGACGTTGGACACACGCTCACCCGTGTCACGCTCGGCGGCTATAATCTGACCGAGTATTTCCGATGCGGTGAGGTCACGCACCCTGCCGCCTATGGTGGATGCGCAGAAGCGGCATCCCATTCGGCAACCTACTTGGCTCGAAACGCATAGGGTGTTGCCGTGATTGTATCTCATAAGCACGCTCTCAACGCACTCTCCGTCAATAAGAGAGAAAAGATATTTCACGGTGCCGTCAATCTTGGACACGAGCTTTTCCTCTACCTTGGGCAGGCGCATTTCGCATATTTGTGAGAGCCTTTCACGCAGCTTCTTCGATATATTTGTCATCTCGTCAAGGGATGCGCCCTTTGAGAGAAATGCAAAAATCTGCATTGCCCTGTATTTCGGCTCTCCCAGCCTTCCCATCAGCTCCTCGATTTCCTCGGGGTAGAGGGATAGAATGTCAATTTTGTTATCCATTTTCAGTCCTTTTCTTATTTGCGTACAATTCTGGCTATAAAGAATCCGTCCGTTCCCTTCTCACCCGGAAGGAAGGTATACATTCCCTTGCAAATTTCCCCGTCTGTCTCAAACGGAGATAATTCAAAATCCGGATTTTCCGATAGAAATCTCTCCACAATCCGTTCGTTTTCATCGGGGTTGACAGTACAGGTTGAATATATCATAGCACCGCCTTTTTTCAGGTATCGGCAGGATGCCGAAAGTATCGAATACTGCAGAGGGGGCAGAGTTAAAACCGAATCGGTATGGCGGTATCTCATATCCGCCTTTTTGCCCAGCACACCGAGTCCTGAGCAGGGGACGTCGCACATGACGAAATCAAAGCTCTCCGCCATATCCCCGTCGGGCAGGATAGTGGCATCACGCTCAGCCACACTGATTATGTCAATACCGAGCCTTTTTGCGTTACTCTCAATAAGCGACAGCTTGCTTTTATGTAGGTCAAAGGAGAACACCTCTCCCCTGTTTTTCATTTCAATTGCCAAGCCGATGCTCTTTCCGCCCGGTGCGGCGCAAACGTCAATGACACGTGCGCCCTCGGTAGCTCCAAGCGCCTTTACCGCTATCTGAGAGGACACGTCCTGCACGTAAAAGAGCCCCTCATTATAGCCGTACAGCTCCCTGACAACTGCTCCGCCAGGAATGATAAGTGCCGTATCGCACAGCGCTGACACCTCTGCTCCGTCTATATTGGACACAAGCTGAGATGCGGTTGTTTTCAAGGTATTTACACGCAGGGTCAGAGGGGATACGCTGTTGAAATGTTCAAAAAACCTCTCGCACCTCTCCTCGCCGAAGTTATCTATAAAGAAACGGCAGAGCTCGGGTGGGAACGAATACTTCACAGAGATATGCCTGACGGCGTTTTTCTCCCTTAGAGGGAGGCTGAGCGTATCTCTCTCACGCAAAAATCTGCGCAGAAGCGCATTGACAAAGCCACGCTCTCCCCTGTTTTTACACAGTGCGACGCTCTCGTTAACCACCGCATAGTCCGGCTCTCCCTGCATATAGGCGAGCTGAAAGAGCGCCGTCCGCAAAATTGCAAGGACAGGAGCATCTATTTCGGATACCGAGCGCTTTGCCATAGTGGCAATATAATAATCGAGAGTTATTCTGCGCTCAACAACGCCGTTGACGAGCCTGTTTATGAAGGCTCTGTCGCTTGGTGCTGCCCTGTCAAGCGTGCCTGACAGAGCTATATTTATATAGCTTTCCTCGCTCTCTGCTCTTATGAGCAGGTCCACGGCAAGCTTTCGTTTGTTATCCATCTTATCACTTACGGCGTCTGTTGTTTGCAGACATAATAATTAAAAGATACCTGAGCAGTGTTGCCATAGATACCGCAAGAGCGGCAACGTAGGTCATAGCCGCCGCACGCAAAACGCTTTTTGCTCCATCGAGCTCCTGCTCGCTGAAAATGCGTGCACCACGGAGTGACTGCATAGCCCTTGCACTGGCGTTAAACTCAACGGGCAGGGTTATCAGCTGAAACAGAGTTGAGGTAGCGAAAAACGCAACGCCCACTATCATTATCCAGAAAGCAAACTGCGACACGTACAAAAACAAAACGCCTATGAGAATTAGAAGCATCGACCACTTAGAACAGAAGTTAGTGACAGGAATTATAGCCATACGCAGCTTTACAGGAAAATATCCGCAGGCGTGCTGAACGGCGTGCCCTGCCTCGTGAGCGGCAACACCGATTGCGGCTGACGAGGACGAGGAATATACCGAGTCCGAAAGGCGTATAACGTTAGCCCTCGGGTCGTAGTGGTCGGAGAGATGTCCGCTGACCCTCTCGATATTTACATTGTAAAGACCGTTTGCATCGAGAACCATTCGGGCACTGTCATAGCCCGTTATTCCCGCACGGGTGATCACCTTGGAATATTTGTTAAAAACCGACGAAACTCTCGCCTGAGTTATTATCGCCCATATAGCGCAGGGCAAGACGATTAAAAGATAAAGATAATCTACATAGAACACTTGAATATATCCCCCTTACTGATTTTTCTTCCTCTGATAAAGTCCTGGGCGCTCATTTTGCCCTTACCCTCGGGGACTACACAAAGAAGCGATATTGCAGAGTCGGCGGTTGCAACCACGATACCCTTGCCGCCGTTTTTATCGTCAAGCTCTATTACCTCGCCCACATTTCCGTGCCCCCTTGCGGGTGCGGCGGATACAACCTTTAACATTCTGCCGTCGGGAAGGACGGTATACGCAAGGGGGATAGGGGATAAGCCTCTTATCTGACAGTCAATTTCTCTTGTTGTTTTTGAAAAATCTATTAACCTATCCGCCTTTTCAATCTTAGCGGCGTAGGTAAAATCATCTGCCTGCGGAGTATAGACGGCGGTGCCGTCCTCTATCGTCGGCAATGCTTTTACAAGCAGGGCTGCACCTATCTCTGCGCTTCTGTCATGAATATCCTCAAAATTATCGGTATCGGATATGGCAAAGCGCTCGCAGGCTATAATATCACCTGTATCAAGTCCCTCATCCATTCGCATAAGGGTGACACCCGTTTCCCTGTCGCCGTTCATTATTGCCCTCTGCATCGGCGCCGCACCCCTGTACTTGGGCAAAAGCGACACGTGCAGATTTACGCAGCCGTATCTCGGATAATTTACTATATCCGACGGAAGTATTTTTCCGTACGCAACCACTATTATTATATCGGGGGCAATTTCGGTCAGCGTTTTGAAAAACTCACCGTCACGCAGGGTTTTCGGCTGGTATACGGGAATTTGATATTTTTCAGCCGTTACCTTAACAGGCGGTGGTGTCATAACGTATCCTCTCCCCCTCGGCTTGTCCTCTCCCGTAACGGCTCCCACAACGTCGCATCCCGCCCCCACGAGTGTGTCAAGGCAGGTTGCGGCTATATCGGGAGTTCCCATAAAAAGAATTCTCATTATTCCTCATCCTCTTTTATCATAACGTCAACAAAAAGCTTGCCGTCAAGGTGGTCTATTTCGTGGCAGAGCGCACGGGCGAGCAGTCCCTCGCCCTCAATCTCGAAAAATTCGCCGTTGCGGTTTACCGCACGCACCTTTACCTTTGCGGGGCGTGAGGTTATTCCCCATCTGCCGGGGAGAGAAAGACAGCCCTCGCTCTCCTCCTGATGTCCGCTCTGTTCGATTATTTCGGGGTTGATAAGCTCGATAACCTCGCCCTCCTCAACCTCGATTACTACAACACGGCGTAAAACGCCGACCTGCACTGCGGCAAGACCGCAACCGTTTGCCATTCGCATAGTATCGGTCATATCGTCAAGAAGCGTTATTATTCTCGGCGTTATCTGCGCTACAGGTCTGCTGGTTTTTCTGAGGGTTTCGTCCCCGTCCTTTATTATATTAAGTATTGCCATAACATTCTCCAAAATTACGTATTCGTAGGATTTATATCAAGGGTCAGTGTCATATCCTTCTGTCCCGAAAATTTAGTCAACACATCGGACAAAAGTGCCCTCACCCTTGAATTGAGGGCTGTTTTTATTATAAATTTTGCTCTGTATTTGCCTGCCATTTTGTATATCGGCGGCTCAACCGGTCCGTAAATTATAAGCGGCTCGGTTGATTTTTGAGCGAGGGATAAAATGTACTCGGATACCTCTTTCGCCTTATCCTTCAATGCCTTTTCGTTAGATATACTGAGAGTAAATGCCGCAATATCACAAAACGGCGGAAATAAAAAGCTACGTCTTTTTTCTATTTCGGCACGGTAGAAGCTCTCGTAGTCCTGGCTGGCGGCGAGCCTTATTACCTCGCTGTCGGGGCGAAAGGTTTGTATCACAGCCTCGCCCGCAAGCCGACCTCTGCCTGCCCTACCTATTACCTGTGTCAAAACCGAGAAGGTCCTCTCCGCCGCACGGAAGTCGTTGACGTAGAGCGACGTATCCGCCAAAAGCACTCCAACGAGTGAAACGTCCTCAAAATCGTGTCCCTTTGCAACCATTTGCGTTCCGAGTAAAACGTCATATTCCTTATTTCGGAAGGAATCGAGCATACGCTCATACGCAGCCTTTGACGAGGTGGTGTCCGCATCCATTCTGAGCACTCTCTCATCGGGGGTGAGTACCGACAGCTCGCTCTCCACCCTCTGCGTTCCCGTTCCTATACTCGAAATATCGTCGGATTTACATTCGGGACATTCGGTGGGGCGTGGGGATTTATAACCGCATATATGACAGCACATATACCCCGTACCGCTTCCGATATGATAGGTCAGCGCCACACTGCACTGAGGGCAGGATATTTCCTTGCCGCATTTTCTGCAATGAAGCGATGCGTGGTAGCCACGTCGGTTGAGGAAGAGTATCGACTGCTCCCCCCGTTCCTTTCGCTCATTCATTTTTTCATAGAGAAGCCTGCCGATAGGCGAGGTGTTGCCTGCCATCAGCTCCTCTCTCATATCAACCGTATGAACACTCGGCAGCCTTGCGTTGCCGTAGCGCTCGGTCAGCCTTATGAGCTTATATATACCCTTCTCTGCCCGATAGAAACTCTCAACCGACGGTGTCGCCGAGGCTAAAATCAAGTGGGACGCATTTTGCTTGCACCTCATAGCGCACACGTCACGCACGTGATATTTTGGATCACTGTCGGATTTATAGGTGTGCTCGTGCTCCTCGTCAACTATTATAAGACCGAGATTTTTTATCGGAGCAAAGACAGCCGAGCGTGTTCCTATTACCAAATCCACCCTGCCGTCACGTATTCTGCGCCAGGCGTCAAAGCGCTCGCCCGACGAAAGCGAGGAATGTATAACCGCAACCCTCTCTCCGTAGCGAGAGCAGAATATGCTGACTGTCTGCGGTGTCAGCGCTATTTCGGGCACGAGCATTATAACTCCCCTGCCCCTGTCCATAACCTCGTCTATTGCACGAAGCATAACCTTTGTCTTTCCCGAGCCCGTAACTCCGAAAAGAAGGGATGCCGTCGGCTCACCCCTGTCGAGCTGAGCACAAATCTGCTCATA
Source organism: Clostridia bacterium (assembly GCA_017504405.1). GTDB lineage: Bacteria > Bacillota > Clostridia > Oscillospirales > CAG-272 > UBA1740. The sequence goes on along the minus strand of JAFVRG010000008.1, from coordinate 27,241 downwards.
TGCCGACAGCTGCGCACGGCTGAGAATTATTTCGTCACGCCTGTTGTTTTTTGCGTATTTTTCGTAAGGGTTGCGGTAGCTTTCTACCTCGCTCAGTCTTATGACACCCTTATCCATCATCGTCTTCAACTGCGCATGAGTTGCTCCCGTTGCCTCGCAAAGGCGCTCTCGCTCGCATTCGCCGTTTTCTCGAAGAAAGCTGACAACTGATCTGTGCATATCTGAGCGCAGAGGGGCATCCCCGTTCGCAAGCGATATTAGCTTATCGGTTTTAATATTGTCGGGCGCAGAGAATCTGTATCCGTTTTCGGTTTTATGCGGTGAGGAAAAGATGGCAGGGGGCATCATTGTACGTGAAGCCTCCCCGAAGGTACAAAGCGTTGTTTTCTTCAAAAACAGCGCCAGCTCAAACAACTCCTCTCCGAGAGAAAAACGGCTATCGGCTATATCGTAAATTTCCTTTAACCCGTCTGCATCACCCTCACGCACATCGGATACAAATCCAAATGCACAGCGATTGCTCCTGCCGAAGGGAACAAGTGCCAAATCGCCCCGTACAGCGCACAGGGTGTCGGGCAAAATATAGTCGTATTCCCTATCAATATGAAAAGGGGCGTCCAAAAGATAAATACTTGCTATCCTCATATTGCACGCTCCCCTCCTGTATTTTCAAATAAAGCTAAAGCTTAAACCTCGTCGCCGTCTCTGGTAACTGCATACTCGCCGTCAAGAATACGGTCAATGGCGATAGTAACAGCCTTTTTATCCCTGTAGTCCTTGTCAATGAAGTGAACGAGGGGCTTATCGGTCTCCTTACGGGCGATAAGGCGCTCTCCGTCACCTCTCTGACGGCAGTATTCGTCCGTCACGAGCTTCGCTCCCTTTGCCGTTGCGAGCACGAGCTCGTAGCGGTTAATTTTTCCCTTTGTTAATTCCTGAATTGAAGGCTTAATCATTTTATATCTCCTTGTAAATTATTCGTTACGTTAGTTAATCCTCGGGATCCTCGTCGTCAGCTGTATCATCGCTGCTGTCAAGACGGTTGGATATCGTTTCTGCATATACCGCCGAAAGAATTATATGCTCGCTATCGGTTATTATTACCGCACGTGTGCGTCTGCCGCAGGTGACGTCGATTACTCTTGCATCCTCCTTGGCATCGGATATAAGTCTCTTTATAGGTGCGGAATCGGGTGATGCGATGGCAACCACACGGTCAACCGATACCATATTTCCAAATCCTACGTTTATAAATTTCATATCATTACTCCACGTTCTGAACCTGTTCACGTATTTTTTCAAGCTCGCTCTTCATATTTACGACGAGAGCGGCAATTTTTGCATTATTTGCCTTGGAGCCTATCGTGTTGGTCTCACGGTTGAATTCCTGCATGAGAAAATCGAGCTTTCTGCCCGCAGGCTCCTTTGCTGCGAGAATTTTCTCAAACGACTCACGGTGGCTGTCAAGACGTGCAAGCTCCTCGTCTATCGCAACTTTGTCTGCGTATATCGAGCACTCCGCAAGTATTCTGTTCTCGTCTATAACTATATCCCTGTCCGAGAGCATCTGGCGAATTCTCGCCTCAAATTTATCACGAAATCCCACTATCTCGTTTTTGGATATATCTGCAACCTCATCACGCATCTGAATAAAGGCTGCCATTTTCTCACGCATATCCGCCTCGGTTTTTCTGCCCTCAGCCTCACGCATTGAATTGTAATCGGAAATAGCCGCATCGAGCACGGGGAGCAGTCTCTCCCACTCCTTTTCCATATCAAGCTCATCGGAAAGCGTTGTAAACAGCTCCCTGTTCTGCGCCACACGCATCACGCTGATATCGTCGGCAAGACCGAAGGTGTCACGCAGCTCGCAAAGCGCCTTGATATAATCCTCTGCCAGAGCCTTATCAAGCGACAGGGTGCCCGCACATTTCGTGTGCTCGGTAACGGTTACGTATATATCAACCTTACCTCTCGATATGGCAGTTTTTTGTACGTGAGCCTTTATCCTTTCTTCAAGAGGAAGATATGAGCGGGGAGAGCGTACCGATGCGTCAAAATATCTGCTGTTGACGCTCCGCATCTCTACGGTTATATCCTTATCGGAAGCCTCCACCCTCGCACGTCCGAAGGCCGTCATGCTCTTAATCATTTCTTTTTTCCACCTCTTATCATATCGTTTATTTCCTTTATGAAGGTGTCAACGTCCTTGAATTCACGGTAAACCGATGCAAAGCGCACGTATGATACCGCATCAACGTCACGAAGGCGCTCCATAACCATCTCGCCTATCTCACGGGCGGATATTTCGGTTAAGAGGGAGTTCGTCAGCTCAGCCTCAATAGAGGTGGCAATTTCCGCCGCATCCACAGGTCGCTTATAGCACGCCTTCATAATTCCCGCCTCAAGCTTATGCCTATCGAAAAATTCACGCTCGCCGTTCTTCTTCACCACCGAGAGAGGAACAGAATCCACAACCTCATAGGTCGTAAATCTTTTGAGGCAGACGGGGCATTCACGCCGTCTTTTGATGCTTTTCTGCTCATCCACGGGACGGCTGTCAAGAACACGGCTGTCAGGAGCTCCGCATACGGGACATTTCATAAAGAACCTCCATTTAAAGTCATATAGGGTAATTATACCACAAAAAAGACGAAATGTAAATAAAAAAATAATTTTTTTGCACACGTGCGGACACGCAGGCGCAAAATAAAGCCGCAGAAAAAGTTAAGCACCTCCGACGAAAAAGAGAAAAGTCGCCGAAATCCATAGTTAAAATCGGGATTTCGGCGACTGAAAAGGAAGATTTTCAAAAACAGTGTAAAATTCGTAAAATCAGCGAATACAGTTTTTGGAAAGTGGAATTTTTTAGAAAGACAATAATTGTCAAAAAGCGTTGTCAAGGGGGTTGAACGTAGAAAATGAGGTTTTTAGCATTTTTGAGTTTTCAACAGCAAAAATGTTGAAATTGTTGAAAACTCGCCCTCAAAAGGGGCATTTTACCCTTGATTTCTCTGAGTTGTCATAAACTTCCAACAATTTGCCGTAGTTTTCAACTCGTTTTTTGTTGAAAACTCATTTTTTGTTTTTTTATGCACCTTGCACAAAATTGGAAATAAGTGGATTTTCCGTTTTTCTTTAAATGCCTTTTTGTGGCAAATTTTTCAGAAATGTGTTTTCGCATTTTTTACGAACTAATTGTTGAACCGACACTATTTTTTACTGTTTTTGGCATTTTTCGAGCGAGAGTCTGTTTTCTTTGGCTTCGGCTTTGCCCAGCCCTTTTTACGCTTGGTAATTTCCTTTGACAATTTTTTATTATTTTCCTGATTTTTGTTGATTTTTTCACCCAAAGGCTTGCCAGTTTTCGCCCCTGCCCTGTCACGGACGCTGTTTTTCGATTTGTCCGAGCGTTTGCCCGCGGGTGTGTTCAAGGATGCCCTTGCATCCCTTTTACCGATGGGTGAGTGCGCCGTGCTTTTGCGCTCGGAGCCATGCTGACGGCTTCCGTTCGCCCCGCCTCTGCCCATAGGTCTGACAAGGCACTCCGGAGAATTTCCTATCAAATCCTCTCTGCCCGCCGCCGTCAGCGCTTCAATAACAAGCGCTCTGTTTTTGGGGTTTGAAAATTGGAGCAGAGCTCTTTGCATCTGCTTTTCGTGATAATCACGGCAGACGTAAACCTCTTTTCCGCTCATAGGGTCTATTCCCGTATAGAATATAACGGTAGAAACAGTGCCCGGGGTGGGATAAAAATCCTGAACCTGCTCGGGTGAGTAGCCCCATTTTTTAAGGTACAGCGCCATCTCTACTGCGTCATTCATAGTCGTTCCCGGGTGGCTCGACATAAGGTAGGGGACGAGATACTGCTCAATACCTGCCTTTTCGCAGAGGGCGAAATATTTATTTTTGAATTTTTCATAGACCGAAACCGATGGCTTACCCATCATGCGCAGGGCGTTATCCGAGCAATGCTCGGGCGCAACCTTGAGCTGTCCGCTGACGTGATGAGTTACAAGTTGTTCAAAAAATTCGGGATTTTTATCATAAATAAGGTAGTCAAACCGTATTCCCGAGCGCACGAACACCTTTTTCACACGGGGGAGCGCCTCGATTTGCCTCAGCATATCTGCATATTCCTTATGGTCAACCACGAGATTTTTGCAGGGGGTGGGGGCTAAGCATTTGCGGTTAGGGCATACTCCCTCGGTTTTTTGCCTCTCGCAAGCGGGGTAGCGGAAATTGGCGGTAGGTCCTCCGACGTCGTGTATGTAGCCCTTAAAGTCGGGAAGCTCGGTTATTCTCTTTGCCTCGGCAAGCACACTGTCAACACTGCGTGAGCGCACCTCTCTGCCCTGGTGGAATGCTATTGCGCAGAAATTGCAGGAGCCGAAGCATCCTCGGTTGTGAGTTATTGAAAAACGCACCTCTGCTATTGCGGGCACTCCGCCCAAAGCCTCGTAATCGGGATGATACGACCCTGCATACGGCAAGGAATAAACCTCGTCGAGCTCCTCTCTTTCCAGAGGGGGCATAGGGGGATTTTGCACCAGCTTCTTGTCGCCGTAATACTCAATAACAGCCTTGCCCCTTACCGAATCGTTGTTTTTATACTGAACAGCAAATGCGTTGGCGTATGCTTTTTTGTTCTCCTTCAGCTCGTCATAGTCGTAGGTTTCAACGGCGTCAAAGAACACCTTGTCCTCTCTGCCGCCGAGCCATACAGTACCCCTGACGTCACGGATTTTTTTAACGGGTATACCCCTGTCAAGCAAATGCGCTATACGCCTAAGAATATTCTCGCCCATACCGTAGGTGAGTATATCGGCACGGCTGTCAACGAGTATGCTGCGGCGCATTGAATCCTGCCAATAATCGTAATGGGCAAACCGTCTGAGCGATGCCTCCAAGCCGCCTATAATAATAGGAATATCTCCGTACGCCTCACGTATTCTGTTGCAGTAAACTATAACCGCACGGTCGGGGCGTGCGCCCATTTTACCGCCTGCGGAGTAGTAGTCGTAATTGCGCTTCTTTTTCGACACAGTATAGTGCGCTACCATTGAATCTATATTTCCCGATGAAACGAGAAAGCCAAGTCGGGGCTTCCCGAATTCACGGAAGGCATCACAGCTCTTGTAGTCGGGCTGAGCGAGCACCGCCACACGGAAGCCCTCAGCCTCTAAAACACGTGTTATTATCGCCGCACCGAACGAGGGGTGATCAACGTAGGCATCGCCCGTAACGTAGACGAAATCAACTCCGTCCCAGCCACGGGCTATTATATCCTTTTTGTTTACAGGGAGAAATTTCTCTCTTGTCATATTTCACCTTTTCAAAATCGGCTGCTACAAAAGTAACAGCCGAAACAATTATTATATTGAAAAATCGTCAAGCGAAACCTCGCTCTGCGTGCTGTTTTTCATATCACGCAGCTGCGCCTTACCGCTCTCAACCTCACTGTCGCCGATAATGAGTGTATAATCAGCGCCAAGCTTATTTGCATATTTCATCTGCGCCTTCAGGCTTCTTCCGACGATATCGCACTCGGCGTAAACTCCGCTTCTGCGAAGTCTCTCGACAATCGCTATTGCCTTCTCCACAGCCGCCTCGCCGAGAGATGCGATATACAGCCTCGGCGCAGGTGCGGATATATCGGCAAGTCCGAGCTGCTCCATAGCCAAAATAACACGTGTTATTCCCATTCCAAAGCCGATGCCCGAAAGAGCGGGGCCGCCCAGCTCCTCAACAAGTCCGTCATATCTTCCGCCGCCGCACACGGTGCTCTGCGCACCTATGCCCTCGGCAACGAATTCAAATACCGAGCGGGTGTAATAGTCAAGGCCACGAACGATAGAGGAGTCAACCACGTACTCTATTCCCATCGAATCAAGCAGCTTCTTCAAGGACTCAAAGTGCGCCGCACACTCGGGGCAGAGGTGGTCAACCGTCCTCGGCGCATCCTTTGCAAGCTCTGCGCACTCCTTGTTTTTGCAGTCCAGAAGTCGCAAGGGGTTGGTATCAAGACGCTTTTTGCAGGTGTCGCAAATCTCGTCCCTGTGCTCACCGAAATATGAAACAAGTGCCTCTCTATATGCAGGTCTGCATTCCTTACAGCCTATCGAGTTAAGATGAAGCTTCACATTAGTGAGTCCAAGACGGCGCAGAACCGATGCGCCGAGAGCAATTACAGTGGCATCCGCCGCAGGGCTCTCGCTGCCGAACATTTCGGTTCCGAACTGAAAGAACTCACGGCTCCTGCCCGCCTGAGGTGCCTCATGGCGGAAGCAGCTGATTATGTAATAATATTTGAGTGGCATAGCGTCCGAGCATTTTCCGTTCTCTATCAATGCACGAGCGACACCTGCTGTACCCTCGGGACGCAGGGATATAGAACGGTTTTCGTCACGGTCGTTGAAGGTATACATTTCCTTCTGTACCACGTCGGTGGTGTTACCCACGCCACGCACGAAAAGCTCCGTGTTTTCAAAGGTAGGAGTTCTTATTTCGCCAAAGCCGTACTTCTGCGCCTCCTCCCTCATTATCCCTTCAATATACCTGAATAAGGGAGTCTTATCAGGCAGTATATCCATAGTTCCTTTAATTTTCTGAATCATTTTTCAACCTCTATCTGCAATTTTGAAAGTAAATAGTCAAGTCGTTCGTTATCTCCAACGTAGGCAAGCGCACCGAGAACCGCCTCTAACCCCGTTGCCTTGCGGTAAACCGAAATCGGCGTGTGCTTTGGGTGCTTTAGGTGCGATGAATTAGCCGCACGGTTGGCAATTCCAAGCTCGTCCTCGGTCAATTCAGCCTCTATTAAGCCGTAAAAATCCGCCTGTGCGGCAGCGGTAACAAAACGCTGAGACAGGGTGTGTAAATCGCCCGAATGCGACAGTCCGAGTCTAACAATACGCATCCTCACGTTCTGACTGAAAACCGCATCACCGAGGAAGGCGAGGGCGAGCGAGGACGGAAGCGCTGACGGATCAAGAGAAACCGACATTTCATTCTCCTTTCAAAGTGTTACATATTATTTTACCACAACTTAATGGCGGTTGCAAGATTTTTTTATTTTTTTACAAAATACTTGAAATATATCTAAGATATGTGATATAATTATTAGAACGAGGGTTGGGCGTTTACGGCAACGTTCGGTGCGTTTCAGCCTTTGCCTTTGCTTTTTGAAAAGGATTTTTGAAGTGAACGATTTTTCATATATCAAGAGAAATTACGAAAAAATACGTGAGAGCATCGCAAAATGCTCACAGCGCTACGGCACCCCCGAGCCCGTTCTCGTTGCGGTGACAAAGAGCGCCGAGCTGTGCGAGATAGATGCGCTCCTATCCCTCGGGATAGGAAGAATCGCGGAAAACCGTGTACAGATGCTGACGGCGAGATACGAGCACATTCTCTCCACAGGTGTGCCGATGCCCGAAATGCACCTTATAGGTCAGCTTCAATCGAACAAGGTTAAATACATAGCTGACAAGACGGCGCTGATACACTCGCTTGATAAGCTTTCCTTGGCTAAGGAAATAAACAGACAGGGGGAGAAAATCGGGAGAAAAATCCCCTGCCTTATCGAAATAAACAGTGGACGTGAACAGGCAAAGGGCGGCGTTATGCCCGAGGATGCCGATGAATTGGCTGAGTCGGTTAAGGATATGCCGTTTATCACCCTCAGCGGTGTTATGACTATGGCGCCTATATGTGAAAGGCAGAGCGATTACTCAAAATACTTTTCGCTCACAAGAGATATTTTTGAGAGGCTGACACCTCTCTGTGGAACCGACTCACCCGTTTTATCAATGGGAATGAGCAACAGCTACGAGGCGGCAATCGCCGAGGGCGCAACGCTGCTCCGTGTCGGCAGAGCCTTTTTTGAGAAGTAAAATTACGTATTATCGGAGGATATAAAAATGGCATTACCAAGAAGAAGTCACTTTGACAACGATTTTATTGATGCGTCGTACGACGCAAATGCGGCAGATGAAACGAGAGAGCAAAAGGCTCCTGTCAGCGCATTCGGCGGGCTCTCGCTCTCGCAGAGCGGTACCAGCCTCGAGCTGAAGGTTGTACGCCCCGAAAAGTTTGAGGACGTATTGGCTGTGGCTGACCACCTCATCGCAGGACGTACCGTAGTTATTGATTTTGAAACCTCGTCAAGGGATACCGTAAAGAGGATAAAGGATTTCCTCGGCGGAGTTGCATATTCGATAAACGGACAGCTCCAGAAGGTTGCAAACAACACCTATATAGCAACACCCAATAACGTGGACGTCAGCGAGGACAAGGCTCGCCGTCAGCAGATGGAGCTGGGTATGCACGCAACCGACGTGAGCATTGAGGACATAGATTCGCTCTGATATGATTGTATTTACGATTATTGGCCTTGTGGCTTATTACCTGCTGTATGCCGTAGAAATTGCTATGCTATTCCGTGCTATCTTCAGTTGGTTTGACCCTATGATGAACAGCGTTTTCCACCGTTTTGCTTACGCTGTTACCGAGCCTATAATCTCACCCGTGCGCAAGCTGATGAGAAAGCTCAATCTCAACACGAGCCTGCCGATAGACCTCTCCTTTACCGTGACCGTTGTGCTGATAATAATACTGCAACGGCTCATAATCATTCTTATATAGGAGAAAAAATGAAAAAGATAACCCTATGTAAAAAGCATTTATGGGCACTGATAATTGTGTGCGTCGGAATTATTGTTGACCAGATAAGCAAGGCAATAGTTGCAGCGAATATGACATACGGAAAAACCGTAAGCATTATTCCCTATCTCTTTGATTTCCGATACACAACCAACACCGGTGCGGCGTTCGGTATGCTGTCCGACCAGCGTTGGATATTTCTATCCGTATCAACAGTTGCTATTATCGCTATGATAATCTATGCTATCTATGCTTTTTCGGATATGAATATGCTGTACGTATGGGGAATTTCCCTCATTGTCAGCGGCGGCATAGGAAATATGATAGACCGCCTGACACTGGGATATGTTATAGATTTTATCGAATTTGCATTCATGGATTTTGCCACCTTCAACATAGCGGATAGCTGTGTGTGCGTGGGTGCCTTTATTGTCGGACTTGCAATCCTTCTTGACCTCATAAATGAGAGCAAGAAAACGAAGAAAGGGGAAGGCAATGAGGATAACGGTACTGCCTGAAAACGAGGGGGTAAGGCTGGATACGCTGATTTCCCAAGTCGGTGAAATGTCACGCTCTGCGGCGGCACGTCTTATTGCCGAGGGCGCTGTTACCGTAAACGGCACGCCTAAGTCAAAGAATTACTCCGCAGCCGTGGGTGATGAGATAGAAATAGAAATGCCCGAGGCTAAAGAGATATCCGTGGCGGCGCAGAATATACCCATAAATATCGTATACGAGGACGGCGATATAGCCGTTATAAACAAGGAAAGCGGAATGGTCGTCCATCCCGCAAACGGAAACCCTGACGGCACGCTCGTCAACGCCCTGCTCTATCACTGTAAGGACTCGCTGTCGGGAATAAACGGCGAGCTTCGCCCGGGAATTGTGCATAGAATTGATAAGGACACGAGCGGACTGCTCGTCATTGCAAAAAACGACGAGGCTCACAGAGCGCTCGCCGCTCAGCTCGAGGGGCATCATATAACGAGAGAGTACCACGCACTCGTAAACGGTGGCTTCCGTGACGACAGGGGTACTGTAAATCTACCGATAGGCAGATGCCCACGTGACCGCAAAAAAATGGCGGTTGTGAGCGGTGGCAGGGAGGCTATAACTCACTATGAGGTTTTAGAGCGTTTCGGGAAGATTACGTACTTAAAATTAAATCTCGAAACAGGCAGAACGCATCAGATACGTGTGCATATGTCGCATAACGGACACCCCCTGCTCGGCGATACCGTCTATGGCGGCTCAAATACGAAATTTGAGCGTGAGCATTCGCACCTGCTAAACGGTCAGTGCCTACACGCAAAACGGCTGTCGTTTACTCACCCGAGAAGCGGTGAGAGCGTGAGCTTTGAATGTCCTTTACCCCACAGCTTCTCAAGGCTGCTCGAAATTTTAAGAAGCGAAAATAATTAAAAGGGATAGGCATTTGCCTATCCCTTATTGATTTTGAAACGTAAAAACATTTAATGCGGAAGTGCGGAAGCCTAATGGCAAACAGATTTTTAGCATATTTCGTCGTTCTTTTTACCCGAAGCCGTATAGAATACGGCGAGCCTTGGTAAAAAACGGCGGAAGATGCAAAAATATGGAAGCCATTACAGTACAGCCTTGAGAAATTGGCGAGTCCTTTCCCCCTTCGGGTTGTCAAAAAGCTCTGCGGGAGTGCCCTCTTCGGCTATCACTCCGTCTGCCATAAAGAGAACACGGTCGGCAACCTCACGGGCAAAGCCCATTTCGTGAGTTACTATAACCATCGTCATTCCCTCGTCAGCAAGCTGCTTTATGAGATCGAGAACCTCGCCGACCATTTCGGGGTCAAGGGCTGAGGTCGGCTCGTCAAAGAGCATAACCTTCGGATTCATAGCAAGCGCACGGACTATCGCAATTCTCTGCTTCTGTCCTCCCGAAAGCGTTGAGGGGTACACGTCAGCCTTATCCTCAAGTCCTATGCGTCTAAGAAGCTCGTATGCCCTTTCCCTTGCCTCATTCTTTATCTCATCCTCGGTTGTTTCAAGCTCAACAATTTTGTCATATTTGCGGAAGAGCTTTGCAAAAAAGTTTTTCCTTTTTTGCTTTTTCAGCTTCTTTGTTCTGAGAAGAACGGGGGCAAGCATTATGTTCTCAATAACGGTTTTGTTATTAAAAAGGTTAAACTGCTGGAAAACCATGCCGATATGCTCACGGTGAATGTTGATGTCAACCGAGGTGTCGGCAATATCAACGCCGTTGAACATTATAGAGCCGGACGTGGGGTCCTCCATACAGTTAAGGCAACGCAAAAACGTTGACTTTCCGCAGCCCGACGGTCCTATAACGGCAATTTTTTCGCCATTCTCTATGTCAATATCTATTCCCTTGAGAACCTTAATGTCACCAAAGTCCTTGCAAAGAGATTTTACTGAAATAATATTATCTTTCACTCTTTTTCAGCCTCCTCTCCATAGCACGGATGCCCATAGTTATAGCAAATACTATAACAAGATATACTGCGGCAAGGAACAGATACGGAATAACGTATTCATAGTTTGCGTCACCAATCATCCTGAATGCCTTGGTAAGGTCTACAACGGCGATGAAGCTGACTATTGACGTATCCTTGATAAGAACTATAAATTCATTACCGAGAGTGGGCAAAATATTCTTTATCGACTGCGGAATAACAATCCTTAACATTGCGGTTTTATACGGCAGACCGAGAGCTCGAGCCGCCTCCAGCTGACCCGGGTCAACCGATTGGATTCCCGCACGCATGATTTCCGACACGTATGCTGCACTGTTAAGACCGAATATAAGGGTAGCGACCACTATCGCATCCATCATAATACCGAGTGCGGGGAAAAGAACGTAATAACCTATGAGAAGCTGCACGACCATCGGTGTTCCGCGGAAAAATGCGACGTATATATCGCATATAACGTTGAGAACCTTGGGCAGGGTGTTGTATTTAGGCATAACCTTAACAACCGCAATCACCGTACCGAGAAGAATACCGATAGCGAGTCCGAGCACGGCAATTTCAACTGTTGCCAATAAACCCGAAAGGACGGTTTCATAACCGCCCTTCGTGATGAACCTCTCATAAAAAAGATTCCATGAACTCATCTTTTTTACTTAATTCCTTATTTATTACTGACCGAGCGCTGCGAGAACGTCTGCTGCGGTGGTGCAATTCTCAAATGCGGCATAATCAGCCTCAAGAACTACGAGAACCTGAGCTGCATTGTAATAAGAGGTAGAGAAATTAACCGACTGTGCACGTGTTTCGTTAACCGTCAGAGCTGCTGCGGCAACGTCTACACCGTTCTTACCAACCGAGGTAACAACTGCGTCAAAGTCCATATTTTCGATAACAAGCTCGAGTCCGAGCTCGTCAGCAACAAGCTTCATTATCTCAATATCAATACCTGCGTACTTGTTGCCCTCAGTGTACTCAAAGGGAGCAAACTCTGCATTGGTAGCTACAACGAGCTGCTGTGCTGCACGGTCAATATCCTTCTCTGCGGTAGCGATGCCTTCAATGCCCTCGCCCTTTGCATACTTAGCAAAGATAGCCTCAATCTCAGCAGTCTTGGTAGCCAAAACGTTGTTGATGCTTGCAAGAAGGTCTGCCTGTGCCTTATCAACACCGAAAGCGTACTCCTCCTCGGTAAGGTCAACCTCAACAACCTTGATGCCCTCGATTGACTTAGCAAGCTGAAGTGCAGGTGCCTTATCAACTATAACGTACTTAACTGCGCCGTTCTTCATATCGTTTACAGCAAGACCTGCGTTGCTGTAGCCCTTGGACATGTAGCCCTTGAGGCCGTCGAAGCCCCAGTCTGCGTCACCGTCAACAAAATACTGACCGGTAGTACCCGACTGAACACCTATGTAGGTTTTCGAGCAGGATGCGAGAGAAAAAGCGCAAGTGAAAAGCATTACTGCGCAAAGTGCAAGTGCAAAAATCTTTTTCATAACAAAATTCCTTTCGTGAGCTTTCGCTCAAATAAAATTTGTAAACCTATTTTACCGCATAATTATTCTTTTGTCAATAGTTTTTATAATATATAATGCCCTCTCCTTGGAGTTTGGGGTGAATAATTATCAATTTTATAAGAAATTGTTTGCTTTTTTACGCCGTATGCTGTATAATGTAGAGGATAAAACTTATAGGGGGTTAGGCATGCTGATACTTACGGCGTCCGAGCTGTCGCTCGAATTCGGTGACAAAAAAATACTTGACGGCGTGAGCTTTTCGGTTAACGAGGGGGACCGCCTCGGAATTATCGGCGTTAACGGCGCAGGAAAGACCTCGCTCATACGCCTGATAACAAAGGAATACACCCCCTCGGGCGGAAGCGTATTTATCGCCAAGGAGAAAAGCGTAGGATGCCTTCAGCAAAACGTCATAGTCAGCGATGCTGACGGCGCTATGAGCGTTATCGACTATATGTACTCAGCATTCGGCTCGCTCCTCTCACTTGAAGGAGAGATAAAGAAAATTGAAAGCGCTCTTGCTTCCGATACGGCAGGTGCTGAGGCCGAGCGTCTTTATTCAAGGCTAAACGAGGCAAACGAGAGCTATTCACGGCTCGGAGGACTTGAATTCCGTTCACGCTGCCGTGCCCGTCTTCTGAATATGGGCTTTACCGAGGAGCATCTTTCCCTGCCCGTTTCATCCCTCAGCGGAGGTCAACACACACAGCTCTCCCTTGCCCGTCTGTTGGCAACTGAGCCCGATTTGCTCATACTTGACGAGCCGACAAACCACCTCGACGTTGATTCGCTGTTCTGGCTTGAAAATTTTATTTCACAGTACAAAAAGACGGTTATCATAATCTCCCACGACAGATATTTTCTCGATAAAACAACAACAAAAACACTCCAGCTACGTTACGGAAAGGCTCAGCTTTATCACGGCAGTTATTCAAGGTGCAAGGAGCAGCAAGAGGCAGATGCCGCCGCTCTCGAAAGAAAATACAAGGCTCAGCAATTAGAGATTGCAAAAATCAAGGCGAATATTGATTTTCAGCGCCGTTGCGGTCAGGAGCATAATTTCGTTACGATAAGGGCAAAGGAAAAGCAGCTCGCAAGGATGGAAAAAATAGAGCTTGCCCCCGCCCCTGAAAAGAATATAAGAATAAGCTTTGACGAGGAAAAGCAGAGCGCAGGCGAGGTTTTGCGTGTGCGTGATTTGTCTGTTGGATACGGCGTCCCCTTATTTTCAGGACTTAATTTCACGCTGACGAAGGGTGAGCGACTGTTTTTCCTAGGGGATAACGGATGCGGAAAATCGACTCTAATTAAGGTGCTGATGGGCAGGCTGTCACCTCTGTTTGGCAGGTATGAGTTTGGCTATAACATAAAAATCGGATATTTCGACCAGGAGAACAGCACCCTGTGCTCCTCAAACACAGTATTTGAGGAAATGAGGAGCGAATACCCGACAAAAACCGACTTTGAGCTGCGCTCGGCACTCGCCCTGTTTTTGTTCGGGGCTGAGGATGTTGACAAGAAAATATCCGAGCTCAGCGGCGGAGAGAGGGCACGTGTCACTCTCGCAAAGCTGATGCTGAAAAAGGTAAATCTACTCATAATGGACGAGCCGACAAACCACCTCGACATAGGCTCACGAGAGGCACTCGAGGTAGCGTTAACCGCATTTGACGGCACGGTTATTGCGGTATCTCACGACAGATATTTCATAGATTCGCTCGCAACGAGAATCCTGGAGTTATCCGCAGGGGGTGCGGTTGATTTCCGTCTCGATTTCGGAGAAGGCGCATTCTCGGAATATATGAGGCTCAGAAACGAAAAGCGCTCGCAAGAAGCACCTGTGCCCCTCCAAAAGCAGGAAAGCGAGCAAAAGCTGTCGTATCAGCAGCGCAAGGATGAAATACGTGCACAGCGAATGCTCGAAAACAAAAAGAAACGTGCTGAGGAGAAAATCGCTGAGCTTGAGGCGGAACAGTCACGCTTGAAGGACGAGCTGTTTTCCGAGGCGGCGAGCGATTACGTCCGTGCGGCTGAAATCGACAGGCGCATAACCGAAATCGACGATGAGCTGCTAAAATTATACGAAATAGTAATGTAAAGGGGCTGCTTCATTTCGCCATAACCGTAAACAAAAAGAGGGTTCTTTTTAAAGAGCCCTCTCCTTTATTTCAACCTCATATAAGAGGCCGAATTGAAATTAAGTGATAAGTCAAAAGCAAATTGCTTTATTTCTTAGCCAGATACCATACATAACCGTTGGCCGTTGATTGGCTGAACATTATTGCATCCTCTGTTGCATTGTAGAAACTAAGAGCTTCCGTTCCGCTCCATATTTTCTCGCCATTGGTGTTGTAGTAGGTATAGGTTCCGTCACTTACCTTATAAAAATAGTTGTACGGTTCCGCTTTTTCTATATACGCTCCTGAGGTGGACTCAAGGGTTGCCACAGTTTTCTTCTCACCCTTCAAATCAAGGAGAATATATTCAATGCTCGAGAGCTTGGTCTTCTGAACAAGTATCGCACCGTCCTTAAAATACGTTACCGTATCGTTGCTTGCAATGTCGTAAATCTCAGTAAGCGAGGTGTTGTAAACGGTACCGTCAATTACAAAATATTTTCCTGTGTACGTTGCCGACACGTTTACGGTTGCTATCTCAGCAAAATCCTTATCAAGAACAACCGTCGTGCCTTTAACAGCATCCTTTATCATATAGTTGCCGTCAGCAATAGGAGTTATTGCGGATGCGCCGTTCTCTGCTATAACATCACTAACCTTACCGTTGTTACCTACGTTGAGAATATATTTTGCATTTTCAGAGGAATCCACACGGCGATCAACAATTTTGCTGGCTACTGCATAATTATCTATTGAGCTTACATACGCCTTGTATTCGTTATTCGCAGTGGGAACAACAATGCTATCGAAGATATACTCGCAATCCATCTCGTCAACCTTGTTTTTGGATACATCAAGGAGAAGGGTAACTACATCGTATTTTTCGCTGGCGTCCGTCGATATATAATCGTAATCATCGGAATATTTGTCTGCCAATACCTTATACTGAATAAGGACGTCCCCCTCTGCCAGAACAAAAGCCTTCGGGCTGACGCTATACGAGGGTATGTAATGCTGAGCAACGGGGCTTCCGGAAAGGTCGTATACTCTGACTCTGGACGAGCTGATAGAGTAAATGTACTCATTTCCAATCTCGGTAAAAGAACCGGGAG
The DNA here is from genome assembly GCA_017504405.1 of Clostridia bacterium. Taxonomy (GTDB): domain Bacteria; phylum Bacillota; class Clostridia; order Oscillospirales; family CAG-272; genus UBA1740. The sequence goes on along the minus strand of JAFVRG010000008.1, from coordinate 11,364 downwards.
CGGCGTTAAATTCGCTCAGCTCGGATACCTTATTGTATTTTCCGCTCTCGGAATCGTATGTATAAACAACCTTATCGAGAATAATTGAACTATAATCGGAATTCATAACCAGATCTGAATATGAATAATAGGAGTCAAGAGTTGTGAGCACCGTTCCGTCGGGTGCATAAACCGAAACTTCACTGTCGCTGTCGGCAACGGCAGTCTTCGTCACCATGAGCAAACGGCCTCTGGTCGAGCAGGAATACGAATAGGACGTAGTGTTTGTAAACGTTGCAATAACAGCGCCTGTAGCCTTGCTGAACACCGAGGTAGTTGTCATTCCGTTATCGCCGGTCTTTCTGAAAATGTCGTAATACTGATCTGCTGAATTTGTCGACGCCATACCGTCAAGAGACGTGAGCTGCGTTAAGGTTCCGTATGCGCTCGGTGACTTGTGCTCATAGCCGCTTCCGATTACATCGTCAGGCGACATAACTCCGCCGCACGAAACGAGCAGCATTACTGCTATAAGAAGCAGCGATGTAAGTGCAATAATCCGTATCTTTTTCAATGTTATATCCTCCTTAATTAACTAAACTTATACCAAACGGTTTTTCCGTCCGAGCCCGTTCCGATTAGTACCGAGAAGCTTTCTGTGTTGTAAAAGTAGGAAAGCTTAAAGGACTGAGAGGTTATCACATCACCGTTTGTGTTGTAATATGTATAGGTTTTATCACCGTTGCTTGCAGTTGAAACAATAGAGAAATATTCACCCGAGCCGAGATAATCAATTGCGGAGGTGCTCTCCCTGTTGATGCTCAAAACGGTTTTCTGCTCTCCGTTTGCCGCATACAGCACATAATCGGTGCCCTCAGAGGTTTTCTTTGCCACCAGAAGAGCGTCGGTAAATCTTCTGCATATAGTGTCATCATCATCGACAGTATACAAAAGCGTCAGGTTTTTATCGTATATTCTCTCTTCACCCAGCAAAAAATACGGACCGTAATAATAAGGAGACTCAGTCAATCTTCCTATCTCATCAAAATTCTCGTCAAGCAATGCGTAACTGCCGTTAGCATATGACAGGATATATCTATCGGGGGATATGGGTCTTACCGACGCACTCTCCTCACTGTTTCGAATGACGTCGTCTATCGAGAGATCGTTATCAAGATTAACGTACTCAAACGACAAGTCGTTCTCGTTTATACGGCGGTCCTCAATCCTTGCGATTATTGCAAAGTTTTTTATCTTATCCTTGTCATAATAATCAACATCGCCTTCAGCGAGATCCATCGGGAACAGGTCGAATATAAGATAATCGACATCATGCTCATCAACATCCCCACTCTCTTTGTTCATTATAAGTGTCACGAGGTTGTACTTACCGTTGTGACCAAGGTAGCTGTTACTAAATATGAGATCGTAATCCTCTGCAGTATCATCAATCTTTACAAAGTATTGAATTACAACGTTTCCGTCCTCAAGAACATAATCTTCTACATCCCCTACAGCATAGTTGGGTGCAATCCAGCTCGCTACAAGATTACAGGATAAATCGTATATCCATATGCCGTCCTTTCCGTCCTTGCTGTACGAATAAATGAAGCCGTCATATATTGCGCTGATTCTTTGAGGAACCACGTTGAAATTAGCTATATCGGCAACCTTTGTCGCAGAGCCGCTTTCCTTATCATACTGATAAACCTTTCCGTCAAGGAAAAGATGCTCGTAGCTATAAACGGGACGGTCAAGCTGATTTTCGTCAGTCTCCGTAACGATTAGCTCTCCGTTAGGGGCATAATACATAGCCTCCCAATTATCCGAATCTGTAACAGAAACCTTCTTTACCATAACACCCGGAATGTATCTTCCGTTAATGTCACTGATTCTTGCACTGACAGTATACGTATAATCAGCAGTATTTGTCCATTTACCGATTACCTCTCCCGTAACCTTGCTGAATACGGTATACTCCTTCATTCCTTGGCTGTTAGTTGCCTCGTGCACGGAAAAGTACGTTCCGTTTTCCCTCTGTGACGTACCTGTGAGCGAATCAATTTTCTCCGCCTTCGAGTACACGGGCGCCGATTCGTACACATATTCCTCGCTGATGAGAGACTCCGGGGAGGGTGTATCTCCGCAGGAAACAACCAGCATTGCTACAACGAGCAATAGTGCAAGAGCCAAAACAATTCTTGATTTTTTCAAAATTCAAACCTCCTTTTGAATATTGTTATGGTGCAAATAGAATAATCTATGCACATATATTTTATCACGTCATATGTAAAATGTCAACTCTTTCCCTCTACAAAGCAAGTGCGTTGCTTTTAAAATAAAGAACACGGGCTCCCCTCTGCATAATGGGGATGCCCGTATATATTTTTTATTCCTTGTTTTTTTCATCCGCCTTCGAGGGGAAGCGGAAGCGGGTCCAGAGCACGATAATGACCTGAGCGGGGAGTCCTAAAACGAAAATAAAGGGTCTTTCCCAGAATATGAACACGGTAAGGAGCGCGCTCCAAAGAAGCAAAGTTATAATGATAAAATTAAGACGCACCCTGCCCCAGATAGAGTTGAAAATCAAAAGCAGTATGAAGCAGATGGGGGCGGCGCACACGAATACGCTCCACAGCCCCTGCCAACCGACAGTGAGGCGAAGCACGAAATAAATTATAGTTGCAATAGCATAGACAAGAGCGCAGGATATGAGCGCTATTGTGAGATGATTTGCCACCCGCGAGCGGTCCTCACGGGAGCTGTGCGTTTCCGACAACAGATAATCCACCGTCACGCCGAACATATCTGCAATCTGCTTGAGAATCACGACGTCGGGGATAGATTCTCCTCTTTCCCACTTAGACACCGCCTTATCGGTATAGTTAAGTCTCTCTGCCAGTCCCGCCTGCGTTATGCCGTGCAAGCGACGCAGATTGGATATATTTTTCGCAATTATCTGCTTTAATTCCATTTTCTCCTCCTAACTGCTGATTAGGTTGTTTTTTACAGTATATCAGATTTTTCCAATAAAATCAATGGATATTTTGTTAACTCTACTGACAGTTTACCTCTGATTTTCGTCAGTAGAGTTGAAAAAATCAAACGTAGAAACGAAAAAACAATCAGTAGGTTGATACCCGACTTTTTTGTGGCTATAATCTATTCAAAGGCAAAAAGGAGGATATAGCCATGTGGCTCTATGATTCAAGTGTAAAGAGAACAAGACTCTGTGACAGAATACTGCCAAAGTACTCGCTGTCCGAGGAGGTTATAAATACCTCATCGCACACGCTCGGAATTTTGTTTGGAATATTTGTTTTAACCTATGGGGTGCTTAGTGCAACAGCTCTTGGCGCAGGAGCGGTAATTTCCGTTGCTGTGTACGGAGTTTCCATGATACTGCTCTACGCTATGTCGAGCGTATATCACCTGCTGCCCTCGTCTATGGGCAAAAAGGTATTTCAGGTAATCGACCACTGCACGATATACTTTCTGATAGCGGGCACATATACACCAATACTTACAATCGCACTCGAACCTAAATATCCCGTAGCGGCGTGGCTTACCTTTGCCGCCGTATGGGGGCTCGCCGTTCTTGAAATAATTATGAACGCAATAGACCTCAAAAAGTTTGAGAAGCTGTCGCTCATTGCCTACGTTGCGATAGGCTGGGCAATAATTTTCTCGATAGACAAGGCGTATGATGTTTTGGGCGGCGCAGGCTTTGCATTCCTTTTATCGGGCGGTGTGGTTTACACAATAGGAGCTGTGCTCTACGCCATTGGCAAGCATAAAAAATTAAAGTACGTTCACTCGGTGTTCCATTTCTTCGTTCTTGCAGGCTCTGTTTTGCAGGCGATTTGTATTCTTTTCTACGTTCTTTAATTGCAGAACACAGGGCTGAACGCAAGTACACCTTAAGCTGTGTCGTTCTGAGCTCTTGAAATTACGCAAACCCAATTTTATAAAAAGAAAAAGTGCGGATTGGCTTCTTATCGACAAGACCAATCCGCATATTTTTATTTTATTTTTAAGTCAATTATGTTTTTTATGGTAGATATAAGCTTTTTGCGCTCCCTTTCACCAAGATGCCCTGCTCTGCGATAAGCAGAAAGAATTTCGGTTTCATCTGCCTCAAGCTCCCTCGCAGAGAAGCCGAGAAGGTAATTGGGTGTCACGTCCAAAGCCGCGGACAACTCGGGAAGCATACGGTAAAAGGATGAGGACGTGCCCCTAATCCAGTTATTTACCGTTTTGGGTTTAAGTCCCATTTCCCTCTCAAAATCCGCATGAGTGGGATAGCGCTCGTCGATTAGCGAAACTATAGTTTGTACTGTTTCTGATGACTGCATAATTAACCCCCTCTGCGTTTGCGGTTGCGCTGTACTGCCGCATTTTTCTTTTTCTGAGAGTTTTTCTTCATGCTTGAAAAGCCAAAGCACCCAAGACGTTTTCCAAGAGCAAAGTAGTCACCGTGTGCATACGCCAACAGATTTGCCCTCTCGATTTCCATTTTGCCGTCACGGTTAAGCAAACGCTCGTCCACAGAAACAGACACTATATCCGCAACGAACATATCGTGCGAGCCGAGGGGTACTATCTTCTCTACCCGACATTCGAGCGCAATTGGGCACTCTCCTATTATCGGTACAGAAACCTTTGAAGGCTCCTCAAGCGTGAATTTGCATTTCTCAATTTTATTTACCTTTGCACCCGTATACATACCGCAAAAATCAACTGCACGCACTAAATCTGCGCTCGGGAGATTTATAACGAACTCGCCGCTCTCCTTAATCATTTGATAGGAAAAGCGTTCAGGACGCACGGATATATAGGTTTTGGGCGGAACCGTTGACAAAATTCCGCACCACGCCACCGTGAAAGCGTTGATTTTATCCCCGCTTTTACAGGTTACAATTGCAGGCGGAAGCGGTGATAGCATCGCCCCTCCACGCCAATTCTGTCTTGCCATAGCTTACCTCAAAAATCCTTATTTGTCTTTACATCACGGAGCTTTATCTGACTCTTTACCTCATAATCTATCTCTATGCCCGAGGTGTATGAATCAAGCATTTTTGCAAAAAAGTGCTCTGTCGCACGGTAATAGAAGCTTTCAAACCACTCGCTCTCGGAATACAGAGCATCCGCATAGGCGTGTGGCTTATTTTCATACCTTTTTATGAACATAACCGAGCCGTTCTCATCGTCAAGCTCAACGACGCCTATCTCTCCCACCGACAGCTCTGCGGATTTTTTTATAACCTGGCTGTCGTAAACCGAGTATTTTGACATATAGTAGCCGTCCTGATATTTGCCCGACGTAACATCCCTATTCTCGTTTTCCCAATAGGACGTAAATTTCTCCTCACTCATGCTGCCGCTTGCAATCTCGCCCTTCATAGTTTCAACCAGCGCAAGCTTTTCAGCCTTTTCATCAGGGGTGTATTTTTCCCATTGGTACTGTCCGTTTTTGTCAAGCAGAGGAGAGGCGTCGGTATCTCTTTTAAAATCCCTCTCGGTATAAATAACCACTATTTTCACACGGTCGTAGGTTTCATTATAAAATTCGTCAAGCTCGGTTGTGGAAAGGCCCGTTGTTCCCGAGCCGTACATAATGCTCCAAAGGTATGTCAGGCGGTAGTCGTATATCAATAGATTTTTATATCCGTCATAATCTATTCCGTACTGCCCCGCTATCTCGTTGAATTTATCCTCGTCACCGTCTGCAACGTACTCGCAGATATCCGACAGGGTGTTGGCGATTTCCTGCCTCGCCTCATTTGAAAGGGTGTAACCCTGACTGTCGAAAACAGCAGACGCCACGAGCTTTTGCATAATATAGTAATCTATCATATCGGTAAAATACTGCTCGTGGGTTTTGCCCGATGCGCTTATCGAATCCCAAAACTCATCGGTGTCCTTAGCCCCCTTGAAGCTTTTGAGAATATCACGCTTGTACTCACTCATCCAAAATTCGTACATATCCTCCGTTACTCGGTAGGAGCCGTATTTCATAACGGTCCTTTTATTGCTTGACAAAATGACAGCGCACAAAATCACCGCAACCACGACGGTTACGCATACTGCCGAGGTTATTATTATTTTTGCTTTTTTACTCAGCCCCATCCTTTTTGTCCTCCTCACTCGCCTTATCATACATAACGAGTATTTTTCCTGCCATAATCACAGGGTCCTCGCCCCTTTTGAGTCTATACGATATAAACGGTGCACCCCCTGCAGCTACGAGGCGCATACCCGTGTAATCCATAAACAGCTCCGACCATACGGAAAGGTCGAATTTCGGAGCATTGAATCTCAGCTCTGCTCCAACCTCGCTCACCTTAGCAATTTTGTGCTTTGACGACAACGCTCTGACCATTGATGCGTGGAAAAGCCTGACCGTTGCCTCAGGCGGGTCGCTGAAACGGTCGCATATCTCGTCGAACACGTCACGGCGGTCCTCCTCGTTCTGAATGAGCGATATTTTTTTATACATCTCCATACGCTGTGCAGAGGAGCGTATATAGTAGTCGGGAATATAGCAATCGGTACGGAAGTCCACCGTGCTCTCGAAGGGGGGCTCACGTTTCTCGCCCTTTTCCTCCAGAATTGCCTCGTTGAGCAGGCGTATATACATATCGTATCCGACAGCGTCGATATTGCCGTGCTGTTCTGTGCCGAGCAGATTTCCTGCTCCGCGTATTTCAAGGTCACGCAAAGCTATTTTAAAGCCTGCGCCGAACTCGGCATATTCACGTATAGCCATAAGGCGCTTCTGCGCTATTTCCGAGAGAGCGCTCTCCTTCTTGTATGTGAAATAAGCGTACGCCTGTCTGCCTGCACGCCCTATTCTTCCCCTTATCTGATGAAGCTGTGAAAGTCCCATTCTGTCGGCACGCTCTATTATGAGGGTGTTTGCATTGGGAAGGTCCACTCCCGTTTCTATAATAGTTGTGCAAACGAGAATATCAATCTCACGGGCAACGAGCGCCTGCCATATATCCTCAAGCTCGTCGTGCTCCATCTTTCCGTGAGCATACGCAACCCTCGCCTCGGGGAATTTTTTCATCACCGAGCCTGCGACTATGTCAATGTCCTCTACCTTATTATATAAATACAAAACCTGTCCCTTACGGCCAAGCTCACGGGCTATCGCATCCTCGATTATGAGGTCGTCGTATTCGAGGACGTAGGTCTGCACGGGTAGTCTGTCCCCCGGTGCCTCATCGAGAATAGACATATCACGAATACCGCTCATCGCCATATTGAGTGTTCTCGGTATCGGTGTTGCCGTCAGTGTCAGCACATCAATATCGGCTGAGCGCATCTTGATTTTTTCCTTTTGCGCCACGCCGAAGCGCTGCTCCTCGTCAACTATCAAAAGGCCGAGGTTTTTAAACTCCACGTCCTTGCCCAGCAGCTTGTGCGTGCCGACAACGAGGTCTATCTCTCCTCGCTTCAAGCGGCGTATTATAGCCGCACTCTCCTTTGCCGTCCTGAAACGGGAGAGCATTTCTATATTTATAGGGTATCCCCTCATTCTCGACATTGCGGTCTGGTAATGTTGAAGAGCGAGGATAGTGGTAGGCACGAGCATAGCCACCTGCTTGCCTGCGCATATAGCCTTGAATGCGGCACGGAGAGCAACCTCGGTTTTGCCGAAGCCCACGTCACCGCACAAAAGTCTCTCCATAGGAACGCTCTTTTCCATATCCGAGGTTATTTCGGATATAGCGGTGAGCTGCGGCTCTGTTTCCTCATACTCAAACCCCTCTGCAAACTCACGCTCCATTTCGCATTCTGCGGGGAATTTGTAGCCGGGCTTTCGCTGCCTTTCGGCGTAAAGGGCGATAAGGTCCTTTGCCATATCCTTAGCCGCTGCCTTTGCCCTTGCGGTTGATTTATGCCACTCCGCTCCGCCAAGGCGTGACAGCTTGACGCTACCGTCCTCCGAGCGTGTGCCGATATATTTGGATATCATTTCGAGGCGGTCTGCAGGTAAAAACAGCTTATCCGTGCCTGCGTACCGTATCGTGACATAGTCACGCATAACTCCGTCCGTACGCAAGGACGTCATTCCTACGTACTGACCTATACCGTGATTTGCGTGTACGACGAAATCGCCCTCGTGCAAATCTGCAAAGGACATTATCCGCTCGCCTGCGTTTTTGTTTTTATGCCTTTTCTGCTTTATCTCACGGCGCATTGCCGCCTCGGGGTCCTTTGACACCGATATTGCCGCTATTCTCGGGGCTATAAGCTCAAAGCCCGAGGAAATGCGCGCAACCGCTACGTATATACCGCCGTCAATGAGCGAGGTGAAATCAAAATTTTTGTCAAGATACGCAGGGTATGTCCCTATATCGTCGTCAGCGAGAGCGGCGGTAACGCTCTTCGCCTCGCTGTCGCTTGAGCATAAAATAACGGTTTTATATTTTCCCCTTATGAAATTTGAAAGGTCGTCAACGAGCAGCTTATATTTTCCGTCATACGACACGCTCTTCCTGCCTCGGAAGCCGAAAACGCCCGAGCATTTCATAGAGCCGAGTCCTGTGGACAGCGAATTTACGTGCACGGGCACGTTTCTCGATAAAAACACGGAGAGGTCAGAGTCGTCAATTCCGTACTCGGCATATTTGCCGATAACCGAGCCTCTTTCAAGCATTGTTGATACCGAATCGGCGGTCATTTGAATATAGGTCTTGATTTTTTCCTTTACGTTGTTCGTTTCGTGAACAAACACGGGGATTCTTTTGTCAAAATAATCGAGAAGGCACTCGCCCGCAGGATAAACGCAGGAGAGATACTTATCAATAAAATTCAAATCCAACCCGTTCTCACAGGCAGAAAGCTCGTCGCGCAGCTCACGTGCCGCCTCATCGTTTTTGCATTTTGCAAGCGTTTCCTTTATCGCAATGGCTATGCGCTTCCGTGCATTTTCGTCAGCAATCATTTCCTTTGCGGGGAGTAAAAGAAGCTCATCGCACGTTTCGATGAAGCGCTGGTCCATAACGTCAAAATATCCCATACGGTCTATTTCGTCGCCAAACAGCTCCATTCTCACGGGGTTTTGGGTGTTTTTAGGGAACACGTCGACAATTCCGCCTCGGATAGAGTACTGTCCCTGTCCCTCGACACCCTCTACGTTTTTATATCCCATACGGGTAAGGCGGAGAGAAAGCTCCTTCAAATCACATTCGTCTCCAACGCTTATATGAGCGGAGAGAGATGATAAGACTTCTCTTGGCATAGTAAAGGACATAAGCGCCGAGGGAGTAGTAACAACGGCATCGCACTCACCCGAGATTATAGAATGCAAGACAAAAAGCCTCTCACGCTCTGTATCGTGCGAAGCAGAAATATTATGAAATACGAGCTCTCGCTCAGGATAGCACATAACCCGTTTTCCTACCGAGGACAAAACCGAGGACAGCCTGCGTGCAGTATGCTCCTCGGAGGTTATTATCAGGGATATGCGCCCCGCCCTATTCTTCACGGTATCAATAGTTTCGTGAAGAAAGGCATCGAGCATTCCGCCAAACAGACCGTTCGCTATAATCGGCAACGGCTTTTCGGCGAGGAGCTCCTCGCCGATGCACCGAAGTGCCTCGCCAAACTCACGGTCGTAGCGGATAAGGGGGAAAATGTTGTTCATATAACCTTACTTGGAAAATTTATTCATAGCAAGGTCCACGCCCTTGCCTATTATTTCCTCAACTGCGTAGGCAACACTGTCAAGCACACTTGTCAGCGCCTTCATATCGCTCTCGGAAAATCTGCCCAGCACCCAATCTACCATATCGTATTCGGGTGTCGGCTTTTTTCCCACGCCGAGCTTTATGCGGATGAAGTTCTCAGAACCGAGCTTGGCTATGATATCTTTAAGTCCGTTGTGTCCGCCCGCAGAGCCCTTGCGCCTTATACGCATAAATGACGGCTCAAAATTGACGTCGTCTGCAATGATTATTATATTCTCGGGCGGTATTTTATAGAATTTTGCGGCGGCGGCGATAGCCGTTCCCGACAGATTCATAAAGGTTTGCGGCTTCATCAGCAAAGCACGGTGCGAGGATATTTCCGTATCGGCTATCAGCGCATCAAATTTCGCCGTTTTAATCTCTACACCGCACTTTTCCGCAAGGCGGTCGATAGCCATAAAGCCTGCGTTATGACGTGTTTTATCGTACTTATCGCCCGGATTGCCAAGCCCCGCTACGATATATTCTACATTACCGACGGGTGCTTTTTTTGACGAAATACGGTCGAATAAATCAAAAATTCCTGCCACTTTTATTCCTCTGTATCTCCCTTTACCGCAATGAGCTTATCAGCATACGGCAGGGCAAGTATAGCGTCACACAGCGTGTGCCATTCAGCAAGCTTGTGGCTTCTGCGTGCATAGTAAATGTTTATAAGAACCTCGTAATTGAGTGTAACGGTTCTTAACTGGTTGTAGGAGGAGGGGAGAAGCTGAATTATGTTGTGCCAGCTCGCCTTGTCCTTGGTTTCCACGAATTTCTGACGCTCGCCCTCGAGATAAGCGATGAGAGAATCAAGAACGGCAAGAGCGTCGTCGGTCAGGCGGTCACAGCTGAAATCCGCACGGGAGAAGGGTGCGGAATGCACCTTGTGCATTGTTGAGGTAGAGTTGGCAACCGTTCCTACCTTATACGTGTCAAATTCCTTCCACCAATAGAGGGGCGCAGTTATATCCATCGTGACGAAAATCTGGCGCAAGAACTTTCTGTGGTCACTGCCTGCCCTTGCGAGCTTGGTTGCGAGCGCAAGGTCGTTTTCACCAAACACAAAATTACCGTTTTCGTCATAATAGCTATCCATACGGCTCCAGCTGTTGAGGGGATTTCTCGCACCTCTTACAGCGTTTTCAAAGTTCATAACCGAAACCTTCTCTATCTTTATCATAAAATCCTCCGAGCAAATATTATATGCGGGTATAAATTAATCACAATTATAATAATTATATACTTAAATATCCGTTTTGTCAATCTTTTGTTTTTCGCATATACTGTAATGCAATATATCCGCTCAGCAGAGCCGAAAAAGGCTATGAAAAAAATTTTTCAAAAAAATTAAAAAAAGTGTTGACAAACAAAAATCGCTATGCTATAATAAGTAGCGTCGCTAAAAAGCACACTATGGGAGCATAGCTCAGTTGGGAGAGCATCTGCCTTACAAGCAGAGGGTCATAGGTTCGAGCCCTGTTGTTCCCACCAAAGGTGACTTTCACCTCACAGAGTAGCAGATGCTATTCAGATAAGTAATGGCCGAGTAGCTCAGTTGGTTAGAGCGCCAGCCTGTCACGCTGGAGGTCGTGGGTTCGAGCCCCATCTCGGTCGCCATTACTTGCCTCTGTAGCTCAGT